>NZ_CP157197.1:17500-617500 GCF_039954865.1 Rickettsia sp. Oklahoma-10 | reverse complement strand
TATAACGATGGCCTATATGAGCCTTTAAACGGAATTCAAAAGCTACACCGCGAAATATCAGACCGAGTAACATCAATGTAATAGGAATATATAAAGCCGGCATTAACAGTGAATATGCAAGTGGAAAAACTGCAAATAAACCGCCACCACCAAGTACCAACCAAGTTTCGTTACCATCCCAAAAAGGAGCAATAGAATTGATCATTTTATGACGGCAATCATCGGTAGGTGCAAATGGAAATAAGATTCCTATCCCTAAATCAAAACCGTCTAATAAAACATATAAACAAATAGTAGTAGCTATAAGCCCACCCCAAACAAGCGGTAAATCTATATAAGATGTAAAGTTTAACATGAGTTTTTTAACAAATTAAATTAAAATGATAATACAATTTAGCCAAAGCGTTATCTGCTGTAATATATCGATAGATAACCGGCGATTAATCCAATACAAGCTCTTTCACCAAGAGGCAAACCAAATTGCTCTGCTTCTTTTTTTAAGCGTTTCATTTCTTCTATAGCCTGATCAAAAGCTAATAATATAATTTTATTTATTGAAGCTGAAATCATTGCTTTACTTTTAGAAGATGATATATTTAGCTCTGCTATCACACTACCGCTATATTTACCATAGACATAATAGATAACGGCAATAATTCTTCAACTTTCTCACTATCATTTTCTAAGTTAAATAATGCAAGCAAAGCAGATGCATCTAAAATGCATTTTATTCATTTTTAAATTCCTTTTTTCTTGCATCAATTCAAGACTAAATTATTATATATTACTTCTTATCTTTAGATTTTACCAATATTTGCAATTCTTTTATTTTATTTTTAAAGGAATCAATTTTAATTCCTCATCAAATATTAACATTAAGTGATCTCCTAAAGAAATATGTAATTAGTCTCAATTTTGCAGGAATATTTATTCTGCCATTTTCAGATATATTAACTATATATTCTAAGTGCATATTTAAAAAATGTTTTGATTATTCAATAAATATAGTTAAAATTACAATAATGATTTTATATATTAATATAAAAACTGTTTTACTTTTCTAATAAAGGGTTATTCAATCCAATCTCTCCATACATTTCTTTATTATCTATCGCCTCTATACCTTTTTTTATCAAATACATTATGTAATATATACCTGCTCCGAAAATGAGCGCATATACTACTATAAAAGCAATTAGAGAAATAAATACATATTTACCAAGTACCGGTGATACCATATCCACGGTTTTTAAAATATTATACACTATATAAGGTTGTCTACCTACCTCAGTTACAAACCAACCAGCAAGTACTGCAATAAAACCTGAAGGTGACATTAATATATACCAATATTGAAACCAATGCGTAGTATGTAATCTTTTCTTCAAATAAAGATATAAGCCTGCTACACCTGTAAATACCATTAAGAAACCAATACCTAACATAATACGGAAGCTAAAAAATACTACTGCAACCGGCGGACGCTCTTCTTGTGTCCATTCTTTCAACCCTTTCACCTCACCATCTATACTATGTGTCAAGATTAAACTACTAACATAAGGTATTTCTATAGCATATTTCGTTTTTTCTTCTTTCCCGTCAGGCAAGCCGATAAGATTAAAAGCTGCTCCTTTTTCCGTATTCCAAATACCTTCTATAGCCGAAACCTTGACCGGCTGGTATTTAAGAGTATTTAAACCATGTAGATGACCGATAAATATTTGAATAGGCGCAACGATTAACGCCATTAACACCGCCATAAAAAGCATAATTTTAGCATGCTCTTTATAACGATTATTGAGTAAATAAAAACTACCTACACCACCAATGACAAAAGAAGTAGTTAAATAAGCCGCCGTAATCATATGGAAAAAACGATATGGGAAAGAAGGATTAAAAATAATATCCAACCAATTTACAGGATAAAAGAACCCTTTGCCTTGCAGCGCAAAACCTGCAGGCGTATGCATCCAACTACTGGCTGCAATTATCCAAAAAGCTGAGATTACAGTACCAATGGCCACTATTAACGTAGAAATAAAATGTACTTTTTTACTTACTTTATTAAAGCCAAATAACATTATACCTAAAAAAGAAGATTCAAGGAAAAAGGCAGTAAATACTTCAAAACCGAGAAGCGGTCCGAGGACATTTCCAATCTTATCTGAAAAATTTGACCAATTAGTGCCGAATTGATAAGACATTACAATGCCTGAAACCACCCCCATACCAAAAGCAACAGCAAAAATCTTAATCCAAAATCTGTATATCTCTTGATAAACCTGTTTTTTTGTTTTTAACCATAGCCCTTCAATTACCACTAAAAAGCTTGCAAGCCCTATAGTAAAGGCAGGGAATATTACATGAAAACTTATGGTAAAAGCAAATTGAACCCTCGATAATAATACTTGATCAAATTCCATTATGATATATCCTTCCCACGGAGGTGGGGATCCCAAAATATGGTACAAAAATTATATATTTGACGCAATAAATAATATATGAGAAAAAACAAATTTTTATATGTTTTTCTAGATTCCCGCCTCCGCGGGAATGACATACAATCACATCAATACAGTATTTGATTTAATAAGCCGCTTTTGCTATTATTAAATTCTATCTGATTAGTTTTAACAAATTTCCCTTTTTCGGAGTTCCAATTATAATGAACATTTACTATTCTTACTTCTGTAACATTAATATCACCATTAGGCAATTGCGTTACATCATACCCTTTTCGGATAGAATCTGTAATTAATAAACTGGCTTGACAAATATATTTTACATCAAAGAACGGAGAATCGCCTTCCTTAGACTTTTCTTGTTCTTCTAAAAAATTATTAGATAATTCTTTTTCTTGCATTTCTAATGATTTTGAATTTATTGTCTGAGTTTTGTAGCATTATTTAGGGTAAGAAGCAAGGCTTGTTTATTATTTTTCCATACATTTAATATCTTTTAGGTATATTTTTGCAAAATAATTGAATATATGCTCTTAATACGCATTAATATATTATTTTATATTATTTTGAAATCGAGGTGCATTATCGTGATAACATACCCTACTTTATCCCAATCGACATTTAGCTTAGGTATTTATTTTTTAAAATGCGATAAATTTAAAATTACTTTATTAACAGTAATCTGTATTTTACTTGGTATGATTCCAGCAATTGATAGTATATTACTTCAGAAAATCATTGATTTAATTGAATCTTTTAGCGGTGAGAATACTCACAACTTTTTATCGTCCATGATTTACTGGGCAGTATTTTATGCTCTTTGGTGGGAGAGTATTAATATAGCATATCGTTCATATGATTATTTGTATCTAAAGACTCTGCCTGTAATAAAAGGAAAAATACTAAATGAACTTTATAATTATACACAATATCATAGCCATAAATTCTTTCAGGATAATCTAGCAGGACATATTAGCAATCGTATTACCGAAACCGCAAGATCGTTTGAGATGATCATTTCAATATTCGGTGAAAAAATTCTTCGTAAACTAGCAATTATTGTATTTGCATTAATTGCTTTATATTCGGTACATTATATTTTTGCTACGATATTTATTTTATGGATTACGGTTTTTTTAGGACTTAGTGTTCTTTTCTCAGATAAAATCAATAAATACTCATTAAATTATGCTAGAAGCCAATCTTTTGTTGCTGGTAGTATAGTAGATGCAATTAGCAACATTAATGCAGTTAGAATGTTTACAGCCCATAAATTTGAACGTCAGCACCTAGAAACAAGAGTAGAAAATGCTGTAGCCGATGAGCAAACTATGCAATTCTTTATGTTCAAATTACGCTATGCTCTTGGGACTTCTTGTTCAATAATGATTTTTATAATGATTTATTATTTGTCGGTACTTCGCAGCACATTATCTATAACTATAGGTGATTGCGTATTAGTGTTCACATTATGCATAAATGTAGCAGACGATATCTGGGATTTAACCCAAGAAATAGGTGATATATTTGAACAGGTTGGTGCATTTAACCAAGGTTTATCTTTAATGGCACCGCATATTATAACGGATATTGAAAATGCTACGCCTTTAGATATTAAAGCAGGTGTGATTGAATTTAGAAATGTTACCTTTAATTATCATCATAATAATAATCTATTTTATAATAAATCGGTATTAATACCAAGTAAACAAAAAGTAGGTCTAGTCGGATTTTCCGGGTCAGGAAAAACCACTTTTATTAGTTTGCTTACTAGGTTACATGATATAGCAGAAGGAATGATTTTAATAGATAATCAAAATATTAAAAATGTAACTCAAGATTCTCTTAGAAAAGCTATTAGTCTTATACCGCAAGAACCGGTACTTTTTCATCGTACTATTTTGGAAAATATCAGATACGGGAAAAAAGAAGCTACTCTTGAGGAAGTTATAGAAGCAGCAAAATCTGCACATATCCACAATGTTATCAATAATTTACCGAACGGTTATGATACTATGTGCGGAGAGCGGGGAAATAATTTATCCGGTGGTCAGCGTCAAAGAATTATTATAGCAAGGGCTATATTAAAAAATGCTCCTATCTTAATTCTCGATGAAGCAACAAGTAGTTTAGATAGCGAAACGGAAAACCTAATTCAAGAATCAATAGAATATTTAATGCAAAATAAAACCGTGATAGTTATTGCCCACAGATTATCAACTTTACTAAATATGGATAGAATTTTAGTTTTTGATAAAGGAAACATAATTGATGAAGGTAGCCACACAGAATTACTAAAAAATAGTAAGCTATATCAAAAATTATGGGATTCTCAAGTAAAAGGATTGATAGTGTGAGGCAGCGCTGCCTTGTCTATGTTTGATGTCATGAATCTAAAATAAATAATAATTAGTACATATTTGATAAACTAAACCTAAAAACAACAAGGTTTTACTGAATTTCCACTTCCGCAGGGATGACATAGAAGTCATACAACAAGCGCGGTAATAATAGACTTAACCTTTAACTAAGTCAGCATGAGCCTTTGCTGTTACTATTAATAAGATTTTTGGAGTTTAAAAGCACATAGAACTTTTAAGGTGAATACGTAACGTCTTTTTACTTATTGTTCATAATTTTTCACATAAAGATCTATTTTTCCCTAACTGCTGCATTTTAGAACCACCTAAAAAAGACTTTTTATTAAAAATAAACTTATATTATTGACTTAAATTCTTTAAAATTAAAAACATCTTTTATAACTGACAATATGTCTGCTTTTCATTGAAAAAATGCAGCTAAATCTTTCTTGTCAATAGCCTCAATTTCCTTATAATCTTTCTTACAAAACGCTTATTCTCATTTTACTTTAAATGACCTAACACCTGTATTGATTCTTTCATCATAGAGCATTTGTTTGGTAGAATAAGGAATTAATAAATCTGAGTTACCACCATATTATAAAAATACTTTTGGCATATTTATTCTATCTATTAGATCTATTCTTTTTTAAGTAGCTATATCTAAACAAGATATTTTTCCCTATTCACCATAATTAGGATTAGCTCTATTTCAATTAGAAATACTTGACTTCTATAGCATTACATAAAGGAGTTATACCTGAATTATCGCCAGAGTCTATACTTGCTCCTTCTTTAAATAAAAGCCTATCTATATTTTTCTGATAATTAACACACGCAAAATTTAAAAGATTGCTAGAACCATACTCCAATATATGTATTTACTGTATTTGGACTAATTCATTTAGAGCTGTTAACAAACTCTATACACTAAATCGTAATAGTCCTGATGAATTGCTTTAACTATAACAGGACCAGGATTTTGTAATATTGCATATATCGCAATGTATGAAAGGATAGATCTTTAACTCTGGCCTTCAAGAGAATCTTTGAATTCCTTGACAAAACTTTCTCTAAAAATTCATATTGCTTTATTTTAACATAATTTCATTTCTTTTTCTTCAATATTGAGCTATAATTTATTGCAGCTTTAACTTTAGAATAATCATCTATATAATCAAACCTCATTTTTTTTGAATTGTTATTCTCTTTTACTTGGTTATAAAACTTCAATAACCGGATCTATTCTTTTTGTAAGTAAAAGCTTAACCATTTCTTTATTGTGCATATTGTATGCAGCTTGTAAAAAGTTTTTATCTCTATATTTATTAAATTCTGTATTTGCATCTAGATTTGTTAACAAAGTCCCTACTAAATTAATATTATATAGCGGTTACCAGATCCTTTACTATTTTAGAAATTATATTGCTATATCATAGGTTGAATTAAGTAGATTTATAAAATATCTTCATCCTAATTAATTAAATCTTTTACTTCTTGAATAAACTACTCTCTCAAAAATGCATAGCTTTTTATTTTACTTTCATATTGTTCAGATATTGAATAACAATCTATATTATTCAGCCTAATTCTTGATTGTTTTCTATATACTTTATGACTTAATAACTACAAATTTATCCCTAATCACATCATCCAGATATCATGATTTTTCTGATTGTATTTTCATAAAAATTGCCTTTTATTAGTCAATAAATAATTGAGTTATTAATAAGTAATCAATAAATAAAATCTTATATTAAATATTGTAATATGCTATTATAATAATTACTTTAGCTACTAATATTTAAATAATGAAACTATCTGATTTTGACTTTGATTTGCCAAGTGAACTTATTGCACAATATCCATCTAGTAAACGTGACCATTCAGATTTATTAATTACTGCTACGCCACCTATTAAAACTAAATTTTACAACATAATAGATTACTTACAAGAAGGTGATTTATTAGTCTTTAATAATAGCAAAGTCATCAAGGCAAAACTAAATTTAAAGAAAAATAGCCCTCTGTCTAAACTCGCGTATAGAGAAGTATTTGAAGGAGACACGAAATGTAAAACTGTAGCGTACACAAACATAATTGAGGATTCGAGTAGTAGACTGACATACAAGTTACCCCTAGAAGTAGAGTCGGGAAATAGATCTAATATTACAATAAATTTAAATCAAAGATTATCTAATAATTGTTGGTCGGCTTTCGCAAAACCTGCACGAAAACTTAATATAGGCGATGAGTTTTACTTTGATAATCATAAAATAATCATTGCCGAAAAACTTGCGATGGGTGAGATCAAAGTAAAATTTGAGCTTGATGATATTTCTGTATTTGAGTTCCTAGATAAATACGGTGAGATGCCACTACCGCTTTATATTAGAGGCCACGAAGCACAAAAAAACGATAATGAACGTTACCAAAACGTTTATAGTAGTATAGAAGGTTCAGTTGCAGCACCAACGGCTGGACTACATTTTACTAAGGATATACTTAATAAAATTAAAGCAAAAAATATACAAGCTACATTTTTAACACTACATGTAGGAGCTGGAACTTTTTTACCGGTAAAAACCGAAAATATTCATGAACATAAAATGCATACCGAATATTGCTCTATTACTCCTGAAACTGCTGGACTAATCAATAAAGCAAAGCAAGAAAAGCGACGTATTATTGCAGTCGGCACTACGACACTTAGAACCCTTGAGAGTTCTTGCAATAACGGCACAGTAAAAGCTGGTGATTTTGAAACCGATATATTTATAATTCCAGGCTTTAAATTTCAAACAGCAGATATATTACTTACTAATTTCCATTTTCCTAAATCTACTTTATTTATGCTTATATGTGCTTTTGCAGGATTTAAAGAAATGCATGAATTATATAAATATGCTATAAAAGAAAAAATGCGCTTTTTCAGCTACGGCGATGCAACACTTTTGTATAGAAAAATATGAATAGTTCATAGAATCTTCCTTTTTTAACAAATCTTACTAAATTACCTTTTATAGAACAAATTTGGCTTTTTGACTCACATGCAAAAGAAGTGATAATAATGAGTGCAGATATTGCACTCTGCCCTAGTGTAAATAAAATTGATTAGCAACAAATTTTAAATATTAGTATATAACGCAGATATTCTTTATAAAAATAGATTGTGTACGATAATGATAAACTAAAATATTATTAATTTTAAAAAAATTCTTTATTAACACAGTAGAGCAAGCAATTATCAAATTACATAATATTTTAGAGAGTTCTAAAGTAAATAAAAATGATTATGTATTAGCCGTTTCTGTAAAAAAATTTGAATTTAGTTATTGAATTATTTACCTAAAAAATACTTATGAAAAAATTGATAGTACTACCCCACGAAATGTGTTAAATCGTATAAAAGGATATAATCAAGTGACAATAACATTAGACGTAAAACAAATTGCTTTATCCAAAGAGTTCGCTGAGATTGCCTTAGAGCTTAATAAACCTCGAAAACTACTTCAAATATTTAGCAAAAATAACCTAAAAAGTGGAATTTATTTATACGGTCCGGTGGGTAGTGGCAAAACTATGCTGATGAATTCTTTTTTTAAAAAATTAACTGCACCTAAAATAATAATACATTATCAGAACCTTATGCAGGAAATTCACAAAACAAGGCATAAATTACAAACAGAAAATCAAAAAGATATTATTGCAAAAATTGCTAAAGGTTATGCTAAGAAAACCAGAGTACTTTGTATAGATGAATTTGAAATTCAGGATATTACTGATGCGATGATAATCAGTAGATTATTTTATGAACTCACCAAGCAAAATATTTTTATTTTTATCACCTCTAACACAAGTCCTAACAATCTTTACAAAGATGGGTTACAACTAGAATCTTTCTTACCTTTTATAAAAATAATCTATAACACATTTTATGTTAAATATCTAGATAATCACCATGATTATCGATTTGATAAAGCTTTAGGAGTTACAGGAGAAAGAATTATTTATCCCTTAACTCTAGAAAATCAAAATAAACTTGAAAAAATTATTACAGGAGTTCTTGCAAAACTCGCTTATAGAGAGGAATGTATAGGAGATACTGAGCAAAGTACCATAGCGTACACACCAGTACGTCAAGATGCGAACAACGGATTGAATCTAGAAGTAGAGTTGAAAAGGAACTATACTAATTTTACTCCTCAAAATATTGAAGTTTTAGGTAAAACAATATCATTTCAAAAAGTGCATAAAAGAATATTAGTCACTGATTATAATGAATTATTTACAAGAAACCTTAGCTATATCGATTATGTCAATATTTGTCAAAATTTCAAAGTTATTATAGTTCATAATGTTCATACTATCGAGGATACAAATACGGTCGTTAGATTTATCAATTTTATCGATAACGCCTATTTCTATAAAATACTCTTGTTTATGAGCTTAGAAGATAATCCTAATAAAATATATCAAGGTTCTAATCGAAGTGAAGAATTCAAACGCACTATATCAAGATTAAATGAAATGAATAGTGCATCTTATTTGTTAAATCATTATTTTAGGAATAGAATTTCTTAAGAAACTTAATAAATTGATCAATATTGATTTTCATATCATATTCTTCAGTCGTTTGATTTACATGAAAGGGATAATAATCACACGACATATAACTTACCATTCTTTTGTAAAAATTTCTAGGAGGAGTTGTGTCGTGATCAATCTCTACTACTTTACATTTTAGAGCTATGAAAATTTTTCTATTTAATTCATCTTCTAACTATTTTTCAGGTAGAAACATATTTACTAGAAATATATATTTTATCATATGCTTTACTATTAGCCTTAATAAAAAAACGTCTTAAATCTTTTTATTAACGCTAAAATTTAAATAATTAAATACTATTTCCAATGACTTAATTTGTCATGAACATTTTAAATTATTAATATAGATACGATCATTTTCAAAATTTGATTCTTTTAACAGAATTAATCTAGGCCAAAATTTTAGCAACCAATGATACCAATTTTTAGAACCCAGAAATAAAATTACTGCTAATTTTCCATTAAAATATAAAGGTTTTTCTATATTAATATCTAGTGTTTTATTTAATAAAATATGTTATCACCTAAGCTTGTTTGAGTGTCTTTGTATAAATATAACCTTCTTACGTTAAAACTGTACCTTTATTAATTACTGTCGGTAACACTAAAATACAATTGACCTGTCATTTAATTCTTTAAATAGCTTTTTAACTTCTAAATTAGATTTTAATGATTCTTACTTGAACTAAATTGATGCTTATTCTTTAACACGTAAACATAGATAAAGATTGTAAATATAAAATATCTTATAAAAAAAGAAAATTAAAAATTTGCATTGCAAGCTTGGCAGCGACTTACTCTCCCATGCCTTATGGCATAGTACCATTAGCGCTATGAGGTTTCACGTTCGAGTTCGGGATGGGATCGTGTGTTTCACTCATGCTATAACCACCAAGCTAGCAATACAAACTTTAAAAAAATAGAATTTTAGCCTGCTGTTAATATTGTTGCACATCTCTAAAAAAGCTTTAATACTATACCTTAACTTTTACTACGATACTCAGCAAAGTAATTTTTACTGGATATTGCAGTCAAATCCTATGACAAATTGAGTCATGCAACAATATCTTTATTCATTGATAAAGGTATATATAAACCTGATAACTTTGTGAGTTGATACCACATTCTTATAGAATTAACACTATATGCATATATAATCTCACAGCAAAGTAAACCAATCGAGCTATTAGTATCGGTTAGCTACACACATTACTGTGCTTCCACATCCGACCTATCAACGTGGTGGTCTTCCACGGCTCTAATAGGGAAGTCTAGTTTTGAGGTGAGTTTCCTGCTTAGATGCATTCAGCAGTTATCCCTTCCGTACTTAGCTACCCAGCTGTGCCGTTGGCACGACAACTGGTCCACCAGGGGTACGTCCACCTCGGTCCTCTCGTACTAAAGGCAGATCCTCTCAAACTTCCTACACCCACGGCAGATAGGGACCGAACTGTCTCACGACGTTCTAAACCCAGCTCACGTACCACTTTAATCGGCGAACAGCCGAACCCTTGGGACCTTCTCCAGCCCCAGGATGTGATGAGCCGACATCGAGGTGCCAAACGATTTCGTCGCTATGGACGCTTGGAAATCATCAGCCTGTTATCCCCGGAGTACCTTTTATTCGTTGAGCGATGGCCCTTCCACTCGGGACCACCGGATCACTATGACCGACTTTCGTCTCTGCTTGTCTTGTCAGACTCGCAGTCAGGCTAGCTTATGCCATTGCACTCTAAAAGTTGATTTCCGACCAACCTGAGCTAACCATCGCGCGCCTCCGTTACTCTTTGGGAGGCGACCGCCCCAGTCAAACTACCCACCATGCATTGTCTCGGATCCTGATTCAAGGACCTCGGTTAGATGTCAAAAATCAAAAGGGTGGTATCTCAAGGTTGACTCCACAAAGGCTGACGCCTCTGCTTCGTAGTCTCCCACCTATCCTGCACATCTGATCCCTAACACCAGTGCAAAGCTATAGTAAAGGTTCACGGGGTCTTTCCGTCTGACCGCGGGAACTCCGCATCTTCACGGAGAATTCAATTTCGCTGAGTCGATACTGGAGACAGTGGGGAAATCGTTACGCCATTCGTGCGGGTCGGAACTTACCCGACAAGGAATTTCGCTACCTTAGGACCGTCATAGTTACGGCCGCCGTTCACTGGGACTTCAATTCAGAGCTTGCACCCCTCCTTTTAATCTTCCAGCACTGGGCAGGCGTCAGACCCTATACGTCGTCTATTGACTTTGCAGAGCCCTGTGTTTTTAATAAACAGTCGCTACCCCCTAGCTTGTGCCACCTGCAAATGGTTACCCATATGCAGGTCATCTTTCTTCCGAAGTTACAGATGCAATTTGCCTAGTTCCTTCAGCATCGTTCTCTCAAGCGCCTTGGTATACTCTACCTGTCCACCTGTGTCGGTTTCGGGTACGGTCTATAATGAAGGTGTTATTTCCTGGAAAATATCCACTGCACAATCAATCCAATAAGACTGTACAATTTACTATTTTCGTCACATCCTTCAGGTTCAGGAATATTAACCTGATTCCCATCGATTACGCCTTTCAGCCTCACCTTAGGGGCCGACTAACCTTGCGCAGATTAACTTTACGCAAGAACCCTTGGACTTTTGGCGAGAATGTTTCTCACATTCTTTATCGCTACTCATGTCAGCATTCTCACTTCCGATACCTCCAGCAAACCTTACGGTTCACCTTCACAGGCTTACGGAACGCTCCGCTACCACTTATGCTAAATGCATAAGTCCGCATCTTCGGTACATGACTTGAGCCCCGTTACATTGTTGGCGCAAGAAAACTTATTTAGACTAGTGAGCTATTACGCTTTCTTTAAATGATGGCTGCTTCTAAGCCAACATCCTAGTTGTTTTGGTCTTCTCACATCCTTTAACACTTAGTCATGATTTAGGGACCTTAGATGGCGGTCAGGGCTTTTTCCCTCTCGACTATGGACCTTAGCACCCATAGTCTGTCTGCTATGCTGTACTCGTTGACATTCGGAGTTTGATTGAGTTTGGTAAGTCTGTGGGACCCCCTAGCTCATTCAGTGCTCTACCTTCAACGGTAATCGCTATAACGCTCTACCTAAATAGATTTCGCGGAGAACCAGCTATATCCGAGTTTGATTGGCCTTTCACCCCTAACCACAGCTCATCCCCTACTTTTTCAACAGTAGTGGGTTCGGTCCTTCAGCGGATTTTACTCCACTTTCAACCTGGCCATGGCTAGATCACCCGGTTTCGGGTCTAATTCATCTAACTAAAACGCCCTATTCAGACTCGCTTTCGCTACGCCTACACCTAACGGCTTAAGCTTGCTAAATAAACTAAGTCGCTGACCCATTATACAAAAGGTACGCCGTCACAAGACATACTAAATATGCTTGCTCCGACTGCTTGTAAGCATTTGGTTTCAGATACTATTTCACTCCCCTTGTCGGGGTACTTTTCACCTTTCCCTCACGGTACTTTGTTCACTATCGGTCACTAGAGAGTACTTAGGCTTAGAGGGTGGTCCCCCTATGTTCAAACAGGATTGCACGTGTCCCGCCTTACTCAAGGACTTCAAACTTTTTACCTATACTGGACTATCACCCTCTATGGTCAACCTTTCCATGTTGTTTTAGTTATTTTTTGAAGTCACTGGCCTGGTCCGCGTTCGCTCGTCACTACTAACGGAGTCTCGGTTGATGTCCTTTCCTCCAGCTACTTAGATATTTCAGTTCGCTGGGTTTGCCTCGTATAGCTATGTATTCACTATACAATACCTAATAAATTAGGTGGGTTCCCCCATTCGGAAATCTTCGGATCAAAGTTTATTCGCAACTCCCCGAAGCTTATCGCAGCGTATTACGTCCTTCATCGCCTTCTAGTGCCAAGGCATTCACCAAATGCTCTTATTATATTTACTTATGCTTTTAACTTGAGATTACACAATGCATACAGAATTAATTCTACAATTATTTTCAGTATCTACTTACGATATAAATTTTTATTATCGCGGTGTATTTAGTTTTTAGCTTTATCAACTTTTTAAACAGCTACAAAGTTTTACGTCTCAAACTTTGTGTGATCATCTTATATCTATATTTTAAAAGCTTGTCAAATACTAATTTCAAATAATTTTAATTTTATTTTTTTGAGGTACCTACAAAGTTATTTTAGCATCGTTTTAGAGTAGACTTTCAGCTTTTTACAGTACTAAATTTTGTATCTACTTACTACAAAATCTTCAAATCTACCTTTTTGTAAAATATAATTTACTGCTTTCATTTTACCTTCTCTGTTTATCAAACTGTTTTGAGTTTTAACAAAAAAATAATTTATTGTCTGTTCTAAATACTACATCAATCTCAAAAAAAATCCTTTAATATATTTACTATGCTTATCAAATTTAACTAAAATATTTTCTATACATCAGCAAATTTGGCATGAGTATATAATTTTAAAATTTCTTTTATTTGCCTTGGATCGGTTATATGTTTTCCAGCTCTGTTAATAAAGCCACTAATCTTATATTGAGATATTTTGCCGTGTATAGTTTTTATAAAGAATTGAGTTGCTGTAAGTAGCTTAGTTTGACCTTATACTAAATAATTACTTTCCTTTTTACATGAATAAATATCACTGTTCTTTTCAAACTTTGAGGTCAATTCCTTAAAGTCTAAATTATCATTAAACGTATTCTTTATCTTTACCCATAATTAATACTCTTATTTTAGTACTGTATATTTTAAAATATGTGTACCACGTAAAAATGCTTCTATATTCAAAGCTCTTTTACTCTCTTGTTGAAGTTTTTTCACTTGTAATATACCGCTTCCACAAGCTATTTCCAGCTTATCGCTAATAACGGTACCGGGAGTAAAGTGATGATCTACATTTAAATATTCTGCTTCAAGAATTTTAATTATTTTTTCATCATAACTAAAATATGCTCCAGGCCAAGGATTCATACCCCTTATTTTACAATCAATAGAATAAGCGGAATCCTGCCAATTAATTTTTCCTTCTTCTTTGGTTAGTTTATGAGCATATGTAATGCCGTAGCTTGACTGTTTTATCGGTACTATATTATCGATATTTGCAAGTGTTTTTATTAATAATTCTGCTCCTAAATTAGCACATTTATTATGCAATTCTTCCAATGTTGTTCTTTTTTCTAAATTAAAATCTTCTTTCATTAATATATCGCCTGTATCAAGCCCTATATCCATACGTATAATACATACGCTACTTGTTTTATCTCCCTCAATAATAGTCCGCTGTAGAGGAGCCGCTCCTCTGTGACGAGGCAAATCAGATGGATGGACATTAAGACAACCATATTTTTTAGCATTTAATATAGCTTCCGGCACAATAAAACCATATGCAGTAACAACTATAATATCAGCATTAATTTTATTAATGAGATTTATTGTTTCTTCATTACGAAGAGTAGAAGGAGTATAAACAGGAATCTGATACTCAAATGCTAATTGATGTATCGGAGATTTAGCTAAGCTAAGGCCTCTACCCTTAGCTTTAGGTTGCTGAGTAAAAACAACCATAACTTCATGATGAGCTATAAGTTTTTTAAGAGCAGGAACTGCAAATTCAGGCGTTCCCATAAAGATTACTTTCACAATATATTATTTTTGATTTTCTTGAGCTTACGAAGTATCACATCACGTTTTAGAATACTTAAATAATCAATCATAAGTTTCCCTTCTAAATGATCATACTCATGCTGAATAACTCTTGAAAGCCAATCGTTGGCCTTAAGCTCTTGTGGGTTGTTATGATAGTCTAAATACCTAATCTTTATAGATTCTGATCGTGCTACCTCAATACGTTGCTGCGGTACTGAAATACATCCCTCATTAGCTGTAACTAGCTCTTCTGATTTTTCTATTATATTAGGATTTACTATAAAAAGCGGGTAAAAATCTTTTGGTCTTTCTACCGGATCATGATCTTTTATATCAATTACTAAAATACGTTTTAATATACCTACTTGTACTGCGGCAAGCCCTGCACCATTTGCATGGTACATAGTTTCAAGCATATCATCCATAAATTTTCGTGTTTGATTAGTAACTTCTAGAACCCTATGAGATTTCTGTTTTAACCTTTCATCCGGTGCCGTTACTATAGGTAATAGTGACATAATTTTAAGTTTAGTAATTTTTTTAAAATATCATAAAACCACCTAAATGTAAAGAAAGCAAACAAAGATTTAAATTCTCTAGTAGTTGCATAATAAACTCACATAATAATAATTAATTTATTGAGTTAATAGTATTGAGTAAAAAATAATGATAACTATTAGATAACATATGTTAATAAATAAAAACGCAAATAAGATTAAGGAGGAATAATAATGCATTTGTTGAAGAAATAGCTGCACAACTTGAAGAACATTATAACGATCAATATAAATAAAAAAATTGCACTATCAAAGCTAGAGATACTAATTAGAGATTTAAAGGATTTTGAAGATAAAGAAAAAAAGTTAAAGAAGTTAGCTATATTAGAAGAAATTTTAGATAAATGGGAAGAAATACAAGACGAAATGAGAGAAGTTGATTAAGTAGCTTTTTGAGTTATAGCAAAAAGTATTATGGTAATTGATATGAAATGTAAAAGTGAGTAATATGTGAGTATAAGAGAATCCTGCAAAATGTGGTGTCAAGAGTGGCAATGTTAAAGCTGTGTTTTTAGACCTTTATAAACTAACTTTATAAAAAAATATTATAATTAATAAAAATATAGCAACTGCCTGAAAAAAAACTCTTAAAGTCATTAGCTTTGAGCTAAATTTCTTATAAAATGTTCCTCTAATAACCATAGACACTACCCCTATAACAAAAACCATAAGGGTTAAACTAATCGCAATTAATAACCATATCATAATTTATTACTCAAGATATAACTTCTACACAAAGATTATGAACTTGTTGTTGTATGGATTAAGTGTTCCTATCATTGTGAGGAATATTATAAAGTAATTGACGAAGCAACCTGGTCACAAAATGCTAAAATTGGCATTTTTTATTATTCTTCTGAATTGTCACACTCCTTCCAGTCACTTGCTAATAACGACTTGGGTATCTAATACCACAAAACCTCTATAAGCTTGCAGGATGACAGAGGTGGAATCAAGCCACAGAACAACTATACCTATTTAGGCTGATCTAAATTCTCTTCCTCTAACTCATTCTCTTTTTCGCTTTCAGAAGTTTCAGCAATTAAAGAGACAGATACGACTTTTTCACCATCATCTAGTTTAAACAGGATTACACCACTAGTGTTACGTCCCGTAATACGCACTGACTCAAGTTTACAGCGAATTAACTTACCACTATTGGTGATCAGCATTAACTCATCATCCATTTTAACCGGTATAACGCCAACAACTAAACCAGTTTTGTCGTTAACATCCATATTGATTATACCGCTACCGCCTCGATCGGTAATCCTATAACCATATGCTGAACTTCTTTTACCAAAACCATTCTCGGTTACGGTTAAAATGAATTCTTCGGAATGTGCCATTTCCAAAATAGAATCTAGAGTTAAGCTTACGCCAAGTTCTTCAGGATTAAATACCCCCCCCTTAGCAATCTCAAGTCTTTGTTCCCACGGCACGGATAAATAAGCATCTCGATCCTCTTTTGTACTGCTAATACCTTTAAGCACAGTCATAGAAATCACGGAATCTTCTCCAACAAGCTTCATACCTCGTACACCGTCAGAAGTACGGCTTTTAATAACACGTAGCGATTCAACAGGAAATCTTAAAGCTTTACCGGCTTTGGTAGCAAGTAAAATATGCTCTTCTTCTTTACATGGCTTTACATCAATTAATTTATCGTCCTCATCAAGCCTAATAGCAATTTTACCGTTTGACTGAATCTTTTTAAAATCTAATAAATCGCTTCTTCTGATATTACCCTTGGCAGTTGCGAACATAATGTTTAAATTATCCCACTCATCTTGATTTTCAGGAAGTGGCATAATATTTGTAATACGCTCATTTTCTTTCAGCGGTAATATATTAACCATTGGTCTACCCTTACCTTGGGGATTACTTAAAGGCAGTTTATACAGTTTTAAACTATAAACCTGACCGATATTTGAGAAGAATAACATTGGGGTATGAGTGCTACCGACAAAAACCTGCGTGGTAATATCTTCATCACGCATTGAAAGTCCTGATCTTCCTTTACCTCCACGTTTTTGCGCACGATAGCTACTTAGAGGTACACGTTTTATATACCCTCCAAGCGTTACAGTTACTACCATTTCTTCACGCTGAATTAAATCCTCTATATCTTGATCAAATTCACCAAATTCAATTGAAGTAAGTCTAGGAGTTGCAAATTCTTCTTTAACTTTAATTAGCTCTTCTTTTAAAATTTCAAGTAAACGTTCACGCGAACCAAGTATATCAAGATATTCGGTAATTTCCATAGCCAGGTTCTTTAAGTCTTCTTCAAGCTTGTTTTTCTCCATCGCGGTTAGGCGTTGTAGTCTCATTTCTAAGATAGCCTTAGCTTGTACTTCAGTAAAGCTGCACTTACCATACTCATTTAGCATTGCTTTATCGTCAACCAGCTTTATAAGAGGTAGAATATTTAATGCATCCCATTTGCGTGCCATTATTTCTTGTTTGGCGGCATTTGGATCATTTGAAGCTTTAATAATACGTATTATTTCATCAATATTGCTAACGGCAATAGTCATCCCTAATAAAATATGCGCCTTATTTCTTGCTTTATTTAGCAAATATATAGTACGGTTAGTAATTACTAATTCCCTAAAACTAACGAAAGAATCAATTACTTCTTTCAAATTCATAACTTTCGGTAGTCCGTCTTTAAGAGCAAGCATAATAACACCAAAACTGGTTTGAAGCTGCGTACAAGCATATATTTGATTTAATACTACTTCAGCCTCTATATCTTTTTTTAGCTCAATAACAATCCTTATACCATCTTTATTTGATTCATCACGTAAATCGCTTATACCCTCTATACGTTTTACCTTAACCATTTCAGCAATCTTCTCAACGAGCCTTGCTTTATTTACCATATATGGTATTTCAGTAATAATAATTGCCTGACGGCTACTCCCTATATTCTCAATCTTAGCACGACCTCGTACAATGACACTACCTCTACCGGTAAGATATGCAGATCTAATACCGCTAATGCCTAAAATCATTGAACCTGTAGGAAAGTCCGGTCCTTTAACGACTTCGAGTAAATCTAAAATCTCTATATCGTTATTATCTATATATAAACAACAAGCATCAATCACTTCACCAAGATTATGAGGAGGAATATTAGTTGCCATACCGACGGCAATACCGCCGCTACCGTTAACCAATAAATTTGGAAACATTGCAGGAAGTACCGACGGCTCTTCTTCAGAACCGTCATAATTAGGATTAAAGCTAACGGTTTCTTTATCGATATCTTCTACAAGTTTATGTGAAACCTTTGCCATACGAGATTCGGTATATCTCATTGCCGCCGCTGCATCACCGTCCATTGAGCCAAAATTACCCTGTCCGTCTACAAGCGGTAAACGCAAGGAAAAATCTTGTGCCATACGTACTAATGAGTCGTAAATTGCACTATCGCCATGTGGATGGTATTTACCCATCACGTCACCGACTATTCTAGCGGATTTTCTATAAGGTTTGCTAGCATGATTACCAGCTTCATGCATAGAATATATAATTCGGCGATGTACCGGCTTTAAGCCGTCCCGAACATCGGGTATAGCTCTACTTACTATAACACTCATAGCATAATCAAGATAAGATACTTTCATCTCATCTTCGATATTTACTGGTATTAAATTAGGAGAATATTTATCAGTCACAATTACTTAGCCTTAAATTTTACTTAATGAATTATAAAGACATAATAAATTTCTTTCAAGGATTGCTTGTATTTATAATTGTAAGAATTAACAAACCTCTATATATTATTAGAGTTCTATAAAGAATCTATTTCTATTCTTTTTAGCTACAAATTATAAGATTTTTTTGAACTAGGAGTAATTATTATTGCAAAGATCTTATTAATTTTCCTTCACAGCACCTATAATTATTTTATTCTTTCAATGAACTTTATGCTATTCTTTCTTACATCTACCATTAACTGCTCTTCTAACGTTTGTTTAAACTTAGATTTAAGTTTCTTTAAGTGTTTATTTTTCTTAGAAATTGGTTATATTTTAGATAATAATTTATTTTTTGATTTAACATACAGTTGCTCCCGATTAGTTAAACTTAAGTCGCTTAAGTTTCAACCACTAAAGATTTTAACCTCGGATGGTTGTCAGGGCGGTCGTTAGAAAACCATCACACAACAGTTATAATAGCTTTTAAGTTATATAGTGTACACAAATATAGCTAAAATCACCACAACCCTAATAAATTCGAAGATTACATTACTTTATGGTTAATGTATGCTAACTGCAATTTATAGTTTCTTCCCCGGAATAATATTACTGCTATTCTTGCAAGAATTCTAACTTAATACTTTTAAAAATCACCTAGGCTCTGTAAACATTTCTAAAATAATTTCATTATAACTCTTTGTTTGTGTTCTGATAAATCAATATCGTATTCGTATTAACGAATCAGTGGCGTATATGTTTTATTTGACATGATAGCAATACTCATAATGTACATATTGCAGATTATCATTAAGGAGATATTTTTATGAATTAATTACTGAATCTTATCACACACAGCAAGATATTTAGAAGTATAATTTATAAAACCTTTCAATATAAGTCACAATAGATCAGCTCGTTATATTGATTTACTACCAAGCCATATTCATGACTATATTACATGGCAAAAGATCAATTACTACTGCTATGTTACGGCATAGTAAATATTTTCAAACTTTATCTCAAATGTGAATTAATTTACAACCTCACACGATGATTTAGAGCTTACAGAACATTAAAGAGTGGCTTATATAAAGATCAGATTTGTACTATCACAATATATCTAGGCCCTTTGAAGGAAAATTAATGACTTCCTAGCTTACTCCGAATTAGTATTAATAGCTGCACTATAGTATATAAATATCCAGTATTTCACCTCCTTAGTAAATTTATAAGGAGATTTTATATAAATAAATTTTTTTGCGTCTTACTTCTTTATGTGATTAGGTAGTATATAACATGTAATCTATATTCTTCTTGATCCTTAGAATCCTTATTATTATGGAGTACTTATACAAAGATGTTATAGCCTTTCATCTAAAAATGATGTAATATCTTCTTTAATTATCTCTATAAATAAACTACTTAACTCTTGATCACCTGCTAACTCTTCCTGCAAAATCACCTTATATCATCTAAATTTAAATAGGATTTTTCTAAAAAAGAATTAATTCTCAATGCTAGACTTTTAAGGTTTTTCATATTGTTATATGTTTAGAAATAATGAGTCTGATTAGAAAAAGAACTACACTTAATTTAAGAAAAGAATTTAATACAAGATATTTTTATTGATCAAATATCATTAATTTCTATAGAATTGAGTTTACATTAAATATTATTTTAGTAGTAACATTTATTTCAACTTAACACCTATATCTAAAAATTTAAATAATTAATATTTAATATCTTGTCATAAGAAAATTAATAAAATTGTTGTTGAAACAGCCACTCCTAAAATAGGAATTAGAGTATAATAATTTATATATTATTATACTTAGGGTAATAATCCTGCCCTAATAAATCAGATTGAGGAATGTTGCAATTATATTCATATACACCTAAATAAGCTTGTAATTCATTCTCTTTTTTCATAGAGTTTTAAAATTTTTCAACTAATTTACCTTTACAACTTACTTTATATAAGTGGTTTCTTTAAAAAAGATGTATTTTTTCTTCACTATGAAAGTAATCCTTAAATTCACTATATTTTTTCAGTAAATTAGAGATAAATCCTACAAATTTTTAATTGAATGTTAATAACTAAGGTTTAAATTTACTTAATAGATTTTTTATATTCTAAGGCTAGAAAATAGTCTTTTCAAGTTCTGCAGTCATATGTATTGATTTTATAAATATTATCCTTAATTCTTATAAAATTTTTATCCTTTACTTTAAAAAGTGTATTTACTTACTAAAGCTTATACCCTCATTTTGTAATTCAAATTTTTGATTTTCAGTTAATTACAATCCTAATTTATTTGTTTCAACAATATATTAGGCAAAATTACTAAATGTTTTTTAGTAATTATTTCTTTTTTAACTGTTTTTCCAATTTTAATCTTAATTAATCAACTTGCTTATATATCACAAGCAATTCTGATTTTAATTTATTAATAACTATCTACACTTTATTTGAGCAAGGAGTAGTTATTTCATTTTGGCTTTTACTGTTCAACTTATTTAATTCAATAATTTTAATATTAGCTTGTATCTGATCTATAACTTCCTTATAAATATGTTTTTTCCACTGTATCGCTTCTAATTCAGCATCTAGCTCCCGCTTACTAAACAATTTCGTAAATACAGGAAGCTATGAACCAAAAGCCATGTCTTCTAATTATAGTCTAATAATTTCATATTCTATGCTACGTATCTATGTTGTAATACGATAATATTATTTAAGTTGAAAATGATTAAGGTAAATTAATAGTAGTTAATACTTACTAGCGTAATAATTGAAAAAGTAATACTAAATATTAAAAAATAATTTGACTATTTTAAAAAAATTTCATAGTATTATTAATCAGCTCAATCAATAATACTAAAATATGAAAACAGCCTTTATTTTCCCTGGTCAAGGATCACAATTGATTGGCATGGGAAGAGATTTTTACGATAATTTTAAGGCAGCTAAAGAAACATTTCAAACCATCGATGAAGCACTAAACCGAAAACTTACTGACATAATTTTTAATAGTACTCCTGAGGAACTAACACTAACTACCAACACACAACCGGCATTAATGGCGGTATCTATGGCAATAATAAATACTATCAAGGCTGAAACCGGTAAAAGTTTAGATAGTCTTTGTGATTATGCTGCTGGTCACTCTCTAGGTGAATATAGCGCTCTCTGTGCTACTGAAAGTATTAGCCTTACAGATACTGCAAAACTACTTCATGTACGTAGTACATCTATGCAAGAAGCATGTCCAGAAGATGAGGGAAGCATGGCAGCTTGTATCAATATTCCGCTTCAAAAGCTTGAAGAAATATTAAAAGATATAAACAAAATAAATTTATGCCAAATAGCCAACGATAACATCGACGGGCAAATAGTTATTAGCGGCAAAGTAGATGCTATCGATTATGCTATAAGCATAATTAAAGATTTAGGTTATAAAGCGATCAAGCTGAAAGTGAGCGCTCCATTTCACTGTAGTCTAATGAAACCTGCAGAGAATCAAATGCAACTGGCACTTGATAAAACAGTAATTAATAAACCAATAATACCTGTGATTCAGAATTATACTGCAAAACCTGCTACTAATCCCCTAGAAATCAAACAAAATTTAATTCTTCAGATATGTGGACGAGTTAGATGGCGTGAAACTCTAGAACTATTTAATACGCTAGAAGTCACGCATATAGTAGAAATAGGAGCTGGAAATGTGTTAACAAATATGCTCCGAAAAATCAATTATCCAAATATGCTCCGAAAAATCAATTATCTATTTAACTTAAGTAATATAGAGGAATTACAGCATTTTTTAGACAGAGTGAACAAATAATGCTTTCTAATCACCTCTAATTTATAAAGCTTTTAAATTAACTTTATATGCAAATTAGTTTTAGTTTTTTAAGCAATCACTAAGATTTTAACTGTTGACTGAAAAAGCTATCCAAATGGGAGAAAAAGAGCTTGTAAATTTTTTAGCTTGAGAAAATAATAATACTACATTCTTAAAAGAAGAGTATTATAGTACCCGAGGAGACATTTACAAAGGTGAATATCTGTGCTATATTCTTCCTTTTAATCAAATAAAATATATGAGTTTGTTACTTACCAATATTTATATTGGTACTTGATTATCTGAACCAAAATACAGTAAAAAATATGCTGAGAAATAATTTTAAAGATATATAATCCAGACATTGTAATAATGTATAATACATAATTAAAAACTATAAAATAACATATATAAATAGCAAAAGGTAAAAAATTATTAGCTTTGCAGATTCAAGTATTAAATCTACACATCATACAGATGAAGAATTAAAATATATACGTAACATATTACATGATATTAGAAAACTAGATAGCAAGCTAATAACAGATTTATCAAATATCATCAATTTTATTTTATAACTTAGTGTACAATCCTTTTTATAGCTAAACGTTTTGAAGAGCTACAAATGTTTATCAAAATTTAGATAAAATTAACTTTTACTGTCACAAAAATATGATTCAAAATGCCAACCAAAACATCATAAAGGTGTTATAAATATTAAAGCGATACTCTGGAATAGATTTTTAGTTAAATATCAAAAATTATTTAATAATCTTAGTGAAGAATCTTCAAGAATATTCTTCAAGAATATTATTTAGCATCTGTGGTGATAATAATGATTTTATAAAATCATTGCTTTCAGACTCTCTCTCGTAATGTAGAAATGCAAACTAAAACCATAACCTATGTGGTGGATAACATTGCAGATTATGATTCTTGTCATATAACTCGGCTTTTTAATATTTGTAATAATGCGACAAAACTTAAAATAGTAAAATTATTCACCTTCAATTCTATCTCTCTCGATTTAGAAAAACTAAATGAAATTGTAAAATATATGACAAATACATATAAAGGTGATAAGGATTCTATTTGTCATATAACCACACAACTTGTTGATATTTGTGCAAATACAATAAAACCTGAAGTTCTAGAATATTTTATTCTTTAGAACCTTAGAAGGATTACCTATAATAATGATATGCTTCCTATGGGTGGGTAAAGTTTCTTCAAAACTACTAAACTATGATTATACATAATATTTATAATTAGTAATAAAAATTCTAAAATAATTCTAGAAATTGTATAATTTAGATGATATAAAGTTAAGCCATAAACGGAGAGGTGGCCGAGTGGCCGAAGGCGACGGTTTGCTAAACCGTTATACGGGTCATACCGTATCGAGGGTTCGAATCCCTCTCTCTCCGCCAACTCAATTTAAAGTATTATGTCTTTTATTTTATTTTCTTTAATGCTTAGTATACTTATCTAGTAAAATCCTAATCATTTTTTGATCAGGAATATGGGCAGCAGCTGCCTGGCCTTTACTTTAAACAATTTTACACTTTCTTTGCTTAACAAAATAGTTACTTTTACTACATTATCTTTTAATAATAACTCTTTAGGATACAGTAAAATCTTTGACTATTTTTATTGCACCCATTTTTCCAGTCAGTGTATTTTGTTTTTTGCTCATAAATCCTCTTACCCTTTTGTAGGTATCCTTCTCCAAAAATTCTTATATGGTTATCTTGAAACAAAAATATCTTTTCTCGGTAATACTATGGTCTATATCTCTAAAATTATTCTTTATTATTCTATAAACCCTTTCTGGGTTGTATAAAAACTTACATTATACTTCTGGGTATTAATTTTATTTTTTTCATCATCCTATTTAAAATAGGAGTACGTTTTTAACCTATCACCATTAATTGAATAATAGTTTGCTTTATATTAAGAGTTAATGATTTATATTAATAAATAAACTATAGGTTTTAAATTAAAGCATAACAAGGCTTAAACGCTGCCTGAATAAAAACTAACCTGACCTCCTCACAAGTTCGCATAATGTTCCACGCTCTCAACCAATCTGGAAAACCAAACACTTCTTGCAGTTTATCGAACGGGTAAGCCTGTATCATCAATTTATATTATAGATGTATTCCTAAATGCAAGACTGATTTAATATAAACAATCTTTCACATGTATTACTTGTTAAACTAGACCTTGGATTTTCTAAAAGGCTTGAAGAGGGTGTTTATAAAACTTTCTCTATCTTTAGGGTGATTATAAGATTAGCCTACTTGTTGATATTATGGTTTTATTACTCTAGTGCTGCAACATTAACATTTATTTCTCAGCATCTTGATAAATTTTTTCTAATATTGTTAAGTGTTCATTTATTATTTGTATGGCTTCTTTGATTAAAGACTCTGCTATTTTTGACTTTATTTTCTTTTTTAAGCTTTTCTTTGATTCTACTTGTTTATATTTGCTAAAAATAAATAATTGAGTGGTCTATTATTGCTTCCAGTTACTGAATTGAGTTCAGTTTTAACAACTGAAGAGCATACCCCTTGGTGGTTGGGAAGCGTCAAAAAAAAAAATGTTACCAACATGTAGGAAAAAATACTTCATTTAAGTAGTACTGCCATATATAGCATAAACTTAAAATATTCCAGGAATGTAACGATAGATATAAACCCTACAGCTTCCTTTTGTTTTTTAGTTAAATTTCTCTTTCTTCATAACCCGGCATAATTTCTTTACAACAAATTAAATTGTAAAGAAACTGATACTGTTTTATTAAAGTCAATAGGAAATTTCACTTTACACTATAAATAAGAAAATAAAGTACAACTTAATACACTTTATAAGGATTGTAATGTATATCTTTACTAAGAATAGCGTCTAAACGTCTGGAAAGTGTTATTAATTGTTTCAATAATTTAAAATCTTTATGATAAACCTCAAACTTACTCTGATTCACCTATTATTTTAAGAGGGCTGGTGCGTATTTCTTCAGATTCTATTAAGACGATACCAGTTCATAATGTTATCTGCATTATATTTAATAGGATTGCACTAATAGGGATGAAGAGTCAATTCTCCTACTAATTAATTTGTTAAAATTTCCATTGTTTTGTTCTTTATAATTAAAGTTCAATTTTATTTAATCATTTTCTATCCAATATTTTAGCATGCCTACTTATTTTAGAGTTGCAAATCTCACATTGAAACAACCTTCTTTACCAGTTCTAGATACTAAAACCACATGGATTGGAGCTGTATCTATTTGCTTCAATATATCTCCAAGACTCATATCTCGGCTTATTATATCCTGTGTCTCACCAAATCACCCTTACACTGCTTATTTTAACAAAGAGTAATTTATATGCTCCGTCCTCAGAATGAATATGTGTATAAGAAATAATTAATCCTGCAAGCTTACTGTAACTTCTTGAAATTATTATCATGTTTACTTTTTAAAAAAATTTTTTAGATCACTTTCTCTTGCTCTTTCATCACTTAACATAAAGTTAACTTTTATACCAAGATAATATACTTGCGAAAATCAATGTAAATACATAATTAAAAATTAATTTATACAAATATTTATTTTATATTTTTACTATGCTTTATGTATTAAAATTTAAGTTCCTTTATAATATAATTGGTATAGAGTTTTATACCAATTTATCGCTTTGATCAAAAAAAATTTACTCATGCTCTATTAACGGCACAATAAATATGTGATAAACAAACTAATTGAAAGAAAAATAAGTACAATATACAGCAATTAATCATTTTCAGATTTCAAAGCAAAAAATACTATCGTTGGTAGCTATAGCTAGAATATAGTAAAAATATGTTTTTCAATCAATAAATTATACTCTATCTTAGTTGCAAGTCTTACAGCTATGATTATAGTTTTTATGCATCAATTATCTTATTACAAACAACAAATTATTAATCAGGACCTCAAAATAATAACTAATAACTGCCTAAAATATTTTTTATATAAACTTCTTAACAAGAACTGCTATAGGACATCCTACTCTTGAAATGATTAAATCATACTTCAAGTTCAAAACTGAAAATAGATTTGGTTGAATTTAATGATTTTAGTGTTTCTTACCATTTATTGCCAAATGAAGAAACGATTTTATTAATTAATGATTCAATATTAATTGCTGATTGAGTATATCTTATTTCTTCATTATCCGCTAAATTTTCATCATCATGACCGGGTACGATCAAAATATACTTACCTCCAAGTAACCCACTGGTGACTACTTGAGCTTTAGAATCTTTAGGTATTTTAACATCATCATTAATATTTAGATATATACTTGCGTAAAAGCTATTTGGATCTAAAGTAATTTTCTTTACACTACCAATTTTTATACCTGAAATCATCACATCGCTTCCGACTGCTATACCCTCTGCACTCTGAAAATTAGCAGTTACCTGATAACCTTTTGAGTGAGTAATAGAACTACCTGTTTTGTAGGCAAAAATCAAAAATAGTACAGCAATAATTAATACTACAAATCCGATAATTGTTTCAATAATATTCTGTTTCATTGTTTTTTATATTTTATAAAATTAATTACGGTTGCCATCTATTATATTTAAGACTTGATGTTTTAGGCAGCTTTTTTTTAGACATTTTCCCAAACTCTACTTCTAGAGGTAATTCATACATCAATCCAACACTCGCATCCTCATGCATGTTTATGTACGCTGCGGTGCTGTGTTTCGCGTCTCCTTTAAATTCCCCTCTATAAGAGAATTTGGCAAGATGTCTATTATCATGTTGCCATGGAAAAAGCTGAATATTTTTTGGTATCTCATTTACTAAATGATGTAACCAAGCATGCCAACTTGGTGCAATTTTTTCAGGTTCATTTACATTTTTATAAATAACAAATCTCCTTGGACGTCCTAAATAATCAATATTACGGCTTTCATAATATTGATTCAAAAACTCATCTTCTCCTACTTTTTTGTGAAAAAAAGTAATAAAAACCTTATTTATCCACGACATTTTAAAATTTCTATAGCAGTTCGTCTTGCTTGCACTGCAAGCTTATCGGCAACAATATTACCACTATTATTTGAATGACCTTTTACCCATTTCCAAATAATAGTATGTTTACTTAATTCTGCGTATAATTTTTTCCATAAATCAGCATTTTTAACAGGTTCATTGTTGCTTTTACACCAATTATTTTTTACCCAATTATGAATCCAAGCTGTAATTCCTTGTTGCAAATATTTACTATCAGTATAAATCTCAACATTACAAGATTTGTTCAAAATCCTCAATGCTTCAAGTGCTGCCGTAATTTCCATACGATTATTAGTCGTATCTAATTCATAACCTAATATTTCTTTGCTAGTATCATTAAATTGAAGTAAAGCTCCCCATCCTCCGGGACCAGGATTACCTGCACATGCACCATCAGTATATATAATTACTTTCGATATATTCTCTTTCAATATTTTAACGGAGCTTAGGTTTAGAAGAATTACGAAACTTATCTAACATTATAACATTTGGATTTGGAGATAATAAAGTCTTGCAACTTTTATTATTACTTATTTCCTCTTCATATTGCTGATTTTCTTGTACATTTAACGACTGATTAAAAGTTAAACTATAATTATTATTAGAATCAATAAAACTGATAAGCGCATCAAAAGGTATGTAAATTATTTCTTTAACACCGTAAAAACTTACCGTTAAAGAAAAACCTGTATCATTTACTATTAAATTTTCAAACTGATATTGCAGCACTATTGTTATTTGTTTTGGATATGCTTGTTTAACTTTTAAGGGTAAAATTACTGCAGGATTATCAGTTCTATATGATATATATATCAACTGATCCCAATATAAATTTTCATGCTGAATTTTTGTAAGAATTTTTTTCACAAATTCTAGCATATATTTATTCACAAAATTTTTATATTCAGTATTCATATGAGAAAAGTCAAATATACACTTTAAAATAAATAAAAATAGGTAGACACAGTTTATTTAGGAAAGAGGAATAGGTCTTGCAACTGATAACCACAGTATACATACTAAGTACGTGAGTTAGGATTATCAGCAAAAGACTTTATTACCCATTTTTCAAATTAAACAAGTATACGTGAGGATTTTTCTGTTGCCCGGCAAACCCCCAAGCCGCGTAGGTTTAAGCTGCAGCTAAAGCTGGAGCACCTACATAACGAGTGTTATCGTTTGCGTTTCTTTATTTTGACCCATATGGCAAAAGCCATCGGCGGAATCATACCGAGTAAAAGCAATTTTTTTTAAGCACGTCGATCCTATTTCGCCCCCCAAATTATTATTGTGGTGGCTTGTTCTATGTCATTCCTGCGAAAGCGGGAATGACATAGAACATATATAACACTTACATATTGGTGGAGGCGTCGGGTACTGCCCCCGAGTCCGCAACCTCTATTCTAAATTACGTTTATTACTATAGCTATACTAGCACCTAGTATTATGCCTTAATTTGATCAAAATGTAAAGGTCAAATAAGAATTCTAGATTTATATTAAAAATGCACTTATAATAAATGTTTAGACTTCTAAATTAAAAATTTAATTATGCTACCAAATCTTGGAATTATCGCAGGCAAAGGTTTATTACCTTACTTAATAGCCAATAATTATACTAAGCAAGGCGGTAAATGTTATATAGCGGCAATTAAAGGCGAAGCCAATATAAACCAAATTAAAAATTTTACATATAAAGTTTTAAAAATCGGTATGGTTGGAGAAACCATAAAATATTTTAAGGAGAATAAGGTACAAAATATTATTTTTATAGGTGGAGTTAATAGACCAAATTTTAAAAATTTAGCTGTAGATAAAATAGGCAGCTTATTGCTTTTCAAAATACTTGAACAAAAAATTCGAGGAGATGATAGTTTGCTAAAAACAGTAGCAGATTTTTTTGAAAGTTATGGTTTTAAAGTAATTTCAAGTAACAAAATATATAAAAATCAACAATATGACTCCAATATTATAACCGATACTAACCCTACGAGTTCAGATAAAAACGATATTGAGCTTGGAATAAAAATATTAAATCATTTAAGTCCATTCGACATTACACAATCGGTTATAGTTGAAAGTGGCTACATACTTGGTATAGAAGCTGCCGAAGGGACTGATAATTTAATAGCGAGATGTGCAGATTTACGTAAAAATCCTCATGAAGGAGTGTTAGTAAAAATACCAAAACTAGGTCAGGATACAAGGCTAGATATGCCGACGATCGGTCCAGATACTATACAAAACCTTGCGAAGCATAATTATAGTGGTATAGCAATCAAAGCAGATGAAATGATTGTAGTCGAACAAGAACTAACTGTAAAACTCGCCAATAAACATAAAATTTTTATAGCAAAATGTTAGCAATATGTATTACCGGTAGCTATGCATCAGGAAAAACTTTTATTTTGGATTATCTAGCAGAGAAGGGATATAAAACTTTTTGTGCCGATCAATGCATAAAAGAATTATATCAAGATTTAAGCGTACAAAATCAAATCTTGACATTACTACCTGAACTTGAGTATTTCAATATCAGAAAAATCAGTAATTTAATCTACAATTATGACCTATCTAGAGAGAAATTACAAAATTTTATTTACCCATTACTAATAGATAAACTCATTTTATTTAAAAAAGAAAATGCTAATTCCAAATTTGTTTTTGCTGAAATACCTCTACTGTATGAAGCTAAATTTGATAAATATTTTGATTTTGTTGTAACAATATATTGCTCTGAAGAAGTAAGAATGCAAAGAGCGATAACAAGATCTTCATTTGATATAGAAATTTATAATAAAATCGGAGAAATTCAACTATCACAAGAGAGTAAAATAGAAAAAGCAGACTTTTCTATCAATAGCGGCGTTGATATGTTAAACTTAGAGCAACAAATAAGTAATTTAATAAAAAAGTTAGAATGTCAAGTTTAAGAGAAATAATTTTAGATACTGAAACTACAGGACTCGACCCAAGACAAGGTCACCGAATCGTTGAGATTGGTGCTATTGAGATGGTAAATAAGGTATTAACAGGTAGGAATTTTCATTCTTATATTAATCCTGAGCGAGACATACCGTTTGAGGCTTATAGAATTCACGGCATTTCCAGTGAATTTTTGAAAGATAAACCGCTATTTCATAAAATAGCCGATGATTTTTTAGAGTTTATCTCAAATAGCAAACTTATTATTCATAATGCTCCTTTCGATATTCAATTTCTAAATCATGAATTATCATTATTAAAGAGAGCTGAGATTAAACTCTTGGAACTAGCAAATACTATTGATACTCTTGTGATGGCCAGAAACATGTTTCCGGGAGCAAAATCTAATCTTGATGCATTATGTAAAAGATTTAAAGTGGATAATTCCGGTAGACAACTTCACGGTGCTTTGAAAGATGCAGCATTACTTGCAGAAGTGTATGTAGAACTAACAGGCGGTAGACAATCTACTTTTAAGATGGTTGATCAATCTATTGGAATAAATAATTTAGCAATTAATCAAGTAAAGCATAAAACACGACAAACTACTATAGTTATTAAACCTACAAAAGAAGAACTACAAAAACATAAAGATTTCATAAATAAGATTTTAACACCGGCTTAAATTGTGATACTAATGTCATTCTTGCGGAGGCATTATTGTGCATTTAAAAACGCACTCAGTGTCATACTGTGGTCAAACCGCGGTATTATGAACAGCAAAAAAAATTGATCTACTCAGAAATGACATTAGGTAACCATGACTAACAAAACTAATTTAACAAATTTTTTTGTACTTATAACCTTTATAATATTTATCTCTTTAGGCTTGTGGCAGCTTAGTCGTTTAAAAGAAAAGAAATTATTTTTAGCATCAATGCAAGCTAATCTAATCTCACCTGCAATTAACTTAGAAGAACTAGGTAGTAATTTAATTTATCGTAAGGTAAAAATTACCGGTCAATTTTTGCCTAATAGAGACATATATTTATATGGTAGGCGATCAATGGCGAGTGAAAAAGACGGATATTATTTAGTGACTCCCTTTAAAACTGTAAAAGAACAAATTATTTTAGTAGCACGAGGCTGGTTTAGTAATCGCAATAAAAATACTATTACACAAGCAACCAATGATCAAAAACATGAAATAATTGGTGTTATTATGCCTTCCGAAAAAACCCATAGTTACTTACCTACCAACGATATAAAAAATAATGTGTGGCTAACGTTAGATTTAAAAGCTGCATCCGAAACGTTAGGGTTAAATCTAGAGAATTTTTATATTATCGAGGAAGGAAAAGACATTAGCAATTTAGATATTTTATTACCTCTTGCAATAAGTCATTTAGCAGCTATTAGAAACGACCATTTAGAATACGCCCTAACTTGGTTTGGACTTGCTATTTCCTTAATTGTAATTTATGTAATTTATAGGTGTCGTTAAATACATAACTTTTGACAAACGTTCTGATGTCACCCCGTTGCCTATACCAAGGTATCCAGAACAATAATTCAAAATACTAAATAATATTAGTATTTTAAGCTGGCCCCCTTGGTCAAGTCACAGGATAACAAAGGATAAATTGATCCAAGCAGAAACGACATTGGATCTTACAATATAGAAAAAATAATAATGCGTGATTTACAAAGAGAAGCGTCTGATCCTAATTATTCAGTTTGGGTATCGGCATCAGCAGGTACCGGTAAAACCAAAATCCTAATCGATCGGTTCTTACGCTTATTGATCAAAGGAGTAGAACCTTCACATATTTTATGCATTACTTTTACTAATGCTGCTGCCATAGAAATGCAAGCAAGGATTAATAGCAAACTTCAATATCTTTCTCTTTGTAATGTAGAGAAACTAGAAGAAGAACTTTTTTTAATGCTAGGCAATAAACCGTTGCAACAAGAAATAGAAAACACAAAAACTTTGTACGATAAAATATTAAATAGCAATGAATCTTTAAATATCTATACCATACATGCTTTTTGTCAAAAAATCCTTAAAACTTTTCCTTTAGAAGCAGGTATCACACCAGAATTCAATATTCTTGAAGAAACGACACTACAAAATATCTTCCTAAATATCAGAAATGAAATTTACTTAAGCGATGAGCATAATGACTTAATTAAAATTTTACTTAACTGTTTTCATGAAACAACTCTGCAAGATATTTTTACTGAAATCATAGAGCAGAAAATTAAATTTAGAAAGTTATTTACTCATAAAACTATTCCGGAAGAAATACAAAATAAAAGATTAGCATTAGGAGAATTAAATAATATTTATGATAAAGTAAGAAACTTATTTGTAAATTATGATTTAGAAGTAGAACCGAAAGAAATTTTTTTTACCAAAGACGGGAAAAAACGTAAAAGACTTTTATCGCAAGAATTAATAAAAAAATATCCTAAATTATTGCTAGAGCTAGAAAAAATTACCTCTGAAATTTACCGCTTAGATGAGCTACGGCGCATAGAGGAACTAGAACATCATACGAATTTACTTACTAAACTTGCTTATATTATTTTAAAAAAGTACGATTCATATAAAGACGAAAATAATTTACTCGATTACGACGATTTAATTTACTACACCGAAAAATTACTAAATAATAAAGCTACACACAAATGGTTGCTGCATAAGCTAGAGAGTGAAATAAATCATATTATGGTTGATGAAGCACAAGATACAAGCTCCCAGCAGTGGAATATTATTACGACTTTAATAACAGAATTTAATACCATAGATAAGCCAAATAATAGCATTTTTATAGTAGGTGATGATAAACAATCCATCTTCAGTTTTCAAGGTGCCGATCTTCGTAATTTCAGCTTAGTAAATGAACAACTAAAAGCAAACCTTACAAAGGCTAATAAGAAATTCAAAAATATCACCCTTGAATATTCATATAGATCATGTGCAGAGATTTTACAATTTACTCACTATGTTTTGAAAAATATAAAATCTGATTACCCTAATTTATTCTTTCCGGATAATCCTTTAATATCCTCATTTCACACATATCAAGGTATAGTAGAGGTTTGGCCTTTAGTGACCAGTGAAAAACAAGAAGAACTTTTTTGGGCATTGCCTGAAGATTATAAAAACTCTAAATCTGCAGCTGATTTACTTATAGAAAAAATTGTAAATTTCATAAAAGAAAAAATAGAAAACAAAGAAATCTTGCCCTCAATCTGTGCAATGAATAGCAGTTATACGAAGAGCAAGGAGTCTGTAGTAAGTCAAGGAGCGGGACATATAAACGTTCAGCATCCTAGGGCTTACAAAGATTACTCAGCCAAATTGTCAAGTTCATCGAGTATATCTGAAAAAGATTTTATGATACTAGTACGAAAGCGAGATGAATTTAGTAATAATTTGATAAAAGAACTTAGTAAAGCTAAGCTTAAGACTGAGATAAGTGATAGAATTAATCTTAAAGATCATTTATCAATAATGGATTTAATGTCCGTGGCTAAATTTGTGTTATTACCTGATGATGATTTAAACCTTGCCTGCTTACTTAAATCACCAATTATTGGAATAAATGAGCAGCAATTATATGAACTTCTTATAAATAAAAAAGATGAAAGCCTGTGGGATACGCTATCCTTATACCTTAATATATATGAAAAATTAAATTCCTTAATTGAGATTTATAAAACCTCAACCGCTGAGAATTTTTTTACTCTAGTCATTAATAGTCTAAATTTGCGTGAACTCTTAAATGTTTATAACGGCGATGATAGCGATGACATGATAAATGAGTTATTAACATTAAGTAGTAATTACGCGAATGATATAGATAATTCTTTGCAAGGATTCGTTGCTTGGTTTGAAAATAATGATATATATATTAAACGTAATATGGAACATTCGGATAAAATAAGAGTAATGACTGTACACAGCTCTAAGGGACTTGAAGCCCCTATTGTTATACTATGTGATTCTACTTCTTTACCAGTAAGCAGCAATAAATTTATTTGGAATGATAACGGGGAAATGTTTTTTTCCGCAAATGCTTCTGATACTCCACAATTTTTACAAGAACTAAAAGAAGCTAAAAACCTAAAAGACCTACAAGAATATATAAGACTACTATACGTTGCAATGACGAGAGCTAGAGACCATCTAATTATATGCGGCTTTAGTAATAAATCTGCTACTTCTGGAAACTCTTGGTATGAAATAGCTAAAGATACTTTTGATAAATTTTGCAAGTAATAGTTGTTTAAGGTATAATATGTTATTAAAATGCACATATAATTTTAAATAGCGTCTTATGTTGAAAAATTTAGAAAATTCTTTTTACAATAAAGCAAAAATTAAAATAAGTTTATTACCGATTCTATTATATGCAGCAGTTGAAGAAGATAATATTTTCAAACGTAAGGAATATATTTACATAGAAAATGTGACATAAGCGAAAGATATTAATAGTATAACACTCCGCATCATGCTTATAAAAAAGGTAATAAGGAAATAATAAAAATATTATTAAAATAGAAAAAGCTTTTATTAAGATACAAAATTTAAAAGAATGTGTTCCAACTTGGCAATATTATCAAAATGAAGGACGTAAATGAATTTAGTAGTTAACTTCTCTATAGTTAGATCTACGATTTTGCCTGAAGAAAATCAACTTGAGATACAGTATCACTTATATAATATATAAAACTGCAATATTGTATCTCAAATGTAATAATTTTTTATTCTCTGTATAAACAGAAAAAGAATTAAGCTAAAAGATTAGCAATAATACTTAGAAACTATTCAGCATATACCAATTTATATTGATAAATTCTCATGTATTCCTGAATTTTTATATTTTATTAATGAACTCGCAATACAAAATAAATTATCTAACTATGATGCTTCTTACCTAGAATTTACTATAAGGCCCAATGCTAAAATAACCATTTCCAACAAAATATAATAAACATTCTATTGAAGTATTAAAATAATTATGTCATGCCATGACTTGATCAGGATAGTATGATACTCCAAGATTTCTTTAAGGTTTGCATGAATTAGCTGTTCGGTTTTAGCATCAAGCAAGCTAGTGACTTAGTCAAAAACATATATTGCAGGATTTTTTAGGATTGTTCTTACTATCTTGTTTCTCACCACCCGAAAGCTTTAATTCTCTCTCGCCTACCTGTGTATCATAGCCTTCAGGTAGCATACTAATAAACTCATGAATATGAGCATTTTGATGCTACTATAACTTAATCAAAGCTTGCTGCATTATTACCGTATGCGATATTTTAATATATTGTATCGTTAAACAATACTTATCTTGTGGAATAATGCCGATACATTTACAAAGAGATGGTTGCGTAACTTCTACTATATATTTTTCGCCTATAGCAATACTACCACTACTAATATTGTAAAACCCATAAAACAAGCATGATATAGTCGATTTACCTGCTCCACTACTACCCGAATCTGCTAAGATTTTGCCGCTGCCAATCATAACGCTTATGTTAAAAATCAGATGTTCCTGATTATAAGCGAACCTAATATTATATTGAAACTAACCTCGCCTTTTGAGATAATTAGTTCTTTAGCGTTTACAGCATTCTGCACTTCTACCGTTACATCAAGCACATTAAACATATCTTCCATACTAACTAGAATATTCTTAATTTCTCTATAAGCAAAGCCAAGTATTAACAGTGGAATTGACAATTGAAATACTATTAAATCACTAACAGTCTTTATATTTTAGTTAATAGAGCATTTGCCGAAAGCATCATTAAAGAAACAAGTCCTAAGTATATAATAACATCCTGCCCGATATTTAATCGATAGACTATTAGTAGTGTTAGTGGCTGATCTTTCATAAGTTTGTAAAACCTCATGAAATTTTATTGCCTCATATTCTTCATGACCAAAATATTTAACGGTTTCAAAATTCAACAAACTATCAATTGCCCTATTATGAAAGTGTTATCGCTTTGGTGCATTTCCCTTGTAAATGAAATCCTACAAATGCTAATTAGAAAAGTATAACCAACATAAACCATCATTGTTATTAAAAGTCACGGCAAACCATATACTGTAAACATACTATGAACATCCAACTTAAAAGTACGATTTTTACAATTGTCGGACAAATATTATAGTGAATGAATACCACAAAACTGCTTCAATACCTTTAGTACCACACTCTATATAATCTACTTAAGCCTCCTGTTCTTTCGGGTAATATGTAAAAACGCATACTTCAATTATGCATATGTTTAAAAACATTTAGAACAACTAAGTGAGCGCCTGATGCCCTACTTTTGAAAAAATGATATTTTGCAGCTCACTGAAAATGTGTACAAGTATTTTAAGTACCGCCTAAAAAAATAATCCCAATAATAACTGAAAGAACAAAGTCTATATTTCCGTCTATATAATATATTTATAAACAACCGGAACAAAAATATTGATTATTTTTGCTATGACTAAAATAAGAAAGAAGTAGATAGAATGAATTTTTATGATTGTTGTTTTTGAACATTACTATTAAGGTTTGTGTGAATTGCATGTATATAGTTTTGCCATCCAGGAAGCATATAGGTGTGACTCGATATCATTCTTGCGTAGACGAGAACCCGAAACAATACTCCCACTAAATTTCCCCAATTAACATTAAGTTTTTTTCCAACTACGACGCCACTTCTTTAATGCTTTTTCTCTAGCAGAAGGCCCTTTAATATCAGCAAATTCTTATATATTATATATAAACAATCTTTATAACATCATATTTTGCCCTAAATCTCTTTTGACTACTTTTTTGCTTATGTTCATAAATACGGCGTAATATATTATTAGTAATACCAATATACAAAGCACCATTGCGATTAGAATATAATATGATACCGAATACATTTTTATTTATTTTTTCTTGATTCCTGTCTATACGGAAAGGCATTGTTACATGATGCCAACCCTACCACCTCCGGCGACTTGTGTGCTAGATCAAAATACAAAATTATTAGTATTGTAAGCTGTTTTTTGGATACCGTAGTCATCAAACCACATTATGACATCAAACAAGTGTTTCAATCCACACAACATACTTACACGGACATGATAATAGCACTAGCTCTTTTACTTCCTACACACCAGCAGCAGTCGGATTCTTCTTAGGCTGTCCTTCTAACAACTTATCAAGCCTGCCTTCTTCATTAAGCTTCTGTAAATCATCATTACCACCTATATGAATATTATCTATAAATATCTGCGGAACAGTTCTGCTACCACCAACTTTCTTTATGAATTTTTCTTTCTCTTCCTGAGTAAACCCACTTACTTCAATTTCCTCATAAGCCACCTCTTTATTATCAAGTAACGCCTTAGCTTTGATACAATAAGGACAACTAGCGAGAGTATAAATAATGATCGTATGTAACATATTTTTATTCATAATTGTTATATTTTTTTGTTAGATTTTAATATATTATCTTAAACTATAATTTTTAAAGCAAGTAAAAATGCATGAATCATTTTTCTATTATCTCAGAATATAAACCAGCAGGTGATCAACCAAAAGCAATAGATGAAATTATAGCAGGATTAAATAGCAAGAAACGTTCCCAAATGTTGCTCGGTATTACAGGATCAGGTAAGACTTTTACTATGGCGAATATTATTGCAAAAACAAATCGCCCTACTCTTATTATGGCACATAATAAAACTTTAGCTGCGCAAATTTATTCAGAAATGAAATCTCTTTTCCCGCAAAATGCTGTTGAATATTTTGTCTCATATTATGATTATTATCAGCCTGAGGCTTATATAGCACGCACTGATACTTTTATAGAAAAAGACTCATCAATTAATGCACAGATTGATTTAATGCGTCATTCCGCTACAAGATCACTATTAGAAAGACGCGACGTTATAGTAGTTTCTTCTGTTTCATGTATTTACGGGCTTGGCTCTCCTGATTTATATTACCACATGACAGTTAATTTAGAATCAGGCAAAAGTTACCCTCGTGATAAACTACTAAATGATTTGGTCAATCTGCAATATGAACGTAACGATATTGGGTTTGAACGTGGCTGCTTTCGGGTTAAAGGTGATAATATCGATATTTTTCCTTCACATTATAGCGATAAAGCTTGGCGTTTATCGTTTTTCGGCAATGAACTCGAATATATACATGAATTTGATCCCCTAACAGGTACAAAACTTGCTAAACTTGATAAAGCTATGGTCTTTGGTAATTCACATTTTGTGATGCCGCAAGAAACAGTAAATAAAGCTATATCAGATATTCAGGAGGAGTTACAAAAACGCTTAGCATTCTTAAAGTCACAAGATAAACTTCTTGAAACCCAAAGACTAAATCAACGTACTCAATACGATCTTGAAATGTTAACCGAAACCGGTAGTTGTAAAGGTATTGAAAATTATTCGAGATTCTTTACAGGGCGTAATGCCGGCGAGCCACCACCAACGTTATTTGAGTATCTACCAAAAGATGCATTATTATTTGTTGATGAAAGCCACGTATCCGTACCACAAATTAGAGCGATGTATAACGGCGATCGAGCAAGGAAAAAAGTGTTGGTAGAGCATGGGTTTCGTCTGCCTTCTGCTCTTGATAATAGACCTTTAAAATTTGCAGAATGGGAAAAATTTAGACCGCAAACCATTTTTGTATCTGCAACCCCGGGACCATTCGAGTTAGAAGAAACTGGTGGCCGCGTAGTAGAATTAATTATCAGACCGACAGGACTGCTTGATCCCGAATGTATTATAAAACCTGCTACTAACCAAGTTGAGGATTTAATTAGTGAAATTCAAACCACTATCACTAAAGGTTTTCGTGTTTTAGTCACCACCTTAACAAAAAAAATGGCAGAAGATTTAACTACCTATTTGCAGGAACTAAAATATAAAACCTCTTATTTACATTCTAATGTTCATACACTTGAGCGTCTTAAAATATTAAGAGATTTAAGACAAGGGACTATAAATATTTTAGTAGGTATTAATTTGCTTCGTGAGGGGCTCGATATCCCTGAATGCGGTTTAGTAGCCATACTAGATGCTGACAAGGAAGGGTTTTTACGGTCGGAAGTATCATTAATACAAACAATTGGAAGAGCTGCACGCAATAGCGAGGGCAGAGTAATACTTTATGCCGATCAAATGACTAAATCTATTGATAAAGCTGTTAGTGAAACAATGCGTAGACGACAGATTCAACAGGAATATAATGAAAAATATGGCATAATTCCAAAAACCATTAACCGTGCTATTCACACTTTAACTACACTTAAAAAAATTGATAGTAAGCTTGATAAACAACAAGCTCATATTTTATTTGATAACCCTGCTAAACTAAAAGCTCATATTGACAAATTAAAAAAAGAAATGCTTAAAGCGGCAAGTAATCTTGAATTTGAACAAGCCACAACACTTCGTGATCAGTTAAAAACTCTAGAAGAGACAGCATTGGAATTGAGCTAACATTTTTATTTAATGTCAAGAGAGCAGAAGTACATGCAGTTTAATTTACAAAGCGATTTGCATTTAAAGCTTTTGACTGTAGTGTAGAACTAGATGAGGATTAAAAGCGATAACGACACCAATGTTCAAATTAAACAAGTGTACCTAAAGCTTTTCCTATGATACGATGATAAGCCGTGTGTATTAATAGCTTCTATATGTTCTTTAGTACCGTAGCCGAAATTTTTATGCCATAAATATTGTGGAAATTCAGTACTTAAATCTAACATTAAACGATCTCTAGTAATTTTGGCAATAATAGAAGCTGCTGCAATCGATAACGATAAATTATCACCGTTAACTATACTAATAAATCTCTTATCATTAAACTGCATATTACCGTCAACTAAAACGATTTCTGGTTTAATAGTAAGATTTGCCACAGCAATAGAACAAGCTTTTTTAGTTGCTTCTAATATATTAATCTCATCAATTTCGGTATTGCAAATAATAGCGGTCGACCAAACATAATTACTAGTTATTTGCGCATATAATAATTCTCTTTTTCTTTTAAAAAGCTTTTTAGAATCTTTAATACCTGGAATAATATTTGTGTTATCGATTACAACAGCGCTAGCTACTACCGGACCTGCTAGCGGCCCTCTACCTGCTTCATCTATACCTGCTACAATATATTCCTGATATTTCTTCTCATACTGTAATAAGTCCATTTCCATAATTGTATTTTTTAAGTTTTTAATGTATACTCATTTAGCCTAAAAATTGGCATCGTTGCATGGATCGATGTCATTCCTGCATAGGCGGAAATCGAGTAAAATCTATAAAAACCTTGTTTTTTAGTTTAATGTTGTTAATTAATGTGTAATTTTTATTAAAATTATTTTTCTGGCTTTCTGCATATGCAGGAATGACATTAGTCGTTTTTAAAAACTATGCAACAAAACCTAAAATAACTTAGAACTATAAAAAAGTAAAAGTGCAAAATTATTTTCAATTACTAGGACTACAGCAAAATTACGATATTGATCTTAAGATACTAGAAAAGCAATATTTGGCTATGCAGGTAAAATATCATCCTGATACAGTAAAAACTTTGCAAGAAAAGGAACAAAATCTACTTATTGTGTCTGAATTAAATAAAGCTTACTCTACTCTTAAAAATGCCTTAAAACGTGCTGAATATATGCTGCTTTTGCAAAATATAAACTTGAATGATGAAAAGGTACGCACTCTACTTTCTAACCTAGAGTTAAGCATATTTTGGGATGAACTGGAAATAATTGAAAATACTAACATATTTAGTGATCTAGAAAAAATAAAAGATAAATATAAATTAATGGAAAAGCATGAAATTGATTCTTTAAAACAAGCTTTTAAAGAACAAAATCTATCAGATGCGACTATAAAAACTAGCAAACTTAAATATATTGAAACATTGCTTAATAAGCTGCAAGAAAAAATAAAATCATGCAAATAATAGAAATTAAGGAACCGAATCAAGCTGATTTTAAGCAAGAACGGCAAATAGCAGTCGGCATCGATTTTGGCACTACTAACTCATTAATAGCTATTTCAACTAATAGAAAAGTTAAAGTTATTAAGACTATAGATGATAAAGAATTAATTCCGACTACTATAGAATTTACAGATGGCAATTTTACAATAGGTAATAATAACGGATTGCGTTCCATTAAAAGACTATTCGGGAAAACATTAAAAGAAATTCTAAATACGCCTGCACTTTTTTCGTTAGTTAAAGACTATATAGATATAAATAGTGATAAACCTAAACTAAATTTTGCCAATAAAAGGATGTACATCCCTGAAATTGCAGCAGAAGTGTTTATTTATCTAAAAAATCAAGCAGAGAAACAATTAAAGACTAGTATAACTAAAGCAGTTATAACGGTACCTGCACATTTTAACGATGCAGCAAGAGGTGAAATAATGCTTGCAGCTAAAATAGCAGGTCTTGAAGTATTAAGGCTAATTGCTGAACCTACTGCTGCTGCCTATGCTTACGGCTTAAATAAAAATAAACTCCCTAAGAAACTTGCTTATAGAGAGGAATTTGTAGGAGATACACAGCACAGCACTACAACATACAAAGGAGCATGTGAAGATGCGAGTAGCGGATTGACTCACAATTTACATCTAGAAGTAAAACTTCCGAGGGAGTCTAATCAAAACAGTTGTTATTTAGTATATGACCTCGGCGGCGGCACTTTTGATGTATCTATTCTTAATATACAAGAAGGTATTTTTCAAGTTATAGCAACAAACGGAGATAATATGCTCGGCGGTGACGATATAGATGTAGTAATTACACAATATCTTTGTAAGAAATTTGATTTACCTGATTCTATAGATACTTTACAACTTACAAAAAAAATAAAAGAAACCTTAACATATAAAGATAGTTTTAATACTGATACCATATCACTTAATAAGCAAACATTAGAACTATTAATTTTACCTTTAATAGAACGTACTATCAATATAGCCAAAGAGTGTTTAGAACAAGCAGGAAATCCAAATATAGATGGAGTTATTTTAGTAGGTGGGGCAACCCGCATTTCTTTAATAAAAAATGAATTATATAAAGCATTTAAAGTAGATATTCTATCAGATATCGACCCTGACAAAGCAGTTGTATGGGGGGCTGCATTACAAGCAGAAAATTTAATAACACCCCATACAAATTCATTATTGATTGATGTAGTACCTTTATCACTGGGCATGGAATTATATGGCGGTATAGTTGAAAAAATCATCATGCGTAATACTCCGATTCCCATTTCGGTAGTGAAAGAATTTACTACTTATGCTGACAATCAAACCGGTATACAATTTCATATATTACAAGGTGAACGTGAAATGGCTGTAGATTGCCGCAGCCTTGCAAGGTTTGAGTTAAAAGGATTACCTCCGATGAAAGCAGGTGATATTAGAGCCGAAGTTACTTTTGCTATTGATGCAGACGGCATATTATCTGTTTCTGCTTATGAAAAAATCAGTAATACATCACATACTATAGAAGTAAAACCAAATCATGGTATTGATAAAACTGAGATTGATATTATGCTAGAAAACGCTTATAAAAATGCTAAAATAGATTATAATACAAGATTATTACAAGAAGCAGTAATTGAAGCAGAGGCTTTAATCTTTAATATAGAACATACTATAGCAGAATTAACAACTATATTATCAGAAAGTGAGATATCTATAATTAATTCTTTATTATATAATATAAAAGACGCTATACGTGCTAAAGATCGGATCTTAATTAGGCATTCTATTAAAGAGTTTAAATCCAAAATACAAAAATCTATGAATATAAAGTTTAATATAAAAATAAAAATTAATGATTTGCTAAAAGGCTAAAATATTAATTAGATTCAATAGCCTCAGTTATATAACATTTTATATGATTGAATTAATTTAGATAAGGAAAAATAATTAGAATGTCAGGAGAAATAAGCGTAACATTTATTATAAATGATGGAGAGGAAAAAATAGTAAAAGCACCCATAGGACTTTCTATTTTAGAAATCGCCCATAGTAATGATATAGACCTTGAAGGAGCTTGTGAAGGATCGCTTGCTTGCGCTACTTGTCATGTTATTTTAGAAGAAGAATATTACAACAAATTAAAAAAACCTACGGAAGCAGAAGAAGATATGCTTGACTTAGCCTTCGGTCTTACAGATACTTCTAGATTAGGGTGTCAAATTATTTTAAATAAAGAATTAGACAACATAAAAGTACGTCTTCCTTCTGCTACTCGTAATATAAAATTATAATGGATTAAAAAAGTGATACGTAAAATACTTCTTTTTGTGTTTTTAGCCTTTACTATAATATGGTTTGCAATTGCATATACTATAAAAAATAACGTTGTAAGTTTAATTAAAAATTCTGAATCCGATAATCTTAAAATATCTTATAATGTGATTAAGTTCTCAGGTTATCCTTTTAATTGGAAAATTACCGTCATAGATCCTAAAGTAAAATTAATTGATCATGTAAATTCTAAAGAATTTACTAGCGCAAATATTGTCCTAAATATAGCTTTTAGTACTAAAAGAGCAACTCTTAATTTCGGTCCTTTAATTAGAGAAGTTGAGAATTACGGCGACAAAATATTTACATATGATGTACGCAGCAATGATGACATAAAAGGTATAAGCAAATTTAATAAACCTTTATATAAAATATTAAAGGATGATAATTTAAAAGAGGTATTAAAATCAATTCAGTTAAATAATACAGCATTATCAATATTTAAAGATAATCAAGAAATCTTTAAAATTAATGATTTAGCATTCCTTATAAGAAAACAGAATTTAGCAAGTGAAGAAAATATATCCTTATTTTTAAATATGAATTATAATTCAGAAAAAGATATTTTGAATTTTAAAAATGCTAATTTAGATATTGCTGTCTCTTTAAATTTTACTGAAGATGAAAAAGATTCAGCTATTTTACAACATGTTAATATAGTAAAATTTATTTTTACTTGTGATAATAATTCTAAAGTTAATTTAAACGGTGCTTTACAATTCTTTGCCAATAAATCACCGGAAGGCAAACTATATTTTGAGCTAGAAAATTATAATTCCATAATTGATAAATTATTACCGAATAATATTATTTTTTCTAAAAAAATAATTAAAACAATTATTGCCAAGGCAATTAATAAAGCTTCTGACAAGGATTTGAATATAGATCAAAATGATACGAATTTGGCATATAACAATATCGAGAACGCTAAGTTTGATATTGAGTTTTCAGATAAAGGTATAAATATTGGTTCAATTAATTTATTGAAACTAAAACTTGACTAACATCAAGAAGGCAAACACACCGGAAATAATCTAAATTAGGTTTATGAACAATTTTAAATTAGTGTTACATACTACTATTATTAGCATATTTCTTATTTGTAGTAATATTTATGCTGCTCCAAAAGGAGTTAAAATCGGTACCGGATCTATTTTAAAAGGATATTATGCTCTTGGACTTGATTTATGCAAGACTATTACAACTGATGACAAAAATAATGAACATATTAAATGTGAAGTTGTTGCAACAACTGGTAGTATAGAAAATTTAAAATTATTACAACAAGGTAAAATTGATTTAGCCTTAGTGCAGGCCAATATTGCATTAGAAGCATATGAAGGTATAGGTTATTATCACACTCAAGAAAAAATGCAAAATTTACGGCAGGTACTTAATCTACATGATGAATTTTTTACAGTTATTGTAAAAGATGATGATAAAATAAAAGTTTTTGCTGATATTGACGGGAAAAAAATCACTAATGATTCGGCATTTTCCGGTAGTAATATTACTTATAATGCTGTACGTCCTTTATATAAATTTTCTAAAGAACCTGAAGAACTACACATTAATTATGAAGATTCTATTGATAAATTCTGTAATAAGGAAATAGATGCTATAATAATGATGGTTGGACACTCTAACCCCTTAGTAAATTTAATAGCTAATAAGTGTGAAGTTAATTTTGTATCAATTGAAAATGATAAAATAGCAGAATTAGTAAAACAAAATAGGACTTTTCATAAAACTATACTTCACAAGGGCTTATATCCAGGGATTACCAATGATCAAACTACAATAAAAGTATCGGCAATTCTAGTAACTAGAGATGATATGGATCGTGATATTTTAGATAAATTTATTGGTGCGTTTCATAGAAACATAGCAAATTTTAAACTTTCTAATTACTTATTAAATAACTTTGACAATAACTATTTTGCCAATACTAAAAATTTTGTTCTACCAAAACATGATTCAGTAAGAAATAAAAACTAACAATATCTTATGTCTGAAAAGATTATATTTAAAAATATACTTATACCTATAGATTTAAATGATAAAAAATCTATAAAAGGCATGCTTTCTAAGGCTTTAATACTTGCTACTTCCTTTCAAGCGAAATTATATTTTATGTATGTAATTCCTGAATTCGGTATGAAAATGTTTGAAGATTATTTACCTAAAAATTGGAGAACAGAGAAAAAAGAAAAGTATCAATCCCAAATTAAAGAACTTATCAAACAGTATATTCCTGATGAAATTGAAACAGATTATTATATAGGTAGTGGTGCCGTTTATGATGAAATAATTCAGTACTCTAATAAAATTAAAGCCGATTTAATAATAATCTCTGCAGTTAGACTGCAATTAAAAGATTATATGCTTGGACCTAATGCTTCTAAAATCGTCCGCCATTCAGATATATCAGTGTTAGTAGTAAGAGACGAGTAATAAGCATTATCGTGTTGCCCTTATGTCATTCTTTTGGGAAGCGAAAAAGCTTATTACTGTGTGTTACCCTGCTACCTGACCAAGGTATCCATAAAAACAACTTAAAATACATAATTTTAATATTTAAAACTGGACCACGTGATCAAGTTACGGGGTAACAGATAAGTTTTTCAAGCCATACATTGCGTAATCATCTACAACTTCACAAAACCTTGGTGGCTTTAATATGTCTTTGTATAAGTAGCAGTTGTATTTTTAAGTAATATACTTACATTACCTTTTTCCGTTAAAACGCTAGCACCGATACTATAACTGAATTTAGGCTGCTTTGGTAATGCAACGGTTTCATTAACTTCTCTATCTTTCCATTTTACTTTAGCATTAAGCTTTTTACTCTTAATAGTTAAAGCAATGTTAAGTACAGGCATAATACCTAAACACTTCAGGTATTTTCTGAGGAGCTAAAAGCTACTTTGATGACTAAAAACCACTCTATAAATGCTACTTTTAGAAGCAATAATTAAATGCTAAATACCTATTAGTATACACCATCTTTAGAGTGATCATATCTTATACCAAGATTTGGAGTAAAAGCAATACCATTCATAAGATTGATTATAACTTAATAAGGTTTCAAAGTTATATATCTACCGGCTGCAATAGTACCTAAACAGTTAATTTCTACTCTTCACTATATTATGATTGTAAGCAAACATAGCTTAGATTATGAGGCACAGGAATATTGTCAACTACTCCTAGTATATTTATACTGTCTATTACTGCAATGCTAATATTTTCTTTCAAACCTTTTAATATTTTTTCATTTTCATGGAGTTGATCAAACGTTAAATAATCCTTACTTCTGAACTGTCTAACACCATGTATTTCAAAAGTGTTTCCTGACTTAATAAGCTTATCAGTAACATCTATTTCTTAGCAGAATGATAATATTACAGACAGTGGAAAATACTTTTATACCCAACTGTAGTATCAATATTAACAACTCGTACTACTTGTTCTTGACGCTCTGATTAGAGTTTATAGGTATATTTACCTTTATTATAAGACCAACAACCATTTTATTGTTTAACTTGACATGCTATCGTTAACGGAACAATATTTTCTTGCACTCTATTAATTAGGGCAGTACTTTCTTTCGTCGGCAGGTATTTCTCGTATATATGAGCACAAAATTCAATATACTCCAAATTATCATTTCATATTTCGGGGTTACATGAGGTACAAACTGTTCCAATACTTGGGTGACCCCTTTATGTATTCTTGCATTTCTCACTACCCTTGCTGCCGGTCTTAAATCACCTATTCTTGCTACCACATTAACGGCAACTTCTACAATATTATCAATGATTGCTACGCCTAAAATCTCGCAGCAGCAACGGCATGACGCGCCTCTATCTCTATACAACAGTTAGCAGCGGCCTAAGCTTCTAAAGCTACACCACTTGAAATATAAATTTAGAAAAATTTATAGATTTTTCTCTAATTCCATTTTTATAAAATATTAATTATGACCTAAAGTATTAATGTGTTATTTATACATGAAAAAATATTATATCAAGAAATTTTTATTGCTGAGCTATAAACTAGTATAAACAATGTGGGTTTTTAGTTTAATTACAATTAGTTAATTTTAATGCCTTGTGGTGCATGTATACGCTGTTTACAATGTTACTTGTATACATGCAAGCTATATTATTAAATCTTTCATTATTTTTTAATGCTTTATAATAATTATTGCATAGTCTTAATGTCATACTGTTGATTACAAGAATCCAGTCAATAATAGGAAAACATGATATTTTATATAAATTTTAAAAGTTATTGTCTGAATTCCTGCTTTTTCTTGGAGATGAAATTAGCAACAGCTAGAATAAAATAAAAACTATAAGGTATATACTTTGTCTCTTAAAACCAAATTACTCTTTATTACAAGCCTTTATTATTCCTCCTGCTCTACTTAAAGACGTAAGTTTCTCATAAAGAGTATATGATTAATGCGTATTTCGCTTTCTAAAGAGACGATAAATATAGGTATATTCACTCTACTAAAGTGAAATACCGGCGAGTTTTATAGAAGCAATACTATTATAGAAGATCAGCATTTTTACAAACACTTCGACGTTAATCCCGTTTCTTTAGTCAAATCTTTTTATTCTACTTATTTAAAAAATAGTCGAAAAATAGGCGGATCTACCATAACAATGCAAGTAGCACGCCTTAGATACGGAATAAACTCTTCTACTCTCTTTGGTAAAATTCATCAAATTATTAAAGCTGTTCATATATATTATTCAAAAGACGAAATCCTAGAAACTTATCTAAACCTAGTGCATTACGGTAGTAACATTGAAGGGGTAGCAACCGTTAGTTATATTTACTTAAATCGCAACCTAAAAGACTTAAATTTGTTGATATTTTAAGCCTTGCAGTAATACCACAGAATCCACTTAAAAGAGGCGGAAACAACCTTAATATATTTGATGCACATAAATATTTATTTACCGAATGGCTAGCGGCTCATCCACAAGATATTATTTATAATCAGTTAATTAGTTTACCGATTAAATTTAATCAAAAAAAGATCTTCCTTTTATTGCACTGCATTTTATTTTAGATATTCTAGCAAATAATGATAATCCTATAGTAATACTATAGATAAAAATCTACAAACTATTATAGAGCAACAAATTCGGCTATATATTAATATAACCTGAAAAAATATGGTATTAATAATGCCTCTGTAATTCTTATTGATTTTACTACTATAGAAGTACTTGCAAGTATTGGCTCTGGAGACTTTTTTAATAATGATATTTGCTGGCAAATTAACGGTACTAAAAGCCATAGATCTCCAGGCTCAGCTTTAAAAGTATTTGTCTATGCACTTAGTTTTGATCAATCACTAATACACCTGTTAACTTTACTAAAGGATACACCTACTGACTATAATCATTATAAACCAGAAAATTTTGATAGCAGATTAGGCGGATTAAATGCTAAAGAATCATTAATAAAAAGATGTAATGTACTAGTAATATTTCTAGCCTCTAAATTAAAAAATCCAAATTTTTATGAGTTCTTACAACAAGCAAAAATTATTGGCTTACAAAAACCTGAAAATTACGGCTTATCTATAGTACTCAGTACGGTAGAAATTACTCTTGAACAGTTAACTACTCTTTATGCTATGCTTGCTACTTTTGGTAATTATAAACCACTTAAGACAGTATTATATAATATCATGCACACAAAAGCAGGAAGCTAGTGCCATGTCATACCGTAGCTTGAACATAAAATCTAGAAAAATTTAAAAAGACTGAATCCATCTACAAGCTCGCTGGATAACATCAATGATTTTATGACTGATTCTAAAATATTATCCCCTGAAGTAAGTTATCTAACTCTTGATATTATAAAAGATACTATTCGTCCTATTACCTATAATAATACAAGATATAACTTACCTACCGATTTATTGGAAAACAGGTACTTCTAGCTTATTTAGAGATGCACTTAGCGTTGGAATATTTGGGAAATACATATTTGCAGTTTGGGTTGGAGATTTCAAAGGTCAAACTCACGGAACATTTACAGGTAGTATTATGATGCCCCTTTATTCTTTAATATTATCGAAGCCATAGCACAACCAAATTAAAGATGAGGATTTAAGCCTTTCAAAAATTTATGAACTAAATATTACTAAAGTAAAAATTTGTGCAGATACAGGAAATATTATGACCGGTTAAAGCAGAAACCTTATTTATTAAAGGTAAATCACTGATAAAACAATCAGATATTTATAGAAAGATGCTAATAGATTTAAATTGGCATACCTGCTTGCAACTTTATCAAAGGACAAACAGAATTAAGACATGGCCGATAGATATGCTCTCGGTTTACCAAAAAGCAGGAATACATATATTACCATATTACCGAAACCAATAACTACAAACCATTGCAATAGGTTGATAAATTGGCATCATCAAAAACCTAAAATTATATACCAGTTAAGAAATTCCGTACATTCAATTAAAGATAGCAAGATATTACTTTTAGACAACTAACGATAACAGAATAATATCTTTTGGTTTGTGGGTAATGCAATTAATATCAACTGCAAAACCAAACAAAACAGTAATATGGAAGGCACAAGTTGGTGAATTTATTAGAGCTATAAGTGATAACGGGGAAAGCGATAGTATAAAAATTTATATTAAAGAATAAGTTATTATATATGAAATTTAAAATCACCATAGAAATTGATCTTAAATCTTTCTGGGCGAGGGACGCAACTGCTCTTGACTCTTTAAAAATAAATATTCTATCCATTGATGGAAGTTAATTATTCACTAAATACAAGCAGGCAGAAACATCAGAACACCTACAGAATAATAGGATCACCTCATAACAGCAATACTTCAAATTTTAGGCTATATTGCAAGATGAGGTTACCATTATGTATGCGACCTATAAATTAAAGAATTATTATTTGAAGAAACGTTAACTATATTATTGCCAATAGCAAATTATAAAAGTACTATTCACGTTATCTTAATAAGTCATTTATGCTTACTTTAGCTCTAGTAGTTTTATCAACTTGTTTTATGATGACTACACAGTAAAGTCCAGGCTTACCTACTTCCTGAGCAGGTAATACCCCCGGTACTACAACAGAATAAGCCGGAATTCTGCCATAAATAATTTCCCCTGTATCTCTATATACTATTTTTGTAGAGCTACCGATAAACACCCCCATACTAATTACTGATCCCTCCTCGACTATTACACCTTCTGCTATTTCCGATCTTGCACCGATAAAACAATTATCTTCAATGATCACAGGTTTTGCTTGCAATGGCTCAAGTACCCCACCTATTCCCGTACCACCTGAAATATGACAATTCTTGCCGATTTGGGCACATGAACCGATAGTAGCCCATGTATCAATCATTGTGCTCTCATCTATATAAGCACCTAAATTAATAAAAGAAGGCATAATAACAACATTTTTAGCTATATAAGTACCGGTTCTAACAAAAGCACCGGGAACTGTGCGTATAGCTGCTTCTTTGAATGTATTTTTATCAATATCTGCAGAAAATTTAGGAGCAACTTTGTCATACCAACTATTATAATTGTTATTATAAAGTTGTGATTCCGTAGTAATAAAATATAGCAATATAGCTTTCTTTACCCATTCATTAACTTGCCAACTATTTTCTTTCTTTTCACAGACACGAATTGTACCTTGATTTAAGCTTGCTATAATATCATGAAGAGTCTTTTTTAATTTTATAAGCTTTGAAGAATCTTGCAGAAGTTTGTCCTTCATTTGCCAAGCTTCTTCAATTTCTTTAATAAGAGAGGACATATCTTTTAATTGTTTTATTGCCAAAAATAATAAATGAGATTATCATTAAAGTCAAATATAATAATTACAATTAAAAATGTATATTACGTGCCCCAATTGTCAAACAAAATTTATTGTTACGAGTAATCAAATAGGTATTAACGGACGACGAGTCAAATGTTCCAAATGTAACTATTTGTGGTATCAAAAGTTAGACTATAATACTAGTAAATTAAATGACTTTAAAGATAAAGTAAACACGGAAACTATTAAAAATCATTACAATACTAATGTGCCGGTTATTTTACCGTATATTCCTCCTAAGAAAAAATATAATATATTTCCAATATTATGGACTAACTTTATAATTTTTTGTTTAGTAATATTACTAGTTGATAGTTTTAAATTTTTAGGTAAATATGATCAACTAAAAATAGAGGCAATTAATTTAGGAAAATCTCGTCATATAGACGGTATGAAGATATTTTATAAATTATATAATGAATCGGATTATCTAATTTCCGATCCTATAATTAAAGTTAGAGTAATGGATACTAATAATCAAGCTTTAGATGAATATATATCAATTACAAAGCTACAAACAAAAATTGCTGCAAAACAAGCAATATATCTAGAAATGAATATTGACGGGATACCTGTTACAGCAAAATATATTGACATTGCTATAGGTAATAGATTAGGACTTTTATTTAAGTGAGAGGCACTTTGTATTTTACGAGTTAGGTGTTGTGGATATGATGCCTTATGTCATTCAAACCAAAAAAGCGTCTTGTTACAGGATCGATTTCCTGTTGTCATCCCACGGTATGACACTGTGAAGGCATTTTTCAATCATGTAACAAAACTGAAATGATATAGTAATGTTTACTGTGTCTAAAAGCAAAAATACCCATAAGTTGAAACTTACAGGTACTAACCTTAAAGATATAATAATTTGCATTATCGTGTATTAGGAAACACCACATTTTACACTATCAGCAGAACCTGATACCATGTCAACAATATCAGGAGCTTTAAATAATATAATAATTGCAGTAACTACCACTAAAGCTACTTCCCACTGCAATTTTCCTCTTAATGTTTGAATTCCAAGAACAATTATACCAACAACAGCTATACCTTTTGCAGTATTTCCTCTGAATACTTTAATTAAGTTACACAATGCATTACCTACAGGATCACTGGCACTATTATCACCTAAGCTATCAAAAGCTACCATAATAATAGCCACGCTTAGAATAGTAAATAATATCCGTAATGATAGATTATAATCGATCAATTCTTCATTTAATTTATGAATAGTAAAGTTCATATGTTTTACCTCAACAATAATTAGCATTTAAAAAGATAATTTATAATTTATTTATATATAAATCAACTCCTAAATATATGCAATTTTAATTAATATGTAAAAATTTTTTAAAACCATTTGTTTTAAGTAACATTATAATCACATATATCATTTAACTTCCAAATATATAAACAAACGTAAATAAAAATAACCAAATCACATCAATAAAATGCCAATACCATGCAGCAAATTCAAACCCTAAATGTTCATTACCTTCTGTAGTAAAATCTCCTCTTTTTGCTCTAAAGTAACAAACCATTAGAAATATAGTACCTATAATTACATGAGCTCCATGAAAACCTGTGACTAAATAAAAATTAGAAGCATATATACCATCTGTAAATTTAAAAGCTGCATGATAATATTCATATACTTGCATAGTTGTAAAAAATATTCCAAGCAATATAGTAAGAGCGAGTGCAGTTACGCAATCTTTTTGATTCTTTTCCTCTAAAGCGTAGTGCGCCCAAGTAATGGTGGTACCTGATAAGAGTAGTATTAAAGTATTGATAAAAGGAATATCAAACGGATCAAAAGTATTAATTGTAGGAGGAGGCCAAACTCCTTGTTTTACAACCCATACACCGTCTAAAAGACCTACGGGTGATAGACTTGATTTAAAAAAAGAAGCAAAAAATACACCAAAAAATACTATTTCCGTTAAGATAAATAACGTCATACCTATTCGTAAACCTTTTCTAACCGATATTGTATGTTGGTGTTCTACCATCCCTTCTTTTACTATATCTTGCCACCAAGAATATAAACAGTAAACTACTGCAATAACTCCTGCAGATAAAATATATACATTAAACTTGTAGCCATGCATAAACGAGACGCCGCCTATAACCAAAAGAAGTAAAGCAAAAGATGTGAGGACAGGCCAAGGGCTTGGGTCTACTATATGAAATAAGTGTGATTTTGTAATAGGATGTGCATTATTCAATTTTTGACTCATATTTTTATTTTATTTTTCCTAAATATCATCAATAACACACTACAAAAGTATTTGCATTTAAAATAAATAATACACTATTATTTATTTTAAAGCAGATTATATAGAAACTATACCTCATACTCAGAATCACATTATTTATTATTACAACTAAAACCTCTTGGCTCTTTATACTTATTCAACTAATATCTAGAAAGACTGCTAATAATGTTTTAAGATCCATTGTTGCAAGACCAACCTGGCATAACTTAATATTAAGTTATGCCAGGTATATTAATTATTATTAAAGTAAGTAAAATCATGCAATATATATGGAGGTTGTTATCTTACAGCAACAGAGATTAACCCCTGATACCTTAATTTCTAGATTAGGTTAGGCATATTAAATAAAGGAATTGCGAGTAGTATTAGCTATGTTTGATAAAAATAAAAATTTATTAATTCTAAAAAATAAATTAAAGAAAAAATTACAACAATTTTCCTTGCACTACTGTTCCTAATAATATTATTAATATTTTTTCATTATCTTCTTAAGATATTAGAAGTGAAATATTTCTAGATTGTTTAACTAACTTAAGTAATCACCAAAAAATATATCCTTGCTTATTAAACTACGAACTCTAAATTTTCTTGCTTAAAATTATAGAGATACGACAAATTATCTTCACTATTTTACTACTTATTTCTGCAAATATCGCCTTAGTGCTATCATGCATTATAGCAATATTTTTATGTTCAATTTCATCAAGTTGAAACTTAATTAAATTATCTAATAATTCTTGTTCACAACCTAGGCCATGCCAATAATTTATTTGCTGTTCATAATGTTTTTCTATTACTTCTTCTACACTCTCGGTAATAAGCATCGCCGTTTTTATTCCCATTAAGGAAGATAAAGCACCAAGTAAAAATCCGTAGTAATGCCAAAAAAATAATAAAACCGTGGGTCTTACTTTTCTTTCTAGTAATTTTCTTTCAAAAAAATTTAAATGTATCTCTTCGTGATCAAGCATTTCTTTAATCAAATTATAATCATTTTGAGATTTAATATATTTTAGCTGCCCTTGATAAATTCTTGTTGCACCATACTCTCCAGCATGATTTACTCTAATAATTTCATGCATTTGTTTGTTAGGGTCAGAAAAATCAGGTCTTGGCATATAATGTACTTCTAATAAAGTATGTACGAAGATCAACTTCAAAAAGAGCAAAGAACCCACAAAACTAGGAGCAGAGCAATATATAATTAAGTACCACAGTATTTGTAAGTTGACGTAGCTAATTTTGAAAGTTCATCGAGTATAAATTTTTTGCAGTAAATCAAAACTAGCAGGGTTTAGCTTATATTCTACCTCTGCTTGCTGCAGCAGTTTTAAAGTCTCTAAACATTCAGCTATGCTAAGACTACTTGCTATTTTTATAAAATCATTAATATACTGATAAAAAATCGGTGGTGATAATGACTTTATTGCGGATTCCAAACGTTCACCGTTTTTTACTTTCGATAACACTATATATAAATTTAAGTAATGCCTTATTAAGGCTCTGATAATTAAAACTTCATTGATATTTTGTGTTTTTAAAATATCCAGCTCTCGCAAAAAATTACTATAATCTTTTTTTAAAAAATACATTGCTAAATCACTGCCGTTGGCCGTAACTTCGCTACTTATCACTTCTAGAACATCGTTTAAAGTAATTTCTTTTCGATCATGAACAAAATATATCAACTTATTTATTTCATTACAAACTAGATAGTGATCACCTTTTAGGTGAGCTTTTAAATAAGCATTAGCTTCTTTACTTATAGTTTTATTGGTTTTTCCTACTTTATCTAAAATAATTCTTTCAACTTTTGCTTCATCGTCATGATAACAAGCAACTGCCGCCAAATATTCTTCCGTTTCAAAAAATTTTCTGAAGCTTGAACTAGAAGTAATTTCTCCACCTATAAATACAGGAAAATTTATATAATCACTGCTTAGAATTGTTTTTAAATTTTGATCGATTGAATTACCGACTGATCTAACTTTAATTAATTCTTTTTGACCAAAAAAATTAGATGAATTAAGCAATATTTCTAAAGATGCAATATTAGGTTCTGTATATTCTATAGAAGTTTTTAGCATATTTAAGCTTTCTACTAAGTGCTTACAAATTTTCTCTATATAACCTTTATCAGGACCATATAGTAAAAGAGCTTTAATTTTTCCAGCTGTTATTAGTTCAAATAACCGCTTAATTTGTGAAAAATAAAATTTCATAAGTTTAGGTGCTATGTATAAATAAGTAAAATAATCTATTTAGTTCTTTTAAACTATAAATTACAAGATTTTTTAAAATAGGATTAGCTCTCTTCCCTCAAAAATCTTATTCTCTTATTAATTTTAACTTAAAAATATTCTAAAATACAAATATTTTACTTTTGAGACATATGATACATAGAACCTACTTCCGTGTAAAATACAAAATTAATCTGCTGCGAATTTCCTCAGCTGCCTGATATGCTAAATCTATTCCTGTTCCATCTCTTTCAACATTTGTTGCATATGATGTAAAAACAGCATTATATGATGTGTTTTGGTAAAACTTCTCTTCAATTAAAACCTTTTGGCTTTCTATATCAATTAACTTATATCGCACTAATTGATTAATATATTCCCTTAAAATATTGGAATTTTTGTCAATAGTAGCAGGCATAGTTGTTGTGATAAGCTCTGCCTTAAGTAGGTATTTTGCTTTTGTTTTCTGAGGTAAAATACTAGTTAAGCGATGATAAAATTCAGCCCCTTCAATTGTTTTAATCGACTCAACTTCAATAGATTCTAAATCATTATTTCTATTGTATTCTTCTCTATATACGGGCTTTAAGTTACAGCTACTTATTAGAAAGAATATTATTATAAATAAAGAATGCATAATTTTTATTTTTACTATATCGGTTTATTTCAGTTTTGTGAAGATTTTGTTGCACAACTTAATTATGTTATTCCCACAAAAGCGGAAATCCAGAAAAAAAATAGTTACCAACATTATATAAAAATTTGACATCTAATTTGCTTTAAAATTTTATAGATTCCTGCTTTCGCAGGTATGGACATAGAAATATTCTTGTGCAAGAAAATATAATAATGAGCCTTTGTAATAATTATGTAAATTCATATTGACATTTATAAATAAGACTTATATAGTATCGTCCAAGATTAATTTGTAAGGTATTATAATGATAATATATAAACTTGTTACAGCGTGCCAACATTCGTTCCAACATTTTCCAAAAGAAATAAAAATAACATTGGTAAAAATAAAAACACATTTTTCCTGGAAAAAAGAAGAAAAAGGCACGTTTACAGTATCTAACTCAATAGAAGATATTAAAGCACTCAACGTAAACACAGACGAATCTAAAACTGCAAAGATTACAAGAGGGGATTTAGAAAAATCTTGTAAGTTATATGAGGAAAAATTGGTAATATTAGCACAAAAACTATCATCAGCAGTACCAATTAATAATGATGATTATAACCCTCAAACAGAATATTACCCATTGATAGGAGAAGATGGAGTTATTACCAAGTATATTCCTACCACTGAGTTATAGTTTTTTAAGCTTAAAAACTTCATCGGTAAGTTCTAAGTACTTATAGTTCTTTATTAAAACACTTTCTATCTTCATTGCAAATTTAATACTTCATAAGTAATTATTTACAAGGAAGATATGGGTCCAAGCGCGTTAACGGTTTTAGTTGAAGTTTTTTAAAGCTTATCATTATTAATTTTAGAATTAGTTTGTTTTATTACTATTTTAATTTCTATATATTCTTCAAAATCTTTTTCCCAACTACACCATAAGCCTCTAGTAAATCGGTCTATAATATCCTGCTCACAATTTTGTAATATTTTCTATTATTGCCTTACTAGTTATAACGTGAGGAAGCAAGACCTGAAAGATCGTTTATCGTTACTAAGTAGGTTTTTCCTTTAATAAAATTTCAATAATTTCTTTACTTGCTGCAATTGTAGCATCCATTTGCTTCTAATATCCCTACTACTAAATCTTTTTTCACCATGTTCAACTGCTTCTGTAATACGGCATTGGGATTATTTTCAAGAGATACCTTGAATGCACTTTTAAAAGTTTTCATGCGCTTATTAATAATTTTGCCAACTCTTCTATAATCCTTACTGACATGGATTTCATTTCTCTATCTGAATAGGACGAATTTCGGCTTGGAGTTTTATATTAATTGCAATCTGATGTAGGTATTTGTTATTTTCTCATTAATACTCTTAAATTTATAATCTTATATTTAGGCTATATGAAGAAAAATTAATTAATATATTTTATTCTTTTTAGCTGTAAATTATAAGCTTTTAAATGAATAACTATTCCTACAAAAATCTTATTAATGTTTGCTCAATAATATCTAAATAAATAATTTAATGTTCCTTCACAGAGCCTTAAATATAAGATTATAAATTTAAGAGTATTAATGAGAAAATAACAACACAACAAATTAATGTTAATATATAGAATTAATTACTTAATGAAGTTTTATATTTTCCATATCCCAGTCATGAGAAATAGTATTATATTTCAATATATAAGGCTTAATATCTATAGAATCCAGAGTTACATCCGCAATCATATTATCATGTGATGAGATAAGTTCATTATAACCAAAATTAGCGTAATAAGGTTGATAATTTCTAAATCTAACCGTTATAAATTTCTCTTTAGTAATAGCAGGTAAGAATTTCACCAAATCATCAATATTATTTAATTTCAGATCTTTTATGTCAAGAATTTGCAACCTATAAACATTTTTATAATCTTTAGTAAAAAACGTTGGTATAGAGCTAAAGCTACTACCCGATTGAACAGAAGCTATACTTAAAGCTTTAAGCGGAATACCTGATTTATTACTAAAATAATCATCAGTTTCAAAAAATACGGCACCACCAAAATTTATCATTTTAGTGATTTTAGTACTATTTATATCATATAAATCTACTGCTTGTTCTAGCTTTTTTCCATCACGAAATATAGTAAGCTTAATAGCTATTCCTTTAAAATTATCCATTTCTTTATCAAATAATGCTAGATTACCACCAAGTTCTTTGTCATTTATGGCCCAAATAATATCACCGGCTTTTAAAAGCTTTTCAGCAGGCGATCCTGCTAGAATTGCTTTAACGCTTATCACTCTATTTCTACTATCAGGAAATTTATTTATATATTTATCCATTTCTTCTTTAGGAAAATTATGATGTTTAACTGCCTTATTTAAAGAATATAATTCACCTACTACCCCAATATGATTCCGCTTTGGTTCTTTATTATTCTTCAAACTTTCCAAAGTGCGAGCTACATAATTACCGTGCAACGCCAAAGCATGGGTTTTACCACCGCCATATAATACGCCTATAGCCTCAATCTTATCATTTAACACCGGTGAACCGCTAGCACCTCCTGTAGTATTTAAACTAATAACATAAGTACATTGCGGCATCATACCTGCAACATTATAAAGATCTGATAAGTAACCAGTATGGAAAGAAAAGCCTTGAGATTCGGTATTACCTACTACAAAAACTTTTTGATTTAATTTTGGAAGTTCACTTGCAAAAGATATTTGTGTCGCCGATACCGGTATGTCTTTACTCTCTACTTTTAGAATGGCATAATCTTGCCAAATATCGTAATAGATAAGTTTTGCTTCTGCCTGCTCACCGTTATAAAACGTAACAAAATAAGTTCCGATCGAAGCAATACCAACCACATGAGTATTAGTAATTATATAACCGTTTTGCTTATCGTTAATAAATCCAGTTCCAGTCCAACTTCTTGTATCTTCATAAGCCGATACAGCAATTCTAGTATCAATCGTTACAATTGCTTTCTTAGCTTTTTCAAATATAGTACTATTCATTTCTGCAGAAGCTAAAACTATCTTGTTAAAGAAAACTAAATTAATAATAAATAAAAGTTTTAGTACAATCGATAGTTTTGTCATTTTCACCTCTTGTAAAATCATTAAAGTCACACTATATCAAACAATAAAGTTATAACAAAATAGAAAATTTTAAGAAAACGAGGATTATTATGGGAAAAGTAATAGGTATTGACCTTGGTACTACTAACTCTTGCGTTGCGGTCATGGAAGGGAAAGAGCCAAAAGTAATAGAAAATTCAGAAGGTGAGAGAACTACACCATCAATAATAGCTTTTGCAAATGGCGAAAAATTAGTAGGGCAATCAGCTAAGAGACAAGCAGTAACTAACCCTCGCAATACTATATATGCAGTAAAGCGATTAATCGGTAGAAATTTTACTGATCCTATGGTTAAAAAAGACCAAGATATCGTACCATATAATATAGTTAAAGCCGATAACGGTGATGCATGGGTGGAAGCGGATAATAAAAAATATTCACCAAGTCAAATTAGTGCTTTTATTTTACAAAAAATGAAAGAAACTGCCGAGAATTATTTAGGAGAAAAAGTAACACAAGCAGTAATAACTGTACCTGCTTATTTTAATGATGCACAACGTCAAGCAACAAAAGATGCAGGCAAAATAGCAGGTCTTGAAGTGCTTAGAATAATTAACGAACCGACTGCAGCAGCTCTTGCTTACGGTTTTGACAAATCTGCAAGTAAGACTATTGCGGTTTATGATTTAGGCGGTGGAACGTTTGATATTTCAATCCTTGAAATCGGTGATGGTGTTTTTGAAGTAAAATCAACGAACGGTGATACATTCCTTGGCGGTGAGGATTTTGATACAAGAATATTAAACCATTTAATAGATGTATTTAAAAAAGCAAGCGGTATAGATTTACGTAATGATCCTTTAGCACTGCAACGTTTGAAAGAAGCAGCAGAAAAAGCTAAGAAAGAGCTATCCTCCGCAGTAACTACTGATATTAATTTACCTTATATTACGGCCGATAGTAGCGGCCCAAAACATTTAAATATCAAATTTACTAGAGCAGAACTTGAAAAATTAGTAGACGATTTAATTGAGAAAACCATCGAACCTTGTCACAAAGCATTAAAGGATGCAGGTTTAAAGCCTTCCGATATTCAGGAAGTAGTGTTAGTCGGTGGTATGACTAGAATGCCAAAAGTACAAGAAGCCGTAAAAAAATTCTTTGGACGTGAACCACATAAAGGCGTCAATCCCGATGAGGTTGTAGCTCTTGGTGCTGCTATCCAAGGTGGAGTGCTTAATAAAGAAGTAACGGATATATTACTATTAGATGTTACACCTTTATCCCTGGGTATTGAAACTCTTGGCGGTGTCTTTACTAGATTAATAGATCGCAATACTACTATCCCGACTAAAAAAAGCCAGGTATTCTCCACTGCCGATGATAATCAGCATGCCGTAACTATTAGAGTGTTCCAAGGTGAACGTGAAATGGCAAAAGATAATAAATTACTTGGTCAGTTTAATCTTGAGGGAATACCTCCTGCACCTAGAGGTGTGCCGCAAATAGAAGTAACATTTGATATTGACGTTAATGGAATAGTACATGTATCAGCTAAGGATAAAGCGAGCGGTAAGGAGCAAAAAGTAACTATTCAAGCCTCAGGAGGACTCAGTAATGCTGAAATTGAACAAATGGTTAAAGATGCTGAACAAAATGCTGATAAAGATAAAAAGCGTAAAGAACTTATTGAGGTAAAAAATGCTGCCGATAGTTTAGTTTATTCTACTGAAAAAACTTTAAAAGATTATAGCGATAAATTATCATCAGAAGATAAAGGACTAGTCGAAGAAGCACTAGCTGCTTTAAAAGCCGTTCTTGATTCGGAAGATGCAGCTTTAATTAAAGAAAAGACTGAAAGCTTAACTTTAGCTAGTATGAAAATTGGTGAAGCAATGTATAAAACACAAAGTGAAAGTCAGTCTTCTGAAGGCAATACTGCTAACAATGAAAAAGTAGTAGATGCCGATTTTAAGGATGTAGAAAAGAAGTAAAGCAAGTATTTTAATACTGTGGATTGACCACACGGTATCCAAAAAATATATAAATGGATTCCTAAGGTCCTGCGGTCAAGTCACAGGATGCCAACCATGTTTGTAAATTAAATTATGTCACAAGATTATTACCAAGTTCTAGGTGTGAGTAAAACAGCTAGTTCAGCTGAACTTAAAAAAGCTTACCACAAGCTAGCTAAACAATATCATCCCGATAATGCGGCAGCCGGAGATACGAATGCAGAGAAGAAATTTAAAGAAATCAATGCTGCTTATGACATTTTAAAAGATGAACAAAAAAGAGCAGCTTATGACCGTTTTGGGCATGATGCTTTTCAAAATCAACAATCACGAAGAGGAGCAGCAGGAGGGACTAGTGGTTTTCATCCCGATATTAATGATATTTTCGGTGACTTCTTTAGTGACTTTATGGGAGGTAGTAGAAGGTCACGTCCAACTTCAAGCAAAGTTAGAGGCTCAGATTTAAAATATGATCTAACAATTAATTTAGAAGAAGCATTTCACGGTATAGAAAAAAACATTAGCTTTTCTAGCGAAGTAAAATGCGACACTTGTCACGGTAGCGGTTCTGAAAAAGGTGAAACTGTAACAACTTGTGATGCTTGCAGCGGTCTTGGAGTAACTAGAATTCAGCAAGGGTTCTTTACGATCGAGCAAACTTGCCATAAATGCCAAGGCAATGGACAAATTATAAAAAATCCATGCAAAAAATGCCACGGCATGGGACGTTACCATAAGCAACGAAATTTATCAGTAAATATTCCTGCCGGTGTTGAAAATGGTACTAGAATAAAACACACAGGTGAAGGAGAAGCAGGTATTAGAGGCGGGAATAGCGGTGATTTATACGTTGATGTATCAATAAAACCTCATGATATTTATAAAGTAGACGGAGCAAATTTACATTGTAAACTACCTATTAGTTTTGTAAATGCCGCCCTTGGAGGGGAAGTAGAAGTACCGATCATTGAAGGCGGAAAAGTAAATTTAACAATTCCTGCAGGTACACAAAACGGCGATCAATTAAGACTACGCAGCAAAGGTATGTCTAAAATGCGATCAACTATTAGGGGTGATATGCTTACACATATTCATGTTGAAGTACCTAAAAATTTATCTAAAAGACAGCGTGAGTTGTTAGAAGAATTCAAAAAAGAATCCATAAGTGAAAAAGAAAACGATAGCAGCTTTTTTAACAAAATGAAAAGCTTATGGTCATAAATTTTGCTTTACTATCCTATAGAAATAAAACCTGTGATGTTATAAAATAATTATTTACATAATGTGACCTGAGGTTTCTATGTATCATAAAAATTAAGGACGATTACCTGATTCAGTAAAAGAAATATCTTTCGGACCATATACTAAGGATATTTATCGCGAAGCTTTTAATCATGCATTAATCAATATAATGGTACCAATAAAACGATAAAAGATGTAAGGATGATTCAAGAGAAGCAGTTGTTATACAAAGTATGCATGGTCAACCGTTGAAAAACAATACAATAAAAATGATAAAGGACACTAGGTAGAGAAATTAAGTCCAAAAAATTATAAGTTTATGAGATTTTAAATTGAACCCTTGAAATTCGACAAACCTATATGTATATTGAGGTATTAACTGAATTTAAGTTCTTATGAAATTAGCAAAATTATTAAGTGTCCTGTTCATTATAGGACTATTTTTAAGTGGCTGTAAAAGCAAAAAAAACAATGATGATATAGTAGTTCCTATTACAACTCTTTATAACGAAGGTATTACTTTGTTAGAAAAGAAAAAATATAAGAAAGCTGCAGAAGAATTTGGAAGAGTATTTTATCAACATCCAGGTAATGAAATAACGCCACAAGCTGAATTGATGCAGGCTTATTCTTTATTCCTTGCTACTCAATATGAAGAAGCAGTTGATATACTTGATACGTTTATTAATTTGCATCCTGCAAATGTTGATATTGCTTATGCATATTACCTTAAAGCTCTATCATATTATATGTTGATTTCTGATGTAAAACATGATCACTCTAGAACTCTCCTTGCTAAAGACAGTTTTAAAGACGTAATAGACAAATTCCCAAATACCAAATATGCTATTGATGCATCTTTAAAAATTGACCTAGTAAATGATCATCTAGCAGCTAAAGAGATGATGGTAGGTCGTTTTTACTTAAAGAAAAAAAATCCTATGGCAGCAATTAACAGATTTGAAGAGGTAATTAATAATTATCAAACTACTTCTCATTCGCTAGAAGCTCTTTACCGTTTAGCTGAAAGCTACATGATACTCGGACTACCAGATGAAGCAAAAAAATATGCCTCAATACTAGGTTATAACTACCCCGAGAGTCATTGGTATAGTTATGCATATAAGTTAGTCAAGTAGTATGATATCGGTAAATATGAAGAAGAGTTATATGAAGATCAACTTTAAAAAGAGTAAGGAATTTACAAGGCAAGGAGTGGAGCGTATATTATTATTAATACGTAGCTCCCTGCACTCTTGTAGAATAACAATACCAATTTTTGAAGTGATATATTAGTATAATTATGCTCCAGAGTATTTTAGTTAAGAATTTCATTCTAATAGACGAGCTGGAAATTGAGTTTAATAAAGGTTTATGTGTTATTACCGGTGAGACAGGAGCCGGTAAGTCTATTTTGCTTGATGCTATTTTATTTTGCCTAGGTTATAAAACTTCACACAACATAATAAAGCATGGAAAAGATTACGCTGCTGTTAATATAATATTCATTTTAAATGAAAAAATTAAAAATTTTCTACTCAAAAATTTTATTGAACCTGAAGAGTTATTACTTGTAAAGTGTTTGCAAAAAGCCGAGGGACGCAAAAATTTCTTCATTAATAATCAAGTAGTTAATAAGACTATTATGCAACAATTAGCTACTTACTTATTTGAGCTTTATGGACAAAATAATAATATTTCGCTTCTAGAAGCAAATACGCAGCGTGATATTTTAGACAGTTACGGAAATCTTTTGGACTTCCGAGCAGAGCTTACCAAATGTTATCAGGTTTGGCAAGATACTCGGAAAGAAATTGCTGAAATAACACTTAAACACAATTCTATAAAACAAGAAATTGATTATTTAAACTTTGCAACGGAAGAATTATCTAAGTTGAACATTCAAATAGGTGAAGAAGAAAAATTATCAAATATACGAAAAGATTTGCAAAATAAAGATAAAGAGTTACAACTAATAAAAGGTATTCTAGAACAGATTAACAATCCCGAAATAAATATTTCAATTAATAGAGCAGAAAAATTATTAGCAAGACAAGGTCAACATGAACATTTTAAAACTATCGCTACAAGTTTAGAAGAAGCCTATAATAATTTAGAAATAGCACGCCAAAAATTATCAAACCTGTTAGATAGGTTTAATTATGAGGAATATAATCTTGAAGAAATAGAAGAAAGATTATTTTTAATAAAAGCTATTAGTCGTAAATATAATGTTCCTGCTGATGAGTTAGGTGTATTTTTAGATAAATCTTTAGAGCAGCTCAGTATATTAAAAAATAAAATAACAAATATCAATGAGTTAAAAGCTCAAGAAGTGCTATTGCAGAAAAAATATTATGAACTAGCAAGCGGTTTATCTACAAAGCGTCTTATTGCTGCAAAACATCTAGAAGAATCGTTGCATCAGGAGCTACAACAGCTTAAAATGGCAAAAGCAATCTTTAGAATTGAAATAACTACTAGAAAAGAACTGACAGCGTGTGGTAATGACGATATTGTGTTTAAGGCTTCTACTAACCCTGGAACAACAGCGGAAGCAATCAATAAAATTGCTTCCGGCGGTGAATTATCAAGGTTCATGCTTGCTTTAAAAACTGCTCTATTTGATAAAATGTTAAAACCGTCTATTATATTTGATGAAATAGATGTTGGAATCGGCGGTGCAGTTGCAGATAAAGTAGGTGAGAGATTAAAAAATCTTAGTACTTTTACTCAAGTAATAGTTATTACACACCAACCTCAAGTAGCAGGTAAAGCCGACTTACATATCAAAATTGAGAAAACGCAGCTAGAAAATGAAACAAAGGTAACGGCAAAAACTTTGAATTTATCTGAAAGACAAGAGGAACTTGCCCGCATGATTTCAGGTAAAACAATTACCGAGGCAAGTTTAAAGGCAGCAAAGGAATTGTTGCATTTGTATTAGTATTCATTGTCATCCCGCGACTTAATCAAGGGATTTAGAGAAGTAATCTATGATACTAGTAACTTTTATTACTAGATCCCGCCATAAGTTTGTGGAATGACACTAAATGTTTTAGATACCTGCTTTCACGGGAATGACATCGAAGTCGTACGACAAAACATACAATAGAAGAAAATATGAACAACTACACAAAATTAGAAAATGAATTTTCAAACATCTCTCATTTTAATAATATTCTAAGCATATTATACTGGGATATTGCTGTGAATATGCCTATAGGTTCAGGTGAGAGTCGCAGCAACGAAATAGTAACTTTAACGTCGCATGTTCATGCAATGCTCAAATCTCCTATCCTACAAGAGCTACTTAGCAAGGCAAAAGAAGAATCAAAAAACCTTAACTATTGGCAAAATGCTAATATTAGAGAGATTGAGAGAAAGGTAAAAGATGCAAATTGTGTTGATGAGCAACTACAAAAGAAGTTAGTCGCTGCTACTAATAAAGCAGAACTTGTTTGGCGAGAAGCAAGAAAAAACAATGACTATAATTTATTCAAACCGCACTTACAAAAAGTTTTATATTATACGAAAGAAATAGCAAAAGCACGAGCAGATGTTTTTAATTGCAGATTATATGACTCATTAATAGATATGTATGATCCAAGCAGGCAAAGTAGCGAGATCAAGCAAGTTTTTTCAGTACTTAAAAAAGCACTTCGGGTACTTATAAATAAAGTTTTAGAAAAGCAAAATAGTACAAAAGAATTAGTAAAGAATATTAGACTAGATCCTGAGATACAAAAGTGTATCGGAAAACGCATTATAGAAATTATGCAGTTTGATCTGAAAAAAGGACGACTTGACGAATCACTTCATCCTTTTTGCGGTGGCACACCAAACGATATACGTTTAACTACTAGGTATGATAAAGACAATTTCATAAGCGGTTTAATGGGGATTATTCATGAAACAGGTCATGCTTTATATGAGCAGAATCTACCAGAAATGTATAAAGGACAACCGGTAGGACTTGCTAAAGGTATAGCTTTTCATGAAAGCCAGTCTTTATTTATGGAGATGCAAATAGGTAGATCAAGAGAATTTACAGAATTTTTAGCCAAATTACTGCACAATGAATTTAATATAAAAGGCAAAGAATATTCAGCAGAAAATTTATATAGAAAAATTACAAGAGTTATGCCTGATTTTATAAGAGTGGATGCAGATGAACTAACTTATCCAATGCATGTAATATTACGTTTCGAGATTGAAGAACTGCTAATCAATGGTGATTTAAACCTTGATGAGTTACCAAACTTTTGGGACAGTAAGATGGAAGAATATTTAGGTATTAAACCGTCAAGTTTCAGTAACGGCTGTCTCCAAGACATTCATTGGTCACACGGAAGTTTCGGTTACTTTCCCGCCTATACAAATGGTGCAATTATTGCTTCAATGGTGATGAAAAAAGTACAAGAGATACACCCAAATATAAAAGAGGATATATTAAAGGGTGATTTTAGTAATCTAAATAATTATCTAAATAAGAATTTTAGAAATCTCGGTTCGTTAAAAAATTCAACCGATTTATTAAAAAGTGTTAGCGGTGAGGACAAGATAAACCCTGAAGGGTATATCAAGTATTTAGAGAGGAAGTATTTATAGTAAACACCGTCATGAGCTCAGTGATTGAAGACTTTACCGCATGGATAGGTAAAACCCGCTGTGTCACCACATAACTTGACCACAGGGTATAAAAAACAACTTAGAGTGTGCATTATTTTGATATTTCTAACTGGATCCCACGATCAAGTTTCAGGATGAAAAGAGTGGAAATCATTCTACACAACAATACCTCCTTGCAATGATGTATTTACGATAAAAAATCAAATAATATAAACAACAATATGAACAAATATTTAAAAACAACAGACTTCTTATTTGGCGGGAATGCTGTTTTTGTTGAAGAGCTATATAGACAATATTTAACAAATCCCGCTTCAGTTGATCAAACTTGGCTAGACTTTTTTTCTCAGGTTAAAGACAATAATGAATATTTGTTTAATAAAAGTACAGCAAAAATAATTATCTCTGATGATACTAAAACAGAATTGTTAAATAATAATCTATCTGCTGAAAGCTTAAATAGTTTCAAAGCTAAAGAAATGATAAATGCTTATCGCAAGCATGCTCATTATTTAGCAAATCTTGACCCGCTTGGTCTTGAAATACGTAAAACAAAAAATGATTTAAAGCTTAATATCGAAACTTTTGGTTTTGATAGCGGTCAGCTAGAAGAAAATATTAATATTAGAGATGAATTTGTGGGTACTTGGAACTGCAAATTATCTGAATTAGTGACCAAGCTTGATAAAATTTATACAAATTCTATAGGTATAGAGTTTGAACAAGTAGAAAATGTAGAAGAAAAAACCTGGTTATATAATAAGCTAGAACACGATGTTACCTTTTCTTCTGAAGACAAAAAAACTATCTTAAATGATTTAGTAGAAGTAGAAGGGTTTGAACAATATCTACATATAAAATTCCCTGGAGCTAAGCGTTTTTCCATTGAGGGTGGTGATGCTTCTATAGTCGCCATGAGTAAAGCTATAGATTTATCTATGCATCAAGGTGTTGAAGAAGTTGTCATCGGTATGGCACATCGAGGGAGGTTAAACACCCTGACTAAAGTAGTTGGCAAACCATATAAAGCCGTTATTGCAGACTTCATAAGCGGCAACACATTTCCTGATGAGCTAAATGTTTCAGGCGATGTAAAATATCACTTAGGCTATTCCTCGGATAGAGTCATAGGGGATAAGAAAATACATTTATCATTAGCCGATAATCCATCGCATTTAGAGGCAGTAAACCCTATAGTTGCAGGAAAAGTAAGAGCAAAGCAAGATATACTTAAAGATACTAAACGTAATAAAGTCAAAGCTATTTTAGTGCATGGTGACGCTGCTTTTTGCGGTCAAGGTGTAGTAGCAGAGAGTCTAGCAATGTCACCTTTAGCCGCTTATGATATCGGCGGGATATTACATTTTGTCATTAATAATCAGCTAGGTTTTACAGCAAATGCTACGGATATTAGAGCGAGTAGATATTCTACAGAGTTCGCTAAAATAATAGCTGCTCCAATTTTACACGTTAACGGTGACGATATAGAGGCAGTGTTAAAAGCAACTAATATTGCTGTAGAATATAGGCAGAAATTTGGTAAAGATGTTGTAGTAGAAATTGTTTGTTACCGAAAATACGGGCATAATGAGGGTGACGAACCGATGTATACACAAGGCAAGATGTATAACATTATTAAAAGAAAACCTACCCCTGGAAATATTTATGCAAATAAGTTAGTAAAAAGTGGTATAATTGATAATAATTATTTTCCTAAATTAAAAGAAGAATTTAAAGCAAAGCTAGATAATGAATATGAGCAGGCTAAAAGTTATAAACACGAAGCTCATTTCTTAGGCGGTTTATGGCAAGGCATTTCTCGTACTCTCAAATCTACTGCAGTAACAGGTATAAATAAAGAAATATTACAAGATTTAGGAAGTAAACTATGCGAAATACCGAAAAATTTTGCTGTTAATCCAAAACTTGTAAAATTATTTGATAATAGAAAGGCTAGTTTAACTATAGACCAGACTATTGACTGGGCGACGGCAGAGCAGTTAGCTTTCGCAACGCTGCTTAATACAGGAACTTATATAAGATTAACAGGACAGGATTCAGGACGCGGTACTTTCTCGCATCGTCATTCGGTATTGCATCACCAAATTGACGATACTACCTATATACCTTTAAATAATTTATCGGAAAAGCAAGCAAAATATGAGGTAACCAATAGTAATTTATCTGAATATGCAGCGCTTGGTTTTGAATACGGTTATTCTTTAGTAAATCCTAAAAACCTGATTTTGTGGGAGGCACAATTCGGCGATTTTGCTAATGGAGCTCAAATTATTTTTGATCAGTTTATTTCAAGCAGTGAAACTAAATGGCTTTGTATGAGCGGGCTTGTGGTTTTGTTACCTCATGCATTTGAGGGACAAGGACCAGAGCATAGCTCGGCAAGGCTTGAGAGATTTTTACAATTAGCTGCAGCAGATAACATGTATGTTACATATCCTACTACTCCTGCTTCAATTTTTCATCTGCTACGTCGCCAAATACTCGATGATACCCGCAAACCATTAATTGTAATGTCACCGAAATCATTATTACGTCATAAATATGCTGTATCTAAACTTGATGAGATAGGTGAAAATACTACTTTCTTACCAGTTTTAGATGAAGTAAATAAAGTAGATGCAAACAATATTACAAAAGTAATTTTATGTAGTGGCAAGGTATATTATGATTTGTTGGAAATGCGTGGGAATAATAGTAATATAGCGATTATTAGGTTAGAACAATTATATCCTTTTGAAAAAAAGGTTGTAGCATCATTATTAAAAAAATATAATAGGACACAGGAATTTATTTGGTGTCAGGAAGAACCGAAAAATATGGGAGCCTGGCTTTATATAGTTTCTCATTTAAACGATGCTTTAAAAGAAGCTGGAATTAATAACGAATTTAAATATGTAGGTAGAGAGGAATCAGCCTCCCCTGCAGTAGGTTCGCTGCAAGTACATAATAAACAGCAAGAAAAATTGCTAAAAGCAGCTATAAAGGTTTGAATATTGTGGTTAGATAGTTTGAAAAATTAAGTTGTCATAACGCGCCTTGATCTCAGGATCGCGTGTAAAATACTAAAATTATTAGTATTCTCTATTGTTTTTCTGGATACTGTAGTCAAAACACAGTTATAATACCGAATACGTTTTTCGATTTTTGAGGAGTAAATAAATTATGAGTATTAAAATTATAGTACCGTCACTTGGGGAATCTGTAACGGATGCAACTATTGCCAAGTGGTATAAGAAAGAAGGTGATTCAGTTATAACCGATGACCTACTGTTAGAAATCGAAACCGAAAAAGTAACGTTAGAAGTTAATGCTCCTTGCAGCGGTACTATAGGTAAAATATTGAAAACTGACGGTGAAAATGTTACAATTGGTGAAGAAATAGCTGAAATAAATGAAGGAGTGGTTGCAAGTACTGACAGTACTAATAATGAATCTGCAAACCCTCAAGCAGCCATGCAAAATACTTCAGAAAAGGCTGTAGCGAAACCTGCCGTTGCTAATAATATTCTTGCCCCTTCTGTACAAAAATTAGTTACCGAAAATCAGCTTGATCCAAATAACATAAAAGGTACAGGTAGAGACAGTAGGATTACCAAAGGTGACGTGCTTGAAATACTAAACGCTCCGACTGTAACTACTTCTACTCCTACAATGAGTAAATCTAATGAAGATAGGGTCCAACGTGTTCGTATGTCACGTTTACGTAAAACTATTGCACAACGCTTGAAAGATTCACAAAATACGGCAGCTATTTTGACTACTTTCAATGAAATCGATATGTCAAAAGTAATTGCCTTGCGTAATCAATATAAAGAAGAGTTTGAGAAAAAGCATGCTGTGAAACTTGGATTTATGTCGTTTTTTGTCAAAGCAACTATAGAAGCTTTAAAGCTTATTCCATCGGTAAATGCTGAAATAAACGGCAATGATTTAGTATATAAAAATTATTACGATATAGGAGTAGCTGTCGGAACAGAGCAAGGGCTTGTCGTACCTGTTGTGAGAGACGCTGATAAAATGGGATTTGCTGAAGTAGAAAAAGCGATAGGAACTTTGGCTAAAAAGGCACGTGAAGGCAAGCTTTCTATGACTGACTTGTCAGGAGGGACATTTTCGATTTCTAACGGCGGCGTATATGGCTCATTATTATCCACGCCAATTATTAATCCCCCTCAATCAGGTATTTTAGGTTTACACAAAACTGAGGAAAGAGCCGTAGTTATAGACGGTAAAATTGAAGTGCGTCCGATGATGTATATAGCTTTATCCTATGATCATCGTATAATTGATGGAAAAGAAGGAGTATCGTTCTTGGTAAAAATTAAGCAGCTCATTGAGAATCCTGAGAAATTATTGTTAAACTTATAATTACACTCGTTTTAATTTAAATTGGGTAAGTTGTTTTTCATTTTGAATCCTCAAGTAAGTTTTACTACGTTACGGTTGGTTAAAAATATCAAAACACCTTGCTCTTTTCCAAATTAAATTTCATTTATCTACTTTTCATTTATTAGGAGTATATATCATGATAAAATGTACTCGTCGCATTGAATTTGATTCGGGACATAGAATTATTGGACATCAAAATAAATGTCAGTTTTTACATGGCCATCGCTATGTTCTTGAGATAACTATAGCTGCAAATAAAACCGATAAACTTGGTATGGTAATCGATTTTAGTTTAATTAAGGATTTGGTAAAAAAATGGATTGATGAAAATTTTGATCATAGCCTAATTCTACATCAAGACGATAAGGAAATGGGACAGCAAATAGAACATTGTACCGGTCAAAAAATATATTACATGAACAATAACCCGACTGCTGAAAATATAGTAATACATTTAAAAGATGAAATTTTTCCTAAACTTTTCATAAACCAAAAGTTCTCTATTACTAGCCTCAAACTATTTGAAACACCTAATTGTTTTGTTGAGGTTTAGACATGTATCTCGGTAAAATGAAGAGGGGTTATATGCAGACCAACTTTGAAGATAGTAAGGAATCTATAAGCCGAGGTACGAATCAGACAAAAATACTGGAACATCCTAGTACTCATAAAGAGGACATAGTCAATTTCTCAAGTTCATCGAATATACAAGATTATTGTTTAATTTTAACTACTACTAATGATTTGCAAATTGCCAAGAAAATAGCATCTATTTTGTTAGAATTAAATCTTGCTGCCTGCATTCAGATTGATGATGTCAACAGTTACTTTAGATGGGATGGTAGAGTAACTTTAGAAACCGAACATAGACTTATAATTAAAGCAAAATCTTCTAATTATGACGAACTTGAAAACAAAATCATTTCAATTCATAATTATGAATTACCACAAATAATAAAAATAAATATTGACTATGGCTTTAAAAAGTACTTAGAATGGATTGACCAAAATAGTAAATAAATTTATAGTTAAACAAATTTAAAATTAAGTAAATAAATTATGAAATTATGGCAAAAAGTTACCTTAGGGTTAATCTTAGGTATAATATTTGGTATATACTTACCACAATATGTTAATTATATTAAACCTATTGGTGACATTTTCTTACGTTTGATAAAAATGATCATTACTCCTTTAATTTTCTTCAGTTTGGTTTCTGGTATCACTAGTATGAACGATACTTCCACACTCGGTAGAGTAGGAATGAAAGCGGTAGCCGCTTTTTTAGGTACTACTTTTTTTGCCACGATTTTTGGACTCACTGTTGCCTTAGTATTAAAGCCTGGAGTAGGCCTACATATTATAGATCTTGCCTATTCAGGAACGACAAGTAGAACTTCATTTAATATAATTGATTTTTTTGTAAATATTGTCCCTGATAATGCAGTTGGAGCTTTTGCAAACGGCGATGTCTTACAAGTTGTATTTTTTGCTATTTTTGTTGGAATTACCTTAAATAAAATGAAATCTATCAGTGAACCTATTACTGATTTAATTCATGTAATGTCAAAATTAATATTAAAAATGATATCGTTTGTTATTCAATTATCCCCTTACGGTGCTTTTGCCTTAACAGGCTGGATTGTAGGTATGCAAGGAGTTGAGGTAATGATTAGTTTATCAAAACTTGTTGTAGCGGTAGTTGTGGCTATGACGTTTCAATATTTAGTTTTTGGCTTACTTATATATGTATTCTGCCGTGTTTCCCCCATACCTTTTTATAAGAAAAGTTTTGAGTATCAGATGCTTGCTTTTGCTACTTCAAGTAGTAAAGCAACTCTTGCAACTACTATGCAAGTTTGTCGTGAAAAACTTGGCATTTCAGAGTCTAGTACTGCGTTCGTACTTCCAATAGGTGCATCAATTAATATGGATGGCTTTGCTATAAATTTATCTCTTACTACTATATTTTTTGCTCAGATGATGGGAGTAACACTTGCTCCTCATGACTATTTAGTAATTATTCTCACTTCAACACTTGGCTCTATCGGCGGTGCTGGTATTCCTGGTGCCTCTTTAATAATGCTTCCTATGGTTCTTTCTTCGGTTCACTTACCCATAGAGGGAGTAGCAATTATTGCCGGTATTGACCGAATACTTGATATGCTCCGTACTACTATCAATATTACCGGCGATGCAACAATTACTATGATTATAGACAACAGCGAAAATACTTTAGATAAGGAAGTATATTTATCTTAATATACTCTACTCGTTCAAATTGGACTTAGCTACCTTGCTTTGTCTATCCCTTAATGCTCACGTATTTAGTATACGCGGTGCTCTTCAGCTTATATATTGCTACTGCTCTTTGCCAAGTTGAACTTCATGCCCCCAACTCTTCATTTCATATTATACTTGTTACATATCTTTAATATATTTCAACTTTTGATTTTAGAGCCTGAAGTATGTATTTAGCTATATTAACTTGAAGTTGATTATATATATTAAATTTCATAAATAGCACCATCAAAAAGGTGTGTATTATAAATAATAGAGCTTTACCGGAATCATCTTTGCATTCTATAGCCGAGAGTAGTTGTTAATTGGGAAAATATACTATAAAAAAGTCCTTTTCAGATTATCACTACTAAAGGTTTAATCCAAAAATTAAAACTCAAAACTATAATTAAATTTATTACCCTTGGGTTTGACGGGCATATAAAGTTTATTGGTAAAAGACGGAAAAGTTATTAGTATAGATATCGGTTTTGAAAATATTAATCAAACTCTAAAATAAGATAATAGAATATAATTCTTACAGGGTGATTAATAAAGTAGAAATAATACGCCCAAAAGAAAAAATATATAAAATAGAGTATATTCTATACTTTTAATAATGCTAATGGTTATTACAGCAGAAAAAAAGATGGATACTATTCCTGAAATACAAAGAGTAGTAGAGTTGTTAAATAAAATTTTGTAGACCAAAAATCTATTCAAAATTATATATATTGCTTCCAGTAATATCATTAAAATGGTTTGACATACAAGAATAACAACTGGATGGAAAAGATTGTTATTTTATTATAAAATATTCATATTGGCAAATTCTGCTCAACCTTAGGATATATGGATAGATAGTTTTATGTAAATCATGTAAAAACACCATTACAAACATGCGTAGAATGCATGATAATCTAGAAAACTTCTAAGATTACCGCATGTTGCCTAACGCAACTCCTAACAATAACATATAATTTTCTGTCCGATATATTTAACCATCAATTTCTACTTTTTATAAGGTAGCAAATTACAAAAAATTACTATTGGAACCAATCTTATCCAAACTTAAAGATTAAATCAGGATTATTTCTTTCTGCGGCTAACATCATTCTGGACTAGCTATTCATATCCTAAATTAGGACGCATTCCCTGATTAATTAAAAATTCGGCAATTTTTATATTATTATTCTCGATATAGCATAATCTAGAAAAGTTCAACCCAAGCATGTTTTGTTTACTCCATATCCCTTATCTATCTTTTTTACTTTATCGATATTATCTGCATTAATAGCTATCTGCTAACGATATAATTGAATTCCCAACTTTCTGATCATACTCGATACTTTCATATACATTTTTTCACTCTTATACTCAAGTTTACATTCCATCCCATGAATAGAAGTAAAAATAATTATAAACTTTAAAATTACTTGATCAATCTAGATACTATGTAACTATGCAGCATTAAACCTTTATCGGTAAGATAAAAATTTTTATCTAACTTAATTAAGTCTTGGTTTTGATAATGTTTCAGATTATTCATATCTAAAATATTTTCTAATTTTGTATTTAATTTCTGCTCTAATGTAGCAATATCTATGCCACTTTTAAGACGCAATCCCATTATTAACATTTCTTCAATAATTTCTTGATGTGTTAACTTAATGTTAGTTTGAATACCAACATTTTTTGTTTTAACTGAGTCTAACCATTTTTCAGGTTTATGCCACATCATAATTGCTGATACTGAACTTGAGGATTCAATGATTCTACTATGAGCTCCAGGACCTATACCTAAGTAACTATTATAATTCCAGTAAGTTAAATTATGTAAACATGCCTGGCTCGCTAGAGCATAATTAGATATCTCATATCTAAAATATTTTTTAGATTCTAGATAATGGTTTGTCCATTCATACATTTCAGCTGCTTCATCCGAATGTGGCAAAACCAGGTTACCGTCCTTAAATAATTTATAAAATGGTGTGCCTTTTTCAATATTCAACTGATAAAGAGAAATATGTGAGGTAGCAAGCTGTATTGCTTGTTTTAATTCTTCTTTCCAATCTTTTAATGTCTGACCGCTACGTGCATATATTAAATCAAATGATACTCGTGGGAAAATCGTATTGGCCACCTCAATTGTTTTAATGGCTTGCATACAATCATGGGTTCTACCTAGTGTTTTTAAATCATCTTCTTTTAAGGATTGTACTCCAATTGAAACACGATTAATTCCTGCAGATTTAAATGCTTTAAACTTTTCAGTTTCAAATGATGTGGGATTTGTTTCTAGAGTTATCTCAGTTTGCTGATCAATAATTGCTATATTACTAATTTTATTTATTATTACTTCCACTATTATAGGATTCATTAATGAAGGGGTGCCACCACCAAAAAAAATAGATTTTATATATTTATTTTGAATAATGGCCTTAAAATACTCAATTTCCCTTTCATATGACCTAAGCCACTGATCATGATCTATAGTGCTTGCCAAATGAGAATTAAAATCACAATAAGGGCATTTTGACACACAAAACGGCCAATGAATATAAATACTTAAATCATCTGCTGTAACTTTCATATTTTATATTTTTAAAAAATGCAGATACTTTATGTTTAGTTTCTCAATTTCTTCTTTTTTTAAATCCAGTTGAGACAATTATCAAGTCAATCTTCAAACCAGCTTTGATTAAATTTTTTTCTATAATAATTTTTTCTTTTCTTATTCCCCCTCCTATACCTTGTTGCTGATATGCTAGAACAGTATATACTACTATACTATAATTAAGTCACAAACGCAAATAGCGAATTATTACATAACTCGCTATTGGTAATTATCGAGGTTAAATTATTTGTCTTTATGGACATAAAAAAGCATTAAAATTTTTTAACCCCTTCTATTACCTAAAAATCTCATTAAATATAAGAAAAGGTTAATAAAATCTAAATATAAAGTAAAGGCTGCCATAATAGAAAGCTTTTGTCCCACTTCATCATTTCCTGCCATGTAATACATAGACTTAATCTTTTGAGTATCCCAAGCAATTAATCCCATAAATACTACTATTCCAATAAGAGAAGTAGCAAAAGAGAGAGCTGAACTTTGTAAAAATAGGTTAACTAGTGAGGCGATTACAAGACCTATAAGACCCATTGCAAAAAATGACCCCATAGATGTTAAATCTCTACTTGTACTATAACCGTATAAGCTCATTGCTCCAAAAACAGAGGAACAAATAAAGAAAGTACGTGCTATTGATGCACTGGTATAAATAAGAGCTAAATATGCAAGCGACATACCAATTAAAGCGGCATAAACCCAAAATAATATTTGTGCCGTTTGCAGATTCATGCGTCCAAAGCCCATAAAGAAATATAAAGCAATACCGAGCGGAGCAAACATTATAATAGTGCCGAAGCCGGTTTGAAACATTACGTTATAAATAGGCTCAACTGATATAGTTGTTACAGCTGCTAAGCCAGTTAGTAAAAGTGCTAAAGCCATATAATTATATACTTTAAGCATGTATTTTCTTAAGCCTTCATCAAAAGTGTTATTTTTTGAGGTGGCAGTTAAAGTTTTTGTATAATCAATCATAAGTAACCTACTATGTATTTACACAATAAAATATAGTCTTTGAAAAGTGTTTTTTCAAGCTATAATTAATTAAATTTTATAAAAATCTTGCATTGAATATAAAGCAGAAGGTTTATCGTGTAGCCAAATAGCAGCTTTAATTGCACCGTTGGCAAAAGAATTTTTATTTAGAGCTTCATGTTTTAAAGTGATTATTTCATTATCATCTAAAAAAGATATTTCATGTATACCGTGAACATTCCCACCACGAAGTGAGGAAATACCTATTTCCTCTTTTTTTCTTGGTCTGTTACCGCGATTAAATTTTATATCTAAACCTTTTTCACTTGCAATTGTTTTAGCAAGCATAATAGCAGTACCTGAGGGTGAATCTTTTTTATTACGGTGATGTATTTCTAAAATTTCAACATCGTAATCACCTAGTATTTTCGTGGCTTCTTTAGCTAGATAGCTGAGTAAATTAGCTCCTATACTCATATTTGCGGAATATAAAATAGGTAAAGTTTGAGCTGCTTTTGCTAAACACTTAAAATGTTTAGGCTGAAGACCTGTTGTGCCGATCACTAATTTTGTATTGTGTTTTAATGCATAATTAACTAATTTTTCTAATATTTCGTGGGTAGAAAAATCGATGATTACATCAGAATTTTTACAAAAATTGTCTAAATCATATAGACTATTAGTACTATTAAATTTTGCTGAAATTGTGCAATTCTCAAATTCGCCTATTTTTTCAGCAATAGTTCTTCCTATTTTACCGGTAGAACCACTAAGACCAATATTTATCATATTTGCTTTATTGTAAATTTGTATAGGATTTATAAAAATATAATAGAGGTTTTAGATTGTTTTTAATAGCGGTATTTATTACTTCACCAATAAATATAGCATGATCACCGGCATTATAAGAAGCATATTTATTACATTCTATATGGCAAGTTGCACCATTTATTAAAGGACAATCAGTTTTATTACCAAGCTTATAATCAATTTTTGTAAATTTGTTAGGTTGTGATTTAGCAAAATGCTTTGAGATATCAATTTGATTCTCTGCTAAAATACTAATTGCAAACTTATTACTTTTTTGAAAACTGTGTATGCTAAAAGAGTTTTTATTAAGGCAAAATAATATTAAAGGCGGTCTTAAAGATACAGAAATAAAAGAACTAGCAGTAAATCCAAAAAGTTTATTGTTACAATTTGTAGTTATAACAGTCACCCCATGTGGGAAGCGGCTCATAGCATCTTTAAATTGACTTTCTGTTACTGTCCCAGCCATTTTTTCATAATTTTGTTAATGGTTCCGTCTTTTTTTAATGAATAGATTGCCTCATTAATTTCATTAATTAATCCTGAGTGTTTAGACATACCTATAGCAAAATCGGATGAAAATTCTTCTAAAGTACTGCTTTCTAAATTTGAATTATTTTCTTTTAATTTTATGCCCTGAAATTCTTCGGAGATAATAGCATCTATGACTCCGGCTTTTAATTCTTCAACTAACATTAAATGATTTGCTAAAGAATGAACTTTAATATTTATAGTATGTGATAGATCTTGTGCTCTTTTTTCTAAAACACTGCCAAGTTGTACTCCTACTATTTTATTCTCTAGATCTTTGCTAGATTGTATATTATCGCCTGTTCTGTATATTATGGCGAATCTTGCAGTAGCGTAATTATCGGAAAAGCTGATATATTCGGCACGTTCCGGTGTTACGGAAAGTTCCGCCACCGCAACATCAATATTTTCGCTAATCAAAGCTGCAAGTAAACCATTAAAGTCGAAGTTTTTTATTATAACTTTTTTATTGAGACGCTCGCTTATTGCTTTGATGATATCAATATCAATCCCAACAATCTCTCCATCTTTGATAAATTCATAAGGAGGATTATCTGCAGCAGTACCAACTATTAAAGTGTTTTCAGTGTCTTCTTTTTTACAAGAAACTAGTAAGCAAGATAGTAAAAATATTTTTAGAAATTTCATAAAAACAATGTTTTAAGTTTGAGCATGCCCTCCTGTGTCATACAGTGATCAAGTCGCGGTGAAAACACATCAAGAACCTAATTTCTCCTTTAAAAGCTGATTTACAAGTATTGGATTAGCCTTGCCGCCGGTTTTTTTCATTACCTGTCCTATAAAAAAACCTAATAATTTATTCTTACCGCTTCTATAAGCCTCTATAGATTCAGGATTTTCAGCTATTACCTCATTAATTACCGTGTTTAGCACGTTATTATCTGAAACCTGTACAAGTCCTTTTTCCTCTACTATTTTATCAGGTGCTTTACCGGTTTCAAACATAATTTCAAAAACAGTTTTTGCAATTTTACCGGAAATAGTATCATTTTCTATTAATTTTATTAGTTTTGCAAAACTACTGGGAGTAATTTTACATTTACTTATTTCTATTGATGCTTTATTTAATTGTCCAAACAACTCACTGGTTAGCCAATTGGCAAGCATTTTAGGGTTACACTCATTTGCTGCTTGCTCAAAATACTTGGCCACTGATTCATCGGCTACGATTACTTCAGCATCATATTTACTTAAGCCAAATTCTTTTGTATATTTCTTAATTTTTTGATCAGGTAGCTCAGGTAAGCTTGCTTTCAGCTCACTTATTAACTCATCAGAAATAACAAGCGGTAATAAATCAGGATCAGGAAAATATCTATAATCAATAGCTTCTTCTTTTAAACGCATAGTTCTTGTTTCGCCGCTATCAGCATTAAATAACCGTGTTTCCTGAATTACGATTCCACCATTCTCAATTAAATCTACTTGTCTTTTAGCTTCAAATTCTATTGCTTTAATGATATTACGAATTGAGTTAATATTTTTAATTTCACATCTTATACCAAGTGGTTCACTGCTACGTCTTACTGATATATTAGCATCACAACGCATTGATCCTTTTTCCATATCGCCATCACAGCTACCGATATAACGTAGCAAATTTCTCAATTTTTTAACAAATTCAGCTGCTTCTTCTGGGGATGATATATCAGGTTCGGTCACAATTTCCATAAGCCCAATGCCGGCACGATTTAAATCTATAAAGCTATAACGCGGAGATTGATCATGTATAGATTTACCTGCATCTTGCTCTAAATGCAAACGGTTAATACGAATAGTTTTAAGATCACCAGTATTAGTCTGTATTTCCATAGTTCCGTTTTGTACTATAGGATAATAAAATTGGGAAATTTGGTAACCTTGTGGTAGATCAGCATAAAAATAATTTTTACGATCAAATACCGAATATTTATTTATCTGTGCTTTAAGTCCAAGTCCTGTTTTAATTGCTTGGTGTACACAGTGCTTATTTAGTACCGGTAACATCCCGGGCATTGCGGCATCAACATAAGAAACCTGTGAATTTGGCATTGCTGCAAATGTATTACTACTTCCTGAAAAAAGCTTAGATTTTGAGGAGATTTGAGCATGAATTTCAAGCCCTATTACATATTCCCATTTCCCCGTATTACCTTCAATATATGTCATAACTAAAAATCCTTTGGCTCAAATTTAATATGTTTAACACCTGACTCAATTATTGATGCTATTTTCAAAACATTATACTCATCTAATTGTTTACAGATAATCTGCATTCCAAGAGGTAAACCTCGTGCCGATAATCCGGCAGGAACCGATACACAAGGTAACCCGGCTAAACTTGCAGGAATAGTAAATAAATCATTTAAATACATAATAGTCGGGTCATTTTGTTTTTCACCGATCTTAAATGCTTCAGATGGAGCAGCCGGTAATAAAATGGCATCAACTTTTTCAAAAGCATTATTAAAGTCGCTTGCAACTAAACTACGTACTTTTTGAGCTTTTAAATAATATGCATCCATACAACTAGATGACAGTACATATGTTCCAATCATAATACGACGTTTTACTTCCTCCCCAAATCCAGCTGATCTAGTCATTTCATACATTTCGTCAAGCGTCATATTTTCATGTTCTACCCGAAGACCGTATCTAACGCCATCATATCTAGACAAATTTGAAGAAGCTTCAGCCGGTGCTATTACGTAATAAACGGCAACGCCGTATTTAGCATGCGGTAAAGTAATATCAAACATTTCAACACCGGCATTTTTAAGTAGCTCTATAGTATCCTGCCACATTTTCATAATATCGGGCTCAATAATACTGCCTTCACCAAGGCTAATAGGTATGCCTATCTTCATATTTTTTACCGAACTGCCGATAGCAGATTGTAATTGTGGTACTTCTGCTTTGATCGAAGTAGAATCTTTTTCATCAAATCCCATTATTGCTTCAAGCATAATAGCACTATCTAGAACGCTTCTAGTAAATACCCCTGCCTGATCAAGAGAGCTAGCAAATGATACCATTCCGTATCTTGAGCAACGTCCGTATGTCGGTTTAAACCCGACTAAACCCGTAAAACTCGCTGGTTGGCGTACCGAGCCACCTGTATCGCTACCAAGAGCAGCAGGCGCCATAAAACCGCTAACTGATGCAGCCGATCCTCCAGAAGAACCGCCTGGCACTAGATCACTATTGTCGTTATTCGCTTTCCAAGGACTAATTACATTTCCAAAACAACTAGTAATATTTGCCGAACCCATCGCAAATTCATCCATATTAGTTTTGCCAAGCATCACACCGCCCTTATCAAAAATATTTTGTGTAACGCTTGATTCATAATTAGGTATAAAATTTTTCAGTATATTAGAACATGCCGTAGTTCTAATTCCTTTCGTACAGAAAAGATCTTTAGCGGCAAATGGGATACCCTCAAGTATTCTTGCTTTATTTTGAGCATAATTTTGATCTGCAATTTGTGCACCCTTTAAGGCAAGATCAAAAGTTTTGGTAACATAAGCATTTAGGTTTTTATGCTTCTCTATTTGTTTAATATGTGCATTAACTAATTCCGTACTTGTGAAATCCTTATTTTTTAGACCTTTTATACTATCTGCTACTGTTAATTTGTTTAGTTCTGTCATAATTATTCAATAACCTTTGGAGTGATAAAATATTTTACTTCTTTAGCAAGTTGAGCGCTATCTCCACTTACATTATCAAATAATTTATTTGATAAATCAGAACTTGTAACTTCATCCTCTCGCATTCTAGCATTCATATTAGAAACCGAAGTTAAAGGCTCTATATTTTTACAATCTATTTCATTTAAAATATCGATCATATCTATTATAGAGCTAAGCTGAGTAGAAAATTTTTCTACAGTATCTTCTTCAAATTTTAATCTAGCTAATTTTGCTATTTTTTGTGCTTCTTCTTTTGTAATCATAAGTTTTATTATTTTGATTAGTAGTATAGCCTGATGTCATTTCAGTAAGGCATTCGTTGCGTGAATCGATTCCACTTTTTTATCGTCCAACGAGCTTGTAGCGGTATCCAAATACTAAAATTATGGATACCGTGATCAAGCTACGATATGACATTAAACAGTCATTATTTCTTGTTCTTTTTGTTTTATTGCCGAGTCAACTTTATTACTATAATCATTGGTTAGTTTTTGTACTTGTTCAGATAAGCTATGATGCTCATCTTTTGCAAGAATATTGTTCTTTTCTAGTTTTTTAAGTTCTTCATTACCGTCTCTTCTAATATTACGTAATGAAATTTTAGTATCCTCACCATATTTATAAGCAAGCTTTACAAGTTCTTTACGTCTTTCTTCAGTTAAAACCGGTATTGGTAGTTTAATTAGTTGACCGTCCGTTGCAGGAGTTAAGCCGAGATTTGCTATTGTAATGCCTTTCTCTACCGATGATACCATAGATTTATCCCAGACCTGCACATTAATTGTTCGTGCATCAGGGGTGGATAGGGAAGCAACTTGTGAAAGCGGCATTTTACTCCCGTAAGCTTCTACGGTTACACTGTCGAGTAGATTAACTGAAGCCCTACCTGTACGTAGTCCTTTAAGCTCATGATCTAAAACTTTTAGAGCTTTCTCCATCTTTTCTTGTAAATTTTTCTTTAACGTGTCTGTATCCATATATTATTCCTCAATTGTCGTATATTCGCCTCTATCTTGTATTACTTTAGCAAAATTTCCTTGTTCTTTTATCGAGAATACCCTTATAGGTAATTTATTTTCTTGTGCTACTGCTATAGCTGCCGTATCCATGACTTGCAAGTTGTTATTTATAATATCCTTATAGCTAATAGTGAAATATTTTTTAGCATTTGGATTTTTTTTAGGATCAGAATCATATACGCCGTTAACCTGAGTTGCCTTTAACAAAATATCACAATTCATTTCAATTGCACGAAGTACTGCAGCACTGTCGGTTGTACAGAACGGATTACCTGTGCCGCCGGCAAAAATTACTACTCGTTTTTTTTCCATATGTCTTTTAGCTTTGCGACGAATATAAGGCTCGCACACGCTCATCATAGGGATAGCTGATAGGACTCTTGTATAGATATTGAGGCTTTCCATAACGTTTTGTAAAGTTAAAGCATTAATCACTGTTGCAAGCATACCTATATAATCCGCTGAAGCACGATCCATACCGACGAGTGCTGCATTAATTCCACGGTAGATGTTTCCACCGCCGACTACAATAGTGACTTCTACTCCTAAATCGATAACTTCTTTAATATCACCTGCAATCTTTCTTATTACGTTATATTCATGCCCAAATTGCTTCTCTCCCATTAAAGCTTCCCCTGAAACTTTAAGCAACACTTTTTTATACTTCAGAGCGTTTATATCTGATTCCATTTTCTACTTCAGGTTGTTTTTAAATAACTGTTTGATTTTTTTAATCATTATACCTCTCTGTAGATTGGTAATCGATGATTTATTGAGTGCGTACACTAATAACATATTATTATTTATATCAAGCGTTATTGTACCAGGTGTTAATGTAATGGAGTTACTATATACTATTTCACCTATTTCTTCTAGTCCTTTTGCATCAATCCATTCAAAAACCGGTTCTATTTTTATTTTTCTTTGCCAAATTATTTTAATAACCGAGAAGGCCGATTTCCATATTTCTAATAATAGCCAAGGAAGATATAATATAAATTTAATTTTAGTGGGCATTAATATTTTTGGTTTTTGATATTTGAAGTAAAAGGTATAAGCAGCATTATAAATACAAATAACAGCCCTATCATATTAAATATATTATTTATTGCAATTACAAAAGCATCATTATTTAATTTATTTGCTAATAACAAATATGATGCTTTTTCAGGATTAAGAACTTTCCCGCTTAATAATGCAGTGTAAAAATCTAGCTGTTCTAATGCTATTATAGAAGTAGACGAGATATTTTCCGATAAATATTGTATAAAGGTTTTAGTATCATTAGTAATTACAGTGCTAATTATTGCAAGCCCTACTGCTCCTCCTAGATTACGGGTCAGATTATAAAGTCCACTAGCATTACCTACTCGTTCTTTTGGTATATTGCCAAGAGCTATATTATTGGTCGGTATAAAACAAAACATTAATGAAAGACCTCTAACAAATTGAGGCAGTATAAATGCAGCAAATTTAGAATCAGGCGTTAGAAAACTATTCAAATGACATCCAAGAGCGAACCCTCCAAGCCCTATAATAAGCATCAGGCGTAAATCTACCCCTAATCCTAGCATCATGCCGGCTAAAAGTGCAGATAAAAATTGTGCTCCGCCCGTCACCATCATAGTAGTCCCGATTTGTAATGTATCATATCCGGTAATGCTAAAGAGAAATAGCGGTAATATATACACTGCCCCGTACAATCCTATACCCATCACAAACGAATAAAGGCAACCAAAAGTAAAGTCTTTATAAAGAAATGTGTTTAAATCTAAAATTGGATTAATAAAGGTTAGTTCTCTAATGATTAATAAAATAAAGCATAAAGCTACTGCAATACTTAAAAATAATATTAAATTATTCTCAAACCAACCTTTTTTGTTGCCTTCTTCTAAAACATACTGTAATAAGCCAAGCGTTAAAGTCATTAATAGTATACCGAGGAAATCAAAATTTTTAAGTAATTTATAATTTGGTTTATCAAAGTTCCCATATAAAAACACGACACTGCAAACAAAAATTCCTGGAATAACATTTAATAAAAACATAAAATGCCATGACAAAATTTCCGTAATATATCCACCGAGCGTAGGTCCTAAAGTAGGTGCAACAGTTACAACAAGTCCAATTAAAATAGTGACAGTAGGACGTTGCGATACCGGAAAAATTATAAAAACAGTACTAAAGACTGTCGGTATCATCGCACCGCCAAAAAATCCTTGTAATGCTCTAAAGATAATCATTGATTCAATATTAGTGGCAAGCGAACATAATATGCTCATAACCGTAAATCCTAGAGCTGCAATAAAATAAGATATTCTAGTAGAAAGTAATCTTGCTAAAAAGCCTGTAATAGGAATAATGATAACTTCGGCTATTAAGTATGATGTTTGAACCCAAGAAAGCTCGTCACTTGAAGCAGCAAGGCCTGTAGCTATTACAGATAATGAGCTAGCAACAATTTGAATATCAAGTACTGACATAAACATCCCGACAACCATACCAAAGAAAGCAAATAATTGCTTTTTGGATAGAGTAGAATGAACTTGTAAATTATCTTGTAAATTATCGTTTGACATAATTAAATTATACAGTTTAAATTAAATTTTGTATACAGAACCTAATATTAATTTTATTTATATTTAGCAAATAATAAATATGTGATTGATTTATTAAAAATATTTACTATAATATTAATGTTTATTATATAATTGATTATCAATATGCAAAATCCAGCACAAAAAGTTATATCTTTTTCAGACCATAAGTCTGATATAGAACGCATAAAGAAATCAATAGAAGAGGGGTGGGCAATAGTAAAGCTAGTACCTAATAAAGACCGTTTTATTGGACTTTTAGAAAAGATTCCACATGCTGAAGATGAAACAATCTATATTCCTCCAAGAAAAAAAATAATAGTTAATTAACACGAATAGCGAATGATTACATAATCTGCTATTTGGTTTAAAAAGTTGAATATAAAATGCGATAGATCGTTTTAACCTATTTATATAAAGTTAAGTATATATTTCTTTTTTAGTAAGAACGTATAATTCTTTACAAAACATAATGGAATTGCCTAAAAGGCGATGTTGTTTTATACAACTCTTAAAAAGACCTTATTGCTATCCCTGCATGCGGGAATGACATCCAAAGTATTAGATTATCCAAAACAATGCTTTAGGCAAGTCAATATAATAACTGTTTCAAATCTCAATTTCTACAGCTTTTTATGGGGTAGTAAATATACAAAGGCTTTAGGAGAATTTGAAATAACTCATATTATAGAATGCAACTAATCATTTATCAAAAGTAGATAGAACTAAACCTACCTTAATCCTAGGTTCTATGGCAATTTCTAATTAATTTGCTATTATGAGCTATTTTTTAGCAAAAATTAACAAAATTCTTGTTGGAATAGTGAATTCTATTTCAGAAAAATCTATAATTTACAGCAAATAAAGAGTCAAAATTAAATCTTTTTAGAAATCTCCATAGAATTTAGGATAAAATATCCTAAATTTGTATTTAGAAAGTGGTGCCAATGTGGGGACTTGAACCCCAGACCTACGCATTACGAATGCGCCGCTCTACCAGCTGAGCTACATCGGCTAAAATATTATTGTATTAATATGTTATGTCATTCTAGTTAAAAGTGAGAACTCAGGCTTTTTGCTGTCACCCTGTGGATTGACCAAAGGGTGTTATACTACAGGTTGTACCCTAAGATACCGTGATTCGTGATTAAGTCGCGGTTGATAACAAAAGATTTTCCCTTTAACTAGAATGACATATAGAGGTTATACAACTATAATCACAGTATCTCTAAAGATGCGTTGACAATCTTAAATGGAAGTGCTGAGTATCATCATATTTTTTCTTCTTTACTGGAAATCCCCAGTCCATTCTGATTGGAGCAAAACGCGTTATCCAAATAAAGCCAAAACCAATGGAAGCTCTAAGTGATTTATCATTATAAAACTCGTTTGGAGTTTCATGGCGTTTTTTATTTACACTTACTCCCCATACGCTTCCTAAATCCATAAAGACTGCCCCCGTTAAATTAAACTCTTCAGGAACAGGAGTCGGGAAATGCAGCTCTGTTGAGAATGCATAATATCTCTTACCTCCAAGCCCCTCCTTATTATTCTTTTCACGAGGGCCGACACCGCCGCTTGCAAAGCCTCTTAAACTATAATCACCTAAATTAAAATGATCTGAAATTCTAACGATTTTTCCTCCAAGTCCTGTAATATCACCACCGGAAGCAGATACTTTTAAAGTAAGCTTATTATGCATGAAAGATTTATAATATTTACTGTCAACTTCATGTTTTATATACTTGTTATTGCCTCCAACTCCGGCAAATTCTTGTGTACCACTTACTAAATAACCGTTCTTTGGAATAATTTTGTTATCGGTCTGATCATAAGTAATAGTATGTCCTAGAGCAGAGGTAATGAATTTGCCCATTTGCTCCTTAAAGAATATTGAAGTTAACAGAGTTGGTGAACTTAAAACATCACGTTTGATTAAATAATCTATTTCGTGATTTAAATTCTCTTTAATTTCATAACTGAGAGAGGTTTTGACTCCTATAGAGTATAATTTATAGCTTTGATCAGTTGTATTTAATATACTAGTACCGCGTCCAGTATAGTTACTAAATGCGTTTATACCAAGTGATAAATCACGATCTAAAAAATGCGGTTCGATAATGCTGCCATAATAGCTTGTACTGTTTTTACTTACTTGTATACCGGCATTAAGCAGTTTACCAGTACCAACTAAATTACGCTCTAAGAAAGAAAAACGACCAAATAAACCACCGGCAGTGTTATACCCTAAATCAAAACCTATAGAGGAAGTAGATTTTTCATCAACTTCAATATTAACGTCATACTTATCTCGAGCTTTAGTTGGAGCTAAGCTAATTGCTACTTTCTCAAAATAATCTAAATTTCTAAGATTACGTTCACCTTTTTCAATATATGAACGGTTAATTATGTCACCTTCTTCTGTTTTCAATTCTCTTCTTATAACATGGTCTTCAGTTTTAAGGTTATTAATAATATTAATTTTATTAATATAAACCTTATCGGTTTTCTCAATAATAAATTTAACATCTGCAGTATAATTAGCATTTTTCATTATATCTGGATAAACATTTACTGCAGGATAACCGGAAGCAGTAAAATATTCTCCAATTTTTTTAGCTATATCATCAACCATTTTCATATTGAAAACCTTACCTCGCTTAATATTAACAACTTTATTAAGTGGAGTTATATCTATATTAGTTAATTTGTTATCTATTGTAATATTACCAAAACTATACTTCTCTCCTTCTTCAATGGAATATGTAAGGGTGAAATATTCTTTAGTATTATTAAGTTCTGCTAATACCGAAATTACTCTAAAATCTGCAAAACCAACAGATTGATAAAATTCTCTTAGTAATTCTTTATCATACTCCACCCTATCAGGGTCATAAGTATCATTACTATCTAAAAAACGAAACCAACGAGATTCTTTAGTTAAAACAATAGATCTAAGTTCTGAATCACTATAATTTTCATTACCACTAAAATGAATATATTTAATACCAGTTTTTGGTCCTTCTGCGATATCAAAAATAACCTTAACCCTGTTATTTTCTAAATTCTCAATTTTAGGTGTTACCGTAGTAGCAAAACGTCCGCTACGTTTATAAATTTCTAATATTTTCTTTACGTCTAATTCGATTTTAGCTTGGCTAAGAGATTCACCCGATACTGTATAAATTTCTTTAGCAAGCATATTAGTTTTGATTTTAGAATTACCGCTAAATACTACGCTACTTATAAAAGGTGTTTCCGTAACATTAACTATTAAATTACCATCATTTGTTATATACATATTTATATTTCTAAAAAGTGAGGTGGCATATAAACGTTTTATTGCCTCATCTTCTTTAGAATTATTGTAAGTTTCTCCTACTTTAAGCTTTAAATAGCTCTCGATAGTAGAACGCTCAACCCTGTGGTTACCTTCGATAGTTATTTTATGAATTACAGTATCAGCTAATGAAATATGATAATAAAAAATTGTTAATAATAAAATTGTTAACTTACTAATTGATTTGATTTTCACTTAAAACCTTCTGTTAAGATTTAATTTAAATTGCTTTGCGTTATCTATTAATTTAGATAAAATGTTATATTAGTTTGAAAAACATTTTATGTCATTCACACACCTACTTGGGAATGACATAAAGTCTCCTGCATTAATGCATTCAAACATAATTTATGTACCCAATATAGTGGATAATACTAGTCAGAGCAAGTAAATCTATTATTTAAGAAAATAAATTTTGTATATCTTTCGAAACAGATACTATAATAAGAAAAATTATCATTGCTGCACCTAATTTTAACAGAATATTTTTAGTTTTAGGATTTGGTAATCTACCGGTAATTGCTTCATAGAGTATAAATATCAAATGTCCACCATCAAGTACTGGTATGGGTAATAAGTTAAGTAACCCTAAATTAACGGAAAGCATTGCTATAAATAATAGATATACTTGAGTTCCTTGAGCTATAGATTTTCCTGACTCTTTAGCAATAGCTATCGGTCCTCCTATCTCGTCTAATAAACGTTTTCCTACAATCATTTGTGATATTGCTTTTAGAGTTAAAGTGGACATATCTATAGTAGTATTAATAGCTTCCCAAAATCCTATTAAAATTCCTATTTTAGTATGAATAGGTTCATTTTTAGCTACAATACCGATTCGGAGAGTTTTCTGCACCTTCTTTTCTTCAGGAGATGATATAATTGTTTCTTGGGGTATTATATTAACAGTAAATACTTCATTTTTTCTTTCTATAGTTAAAGTAGAAGCACTAAAACCATTAATGAATATTTCTTGCTGTACATCCCTGAAATCTTTAACAGGTTTATCGTTAACCTTAACAATTTTATCTCCCTCTCTTAAGTCTGCTCTCTCTGCAGGTGATGAAGCTAATACGTCACCTATTATAGGAGGAATCTCTGTTTTTCCAAAATAACAATAAAAACCTGCAAATATTATTATGGCAAATAAATAATTAATGAGTGGACCTGCTGCAACTATTAAAAAACGTTCTAAACAAGATTTAGCATAAAAAGCTGCTTTTTCATTAACTTCTGTTTTAGTGTTAACCACAATAGTACGATCATAGCCGTAAAGCTTGACATAGCCGCCAAGCGGTACAAGGCAAATCTTCCACCTAACTCCTTTTTTATCGGTAATACCTATTAGTTCTTTACCGAAGCCTATCGAGAATTCCTCAACTTTTATATTAACAGATCTAGCAACCACATAATGTCCAAACTCATGGATAAATACTAAGATACTAATTGTTATAATAAATCCAACTATAGATAACATAAGATTTTTATAGAGTTTACTAAAAAATTATTTTAAGGTATAAATTGCAATGTTAAGGTTATAGGTATCATTTTGTCATTGTGAGTGTGTATTGTTGTGTAGCTTAAGTGTTCCATTGTTTGTTACTGTAGCTTGTTGACCACGGTATCCAGAAAAAATAAAAAAACATACTAGATCCTACAATCAATTCATGGGATGACAAATAATGGAACACTCAAGCTACACAACAATACACACTCACAATGACGAAAATTAAATTTTAAAATTCTTTTCTCTATGGGTTCAAATAAAATTAATAAAAAGTCGATTGCACGTATCGCAGCAGTGCAGGCTATGTATCAACATATATTACACGATAATCAAGATATGGAGTATATATTGCAGAACGTACTTTCTTTTTATCAAAATAATAATTTTACAACAGATTTATCGGAGAATTTAAAAATATCATTAAGTATAAGTCATTTTAAAATGCTGGTAAAGTCAGTATTTAAAAATATTAATAAACTAGATGAAATTATCGACAATCATTTAAAAAATGATAAAGATCCTGCACATATGCCGATCTTAATCCGGGCTTTATTTCGTGTTAGTATATGTGAGCTATTATTTTGCTCTACTACGCCTGCTAAAGTAGTAATCAACGAATATACAGACATAGCAAATGATATGTTAAATGAACATGAGATCGGTTTTGTTAATTCTGTATTAGATAAAATAGCAAATGAAAATAAAAAAATCCAATGACAAATAACTTAAGCGGTTATAGAAATAAAGTTGTTAGAGTTAAGACTGCTAGAAAGCGTACCATCTCATCTAATAATTGGCTTAGACGCCAATTAAATGATCCTTATGTTGCAAAGGCACGTACCCAAGGTTTTAGATCAAGAGCTGCGTATAAACTGCTTGAAATTCATGAAAAATTTAAACTTTTTACTCCTAATATGAAAATTGTTGATTTAGGAGCAGCTCCTGGCGGATGGAGTCAAATAGCTTCTAAGCTTATTAAAGCTTCGAATAATAGACTAAACAATAAAATAATCTCTATAGATTTATTAGAAATCGAACCTATTGTTGGAGTTGAGTTTTTTCAAAAAGACTTTTTTGAAGAAGGTACGGAAGAATTAATGATTCAGGCTTTAGATGGTAAAGCTGATATAGTCATGAGTGATATGGCATCAAATACCATAGGTCATAAAGCTACTGATCATATCAGAACCTTACTTTTATGTGAGCAAGCTTTTGAATTCGCTTTAAAAGTTTTAAAACCTTCAGGTCATTTTATTGCTAAAATCTTTCGCGGTGGTGCAGAAACCGAGTTATTAAATAAAGTGAAGAGTGAATTTAGGATGGTAAAACATTTTAAACCTTCATCCAGCCGTAGTGAATCCACTGAAATCTATTTAGTTGCTCTAAATAAGCAATACAAAATTCCCTCCAATAATTGAGGGTAATTTAAGCTATAATACTGAGATTATGATTTGGTTACAAAAGATGACTCGTCCCCTAATGATACTACTACCCAGTTGTCATCAAGTGTTTCTACAATATTAGGATCATTAACTATACTTGCATTATTATCTGTTGTACTCAAAATAGTAGAAATAATATTTGTATTAGTTTCTACTATATTTGAAACAGTATCAACTGTACCTCTTATAAACCTAGCTATACCAAAAATAATGTGGTCTAACATGCAATTTCTACACTATCAGATTTTATGTTACCTAGTTGGTTAACTTCCATAGCACACTGTTGTAAATCATTATATCCCAAATGATACAACTTTACTTCAACCATACTAGGATGTTCAGCTTCACTATCAGTATCGAATAAAACTAAATCTTTACCACGACCTAAAATGTTTTTAAGCTTTTGAGTATATTCATTATTTTCTAATATTTGCTGTTTCCAATCGGCCATAGGTAAAATAATCTTCTCTTCTAAATTAGAAAAATTTTTTAATTTATGATTATTAATCCCTTTTATCACTTTATCAATGCCTAGATATTCTGAAGCTTTTTGAACAACAGAACCAACCATATTATATAAATATGATGCCCATCCTTCTTCTACTTGTGGTGATTCTGACTTCTCGACATCATTCACTTTTGGCAGAACTAAGTTTACTTGACCGAAATGATTATTGGTACTATTAATAAGATTAGGTTCTGCATTATATACCTCAGAATATTTAACTAACTCTTCTATAGGAGTTGTGACTTTTCCTGTAAATAAATCCTGTGCTATAGCATATTTAATTACTTCTTGTGAACCTGGACTATCAAAAGTTACAGATTTGTTAAAATTTAAATTACGAGAATGTAATTCTACTCCAGTTAAATCTGCAACTATTGCTCCAAGTGAATGACCGCTAGTATCAAAAGTATATTTTGCAGCTTCCTCCATGCCGCCTATTTTTGCAATTATTTCATCAATAAATTTCTTAACGACTATTAATTTATTAGGATAATAATGGAAAGTAATACGTATATCATCCAATATGTCATGTATATCTGCCTTTGTACCGGCACTAGCAATATGAATTACCTTAGTGTCCTTATTTATAAAGGCAACAGCTTTATAACCATATTGAGCTGTATTTGTATTATTACAAGAAGCAGCGAGTATTTCCCAACCACTCCCTACTAAGTGATTGCCATCTGTCATTAATGCTTCTACAAGGTATTGATTTGCGCAATCTGTCTTATACGCAAGATTTATTCCTAAATGAGCGAATTCCTTATAATTTATAGTGGTTGTAGGAATTTCTGCTGTATTTAAAGATTCAAATTCTTTCATTTTTATTCCCCATTAATAATTATATTAATTCTTTATTATTTTTACCCCTTAAAATAGGTTTACCTAAAAAACCATAAAATATGGAATATGTCAAGTCTTATTATTACTCAAGAGCTAAAGTTGACATTTGTTTACCTTTGTGATACAAATGCATTTACTTATGAAAGAAAGACCATGAAACGTGGTAATTATTAATTTTTTATTAAGAAGAGGGAATGATGTTTTCAAATTTATTTTATAGCAATAATGGTCCAAAAACTTATTCATCTATGATAGAGGCTAAAAAAAAGTATCTTGAATATATAAATACGGCTAAAAAAACAGTTACAGATATAAAAGAAACATTATCAGCTTTAAATTTGACAGATATAGTTACTAGTTATGCAGAATATGCACTTGATTTTACAGTAGAAAAAATTTTTGGAAGTATTATAGGTAAAATGATCTCTCCTAAAATTAAAGAAGCTATTCAATATATACCGACATATGTTGATTCAGCTACACAAAACCTAGAAGCAAGTATTAACACTGTTTATGATTATTCCGATAATGCTGCTAAAATTGAGTTAGATTTTGCTCATACAGAAGAAGAAGGAAGTATAGTTTTAGTAGGAGTTGAGTCTAGTTGTTAAGGTTAACGCTATTAAATCTTTCTAATTACAATAAACAAAGGATAAGTTTTTAGCTTATCTTTTTTTATCTAATAACATCCTGTGCTCTTTTTTCAAAAGCTATAATCATTTTTTCGGTTGCTTTTGTAAAATAAGTGCTGATTAATTTATCTAGTATTACAGGCTTCATTTTTAAATCAATAAAGAATTTTAATTCAGTTCCTGCTATATTTGGAACAAATTGCCAAGTACTTTTTAAATATTCAAAAGGTCCTGCAATAGCTACCGTATCAATCAAATATATTCCATCATCTGTTATTACATTTGTAACTCGTGAATTATATTTTTCTGAAAAACCTTTTAACTGGATCACTAACTCAGCAATGATCTCATGGTTATTTCCTGAAATAATTCTGGACGCAATGCACCAAGGCACGAATTTAGGATAAGACTTTACATCCCAAACCAAATCAAATAATTCTTGCGGTTTATAAGGTAAAATTTTAATTTGCTCAAATGAGGTCATAGTAGGTATTGTGCAGTAAGTTTAAATTAATCTATTTTGGTCTGTTTAGCTACAAATTATAAGATTTTTTTGAAATAGGGGTAACCATTCCAGCATGAACCGTATTAATTTTTGCATAAAAAGTCCTGAAATATAAATAATTTAAACTTACTACACAACACCTAAAAAGCCATCACTTTAACTTTATGTTGCCAATCGTCATATCTTATCGGTTCTAACACCACCAATTTCTTTTTCTTTTAGCCAATTTTTTTCTTTTCTGATATATTATCATCTTTTTTTACCATAGTACTAAATAAACATGAAATATAACCGCATATATATTAATAGTCATTTAGCTGAAAATAGCAAGCTAGAATTAACAATCGATCATATTCATTATATTAAAACAGTGCTACGTCTTAAAGTAAATGATAGTTTGCGTATCTTTAACGGTACGAATGGAGAATTTTTAGCACAAATTATTGATATAAGTAAAAATAACCTATCGGTTAAGCTTAAAGAACAGTTAAAAAAGCCTGGTACAGAATCTAGTTTAACGCTTGCTGTTGCTATAATAAAGCAAGATAAATTAATGCTTGCAATAAATATGGCTACACAACTTGGTATAACTAAAATTATTCCGTTAATTACCAAACGGTGTCAATTTAGATCAGTAAATATCGAACGTTTAACAAAATGTATGATTGAAGCGACAGAGCAATCGGAGCGTCTTGTTCCCCCGATAATTGAGCAAGCTATTAAATTACAAGATTATCTTAAAAAGAATAATAATTTGATATTATATGCTAATGAACATGAAAAAGTAGAAAATTCTATATTACAAATTTCATCATCACTTAATAATAGTGAGGTAGATATTGTTATTGGACCGGAAGGCGGTTTTACTAATGATGAGCTTGAACTTTTTACCTCATATAAGAATACAAAATCTATAAGTTTAGGAAGTAATATACTAAGAGCTGAAACAGCAGCGATCACTGCTATAGTACAAGTATCTCTTACTATGTCATTCCTGCGGAGGTGAAAGCATAAATACTACTAGTATTGTTACATTTTTTCTAGGTTCCTGCCTCCATAGGAATGGACTTGAGCCAATTTGTTAATTCATACAATAATTAATGCCGGCCACAGAGTGATAGGGTTTTACTTCATCGTTTCTATTCAAAATAGCTTACCTAAACAAAGGAAAGAATATACACAATAAAAGCCTATAATTATATAAAATATTGTCACAATAATTGGGAATAAGTCAAAAAAAGTGTAACTAAATTACATCAGCCAACCAAGCCCCAATTTATAGCACTATAGAATATAGTAAATGTATTAGTTAGTAATAAGCAGATTAGAAGTATTTCGTAACATATTTTGACCTTATATTCATTAAACGTAAAATAATCCTTTCTCATTTTTATCTACTAATATTTTACAATTCTATAATTTATTAATCTTTCTTAAAAGTTTGATATATTACGGGTATAACAAAAATTGTAAATATAGTACCGATGCTTAATCCTCCAACTATTACACAACCGATAGAATTACGAGCAGCAGCACCAGTCCCGTTTGCAAACACTAGAGGTAAAGTTCCGACTACAGCAGCAAGGGTAGTCATAAGAATTGGACGCAAACGAAGTTTTGAGGATTCTATTATAGCTTCCCGAACCTTTAATCCTTTTTCTCTTAGCTGATTAGCAAATTCTACTATCATAATAGAATTCTTAGTAATTAATCCAATTAAAGTAATAAGTCCAATATTGCTGTACATATTAATGCTATTACCTGCAAGCCAAAGAGCAAGTACACCTCCAGTTATTGAGAAAGGTACGGCAAGTAATATTAATAAAGGATCAGCAAAACTATTAAATTGCGCTGCAAGCACTAGATAGATAAATACAAGAGCCAATACAAATGTTATAAGCATATTACTGTCTGCCTCTCTCATTTGTTTAATTTCTCCGATATATTCAATTATGGTATTACTAGGATCAAGTAACTTAGAGGCTATTTTATTGATTTCATCGATTGCATCATTCATTTTCCCATCAGGAGCAAGATCGGAAGAAATAGTAACGGATTTTGAATGATTATAATGACTATATGATTTTACCGATATTTTTTCCGTAATATTGGCTATCGATTCAAGCGGTAACATATTATTATTTTTTGCTCTAATTAAAATTTTACTAAAATCGCTAATATCCTTTCGATCTTGTTGATTAAATTGTAATATAACATTATATAAATCATTACCCATTCTAAAGTCTCCAATTTGTTGACCTGCAAGTAAATATCGTACTGTTTTGCCTATATTTGCCAAATCCATTCCATATAAGTAAGCCTTATCACGCTTAACATCTATACTTAGAGTTGGTATTGCCGATTGTAAATTTCTATTAACGTTTAAAAAAATAGGGTTTGTTTTCATTATATCAACAAATTGTTGTGATATTTTATCTAGGTCATCATATTCAAGGTTTGTTTGAATAGTAAACTCGATAGGGCTATTTGCATTTCCGCTAACCATTGAACGTGGATCCATAGCGAAAATCGACATTCCAGGTATTTCGGAAAATTGCTTATTTAACATGTTTTTAATAGTTTTTTGTGAACGAGAACGCTTATTCCAGTCTTTTAACGGAATGAACCCAAAAACATTATTACTACCTCCTGCACCTATTACCATCAAATAACCTAATATATCTTTATAATTAGCAAGGATTTTTTCGGTTTCCATTACTATTTTAGTAGAAGATTCTAAACTAGAACCTTCAGGTCCTTTAAGAGAAAGTTGTAAAAGGCCGTCATCTTCTTGCGGTACAAAAACTTTTGGAGTAAATTTAAAACTAATAATCAGCACTATAAATGATGATGCAATAATGATGACAAATTTCTTTTTATTTTCAAAAGTTAGATTTAGATAATAAATATATTTATTTTGAATAAATTGTAAAATGTTATTAAACTTTACTAAGAATTTTGGTAAGTCTGTATTATGTTTTGTAACCATAAGACTTGACATCATAGGAGTTAAAGTTAAAGCAACAAATCCTGAAAACAGGATACAAAATGCTAAAGTCCAAGCAAATTCAATAAATAGTTTCCCGATGAAACCCTCTATAAAACCGACAGGCAAAAATATGACAGAAAGCGTAATAGTCATAGCAATGATTGCAAAGCCAATTTCTTTAGAAGCAAGCATAGCTGCTTCCATGGGTTTATAACCCATTTCATTATATCTAAAAATGTTTTCAAGCATAACTATTGCATCGTCTACCACAAGACCTATAGCAAGTATCATAGCAAGGAGCGTAAATATATTAATAGAAAATCCAAAAGCATACATTACACTAAAAGTACCGATCAATGATACCGGAATCGTCACAAACGGAATTAAGGTAATTTTAGCAGAAGCAAGAAATAAATAAGTAACTAACACTACTAATATTAAAGCTTCAAAAATTGTTTGAAATACTCCATAAATTGATGCTTTTACAGGTATTGCTCCATCGTATGCAATACCTATTCTTATTCCTTTGGGCATTGATTTTTTAATTCTTTCTAATGCTTTAGTTACTTCATTTGATAAGTCTATGATGTTAGCTTTTGATTCTTTTATAATACCAAGGGCAATAGAGCTTTTGCCGTTATATCTGAAAATTATATCCTCATCGTGAGAAGTTAAAGATATTTTCGCAATGTCTCGTAATTTTATTATGCTTCCGTTTTGTACTTTTAAAATAATATTGCCAAATTCTTCTGGTGTAGATAAAGAACCTTCAAGAGTGACTATAAAATTATTACTTCTTGTTTTAATTGTGCCTGCGGGATAATCTTTATTTTGTGCTTTTATTGCAGATTCAATCTCTAATAAAGAAATTTTATGCTGATATAATTTTTTGGAGTCGGGTTCTATTCTCATTATATATTCCCTGCCTCCGTAAATTTGTGATTGTCCTACACTTTCAAGTTTATCTAAAGGTGTTTGTAGGCTATTTTTGACGATCTTCGTTAACTCTAAGTGGTTATATTGATCACTTTCAATACTTATGAAAAGACTTGGAAAACTATCGGCATCAAGTTTTGCAACCGACGGAGCTTTCATATCTTGTGGAAACATAAACGTAATATCCGATATTTTAGAACGAACATCATTTAGTGCTACTTCAATATCAGTAGATAGTAGAAACGATAAAGTAATACTACTTTCACCAGTGGAACTTTGAGAAGTTATATAATCTAGATTTTTAACCGTCCTCAAAGCTTTTTCTATGCGTGTTGTTATTTCTTTTTCCATATATAAAGCATTGGCACCTGCATAATAAGCATTAACGTTTATAATAGGCACTGAAATATCGGGAGTTCCTCTAATTTGTAGTTTGGTAAAAAAAATTGCTCCAAAAGCTACGATAACTAAACTCAAAACTGTAGCAAATACTGGACGTTTAATGCAAATTTCAGACAATAACATTGGATTTAATATATTTTTTTAAAAATTTTATTCTAAGTTAATGCGAATAGATAGGATTAGTACATAATCTGCTATCAGTTAGAAATATTAAATATAAAAGTTAAAAGGCCGTTTCTACCTTATATATATATATGCATTAATTAATATATTATTTTTAATAAAAACTTATAATTTTTTATAGAATATAATAAATATTTGAAGTCGGGGAAGCAATGCTTCAAACCATGGTTTTTACAATTTTACCCAATAGCAAATTACTGTATTTACTAAAATTAGAGTTTTAATAATAAATTTTCACTTTCAATTACTTGATTAAGATAGTTTTAATAATATTACTGATGTAAAATGGCTACATTTTTTTATAAATTAATATAATAACGTATATATTTAAAACTTTGTAAATAACTGGCATTTGCAGTATGTGGGTAGTTTGTTATAATTAACTCACATCAAAAATATATTGATGTGTATTATTGCCAGTTGTATATATTTTTTTATAAAAAAATATCATTATGTATATTAAAACATCAATGTATATTAACCCATTAAAGGAGAGTGGATTTTATTATGAGTGCACATAACAAACAAGAACCAAAAAAAATGAATAAAACCGAATTTATAACATTTATGACCGGCAATGGTCATAATCATAAACATGCTTCACATAAACCATTAACAAAAGCCGACGCTGAGAAAGCGCTTAATTTAGTTCTTGATAGTGTGATTAATGCTATAAAGAGTCACCATAATATTAATATAACAGGGTTTGGTTCATTTGAAATACATCATAGAAAAGCACGTGAGGGGCGCAATCCAAAAACTGGAGCAAAAATGAAAATAGATGCTTACAACCAACCTACTTTTAGAGCTGGAAGAAAAATGAAAGAAGCTTGTAATTAATGATTCTGATTTATTGTATAATAACTCCTACAAAAGGGCTTTATTGCATGGCTCTAGAAAAATGCTTCAGTGTGATACCGTAATTTGATCAAGTCATTCAAGGCGTAACTTAGAATAACACTAATAATTTTCTGAACGCTGTTCAAGTGTGTGCGGTAACACTCGTAAGTAAAGTTGGCTCATGCAATAATGCTCTGCAAAAGTTAGAATGATGCAGAACACTATCTTAAGTACAATTCGATAATGATATTACAACCATAAGCTAAGCCATTTTTTGTTACTATGATAACTCTTTTTATATTATGATAATCGAACATCTAGAGTTTAACTTAAGACACAATAAGCTATATAATAGTTGGCTTATCGAAGCTGAAAATATAGAACAAGCTTTAAAAGACGTAGAAGATTTTATATACGTTAAGCTTTTTAAGAAAAACATTCCTCTTGAACATAATCCGGATTATCATTTTATCACTAGGAAAACTTCAGGTATACCTAATGTTAAAAATATTTCTATTGAACAAATAAGAAAGTTACAAGACTTTTTAAGTAAAACCTATGCAATCTCAGGTTATAAAGTTGCCGTAATTTATTCGGCAGATCTTATGAATTTGAATGCAGCGAATTCATGCTTAAAAATTCTTGAAGATGCACCAAATAATAGTTACATTTTTTTAATTACTTCAAGAGCTGCAAGTATTATTTCTACGATTAGATCAAGATGTTTCAAAATTAATATTAGATCATCTATCCATAATACTCAAAACGCATTATATTCTGAATTTATTCAGCCGATAGCAGATAATGAGACGTTAAATTTTATTAATCGTTTTAATACTAAAGACCGGGAATTATGGTTAGATTTTATTGATAATGTATTGTTATTAATGAATAGAATTCTTAAAAAATCTGCTAACGTTAACATTGAACTTCTAGATTTAGAAAATAAGATTTTTAATAAACTATCCAATCAACACCCTTCATATTTACTGCAAAAATTTACTAAAATAAAAAAATTAATATATAATACCATTGATTATGATTTGGACTTAAAAGCAAGTTATATATTAGTGGTTAATGAATTTTTTAGTAATTGAATTCGATATCACTTTAAACCCCTTTCACATTATTCATAAAAAATATATTGTTGCTAAAACATATTGAACGAAATATACTCCTTTTGAAAGAAGTTTAAAATAATAGGTATTCAAGATGGCAAGCAGTGCTCATCTCAAATACAAATTTAATTTATGTTTTATTTTGACTATTGTGCATTTACTCGTAGTATTAGGTTCACTCTATTGAAATCAAATTATTTACATGTTTAAAACTTTAACACAAAATTTAACTAAGACTTTTGATAAACTAATTAGCTCAGGTATTTTGACAGAAGCCCAAATAGATGTTGCTATGCGGGATATAAGAGTCGCTCTTTTAGAGTCGGATGTAGCATTGCCGGTGATAAAAAATTTTATAGCAGCAGTTAAACAAAAAGCACTGGGGCAGGAGGTTATTAAGTCTGTTTCACCTGGGCAGATGATAATTAAAATTATTCATGAAGAGATGATAAATCTTTTAGCTACCGGTGAAAGTGAGACAAAGCTAAATTTAAATTCAAAGCCGCCTGTAAATTTCCTAATGGTAGGGTTGCAAGGTAGCGGTAAAACTACAGCGAGTAGTAAACTTGCTTTACGATTTAAAAATCAAAATAAAAAAGTTTTACTTGTTTCTCTGGATACTTACAGACCGGCAGCACAAGAGCAGTTAGCTGTACTTGCAAGTTCAATACAGATTAATTCATTACCTATTGTGCAAGGTGAGAAACCTCTTGATATTGTCAAAAGAGCTATGGCTGAAGCTAAACTCTCTGCTTATGATGTAGTAATTTATGATACTGCCGGTAGAACACAAATTGATAAAGAGATGATGGAAGAGGCGTTATCAATAAAAAAGATAGTAGAGCCTACGGAAACTTTATTAGTAATTGACAGTATGACAGGGCAGGATGCAGTAGTTACGGCAAGTAGCTTTAATGAAAAGTTAGAAATTTCAGGATTAATTTTATCTAGAATTGACGGTGATTCTAAGGGTGGTGCAGCACTTAGTGTAAAATATATTACCAAACAGCCAATTAAATTCTTGAGTAGCGGTGAAAAACTAACCGATTTAGAAGAGTTTGATGCTAAACGTTTAGCTTCTCGAATACTTGATATGGGCGATGTTATATCCTTTGTTGAAAAAGCAGCTAGTATCGTTGATAGAGAAGAAGCAGAAAAAACAGCTGCTAAATTAAAAAAAGGTAAATTCGATCTAAATGATTATATGCAGCAAATGAGAAGCATAAAAAAAATGGGAGGCTTTGGAAGCATACTTAGCATGTTACCAGGTAGCGGTAAAATTATGGCTCAAATAGATCAGTCAAAACTAAATAATAAAATAATTGAACATCAAGAGGCAATTATTTTATCTATGACACCGAAAGAACGTAAGAATCCTAATATAATTAATGCCTCTCGCAGAAAACGTATAGCTTTAGGTGCTGGTACTACAGTACAAAAGGTCAATATTTTACTAAAGCGATATAAGCAAATAAGCGATATGATGAAAAAAGCAAATAAAATGAACCCTAAAAATCTGTTAAGTAGCAGACTTGGAAAAGTGTTTTCATAAATTTATATTATGTCAAAAAAGAAAGATCCTAAACATGATGAGATTGTAAGCGGTGTATTTGACAATCTGATAGTTGCTAAAGAGTTTTTTGAAATGCGTTTATTGCATCATATACACAACATTAATTACTTTCCTTTGAAACTCTTAAAATGGAGAAGTTTTGTGGATATAAAATTCCATATTGGACATTTTATTTTCAATTAAATTTTTGCAGTAAAAGACAGTATTTTTATTATTAGAACATCAAAGTAAATCTGATTATTATATGGATTTTCATTTGTTTAAGTATGTTAAACATTGCTGAATATCATATGAAAACAACGAAAATAAGAAATTTCCTTTTATATATCCGTGTTTATAACAGACAAATATAATGCTCCCCGTAATTTATTAGGAGTTATTTGATTGAACTTAAAAATCTTAGATTAATAATTATTTATAAAAGTGCATGATATATATCTGATCAAAAATTGAAAGACAATGCTTAGCATGGAATTTTACAATTTTTTATGAAGTATATGCATATGCACGAACAAGAGTTATTAAGATGGCAAGAAATAGCTGATCTTTTACCTGAATTTATTAAAATTAATATCGGTATTAAAAAGTTAATTTTTATTCTACACCTTGAATAAAATCAAAAAAAAATGATAAAATAGAAGCGGTAAATCGTATTTAAACCCTAAGTTAGGAGCAAAAATCATGTGTAGTGTAGCCCATGATGCCAGGTTCGCAGCTTTAAGTGTTGTTTGCCGCATGGATCAAAAAATACTCTTTATGTCGTTCCTGCGGAAGAAAATATAAACACACTAAATTTTAAGCTTAAATAAATTTCTGGATTTCCACTTTTGTGGGAATAACATCCAATTGCTGCTATACCGAGATCATATAGCAATACCAAGCTTATAGCGAAATCCATAAATATTTGTTTTACTGTGGACAACGGTATGACATCGGAACATTTTTCAAGAGCCTAACAAACCTATATTTTAGCAGACGGTAAGAGCATAATGCTTAGCTCTTTTAGAGCTTTATCTTCTATATAACTTGGGGCGTTCATAAGTAAATCTTCCGCCTGTTGGTTTAAGGGAAATGCAATTATTTCTCTTATATTTGTGGCTTCTGCAAGCAACATAACAATTCGGTCAATTCCTGGAGCTATTCCACCATGTGGTGGAGCACCAAACTTAAACGCTCTAATCATACCGCCAAATCTCTTATCAACTTCCTTCTGACTATAACCTGCTATGGAAAATGCTTTATACATAATTTCCGGCTTGTGGTTCCTAATAGCACCACTGGAAAGTTCAATACCGTTACAAACAATATCATACTGGTATGCAGTAAGCTCTAACAACTCTTCAGTTGTTTTAGCATTTTCTAAAGCATCTAAACCACCTTGCGGCATAGAAAACGGATTATGGCTAAAATTAATTTTACCTGTTTCTTCATTTAATTCATAGAATGGAAAATCAGTAATCCAGCAGAATTTAAAGCAATCTTTTTCAAGTAAATCAAGCTCATCGCTAAGTCTTATTCTAACCTTACCAGCAAGTTTAGCAGCTTTTTCTTTTCTATCGCTAACAAAAAATACGGCATCACCGTTACTTATATTTGCAGTAGCCTTTAAACTCTCTAATTGCTGCGGGCTTAAGAATTTTGCTACCGGTCCTTTTGCTTTACCGCTTTCACTAAACTGGATATAGCCAAGTCCTCCTGCTCCTTCAGATATAGCAAACTCTATCATTTTATCGAAGAAACTACGAGGTTGTGCTACTGCTTTAGGCGCAGGAATTGCACGAACGACACTACCTTTTGTAATATTTTCTCTAAAAATCGTAAAATCAGTATCTCTAAATATTTCTGTTACGTCAGCAATTATAATAGGGTTACGCAAATCAGGCTTATCAGAGCCGTATTTTAGCATAGATTCATTATATGGGATACGGATAAAAGGACTTTCTGATACTTTCTTGTCTGTAAATTTAGTGAATAAATCATGCATCACAGGCTCAATAGTACTAAATATGTCTTCCTGTGTAACAAAAGACATTTCTACATCTAGCTGATAAAACTCACCGGGGGATCTATCAGCTCTTGCATCTTCATCCCGAAAACAAGGAGCAATTTGGAAATAACGATCAAACCCCGAAACCATTAAAAGCTGCTTAAACTGTTGAGGTGCTTGCGGTAGTGCATAACACTTACCAGGATACAGTCTACTAGGTACTAAAAAATCCCTAGCTCCTTCAGGTGAGCTAGCCGTTAGAAGCGGCGTTTGAAATTCAGTAAAACCTCTTGCCATCATCAAATGACGAATATAAGCAATAATTTGCGAGCGGAGTATTATATTATTATGTAATTTCTCACGTCTAAGATCTAAAAAGCGATGTTTAAGCCTCAAATCTTCCGGAGCATCTTTTTCGGTATTAATGACAAAAGGTAGAGTATCTGCTGCTGATTCGACAATAAATTCTCCGGCTAATATTTCAATATGACCAGTTGTAAGCATCTCATTAATAGTATCACCTGATCTTGCTACAACTTGACCAATAACCGTAATGACTGACTCATAACGCAAACGACTAGCCGTCTCCATAAGCTGAAGGTTTTGATCTGTAAATACGATTTGAGTTATACCATAATGATCACGTAAATCTATGAAAACTATATTACCGTGATCTCTTCTTCTATGTACCCAACCTGACAATTTAACTTCTTTTCCTACATCAGATATTTGTAATTCATTACAATTATGAGTTCTATATTTATGCATTTTTATTTTTTTATATACACTTTCCACTATCTATAATTTATATACATAAAATTGTGGATTTTCGCAAATAAAAACAAAAAATTTATCTTAATAAAGTAGAAACATTCTTTTGTTTTGGCAATGATTGGATATGATTTTGTTGTTGAGGTTTTACTTGATTTAACTCACCTTTAATCCATTCATATATTGCTTTCTTAGGATTTTTAATTATCTCTGCAACATTTTCTACTAAATTTATTATTCCTTTAATTAATGGTAATAACTCCTCTTTAATTTTATTTATAGGATTATTATTTACTTGTAATTTTTCTTTATTTTCGCTTGATAGATTACGAAATATCTTATTCATTCTTAACTGAAGTTCATTTCGTTCAAGCTCTTTTTCTCTAAAATGTAATTCAAGTTTTCTATCAACTTCTTTTTGTGCTTCCGGAGTTAAATTTTTATATTTATTAATAAGCTCATTCGCTTCCTTTCGTTGTTCCGGTGAAATATTTTCAGAAATATTTTGCATGTGTTTCTTTTTAAAAGTTAAAACATATTAATTCATAATATATATTTTTTAACTTTGTACAAGAAAAACTTGTATAGAAATTAACCTTTAAACATGGTCTTAATACCTAAAAAGTCTAAAAAATTTCGTAATTCTTGACGTGCAAGCAAATGTGAGCTATGAAATGCTCTATCATATTTTGCAATGTTTAGATCAAGTAATGTTAAACCTTGCAAAAATAATTCCCTATATATTACACGTTCGCTAAATCCCTCTGCAAGTTTAAAGTTAATTCTTTTAGCAAGTTTAGTTAATACATTTCCTACACGTCTCTTATTTAATGCATCAAGGTTACTTAAACGATTACGAAGTATTATCCAATCTATACTGATTCTATCACGACTAGCACGCTCTATTTTCTGTTCCCAAATCATTTGGCTATAGATTGATGGGCTAATAATTTCGTCCTTGCTATCGATTTTTGCTATCACGTCTAAATCTAGAAAGCTATCATTAATCGGTGTAATAATCATATCAGCATAAGAATGAGCGAGTCTTGATAAAGGAGTATGACTACCTGGGGTATCAATCACTATATAATCGGCATACTTATTATTTTTGAGTACCTGCTCAAAATTCTTTGCTTGCTCTTCTACTTTACTTTCAGGTATATGAAAATGTTTCGGTACTAATACAGGTTTATCTGGATTATGTTTATTATATAAATCTCGATTTTTTAAATAATTTGTTAAAGAACTTTGACGTGAATCGGTATCTATACTTACTACCGAATAATTTTGATAAAGCAGAGCTATTATTAGATGCATAGAACAGGTAGTTTTACCTGCTCCTCCTTTTTCATTGCCTATAACAAAAATATAAGGTTTACTGTTCATAACATACTTCTTTTCTTTCAAAAGTAATATTACTATTCCTGTTGAAAGAAGTTTAAAATAATATGTATTTGAGATAAAAAGCTGTTTCCATCTCAAATACACATGTAATTATGTTTTATTCTAACTATTCTTCATTTATTAGGAGTATATGATACTAAAAAAACAAAGAATAAGCATAACTAGTAGTAAGCGCAAAGTAGCTACGAAGATCAATTTCAAAAAGCATAAGAGGTTCACAAAAGTAGGAACGGAGTGTATAATTAATACGTGAGTACCGCAGTACTTGTAGAACGACATAGCCAATTTTGAAGTTTATCGAGTATATTCTTTGATGAATTTTTCAAGTAGTCTAACACCATACCCCACTGCCCCCTTAGGACCAAGCGATGAAGCTTTATTACTATTTGCAACGCCTGCTATATCTAAATGGGCCCACTCTACTCCATCTTTAATAAAACGTTTAATAAAATGTGCAGCTATGCAGCTTCCGGCCGCGCTTGGTACGTTACCGATATTTGCCATGTCGGCTATATCGGAGCTAATCATTTCATCATACTCATCATGAAGCGGCATTCTCCAAAGTTTTTCATTAACTTCTTCCCCTGCTTTTATTAATTTACTTGCTAACTCATCATTATTGGAAAAACAACCAGCATATGTACTACCAAGCGCGACAGTTATTGCTCCTGTTAGAGTTGCAATATCAATCACACATTTAGGCTTAAATTTTTCTTGTGCATACCAAACAGCATCAGCCAATACTAAACGCCCTTCTGCATCAGTATTCAAAACCTCTGCAGTTTGCCCTGACATGGTAGTTACCACATCGCCTGGACGCTGTGCGTTACCGGACGGCATATTTTCTACAAGCCCTACAACACTGACTATATTTACAGGTAATTTTTGACCGGCAACTGCAATCATGCTACCCACAACTGCTGCAGAACCTCCCATATCATATCTCATTAAATGCATATTACTTGATGGTTTTAAGGAAATACCACCTGTATCAAAAATCACTCCCTTACCAACCAAAGCAACAGTAGGAGCATCTTTACTACTACCTTTATACTCCATAACCACTAACTTTGACTCGTTTTGTGAACCTTGTCCCACACCAAGTAATGCTCCCATACCAAGATTTTTCATCTCACGCTCACTGATAATATCAACATCTACTCCCAGCGGTTCAAGTATATCAACTATTCTTTCAGCATAGACTTGCGGAGTTTTAATATTTGACGGTTCATTACTTATGTCTCTTGCAAAAAATACTGCCTCAGCAACTAATTTTTTGATTTCAAATAATTTTGCTGCTTCAGTATTATTATCGGTAAAAACTTCAATTGATTCCACTACAAACTTTTCTACTTCTTTTAAGGTAGTTCTATATTTATCAAATCTGTAAGAAGCAAGAAGTGCACCGCTAACAATTAAAGATGCAAATGTGTAAGATGGAAAACTGCTTATTCTATTTAGAATTTTTAAGCCGATAGTAGAAATTTTAGCACTAGTTGCGTGCTGTAAAATTTTGCCGCCTAACTCTTCGATTTTTGATTCAGTTAACTTGTCTTCATCCCCAAGCCCTGCTATTATCAAATATTTAATCTCGCTTGATCTAATCATGAAGGACGGAATAACCTTGATCTGTCCATATTTACCAGTAAATTGTAATTTATCTGCAATAGTTTTAGAAATTAATCCATGATGTTGTTGATCAAGTGCTACTAAATAGTTATCAAGTTTTAACTGTTCATCAATAAAAACTACTAAACCTTGATTGTTAAACGATTGTTCATTAGTAAAATTTACATTAAGCATAACTATTCCTTATATTAACTTACTAAAAATGATTTCAAGAACTTAATATTTATTTGGAGAGATAAACACCCATACATAGCCTATACTGAATAATAGGTAAGGATGCAAATCCTTAAAAAGGAACAAGCAATTCTTGAAAGCATAAGAGTACATTTATTAGCGATAATTCTATTTATCTTGATAAAACTTTGCAAGTATTATAATTGATTTTAAAAATCTCATTAAATACTAGTTGACAAATGTTAATATTTTTTATATCTTACTGATAAGATTGTTCAATTTAAGTAACCGATATGACACAAGACATCACTTCTTACTTAATTAAACAGAAATACACAATGATTAAAAAATCATGTGAGTTAACCTGTGATATGGGTGAGGTTTATAGTCTCACGCCTCACCCAATACGATATACTTGCCTTAGCTATTTAAAGCTATTATCTCTACCTATATCACTAACATTTTATGCAATAAAGTTCTGTTTTACAGCTAATCCCTCATGGACATGGATTGGGGTTAATGTTTTGCATAAGAAGATGGATCAAGCAATAGCAAAAAAAATATTACATGGCTTACCTGATGAAATAGAAACAGATCAAAATATACTTAAAATTGTCGAGTATGTATTTAAAAAATATGAAGAGAATCCTACATTAGCGCCTCTCATTGAACATACATTTGTACAAAAATTTTTAGCAAAGATCGGTCAATATATTCCTACTTTTTCTAAAATATTTAAATTTTGGAATGAAGGAGGAATCCACTATTCTTATGAAGTACAAACAAAACGAGAATTAATTAACATAATCTACAAAAAAATTGTTTCCAAAGCTTATGAAGTAGGTAAAAAAGGAGGAAAACTTGAAATAACAGATGTAAAAGCTCTGTTCCCAAAGATAAATTTTGAAGAAAAAGTCAATGCTGAATCAGAAACTCTTCAAATAGATAAAGTAAGTAATATACCTCTTGCTAATGATCAAAAATATGAAGAAGTTAATACTAACCCATTAATAAGCTTAATAATGCTTAAAGCTTTATATGATGGAATTTGTCAGGAATTACAAAAAGTCTATATTGAAAATTATCTAGCAGAATACCAGATACGTCATAATCAAGCAATCCTTAAAAACGCTTGTATTGAGGATTTAACACGATTACAATTATACAGTAATTATAATTATGACAACAATAATAGGTACATCTCAGAACAGTCCATCTCCTGTTTAGGCCAAGACTATGAAAATTTAATAGCACCGATCTCTTGTTAAGCTTAAAATATTTTTGTAAATTTGCTATTAGAGATGGTTTTTTATATTAATCAATTTGGCATTGCCTAAAAAGGATCACGTGGGGTGGTATAAGCTAATGCTTTGATATCATTCCTGTGTAGGTGAAAATCCAGTAAAACATATAACAAAATTTTATCAAATATGTAACTTTTGTACCAATATTAAGGTTATTTTTTCTATTTCTTTTGGTAATAATCTCAATTTATCAGTTATCATACTGCAACTTGTAAGCCAGATCCATCTTAAAATATTTAAATTATGGATTACTATTTCCTTTCCGCAGGAATGACATGCTAAACGTGCATAACATTAATTTAGTATAAAAGATTAAAGATCTTACCCTTTGTCAGCATTTACAACATTCTCTTCATCAAGCTTTACGGCTGCTTTACGCATTTTTTCCATAAAATAACCAGTTCCAGCAGGTACTAATCTTCCAACTATCACATTTTCTTTTAGTCCTCGTAACTTATCTACTTTACCAGCAATAGCTGCTTCAGTTAAAACTCTAGTAGTCTCTTGGAATGATGCTGCAGAGATAAATGATCTAGTTTGCAACGAAGCTTTAGTAATACCTTGTAATATTAATTGTGCTTCAGCAGGTTTTAAACCATTTTTAATAGCTTTGTCATTTATCTCATTGAATTCATGTCTATCTATTTTTTCACCTACCAATAACGTAGTACCACCTGAATCTGTAATCTCTACTTTTTGTAACATCTGACGGATAATAACTTCTATATGCTTATCATCAATCTTTACACCTTGTAGACGATAAACAGCCTGAACCTCTTTAACAATATAATTTGCAAGAACTTCTACACCCATTACTTTTAAAATATCTTGGAGTACCGGATTACCATCAATCAATAAATCACCTTTTTTAACAAAGTCACCTTCATTAACTACAACATGCTTACCTTTTGGCACCATATATTCAATGGACATTGTGTTATCAATTGGATGTACGATAATACGTCTTTTAGATTTATAGTCTTTACCAAATTCTACTCTACCGTCAACCTCAGCAATAACTGCATGATCTTTAGGACGTCTTGCTTCTACAAGTTCGGCAACTCTTGGTAAACCACCGGTAATATCTTTAGTAGTGGTTGATTCTTTCGGTATACGTGCAATAATATCACCTACTGATATCTGCACTCCGTCTTCAACGCTTAAAACTGCTCCAACCGGCAAATAATATCTAGCTTCTAAACCGTTTGATAAGGTTATAATCTCACCTTTAACATCTAAAAGCTGTATACGCGGACGTAATTCTGCACCACGTGAATATTGCTTTGATTCAATAATAACTTTACTTGGTATTCCGGTAGCTTCGTCAGTTACATCACGAATAGAAATACCCTCAACCATATCTTTAAATAAAACTTTACCTGACCTCTCCGTGATAATTGGTATAGTATACGGATCCCACTCCGCTAGTTTTTGAGTTTTAATAACCATATCACCGTCATCAACAAGTAATCTAGCACCGTATGGAATTTTATGACATGCCTTTTCATTACCACTGTTATCAAGCAATAATAACTCACAATTTCGGCTCATAACAATTTTACGTTCTTCGGAATTAATAACAACGTTACGGCTTATAATTTTCACTTTTGCATCATAAGAAGCTTCTATAGAAGAAATCTCAGCACCTTTTGTTGCCGCTCCTCCTATATGGAAAGTTCTCATTGTAAGCTGTGTACCTGGTTCACCAATAGATTGAGCAGCAATAACCCCGATTGCTTCACCTTCCGACACTAATGTACCGGTAGCAAGATCCCTACCATAACATATGCTACATATACCGGTAGTACTTTCACAGGTTAATACGGATTTGATCATCATTCTGTCTAATCCTGCCGACTCAATCTGTTCTAATTTTGCTTCATTAATAAGCTCGCCTTTATTTAGGATTAGCTCATTAGTTACCGGATGAAATATATTTATAGCAGCAGTACGACCTAAAATCTTTTCAGCTAAAGATACTATAACTTCTCCACCTTCAATAACACTCTTAACTTCAATTCCTTTATCGGTTCCGCAATCCTTCTCTGTAATAATACAATCCTGTGCAACATCTACTAATTTTCTTGTTAAGTAACCTGAGCTTGCAGTTTTTAAAGCCGTATCTATTTGTCCTTTACGCATTCCGTTAGCAGAATTAAAACACTCAAACTCAGTTAATCCCTCTTTAAAATTAGAAATAATAGGAGTTTGTATAATTTGACCGTTTGACTTAGTCATTAAACCTCGCATGCCGCCAAGCTGCTTAATTTGCTGGAAAGAACCTCTTGCTCCAGAAATAGCCATCATATATATAGCATTTATTTTCTGATGATTTGGACTATCATTAATCGGCGGCGTAGCAATCTCTTTCATCATATCGTTTGCTACTCTATCAGTACATCTCGACCAAGCATCAATTACTTTATTATATTTTTCTCCATAAGTAATTAAACCGTTTGAATATTGTTGTTCAAATTCTTTTATTTCAAGTTGAGTTTCATTGATATGAGTACTCTTAGATTCTGGCACTACCATATCATCCATTCCAAAAGAAATACCTGAAGAACAAGCATATTTAAAGCCTAGTTTCATTAACTGATCAGCAAAAATTACCGTAGCTTTTTGACCACAGTGACGATACACTAAATCTATAACTAATGATATATCTTTTTTAGTTAGTTGTTTATTAATAAACTTGAACTCTATATTAGGATTAGAAGGCAATAACTCACCAACCATTAACCTACCGTAAGTAGTATCAATTATAACAGGAACAATTTTACCTTCAGCATTTAACTGACTTCTACGATATTTTATTTTTGTATGAATAGTTATAAATTTATTATATAAAGCATGTTCCATCTCAGCTAAATCTGAGAACATCATACCTTCACCTACTTCATTATCAAATGCAAGGGTTAGATAATATAAACCAAGTACTATATCTTTATCCGGTACAATAATAGGACGTCCGTTAGCAGGGCTTAAGATATTATTCGTAGACATCATAAATACCCTAGCTTCAAGCTGTGCCTCAATCGATAGCGGGATATGTACTGCCATCTGATCACCGTCAAAATCTGCATTAAACGCAGCACAAACAAGCGGATGAAGCTGAATTGCTTTACCTTCTATCAATAGAGGTTCAAATGCTTGAATACCAAGCCTATGTAACGTTGGAGCTCTATTAAGTAAAACTGGATGCTCTCTTATCACTTCTTCAAGCACGTCCCAAACTTCAGGTTTTTCAGCTTCTACCATTCTTTTAGCAGCTTTAATAGTTGTAGCGATGCCGTACAACTCAAGCTTAGAATAAATAAACGGCTTAAATAGCTCTAAAGCCATTTTCTTAGGTAAGCCGCATTGATGAAGCTTAAGCTCAGGTCCTACCACAATAACTGAACGCCCTGAATAATCAACCCTCTTACCAAGCAAGTTCTGACGGAAACGACCTTGCTTACCTTTAAGCATGTCACTTAATGACTTAAATGAACGCTTATTAGCATTTTTTGCTGCTCGCCCACGACGACCGTTATCAAATAACGCATCTACTGCTTCTTGTAACATTCTTTTTTCGTTCCTGACTATTATATCAGGTGCTTTTGACTCTATTAGTTTCTTTAAACGATTATTCCTATTAATTACTCTTCGATAAAGCTCATTTAAGTCTGAAGTAGCAAACCTTCCTCCATCAAGCATAACAAGTGGTCTAATTTCAGGAGGAATCACTGGCAAAACATCTATAATCATCCATTCCGGCCTGTTCTCCGACTCTAAAAAATCCTTTACTAATTTTAAACGTTTTACTAATTTTTTCTTTTTTACCTCTGAAGTTGTATTTTGTAATTCTGCGTATAACTCTTGCTTTAACTTCGCAAAATCAAGCTCTTTAAGCATTTGTTGTATTACTTCTGCACCTATAGAGGCAGTAAATGCATCTTCACCATACTTATCTTTTGCTTTCTGTAATTCTTCCTCTGTTAAGAGTTCACCTTTTTGTAAAATTGATAACCCTGGATCAACTACAACATAATTTTCAAAATAAAGAATCTTTTCCAAATCTCGCATTGTCATATCAAGAAGCGTACTAATTCTTGAAGGTAGCGACTTTAAAAACCAAATATGAGCAATGGGAGCTGCAAGCTCTATATGCCCCATTCTTTCACGTCTTACTCTAGAAACCGTAACTTCAACACCACATTTCTCACAAATAATACCACGATTTTTCATCCGCTTATATTTACCGCAGAGACATTCGTAATCTTTTACCGGACCAAAAATTCTTGCACAAAACAACCCATCTTTTTCAGGTTTAAAAGTGCGATAATTAATTGTTTCAGGCTTCGTTACTTCACCGAAAGACCACGAACGTACTTGATCAGGACTTGCTATATTAATCCTTATCTGATCAAATTGTTGAGTATTACTTAATTGTCCGTAAAAATTTACTACGCTCATAAATACTTTTCCTTAAAAATTACTTGCTCTCTAAAATGTCGTACTGTGGCTTGACCACAGTATCCAAAAACACAACTTACGATATTAATAATTTTAGTATTTTTAACTGGATCTTGTTATCAAGTCACTGGGATGACAATAAAAAGAATCGATCTACACATCAAAGCTGGCTTGACCATGGGATAACACATTTAACTTGAAGTCACTTCAAGCTTTACGTTAAGACATAAAGATCTAAACTCTTTTATCATAACATTAAATGACTCAGGAATACCTGATTCAAAATTATTTTCACCACGTACTATAGAATCATAAATTTTAATCCTACCGTTTACGTCATCTGATTTAACCGTTAACATTTCCTGTAACGTATAAGCAGCACCATAAGCTTGCAGAGCCCAGCATTCCATTTCGCCAAAACGCTGTCCGCCAAAATGCGATTTACCCCCAAGCGGTTGCTGTGTTACTAAACTATAAGGTCCTATAGAACGAGAATGAATTTTATTATCAACTAAATGATGCAACTTCAACAAATATTTCTGTCCGACAGTTACTAGACGATCAAAATATTCACCGGTTCTACCGTCAATTAATCTTACTTGTCCTGAAGGATCTTGACCGGCAAGCTTTAGCATATCTTTAACATCTTGCACTTTTGCTCCGTCAAATACAGGAGTTGCAAAATATACACCTTTACTTACTTTCTTACAGAAAGAGATAATATCTTCTTCCGATCTTACAAGTATAGAATTAATATTTTCTCCGTACAGCTCAATTAAAAATTGCTTAATTTGCTCAATACCAATCTTTTTATTTTGATGTTCCTTTACTAAGGTAGATATTTTTTTCGCTAAATTTATTGATGCCCACCCAAGATGTGTCTCTAAAATCTGCCCTATATTCATACGAGACGGAAGACCAAGCGGATTAAGAACAATATCTATCACTGTCCCATCTTCTAAAAATGGCATATCCTCTTCAGGTACGATACGTGAAATAACACCTTTATTTCCATGTCTTCCTGCCATCTTATCACCTGGTTGCAATTTATGCTTAGTTGCGATAAATACTTTTACTACTTTCAAAGCTCCCTGAGGTAGATCATCGCCACTTTGCAATTTCTCTACCTTAGTAGCAAATCTTTTATCAAGAGTTTCTTTTTTCTCATCATAATGAGTCTTTATCTTCTCTATTTCATTCATTACACTTGCATCTTCCACAGTAAGCTGCCAAAATTGCCCTTTAGATAAACCTTTTAGCATTTCAGTAGTAATAGTTTGCCCTGCTTTTACTTGCTTAGGACCATTAATAATCACCTGCCCTACTAAAAGCTTTTCAAGCCAACTAAATACAAAATGTTCAATAATTTTTAACTCATCATCTCTGTCTTTTGCTAATTTTTCAATTTGTTGTTTTTCAATAGCAATAGCACGCTGATCTTTTTCTACACCTCTACGAGAGAATACCCTTACTTCTACTACGGTTCCGCTAACTCCGGAAGGTACGTGCAGCGACGAATCTTTTACATCAAAGGCTTTTTCCCCAAAAATAGCACGTAATAATTTTTCTTCAGGTGTAATAGGTGACTCACTCTTCGGTGTTACTTTTCCAACTAAAATATCACCGGCTTTTACTTCTGCACCTACATAAATTATTCCAACTTCATCAAGATGACGTAATGCTTCTTCACTTACATTAGGTATATCACGAGTAATTTCTTCAGGACCAAGACGTGTATCTCTGGCTATTACTTCAAACTCTTCAATATGAATAGATGTAAAAATATCTTCTTTGACTATACGCTCAGATATTAAAATTGAATCTTCAAAATTATAACCATTCCACGGTAAGAAAGCCACAAGTACGTTTCTACCTAAAGCAATTTCACCGTTATCCGTACTAGGACCGTCAGCTATAACATCGTTTTTCTTAACGTAATGACCAACTTGAACTAAAGGCTTTTGATTAATACAAGTATTATGATTAGATTTTTGAAATTTTAGTAAATTATAAATATCAACTGAAGGAGAACCATCAGCTTTTTGTTCTAGAGTTCTAATCACGATTCTATTTGAATCTACCTGCTCAACAATACCGTCATGTAATGCAACTACCGATGCTCCAGAATCTTTAGCTACTACTCCTTCAACTCCGGTACCTACAAAAGGTGCATCAGTTCTAATTAAAGGAACAGCTTGTCTTTGCATGTTTGAACCCATTAAAGCACGATTAGCATCATCATTTTCTAGGAAAGGTATAAGAGAAGCTGCAACTGATACTACCTGCATAGGAGTCACATCAATGAAATCCACCTCATGAGGCTCTACCATTACAAAATTTCCTCCCTCAACACGACAATTAATAAACTCTCCTTGTAGTAACCCGTCTTTATCAACTTTAGAATTTGCTTGCCCAATTTTGTATTTACCTTCTTCAATGGCAGAAAGATATACCACTTCATCAGTTACACGCCTATCTTTAACTCTTCTATACGGACTCTCTATAAAACCGTGTTTATTTATTCTAGCATAGGTAGCCATAGAGTTAATTAATCCAATATTCTGACCTTCAGGTGTTTCGATAGGACAAATACGACCATAATGAGTCGGATGTACATCACGCACCTCAAAACCTGCTCGATCTCGACTAAGACCTCCAGGACCGAGTGCCGATAACCTTCTTTTATGAGTTATTTCCGATAATGGATTTGTTTGATCCATAAACTGTGATAATTGTGAAGTACTAAAAAATTCTTTTACTACTGAAACTAAAATTTTAGAATTTACTAAATCATGAGGCATTACTGTATCAACATCACCTACCGACATCCTTTCAATTACAGATTTTTCCATTCGGACTAAACCTATTCTAAATTGATTTTCTATCAATTCACCTACCGATCTCACCCTTCTATTACCTAAATGATCAATATCGTCTATAATACCTTTACCATCTTTAAGCTCAACTAAAACCCTTACTATATTTTTAATATCATCAATTGTTAAAACTGTAACCCCTTCAGAAATATTCAGCTCTAACCTAGAATTCATTTTTATTCGTCCAACTTCTGAAAGATCATATCTTTCCACATCAAAAAATAAACTATAAAACAAGCTTTCAGCTGCTTCAATATTAGCAGGTTCACCTGGTCTTAACACTCTGAAAATATCACATAATGCTGCCTCACGATCCTGGTTTTTATCGGCAAATAAGGTATTTCTTATATACGGACCTGATTGAGGATTGATCGCTAATACGTTAACATTTTTAATTTTAAGATCATTAATAATATTTAGTATATCAGCAGTAATGATTTCACCAATTTTTGCTAAAATTTCACCACTTACAGGATCTCTTAAATCCTCGGATAAATATTTGCCGATTAAAGTTTCATGAGCTACTAAAATATTATTAAGCCCTTCTCCAGAATATTTTTTAGCTAAACGAGGGGTAATTTTTTGTCCTGCTTTCAGTAAAACATTGCCGTTATCTGCATCTACTAAATCATTTGTTAAACGATGAGCAGTAATATGCCCTGGCATAAATTTAACTGCCCAACCTTTATTTTTAACAAGCTTATAAGTGACTGAATTATAATAAAATTTTATAATTTCTGCAGTACTCATGCCTATAGCTCTAAGCAAAGTAGTAGCATAAAGCTTTCTTTTTCTATCAATTCTAAAATAAATAACATCCTTAGCATCAAACTCTAAATCAAGCCAAGAACCTCTATATGGAATAACACGAGCAGAATATAAAAGTTTTCCGGAAGAGTGGATTTTGCCTTCATCATGATAAAAGAATACACCTGGTGAGCGATGCATTTGTGATACAACGACTCTTTCCGTACCATTGATAATAAAAGTACCATTTTTAGTCATTAACGGGATATCACCCATATATACTTCTTGCTCTTTAATCCCTTTAATTTCTCTAGTACCGGTATCCTCATCTATGTCCCAAATACTTAATCTTAAGGTAACTTTAAGAGGAGCAGCATAACTTAAACTTCTTTGACTACACTCTTCTACATCATATTTTGGAGTATCAAATTCATATTTGACAAATTCTAAGTTAGCAACATTAGAAGAATCTGAAATAGGAAAAATTGAGTTTAATATAGATTGTAAACCCTTATTTTTTCTTTCAGAATCTTTAATATTTAACTGTAGGAAGTTTTTTTCATATGAATTTTTTTGAATTTCAATCAAATTCGGTATATCTGCTACTAAATTTATGTGACCAAAATTTTTTCTTATTCTTCTATTATGTGACAAGGGTTGTGCTTCTATATTATCCCTTAATGAAACCATATAATCTCCTGACTGATAAAATTACTGCCCGTTATTGAAGTGACTATGTATATAAAATTTAAATTATATTTAAAACAATAAAGTTTTTATTGGAATAGCTATCTATTGCAACAAAATACTTATAATTTAGTAGCAAAAAACAAATATACTGTTTTTTAGAATCTAAATTAAAGAAACCTATTTAGATCTTGTGTAGGATCTGTGTACATTTCTAAAAAGACTTTATTTTGACTATTTTTTACTGCAAATTATAAGATTTCCTAAAGGAGCAGCTATAAAAATCTTATTAATTTTCACTTCAAAATATCCAAAAATAACAAATCAATTAGAAATGTTCAAAGAACCTAGGAAATTTTAATAATTATATCTAGGCGTATTTTAATTAGTAAAATTTTTAATGTAATAGCTTTTTATCCTATTTCAAAAAATAACTTAAAATTAGCTTTAAAATAATTTGTAAACAAAAAAGCCTTATTCAAATTTAATCACTAAAATAAGGCTTTTTAGATTTTAAGAAGTTAATTTAAAGCTATAAAATATTTCATCTGTGATGCAAAAAATATTAGGTTCTGTAAAGGGAAATTAATCTATATTTAATTCTTTATTGATTGTAAATTATAAGATTTTTTGGAATAAAAAACAACCAATCGGAGAAGAAACTTATTAATTTTCACCTTAAAACATCTAAAATATAAATAATATTCTTTACAGAACCTAGCGCAGAAATAATTATTTTAATTCAACTTTTGCTCCAACAGATTCTAATTTACTTTTAATTCCTTCTGCTTCTGCTTTCTTTACACTCTGTTTAACTGCCTTTGGAGCCTCATCAACTAATTTCTTAGCTTCAATTAAACCGAGACCTGTAATTTCTCTTACAGCTTTAATTACTTCCACTTTCTTATCACCTACAGCTATTAAAACTACTTCAAAATCTGTTTTCTCTGCAACTGCTTCAGCAACAGGAGCTGCTGCAGCTACCATAGCAACAGGAGCAGCTGCGGATACACCCCATTTTTCTTCTAGCATTTTCACAAGTTCAGCTGCTTGCATTAATGTTAATGATGATAATTGTTCTTCAATTTTAGCTAAATCTGCCATAATTTTTTCCTTTTTACTTTTTATATTAAGTTAATTTTTACTAGCATATGCTTGTATTACTCTCGCCATACTCGAAGACGGGGTTTGTAAAACACCTACAACCTTAGTAGCCGGTGCTTGTAATAACTCAACAATTTTACTTCTAAGCTCATGAAGTAAAGGTAGCTTAGCAAGTTCTTTTATTGAATGTTTATCTAACACATGATTATCAACTATTCCGCCAATAATCTTAAGATTATCATTAGCCTTAGCAAAATTAACTACTAATTTTGCTATCTCAACTGGTTCTTTAGAATAAACAATAGCAGTAGGCCCTACAAATAACTCAGCAATATTATCAAGTCCTGTTTGATTCGCAGCTATTTTTGCTAAAGCATTTTTAACTACTTTAAAACCTGCTGCTTTAGATTTAAGTGATTCTCTAAGTGAACTCATTTGACTAGCGGTTAACCCTTGATAATGAGTAATAATTACAGACGGTGACTCTTTATAAATATTTACAATACCCTCTACTGCTAATGTTTTTGCTGATCTTAACACCTATTACTTCTCCTTTTATAACAACAGTTTTAAATATATTTTAATAATACAAAAACTATTATTTGATTATCTATTTATCACCAATAGAAAATTACATATGTAATGTACTATTGTTTTAAAAGCTGTATATGCAGCGGATTTTGCTTGATTTAAAATCCTTACATAAAACTAATATTTTTATATAAAAAGTGAAAACTGCCTTTTACCTTTTATATTCAATATCATACCCAAATAGCGGATCATGTAAAATAATTCGATATTTGCATTGTTTAAATAGAAACAGTTTAATAAAAATTATGCTATGCTAGTTAAATCTATTTGTACTGATGCTCCCATAGTAGAGGACAAATATATTGCTTTTAAATAACTTCCCTTCAACCCAACAGGCTTTGCTTTAATTACTGCCTCAATAAATGCATTTAAATTTTTTAATAAATCTTGGTTTGAGAAAGATAATTTTCCAAGCCCTGCATGAATTATACCAGCTTTTTCTGCTCTATATTCTACCTGACCACTTTTAGCATTTTTTATAGCATTTTTAATATCTAAAGTTACGGTACCAAGTTTAGGATTAGGCATTAAACCTTTTGGTCCTAAAATTCTTGCAACTGAGCCTATAGCTGCCATCATATCGGGAGTAGCTATACATACATCAAAATTAATTTTTCCTGCTTTAATTTCATCAATTATACTTGTTGCACCTACTAAATCTGCTCCAGCACTTTTAGCATCTTCTTCTCTTTCTTCTTTACAAATAACAGCAACTCTTACAGTTTTGCCTGTACCGGCAGGTAAATTAACTACGCCGCGTACCATTTGATCGGAATGCCTAGGATCAATTCCAAGCTTCATAACTATTTCTAAGGTTGGATCAAATTTAACATATGATGCTGATTTTAATTGCTCAACCGCATTTGTTAAATTATACAAATAATCTGATTTTACTTTTTCTCTAGCTTCTCTTATTTTTTTACCACCGCTAATTTTTACGGCAACATCTTTGTTATTTGACATAATAATTAATTTCCTACCACTTCAAGTCCCATAGATGCAGCACTACCACAAATAATTTTTGTTGCTGCTTCAATATTTTTTGTATTTAAATCAGTCATTTTTAACTTTGCAATTTCACGGCAATCATCCATAGTAACTTTACCTACTACAACTTCTTTTTTAGTAGCACTAGAACCTTTAGTAATTTTAGCATACTTCTTTAAAAAATAAGAGGCTGGAGGAGTTTTGATTTTAAAAGCAAAACTCCTATCTTCATAAACGGTAATTACAGTTGGCAGAGGTATTCCTTTTTCCATACCTTGTGTAGCATCATTAAAATCTTTACAAAATGCTGCAATATTAACTTTTCTTTGGCCAAGTGCTGGCCCTATAGGAGGGGCAGGAGTAGCTCCGGCAGCCGGAATTATCAAGTTAATATAACCTTTTATTGCTTTCTGAGACATTTATAAATATCCTTATTTTCTCTTAAATTAATATTACTTTATAACACTCTTACTTAGAGATAATTTATATATTGCACTTTAGTCCTCATTAGACATATACTGCTTTTTTAAAGAAGTTTTAAATAATTAAGTAATAGAAAAACTGTTTCCAATTCTAAAAAATTTATCTATATCTTTCCTACTCTTCATTTTATTTAGGAGTATTCTAAATATACTACTAACTTTTAATTATTTTTCTTTACTTGATTAAAATTTAGTTCTATTGGAGTTGCTTTCCCAAATATTGAAACTGAAACTTTTAACCTGTTTTTTTCTTGATCTATTTCTTCCACCATACCCATAAAAGTTTCAAAAGGACCATCTGTAACAGTCACTATTTCACCAACTTCATACAATTTAGAATTTTTTGCTTCTTTAGCTTCTGCTTCCAGATTATTAAAAATATTTTGTATTTCACTTTCTGTAAGAGCTTTTGGCGTGGTTTTGCTCCCTAAAAAGCCAGTTACTCCAGGTATATTTTTCACAAAATGCCAAGATTTATCAGTCATATTCATCTTTATCAAAAGATAACTCGGCATTAGTTTTTTTTCTACCTTGACATTTTTACCACGTTTAACTTCAGAAACTCCAAAAACAGGTATTAATATATCTTCAAAAAAACCTGTCATTTTCTGTTTAGCGATTTTCCTTAATATATCCTCTTTTATACGTTTCTCTGCTCCCGATGCTGTATGTACTACATACCACTGCTTTACATTTTTCTCAGAAGAAGGAAATATATTATCCATATTCTGTTCTATCATAATTTATTCCTTATACTATTTGCCAATATTAAGCAAAAGCTGCATTATATTATGTATACTATAATCAAGCATCAAACAAATTAAGCTAAAAATAAAAACTGCTACTACCACTATTAATGTTGAAGTAACAAGCTCTTTTCTAGTTGGCCAAACTACCTTGCAAGTTTCTTGTTTAACTTGTTCAAAAAACTTATAAATATTATATCCCTTAAACATATTTTTTGTTAGGTAACTTAGATATTTCTTACAAAATTCTACTTCTAGAGGTAATTAAGATAATGACTCAACACTTGAATCCTCATCTAAAGATGTATGATGCGACCCAAACTGCAGTGCATCCTTAAATTCTTCTCTAGAAGAGCATTAGTTTTATAAGAAGTCTATATTTTATAGTAAAAAACTCAAATCTATAATGGCAAGAGCGACAGGAATCGAACCTGCAACCTCCGGTTTTGGAGACCGGTGCTCTACCAATTGAGCTACACTCCTATCATATTTTTAATAAAAAATCAATAATAAAAAATTACTAAATAACCGGCACATCTAATTTAGAAACAGCAAAAAAAACATTTATCTTTGTAAAACATAACATTATATCTAATTATACTACTCAATTATTTTTTAGCTTTAATAATATTAGCTATCTGATGCGGCACTTGAGCATAATGAGAAAATATCATACTAAACTGAGCTCTACCTTGAGATAGAGACCTAAGCGTATTAACATAACCAAACATTTCTGCCAAAGGAACATTAGAGGTAACTACTTGAGCATTTGCTCTTGGATCCATGCTTTGGATTTGTCCTCTACGGCTATTTAAATCACCTATAATATCTCCCATATATTCATCAGGAGTGATAACTTCAACTTTCATAATCGGCTCAAGTAACTTAGGATTACCTTCCAGCATCCCTTCTCTAAATGCTGCCTTTGCTGCAATTTCAAATGCAAGTACACTAGAATCTACATCATGAAATGCACCATCAACTAAAGTTGCTTTAAAATCAATCATAGGATAACCAGCAATAACACCGGTTTCTCTAATATTATTTAATCCTTTTTCAACACCGGGTATATATTCTTTAGGCACAGCACCACCGACAATTTTACTTTCAAAAATAAACCCTTCGCCTGGATTTAAAGGTTCAAAGATAATTTTTACACGTGCAAATTGCCCTGCACCACCTGACTGTTTTTTATGAGTATAATCAATTTCACAAGCTTTGGTTATAGTCTCACGATATGCTACTTGAGGAGCTCCAATATTTGCTTCAACCTTAAACTCTCTTCTCATACGATCAATGATAATTTCTAAATGGAGCTCTCCCATTCCTTTTATCACTGTTTGTCCTGTTTCATGATCTGTTGAAACTCTAAATGATGGGTCTTCTGCTGCCAAACGAGCAAGTGCTAAACTCATTTTTTCTTGATCAGCTGTTGACTTAGGTTCCACCGCAAGCTCAATTACCGGCTCCGGAAATTCCATTTTTTCTAAGATTACTTGCTTATCAATATCAGATAACGTATCACCTGTGGTAGTATCTTTAAGACCTGCTAAAGCTACTATATCACCTGCTGACGCTTCTTTTACGTCTTCACGATTATTAGCATGCATTAATAGCATTCTACCAATTTTTTCTCTTTTATTCTTGACAGTATTAATAACAGTCGATCCGGCCGTGATTTTCCCTGAATATATTCTAATAAACGTTAATGAACCAACAAACGGATCATTCATAATTTTAAATGCTAAAGCTGCAAAAGGCTCAGTTACTGAAATAGGCAAATCTTTTTCTTCACTAGTACTTACTTCAATGCCTTTTACTATACCTATGTCAATAGGTGCAGGCAGGAAATCTACTACAGCATCAAGTAAAGGCTGTACTCCTTTATTTTTAAAAGCACTACCGCATAAAACCGGATAAAAAGCTGCTGATATAGTACCACTTCTGATTAATCTTTTAATCTCTTCTTCCGTTACTTCTTCACCCAATAAATATTTTTCCATAACATGGTCATCTAATTCAACAACCATATCAAGTAACTTAGTACGATATTCTTTAGCTTTGTCTTTCATATCGACAGGTATATCTTCTTCAAAATATTCAGCTCCAAGTGATTCATCTTTCCAAATCACTGCTTTCATTTTAACAAGATCAATTATACCTTTAAAATTCTCTTCAAGCCCTACAGGCAACTGAACAACAAGCGGTTTTGCTCCTAAACGACCTTTGATCATTTCAACGCATCTATAAAAATCCGCTCCCATTCTGTCCATTTTATTGATAAAACACATTCTAGGAACATTATATTTATCAGCTTGTCTCCATACTGTCTCAGATTGTGGCTCAACACCTGCTACACCGTCAAATACTGCAACCGCACCATCAAGAACACGCAGCGAGCGTTCTACCTCAATAGTAAAGTCAACATGTCCGGGAGTATCGATAATATTTATTATCTTATTTTGCCATCTACAGGTAGTAGCAGCTGAAGTAATTGTTATACCACGCTCTTGCTCCTGCTCCATCCAGTCCATGGTAGCACCGCCCTCATGAACTTCACCTATTTTATGTGATTTACCGGTATAATATAAAATACGCTCGGTAGTTGTGGTCTTACCAGCATCGATGTGAGCACATATACCTATATTACGAATATACTCAAGTGTGTTTATCTTAGTCATAATAGCTTACCTTACTTCATTTTTTTAGGACTAAAATGAGAGAAGGCTTTATTAGCTTCAGCCATTTTATGAGTATCTTCTTTCTTCTTAATGGCAATTCCTCTGTTATTAGAAGCTTCAAACAACTCTTCAGCGAGTTTATCAATCATCATTTTTTCAGAACGTTTTGACGCAGCATTAATAATCCAACGGCTAGCGAGAGCATAACCTCTTCTTTCATCAACATGTGTTGGAACTTGATAATTAGCACCTCCTACTCTAACTGAAGTGACTTCTAAATGCGGCTTTACATTATGCATAGCATTATTAAAGGTTTGATATGGATCGACTTTATGTTTCTTTTCAATTTTATCAAAAGCTGAATAAACAATTTTCTCTGCAAGAACTTTCTTTCCTTCTTTCATAATATTATTGATAAACCTTGACAGCAAAATACTGTTATATTTCATATCAGGTAAAATTACTCGCTTTTCCGCGGCATGACGACGTGACATTTTATTTTTTCTCTCTAACTAATAATTTATTTTTTTGTAACTGCAACTTGTTTACGAGGAGCACCATAACGTGAACGACCTTGTTTACGTCCTTTAACTCCAGCAATATCATAAGCACCAAGTACAATATGATATTTTACCCCTGGAAGATCAGGAACTTGACCACCTCTTACTAACACCCTATCATGCTCCTTTACACTATGCTTTTCACCTGGAATATATGCATTTACGGTTCTTTTATTACTTAAACGCACCGTCGCAATCTTACGAAGTGCAGAGTTAGGCTTTTTAGGGGTAACAGTTTTTACTACTAAGCAAACACCGCTTTTAAAAGGATTAGATTCTAAGGCAGGAGATTTGGTCTTACGAGCTTTTGACTTTCTCCCAAAACGTACTAATTGATTATATGTCGGCATTTAAATAAATACTCCAAAAAACTTATAAATTACACTAAATTTAAATTATAATTACTTTTGCCATAAAAGCAAGTATGTTTTAATTAACAATCACTTTTTTCTCAATTATTTTTGCTATAAAGCTGATTAACATGACTAAAATATAATAACAGCATGCAGCAATAATCATTGGAAAAAAATAATTATATGTTTCAATTGATACAATTTGTGCTCTACGCATTAAATCTATTTCTCCAAGCATAGAAATAATGGCTGATTCTTTAATTAAATTCACAAGTTCATTTACTAATGATGGAAAAATATTTCTAACTGCTTGCGGTAAGATTATATCTTTCATGATTAAAAATTTTGGAATAGCAAGAGCTTCAGCCGCTTCAAACTGACCTTTATCAACTGCATTAATTCCTGCTCTAATTACTTCCGAAACATATGCACCCGAATTAAGAGAAAAGGAAATAGCCCCTGCCGTAAACACACTAAATTTAATACCTACTATATAAGGCGATGCAAAATAAATAATACTTAGCTGAATTAATAGAGGCGTCCCTCTAAAAATAGAAGTATAAAAATTTGCAAAAAATCTTAAAGCACAATGTTTATTTACCTTACAAATAGCAAGTAACGTCCCTATCATCAAACCAAATATAACGGCTATAATGCTATATTTTAAAGTAACTAGCGTCCCCTCTACAATAAAAAGGATTTTTGGATAGAATTTTATTAAATACTCAAACATAAATTATTTATAGATTTATTCCTGAGTTGATCGATTTTTTCGTCATTGCAAGAAAAATTACAAAATAATTGACTAAGCAAGGAAGAAATAAAAATGTAGTTTTTAGCATTTTTATTTCTTCTAATGGATTTTGCCAGGCTCTGAACAAATGTGCACAATAACGATTTTAGTCTTGACAAACCAACAACGCAAATTTTCAAAATTAAACTAATATACATTAGTACACTCTCTTTGCCGGCGGTATTGCTTTTACTTCATCGGTTAAAGTGGTTAGCGTCACAGGTTTATAATCAAGCACCACTTTACCTACTTCATCTATAGAGCTAAGGGTATGCTTCATCCAATCCCGATCATTACGATCAGGATAATCTTCCCTAGCATGGGCGCCCCTGCTTTCTTTTCTTGCAGCTGCCGAATATACCGTTACCAAAGCTTGATCAAGCAAATTATCTAGTTCTAAGGCTTCAACTAAATCACTATTCCAAATTAAAGATTTATCGTTAATTTTTATATCTTTATAACCGGCCCTCATTTCACTAATCATTTCCGCCCCTTCGTCTAGCACCTCTTGAGTTCTGAATACTGAAGCATGGCTTTGCATAGTACGCTGCATTTTAAGCCTTAAATCTGCAACTAAAATATTACCGTTACTATGACGAACTTTATCAAATCTATTTATAACTTTTTCAAGGATTTCTTCTTTTAAAGGCTTATGCGGATTGGCAGGCTTAATAAGCTCAGATGCTTTTAATGCAGAGCTTCTACCAAATACTACTAAATCAAGCAAAGAGTTTGATCCTAAACGATTAGCACCATGTACCGATACACAAGCAGCCTCACCAATTGCCATAAGACCTTTTACTATAGTGTTATGATTTGTGCCGTCTTTAATGACAACTTGACCGTGGTAATTAGTCGGTATTCCGCCCATATTATAATGAACTGTAGGAAGTACTGGTATCGGCTCTTTAGTAACATCCACACCTGCAAAAATTTTAGCTGTTTCGGAAATACCGGGTAAGCGACTATATAAAATTTCAGGAGATAAATGATCTAAATGCAGAAATACATGATCTTTATGCTCACCAACTCCTCGACCTTCACGAATTTCGATAGTAATTGCTCTTGACACTACATCCCTTGAAGCTAAATCTTTTGCAGCCGGAGCATAACGCTCCATAAAACGCTCACCATTTGCATTTACAAGATACCCCCCCTCACCTCTAGCTCCCTCGGTGATAAGACAGCCTGCTGAATATATACCAGTCGGGTGGAACTGCACAAACTCCATATCTTGCAGAGGCAAACCGGCTCGAATCGCCATTCCCCCCCCGTCACCTGTACAAGTATGAGCAGACGTAGCCGAAAAATAAGCACGCCCATATCCACCTGTTGCAAGTACTACATTATGAGCTCTAAAACAATGTATACTACCATCATCTAAATTCCATGCCACTACACCTCTACATTCACCGTCTTCCATCAATAAATCAATAGCAAAATATTCAATAAAAAACTGTACTTTATTTTTCAATGATTGTTGATATAAAGTATGGAGTATGACATGCCCAGTACGATCTGCTGCAGCACATGTACGCTGCGCCGCTTTTCCTTTACCGTACTCTGTTGTCATACCACCGAAAGGACGCTGATAAATTTTTCCTTCTTCGGTTCTTGAAAAAGGTACGCCGTAATGCTCAAGCTCTAAAATCGCATCAGGAGCATTCTTACACATATACTCGATGGCATCTTGATCGCCTAACCAATCAGAACCTTTAACAGTATCATACATATGCCAACGCCAATCATCTTCGCCCATATTCCCAAGAGCTGCACTAATTCCACCCTGAGCAGCCACGGTATGACTACGAGTCGGGAATAGCTTCGTTACACAAGCAGTATGTAGCCCTTCTTTAGCCATACCGAAAGCAGAACGGAGCCCTGCTCCGCCTGCCCCTACAACAACGACGTCAAATTTATGATGAATGATATTATAAGCTTTAGTCATTAATTTAATTTTTAATCTTGTATTTTAAAATATTGGCATCAACATCATTACGATAAAGCATTGTTACGTGAATAGGTTTGGTTTCTCAATTGTCAGCTCGTGGCTTGACCACGGGATCCAGTTAATAATACTAATAATTATTAGGGATTTTTCTGGATCCTGTGATCAAGTTGCAGGATGACACTGAACATAACTCAATCATCTCTCATAAAGCATAACCATCACAAAAGATGCAATAGTAACTAAGCAGAATAATTTTACTACTATAATTAATGCATTACGTAATTTATTATTGCAGTTTATATAATCTTCTATTACTGCCTGCATACCCAATATAGCATGATATAAAGAAATAATTACCGTAATTAATAATGCTACTACATTAAAAGGTTTTTTAAGCTCCAACATAATGATACTTAAATCACTATTTTTATTAGTTAATGTAAAGTATATTAACCATATAGAACATAAAGCTAATACAAGCCCTGTAATCCTTTGTAATAACCAATGATAAGCACCACTTTTAACAGCGCCATCGGCCTTTGCTTTTACAATTTCTGCTTTAAAAGCATATACCATTACTTTTCTCAAACACATTTTTCTGTTATTTATTTTAAACTTCTCAACTCTTGAAATTAAATATACAAGCTGTTCTTTGGTAATTTGATAGTTTTTATCATATCTTACATCAATATAAGCTTTCCAAAACAATTTATTAAAACATTCTTCTTACCCCGACGTTGCTATAGTAAATAATTGCAACAGCTCATCATTATAATTTTTTGCTCTATTACCTAACTGTTTTATATCATGCAACTTAGGTTTATAATTTGACAAAACTAATAAAATTCTACTATAAAAACTTTCCGTAGCTTAATAAATATAAAAAGCACTTTTGTTTAACTCACCTCTTTCAAATGGATACTTGCAATCAATCAAAAAACCAAATCGACTTTTAAACCACTCTTTATAATAACCTTGCTTGAGTAATTTCCTTTTCCTTATTCCCAGTTAAAGCCTTAACTTCACTTATAAGTATCACTATAATATAAAATGCACTACTTTCTTTGTAAGATCTGTATAAAAATACTTCCATGGATTCAAGAACTATAGATATTTCTGAACCATCAGAGATACTCTAATCCTTTTTATTACTCTTGTTTTGTCTAATCTTTTATAGATATAATTTCAAGTCTTACAGTAGTATGCCCCTTTTATTTTTACCTTTTCTTAGTATTATTAGCATTATGATAAATATTAACTAAACCATGTTACTCTGCCTCTAGCATATGTTCCATATAAGATAATCATGGTGATTTTCCTTGTGCAATATCTAGATTTGCTGGACTATAAAATTGAGCCTTGCCCTAATCTAAGCGAGCGTTTTGGTAAAGTAGCTTTCATAATTTCTACAACAACATATAGCTTACACCCATAACAACATAGTTAATAATATGGAACATATAACTACACACCAACCCGTTATGTTCACTGCTTTTATAGAAAAGCCATAACCAATATCCCAAAATAAATGACGAATACCATTACATAAATGATAAAACCAAGTGTAGCTAACGGTTACTAAGCATATTTTTATAATGCAGCAACTAGCAAAATGCAAATAATTATTGTCATATTTACTAAGAATCAACCACCACACCAAAATTGATACTGCAAAAAATAAAGCAACACCGGTCATACGATGCAAAATCGACAACGTAGAACTTATCTGAGGTTTATATATGCTTAAATGTGGTGAAAGTGGACGCTTATTATAAATTTCCTGTTTTGTTTTAGTCATGCTATTTAACATAATAAAAAATTAAGTAGAAGATAAACGAGTATACCCTTCAGCAGGTGATAAATCATCTGATACTGCTCTTCTATTATCAAATACAAAGCACTTGCCTTGCCATAAATTATTCTTGTTTTGTGTATCTTCTAAGTACTGCAATATACCCCCCTTCAAATGATATACCTCATCATAGCCTATGCTTTTAAGTAAACTGGTAGATTTTTCACACCTAATACCGCCAGTACAAAACATAGCAATCTTCTTACCTTTAAGTAATTTCTCATTTTGGCGAACCCAAGCTGGAAACTGCTTAAATGTTTCCGTATACGGGTTAATTGCCGATTTAAATGTACCGACCTCTACTTCATAAGTATTTCGAGTATCTATTACTATAACATCTTGTTGTGTAATAAAACTATCCCAATCCTTCGGCTCTATATATTTGCCCTTAAATAAATCAACATCTAAATCATTGACATTCATTGCTACAATCTCTTTCTTAAGTCTGACTTTTAATTTCTGAAAAGGATGAGCATCACTATAATTTATTTTAACGTTAACATCTTTGGTCCCAGTTAGCTTTATCAATTCTTCAAGCACAAGATTTACATTTTCATATGAACCTGAAAAAGAACCGTTAAAACCTTCTTGTGATAATAAAATAGTACCTCTAATATATTTTCTTTTACCAATAAGCAAAAGCTTTGGTATCAAATTTTCTGGCTCTTCTATATTAACAAAACTATATGCACTTAAAATTGCTATTTTTTCATTCATAATTTATTTAATGTTATTTTTAAAGTTATTATAGCATGACTCTTGAAAAACACTTCGGAAGCATCATACCATGGCGTGACCAACGTATTACACTAATCACATAACATGTAGTGGTATGAACATATTATTATCTCCTCTTTCAATCAAGAGCAAAATATTTTGCTTATTCGATTTTTTAGCATTTTCATATAATTCTTCTAGCTTACTTATATTGTCTATGTTTTCTTGATTAACATTGGTTATCAGATCACCAATTTTAAAACTGTTTCCTTCTTGATCAATATTGGTTATAACTACTCCCGTTTTATCCTGAGGGATAGTATATTTTTGTCTTAATTCTTCAGTCAAATTACTAAAAGTAATATTATTTTTAGTAATAGATAAATCATTTTCTCCTTTGTTTGTTATTTCTTCTTTATCTACATGTTCTGCTAAATCTTTGTTAACTTCTTCATTATCTGCAGTAATCTTAATAGGTAATTCAAGCTCTTTTTTGTCACGAAGTATTTTTACTTTGACTTCCTGATCAATAGGAGCATCTGCAATAATTACACGTAATTTTTTAGTATTTTTAACCGGTATATCTGCAAACCCTATTATTATATCACCTGTTTTAATACCTGCTTTATCCCCTGGACCGTCTTCTTGTACTTTAGCTACTAACACCCCACTAGTATCTTTAAGTCCTAACCCTTCAGAAATTTCCTTGGTTAAATCTTGTATTGTTACTCCAAGACGCCCTCTATTTATTTTACCATCTTTCTTAAGGCGTTCGATTATAGGCTTTGCAGTATTTGATGGTATTGCAAAACCAATACCTATATTAGTGCCAAGTGGTGAGAAAATTGCCGTATTTACGCCGATTACTTTCTGATCCCAATTAAACATAGGACCACCAGAATTACCGTTATTAATTGCAGCATCCGTTTGAATAAAATTATCAACTATATTATCCGTATCTATATCGATATCCCGACCTTTAGAAGAAATAATACCGGCAGTAACCGTACCACCTAGATTACCAAACGGATTACCAATTGCAATAACCCAATCACCTACTCTTGCATCATTTGAATCTCCAAACTCAACAAAAGGTAGAGGCTCCTCACTATCTATTTTTAAGAGAGCTAAATCAGTTTTAGTATCACTACCTATCAATTTAGCTGGTAATTCAGTATTATCTGCAAGTTTTATATTAATTTTATTAACATTTGCAATTACATGATAGTTTGTCACTATTAATCCATTAGGCTCAATAATAAATCCTGAGCCAAGTGGAACATTTTTAGGAGTTTTATCCACTTCTTCCAAATTCAGCGGTATATTAAGCCGTTCTAAAAAATCATTAATGAAATCTAAAGGTTTTTTTTCTTGCAGAGGATCTTTTTCAGCATTTTCTGATTTACTATTAACATATTCTATAGTTGAAATATTAACGACCGCAGGAATTAACGGCTCAACTATATCGGCAAAGCTATAACGAGCAGCTTCACTTACTTTTAAAGGAGCAGAATTTATTTCCGTAAACTCATTTACGTCTAAAATTTCTTGTTTTTTAATATTCTCTGTTGCTAAAACATTATTATTTAACAGAATAACTATTACGGCAAAAATATATTTAAACATTTTAGGGTACATAATTACTACTTAGCTAAATTTAAATATTTAAAAACTTCAGCCTCAGATGAAATTACAAAATTAGTATCTTCTTTCTTTAAAGAATTTTTATATACTAAAAGTGATCTATAAAATTTATAAAATTCGGGATCGACGGAATAAGCAGAATTATATATTTTTGCTGCTTTCTCATCGCCGTCACCTTTGATAATTTGTGCATCTCTATAAGCTTTTGCAAGTATTATTTTACTTTCTTTATCTGCTTTTGAACGAATACGTACGCTTTCTTCTTGTCCTTCTGCTCTAATTTGGGTTGCTTCTTTTTCACGTGCCGTTTGCATACGGCGATAAATAGCTGCACTATTTTCTTTTGGTAAGTCTGCTCTTAAAATTCTAACATCTACAACATCAATACCAAAACTTTTAGCTTCTCTGTCCACTTGGTTTAAGATATTTAACATTACGTTACTACGCTCTTGGCTTAAAAGACTACTTAGTGAGATTTTACCTATCACCTTGCGCATTGAGGACTCAAGATTCCGAGTCAATCTAATTTTTACCCCTTGGTAATTATGCACCGTTTTATAAAACATAACCGGATTATTAATTTGGAATTTGGCATAAGCATCAACAATAACTCGTTTACCGTCGGCGGCTGTTAATTCTTTTGCCTCAACCTCAACGTCTAAAAGACGTTTATCAAAAAACTCTACATTTTGAATAAATGGAATTTTAATATGCAGCCCTGGATTTTCTACAGTTCTAACTGCCTCACCAAACTGGAACACCACAGCAGATTGGCGTTGATCCACTGAAAATAAGGAGCTAGAAATCAGTATCAGCCCGAAAACAATTGTAAAAATTATATAAGAAATCTTTTGTTGCATTTATATATTCCTTGTTGTTTAAATTTCATTCTTGTGAAAGGACTTTGTTGCATCGATCAGTTTCCCGAGATTATCATCCCCATGACTTGTGAGCTAGATCAAGTCTTTTTCAATGTTTTATGGATTCCCACAAAAACAGGAATGACATAGTACCCTATGGTTTAATAGCCATATGTGGTAGCAGTGCATTATTAATAATTGTTTTATTTGAACCGCTTAATATTTCTTCAGCTACCTCTAAATATAACCTATCTCTAGTTACTTGCCTACCTGTAGTATATTGTTTATAAATAGCATTAAATCTTTGGCTATCACCTTCTGCTTTTGATATTACTTCTTCTCTATAACCTTCTGCTTCTTGTATAATCTTTGCAGCTGCTCCTCTCGCTTCCGGTAAAATTTTATTATTATATGCTTGAGCTTGGTTTATTTCTTTCTCTTTATCAGCCTTTGAAGTTTGCACGTCTCTATAAGCATCTATGACCTCAGCAGGTGGCTCAGCTTTCAATAACTGTACTTTCTCAATCATAACACCAACATTATAACTATCCAGTATCTTTTGTGCTAATGTCTCTATCTTATAAGTAATTTCTTGCTTTTGATCGGATAATACCCAAGAAATAGGAGTATTACCTATTACTTCCCTAACAGCACTTTCTACTGTTGCTTTTACTGTTTCTTCAGGTCTTTGTACATTAAAAATAAACTCTTCAAGATTATTAATATGCCACATTACATCACAATTTAAAGCAACGATATTTTCATCACCGGTGAGCATTATACTTTCACCGGCAATATTTTTAGTATTATCGCCACCACTACGTATCGAGTTATTTGTACGATAACCAATTTCAATACGACGTGATTGTTTAACCTTCTCAACTATTATCTTTTCAAAAGGAGCAGGTAAATGATAATTAAGCCCTGGATAGCCCTTACGTACAAAGCGTCCAAACCTTATCACTGCAGCTTCTTCACCCTCTTTTATTTCATAAATACCCGAAGCAAACCATAAAGTAGCCACCGCAACAACAGCTAAAATTATTGTTTTAGCATTAAAATTAAACTGGAATTGAAATTTATCAAAATTAAATTGATTTTTACGCGGTCTTGTGAATATGTTATCGTCTTTATTAGAATCAAAATCTCTCCATGGAGATTTTTTTAAAATCAAGATATATTTTTTATTAAGCATTTGCTTTTTATATTATTTTAAAGATGAGATAATTATATATATTATATAGTATATAACGTCAAGTTATGAGCTTTAATAGATTTAAAAAGGAAATTTAATTATGGCGAATTTACATCAAAGACAAATTATCGATAAGATTCAGAATATTACTTTTAAAGACGGTTCTTTTTTAAAACAAGTTATATCGAATATTGTAATTAAGGGTAATAATATAGGTTTCTCAATAAATATATCAGGTAAAGAAAAGTTAGAAGCTGAAGAAATCAGACTTAAAGCAATTAATAAACTTAACGAAATTTCTGGAATAGGTAATATAACAATTGTTTTTACACACCACAAAACTTTAGAACAAAAACCTCAAAAACCAAAACACTTGGTAGAAAACGTACAAAAAATTATCTTAGTAGCGTCAGGTAAAGGCGGAGTTGGCAAATCTACAATAGCAGCTCTTATTGCTCAGCAGTTAAGTTGCGAAAATTACCGAGTCGGGATAGTAGATGCTGATATTTACGGTCCGTCAATTCCTCACATCTTTGGCATTAACGAAGTGCCAAAAACCATTGAAGGTCGAATAATACCTATAACGGCACAAAATAGATATCTTTCCAAATGCACTTATAGAGAGGAATTTGAAAGAAATACGGAACGTACCACCGCAGCGTACAAAGAAGTATGTGAGGATATGAGTACCGGATCAATGCACAAATTACCTATAGAAGTAAAGTTTTGGAAGATATCTATTATTCAAATTATGTCTATAGGATTTTTTGTTAAAGATCATTCAGCTATTATTTGGCGTGGTCCTATGGCAAGTAAGACTATTTATCAATTATTATCAGTAACAAAATGGGATAACCTTGATTATTTAATTATCGATATGCCCCCTGGTACCGGTGATATTCATTTAAGTATCTTAGAGAATTATCATTTAGACGGCGTAATAATAGTCACTACTCCACAAAAAATATCAGAAATAGATGTAATACGTTCTATCGATTTATATCAAAAATTAGGACTACCTATACTTGGAATAATTGAAAATATGAGCTATATGCTTGAAGATAATAGTGGCAACCATCTATCACAAAAATATAATATACCTTTAATTGCTCAAATCCCAATCACACCACAAATAGCTAATGCTTGTGATAAATCACTACCCCTAACAGACTTATTAACACTACCTTTAGAGAAATATCTATAATGAAAATATACATATTTGCAGATGATAGAACAGGCAACACACATCAGACCATTGCACTTGCAGAAAAATTAGCTACAGATTACACTTTAATTAAACTTCAATATAATTGCTTAGCTAAGCTACCGAACTTTTTACTAAAATATTATCCTATTCATATAAAAAGTGAACTATTGCAAGATATTTTGAATAAATCCCTGCCTAACATGATAATTACCGCTGGAAGGAGAACTACAGTACTGGCATTTTACTTAAAAAAGAAATTTAAAAACATCAAGTTAATACAAATAATGCAACCTAATCTTCCTTATAATACATTTGATGCCGTTATCCTGCCTTATCACGATTGTCATCTTTCATCCTGCGACTTAACAACGGAATCCAATCAAAATTCTAAAATAATTAATAATATAAATTATTTTCTAGATACCTTGGTCAAGCCATGGTATGACAAAGTGGATTCCTGCTTTTGCTGGAATAATATCAAATATAAAAAAATAATTCCCATCAATGGAGCTATCAACAACGTAACCGATAAGTTTGCTGCTGCAAGTCTAGAACTACAAAAATATTATCCTGATCTTAAACAATTTATTACAGTGATAATAGGCGGAAATAATAAAAAATTTAATTTTCATGAAGATGAAGCAATTTTATTTTCTTCATTATTAAATAAAATATATACTAATCAAAAAATACCTTTTTTCATTAGTTTCAGTAGACGTACTCCTTTAGAAGTGAAGTCCATTATTAAAAATAACATGCCGTCTTCCACAATTATTTATGACCCGAATAAAGATATAGGCTATAACCCTTATATTGCTATGCTTGCTAATGCGAAGTACATAATAGTTACAGCCGATTCGATTTCAATGTGTAGCGAAGCAGCTTCAAGCGGTAAGCCTCTTTATATATTCTGCCCACCAAACTTTAATTCCGCAAAACATAAGATTTTTATAAAGCAATTAGTAGAGCAGAAAATAGCAAGAATTTTTAATGAGTCAGTTATTTCTCTAGAAGAATATAATTATAAACCTTTAAATGAAGCAGATCGAGTAGCTAAAATCATTAAATCTTTGATAAAATAAATACCTGTCATTAAGAATGATATATTCTCCGAGCAATATACTTTTGACCAACTTCAAAAATTGGCCAAGTTGTTCTATAATAACCGTGGTGCCACATATTAATGACTCCTCACCTTATGAACTCCTTGCTCTTTTTAAAGTTGATCTAAGTATACAAAGACTTTATAATGCCTTGTAGTGTTGAACTTCAGGAGAAGAGAGGTTATTGATACGTGTAAATATATTGGTGATATTTTGCTGCATATTATACTTTTTATCGGGAGCTTTGAAGAATCCAACTTTATCGAGTTTGCCGAATAAATTTGTTAAAAAATGCTCTATTTCTTCTTTAGTAGCTAATTTTTGAATATTATTTATATTCTCTCTAGGCTTAGAATTATGAAATAATTCATAACATATAATAATCACTGCTTGAGCAATATTTAACGAGCTAAATTCAGTTGTATTAATAGTGATAATCTTATTGGCAATTGAAATCTCTTCATTACTCAGCCCGTTATTTTCCCGCCCGAACATTATCCCAACTTTTACAGAATTTGGATAATCTAAAGATAAATTTTGTGAAAATACATAATCTTTATTCATAGCCCTTTTAATACAAGTAGTAGCGTATAAATATTCGAGGTCTTTAATACTATCCTTTAAGCTATCATAAATTTTTGCATTATCTATAATATTGACTGCTCCCACTGCATTACTGCGCGCTTGCTCATTTGACCATCCGTCTCTTGGTGCTACGATTCTAAGCTCATTTAAATTGAAATTCTTTATTGCTCTTGCAGTAGCACCAATATTTTCACCCATTTGTGGTGCAACTAATATTACTATTGGATTCATTTTAATAACTTATTTGTAGTAACTAGGCAAGTATAAGCGATTGCCACAGCGTCCGCTTCATCAGAGTTAGTAATTAAGGGAGTTCCAGGCAGCAAGAGTTTAATCATATGCAAAATTTGTTCTTTCTTTGCATGACCATATCCTGTTATGGTCTTTTTTACCGTATTTGGCTTAAACTCTTGTAAGCCCAAATTATATCTACCGATCAGCGACATTATCGCACCTCTAACATAGCCGAGTTTTAAAGAAGTCACGCTATTAGTATTAACAAATGTTTCTTCAATCGCTGCCATATTTGGCCGATATTCTAATATTACTTTTTCTAACGTGCTATTGATAAAAGCAAGCCTATAATAAATTGCATCTTTGCTATTTGTCTTTATCGTACCGCTGGCTAAATATTTCAATGCTGTCGACTGCCTTGCAACTAATGCCCATCCAAGACTCACAAGTGCTGGATCAATACCAATTACTATCATAGTGAGTATTTTATTTTTTATGCTTATGCACGATTCCGATGTTATTCCTGCGAAAGCAAGAATCCAGTTTTGCCAGTGTCATTCTGTGACTTGAACACAGCATCCAGTCTTTTTTTATGGACCTTGTGGTCAAGCCATGGGGTAACAATAATTCATTTTTACTAAGATTCCTGCTTTTGTAGAAATGATATACTTTCATATCTTCATATACTGATAAAATTCTTGATTATTCTCCCACAGCTCACGCACCTTAACAAATAAAAATAAATGAAAGGAGCATCCAAAAAACTGCTCCATTTGCATACGGGATTTTGCCCCAATATCTTTGATTCTAGAGCCATGTTTACCAAGGATTATAGTTTTATAGCTTTCTCTTGAAACTACTATAACTTGATTAATTTTTACAGACTTGTCTTTAAGCTCTGTCCATTTTTCGGTTTGCACTGTTAGTTTATACGGAAGTTCTTGCTGCAAATTTAAAAATAACTGCTCTCTTGTAATTTCTGCTGCAATAAAACGCATCGGTAAATCCGTTATGTAATCTTCCGCATAAAGCCAAGGAGCAATTTTTGCTTTACTTGTTATATATCCAAGCAATCTATCAATATTTTTGCCTGATAAAGCAGAAATAGGAAAAAGCAAACTATCAGTATGATTTTCCATTAAAAAAACTTTAATGTTATTGAGATATTTTGATTTGATATCTATTTTATTCAATAAAAATACTGGTACAATATTAAGTGAGCGAAGCTTATCTAAAATATTATACGTTACATCATCAAACGGTTTTAAACTATCGATAATCAACATAACCAAATCTGCATTATGTAAACTTGACCATGCACATCTAACCATCACTTTCTCAAGTGTCCCTTTCGGCTCAAATATACCAGGCGTGTCATATAAAATTACCTGCGTATCTTTTAAGGTAATAATGCCAGTAATAATTGACCTAGTTGTTTGGACTTTGGGCGTAACTATAGAAAGCTTCTCACCAACTATTCTGTTTAATAAAGTTGATTTACCACTATTTGGTCTGCCGATGATACACACTGAAACTGTTTTCTGAATTTGTTTAATCATTTTTAAGCCTATGTAATAAGCTTCTTGCTGCATTTTTCTCTGCTTCTTTTATCGAGTAACCTATACCGACTTGTTCATAATCTTTTACTTTCACAAGAACCGTAAAAATCGATGAATGAGCAGCTCCTTCTCTTTTGATTAAACGGTATATAGGTAGGTAACGATCACTAGCTTGAGCCCATTCTTGTAGAGCAGTTTTTGGGTCATAATCTATTAAATTCTGAACTTTTATAAATTCTGCCCATAATTTCCCAATAACATTATGGGTTGTCTTAATATTGCTATCAAGATATATAGCTGCAATCAAAGCTTCCGTAGCATTTGCTATATTATTAGGGTTATCACGCCCCCCTGCTACTTCTTCACCATGAGTCATAATTATATAATCTTTTAAAGCAAGCTTAGCACCAACCATACATATTGTTGCTTTGCAAACCAAATATGATCTAATTTTAGCTAAATTCCCTTCATTATAACTTGCAAAATTACTAAATAAAATTTCTGTGATTACTAAATTTAATACGGCATCACCTAAAAACTCCAACCGTTCATAATCTTTATCATCCTTGTACTCGTGATGCTGCCTTAAAGACGGATGACTTAACGCCTCTATTAAAAGCTTTGTATTTTTGAAACTATAGCCTAGTAATTTTTCTAATTCGTTAAATGACGACATTATTCATCCATATTATAAAGATTTCTAAAAATTCTATTTAATCTAATAGATTCAATCCATGGTTTTAACTTTAATATTAAATTAATAACTCCTATATCATTATCCCACAAAGTTATTTTTGTTGAGAACCAAATAAATTGTGCCTTAGCAATAAAATTTTCAAACGGTACAAATCCAAGATTTACTCTACTATCATTTGATTGATCTCTATTATCGCCTAAAAAGAAATATTTTCCCTCTGGCACATAAAAAACATCTGTATTAGCGTACCTATCATCAGATATAACACCAAAAACAGGAGCAAGCTTATATGAAAAATATACCCTACCATTTGGCAATGTTTCTTTAAATTTCAAATATTTTCTTCCTTCTTCACTTATATAAGTTCCAACTTCCGTGCGTTCTATTTTTTTATCGTTAATATATATCACATCATCGATCAATTGAATTTTATCACCAGGTAACCCTATTAAGCGTTTTATATATCTAACACTCATATCATTAGGTGGACGAAAAACTATAATATCGCCACGCTCCGGTTCATGAGCAAATATTCGCCCTTTAAAAAGAGGAATAAAATCAAAGAAAGATAAAGAATAATTACTATAACCATAACTATATTTAGTAGAAAATATATAATCATTCTCAAGTATGGTTGCTTTCATAGAACCTGTTGGAACGGTAAACGGCTCCATAATAAGGATTCTAATCAGTAAAGCAATACATACTACAAAAGCAAAAGATTTCCATTCTTGAGCAGTTGTTTTATGAGTTTTTGTTTTTGTATCTATTTGCATAATCTCTTAATTATTGATCATTAAGATTTGTTACATGGCTCTTAACTATGTCATGCCTGTGTAAGCGGGAATCCAGTAAAACATATTAAAGAACTTGTTTTTTGATATGTTTATTTATCATATTAATATTGAGGTTATTTTTCCGTTGCTGAAATGACATAGGCTAACCCATACAACAAGCTAAATCAATCTACGCGATTGATAATATCCTCTCTTCAATCTCATCTCTAAAATGGCGTACCAGTCCTTGAATCGGCCAAGCTGCCGCATCACCTAAAGCACAAATAGTATGCCCCTCTATTTCTGTTGTAACATTAAGAAGTTCGTCTATCTCAGATTTTTTGGCATTACCTTTAACTAACCGCATCATAACCCGCCACATCCAACCTGTACCCTCACGACAAGGAGTACACTGCCCACATGATTCATGCATATAAAACTTACTAAGCCTAGCTATTGCATAAATAATGTCAGTAGATTTATCCATCACTATAATACCGCCTGTACCGAGTCCGGAACCCGCAACTCTCAAACTATCAAAATCCATATCAACAGTTTCACAGATATATTTCGGAATTAATGGAACGGAAGAACCGCCTGGAATTATGGCTTTAAGATTATCCCAACCACCTCGCACACCACCAGCATATTTCTCAATCAATTCTTTTAACGGAATCCCCATTACTTCTTCAACATTGCAAGGCTTGTTAACATGACCTGATATGCAGAAAACCTTAGTTCCCGTATTGTTAGGCTTACCAATGGACGCAAACCAATTAGCTCCACGTCTTAAAATGGTCGGCACTACTGCGATAGACTCAACATTATTTATAGTAGTTGGACAGCCATATAACCCAAAGCCAGCAGGAAAAGGCGGCTTCAGCCGTGGCATGCCTTTTTTACCCTCTAAGCTTTCAAGCAGTGCTGTTTCTTCACCGCAAATATAAGCCCCTGCTCCACGGTGTAAATAAATATTACAATCAAATCCTGAACCGCAAGCATTCTTTCCTATTAATCCTTCTTTATAAGCTTCATCTAATGCATGCTGAATATTAGAAGCTTCATTATAAAATTCACCTCTAATGTAGATATAACAATTATTTGCTCCTATAGCAAAACTTGCAAGCAAACAACCTTCTATTAATTTATGCGGCTCACACCTTAATATATCCCGATCTTTGCATGTACCAGGCTCAGACTCATCTGCATTTACTACTAAATAGCAAGGTTCCTCCGAATTTTTGGGCATAAAAGACCATTTCATACCTGTAGAAAAGCCTGCACCACCTCGCCCTCTAAGCCCTGATTTCTTGACCTCTTCAATAATGAAGTCTCTACCTTTATCAAGCAAAGCTTTAGTATTAGCCCAATCACCACGTTTCTTACTAGATTTTAAATCATGGCTTTGCTGACCATGTAGATTAATAAAAATTTTATCTTCTTCTTTTAACATAAATAGTTCTCGTTTTAATTATTGTCATAACGTGGTTTGTGGTATCCAGAAAAATTAAAAAAACTGGATCCTGCGATCAAGTTGCAAGATAATAATGAATAAAAGTATTCATTACCTCTTATTATTAAACTTCTTCTTATTAGCAAATACTGTAAGTATCGGAGCAGAGATAAAAATTGATGAATAAGTACCGGCTATTATCCCAAAAAATACAAGTACACTAAAACTATGAATCGCCTCCCCACCAAAAAGAATAAGAGCTAAATTGGCAAGTAGCGTAGTAATTACCGTTAAAATAGTTCTCGATAAAGTCTCGTTAATACTTAAATTAATAATTTCCGTGATATTTTTTTTATGGTATTTACGTAAATTCTCTCTAATCCTATCATATATTACTACCGAATCATTAACGGAATAACCTATAATAGTTAACACTGCAGCAATAGTACTTAAGTTAAAATCAAGCTTTGTCATACTCATAAAACCAAGAGCAATTATTACGTCATGCACTAAAGCAATAAGTATACCAAGACCAAAATACCATTCAAACCGTACCCAAATATAAACCATAATTGCTAAGAAAGAGAATAGCATTGCCATAGCCCCTGCTTCTATTAACTGCTTACCAACCTGCGGACCGACAAAATCTATCTTACGATATTCAAACTTATACGGAAAATTATTCTGCAAAGATGCTTTAATTAGCTCAATATTTTTCATAAGATTTGATGCACTACTACCAAATCTAATTGATAAATCATGCTCAGTACCGAAATTTTGTAAGACCACCTCACCTATTCCAAGATCGCCTAGAACTTGACGCATTTTTGGCAAATCAGGAGTTTGATCCAGCCTTACTTCAATAACTATACCACCGGCAAAATCAATACCGAAATTAAATTTATATATACCAATCCAAATAAAGCTGATAAGTGATAAAATAATTGAAAAAGTGTAACTGACTTTTTTACAATTCATAAAATCAAAATCGATTTTATTCGGTAAAAGCTTTAAAGGATAAAATTGCATTATTATTATATTGTATTGAATAAAAGTGATATTTATATTATATAGTAAATTTAAAAAGGTTAAATGATTTTTTTATGTCAGAAGTAGTAGTAAAAGAACAATTAGAGCAATATATAAGCAAAATAGAAAGATTAGAACAAGAAAAAGCTGATTTATCAGAGGAAATAAAAGATATTTTTCAAGATGCTTCTGCGCATGGATTTGACGTTAAAGCTATGAAATCTATATTGAAACTAAAGAAATTAGATAAAGATAAACTTGCCGAACAAGACGCTATGCTTGAGCTTTATAGAGATACTTTAGGAATTTGAATTTTTTGATATTGTAGCTTGACCATGTATTGTACAAACAGTTAAGATGTCATCTCCACGAATGTGCGAAAATCAAGCAAAATAACTTAAGACATATAGTTTGTATATTTTTTCAGATACCGCGGTTAAGTGATGATACAACACCGAGTGCCTTTTCTAAACTATACAATAATGCTTTGCAGTCACTCGTAATGATGAAAAAACTAAACCACGTAAGACCAATCAATTTAACTAGGGCTGACACAGCTAATACTTACGCTTTTGCTGCCCTAGTTTTAGCAATGGGGATATATCTCTCTTTAATTCTAGCTGACTTACCACTTCTATTTCTTAAATAATAAAGTTTAGCACGACGAACCACCCCGTACTTTACTACATCAATAGAATGTACTATCGGCGAGTAAGTCATAAAACGTCTTTCAACACCTTCTCCATGGCTAATTTTACGCACTAAAAAAGAAGAAGTAATACCACGATTTCTTTTGGCAATCACTACACCTTCATAAGCTTGGAATCTTTCCGTTAGTTTTTCCTTACCGTCTTTCTCAATTGATCTATCAATAATTTTAACAGTCACCTTAACTGTATCGCCGGCTTCAAAATAAGGAATCTTTTTATTTGCCGTAAGTTTTGAAATACTTTCTTGTTCAAAACTATCAATAATATTCATTTTTTAACTCCTTAATCTATATGATGCAAATAGCACATTATTGCATAACCCACTATTCGGTTAAAATATTGAATATAAAAGGTGAAATACAACTTCCACCTTTTATATAAATTCATAACATACGTTATTTTTTAGTAAACACTAATAATTCTTTACTCAATATAATAATATATTAATTGAAACCTGGGTGAAGACTACAATAGCAAATTACTTATATAATTTGCCATTGGCGATCTATAAATCTTTAAGTAACTCTGGACGGCGTAATTTAGTAATCATAAGAGACTGCTCTCTTTTCCAGTCATTAATTAATTTATGATTACCTGATAATAATATCTCAGGTACTTTTCTTCCACGCCAAATTTCAGGTCTTGTATATAGACTACATTCAAGCCCTCCCTTAAATTCTCCGTCTTCTTCAAAAGACTCGGAAGATAAGGTATTTTGATTCATCAACACCCCAGGAAGTAACCTAATTAAGCAATCAAGAATGGTAAGGGTAGGTATTTCTCCACCGGATAAAATATAATCACCCACACTAATTTCCATGATATTATACTCTTCAATTATACGTTCGTCAATCCCTTCATAACGTCCGCATAAGAATATGAGGTTTTTGGTTTTTATCATTTCTTTAGCAAAGCTTTGATTAAAGACTCTACCACGAGGTGAAGGATAATAAATTTCAGCATTAGGATTTAACGATAAAGCATGATCTATGCTATGCCCCAGCACATCAGGACGCATGATAAGCCCGTCACCTCCACCGTAAGCTTCATCATCAACATTTTTATGCTTAGTTAAACCAAAATCCCGAATATTAATAACATCATATGACCAAATATTTTTGTGCAGTGCTTGCCCTGCTAAAGAATACCCTAAAGTCCCAGGAAACATTTCAGGAAAAACGGTTAAGATTATAGCATGAAGTATAGACATATGTTTAAAATAATACCTACCAATTAACACAATAAAATTATAATTTTATATAAAGGTAGCTCTGTTATAACCTTCTTTTCTTTACTTTCTAGCAGAAACTGTTACACTACACCTAAACACTTCAGCTTTTTTGTTAATTCGTTCTACGAGCCTGAGCACTTTGATATTGTTTAAATTACTTTTCTGCGTATCTGCTTCAAGACGGTCTTTATATTTTATCCAAATGTATCATAAAAACTTTATCTAGCTTAACTCCAACTGTTGCCGCTTTTATCTCTAATGTTTTATTATAATCTTTAGATGATTTTTAGTTTGCTGTTTTATAAATCCACTTCAGAACCCAACCTTATTGCATCACGATATGGATTTATCATATTATTTTTTATATCCTTTATTTGTTTTTCTGCTTATTGTTGATCAAATTTCTTACTATAACTTCCTCCAAAACTTAAGTTTAAAATATATTTATAGCTGCATATAATAGCTTTTCGTTTGTCGACACATTGAAGACCTTAACGCTGCTATCTTCGATACTTATTATAACTCATTTTTTGGTTTTTTGCATCACTTATTTTAATGCCTAACCATGCAAGTTTTTCATTAATCATCCATGTATTATAGTAGAATTCTCACCAACAGTAAACATTAAGTATAATCAAGCTGCTCAAATACAGCAGTTAGCTTAACTATTTCAAGTTGGATATGATATACAAATAAATCTATAGCGAATTTAGGCGTCAAGGACATTGCTTACAAGTAAAGTACGTATCCCAGAGCTTTCACTGAACATACATACCTATTAACACTGATTACTTATATAATAACTCGGTTACTTCTTGCGCGTTCACTTTCTCATGATCAACAAGATACAGCACTATTCCAAGATCAAGGTTACCTATTCTTGTACCCATCATAACACTGTCAATTACACTAAAGTCCATGGAATTTTTGTTAAACCGAGACCATTTTTAATAGCACATAGACTACTACTTCCTAAGTGAATTAGTCCTAGCATGTAAATCTTCCTTTCTTTAAAATGGCTAATAACATATAACCCATGAAACCCATAACAAAGTATCCCTTTATCATAATATTTTTGTGATAAACTAAAAGCTTTTGTAATAGGCGAATTGGTAGAATGAAACGATGTATCAAAACAGGTTATATGCGAGACTTCTTTATATTTCTGAAAAAATAAATCCAGTACCTGCAAATTATAGGGTTAATGCAAGGGGCTTTTAAAGCTTAAATCTTCCTAATTTTTATTCTGAGTTGCAAAAATAGAAATTTTTAAAACTAGATGAACCGGCATTAGCTATTAAAATAATATCTTTCATATTATGTACCTGCTTGGCTTGGATATGCTGTAACTTTACCTTGGTATGATTATAAACAAACAAAGAAAGTACACAGGCAATAACATGCATATCTATAGTATGGCTCTGCTTATTAGAATAATCGGCACACTACAACAATACCTGCTATAACCGCTTAACCCAAATACTTTAGCTTGGTTTCAAGTATATTAGCTGATTTACTAATATATCAACATTTCCTGAAACTGAGGAGCTAATACCATTTGTTTCTACAGCAACAACATATAGCATTATCAAACGCAAAGCGTTCCATAACTATAGCATTCGTAATCTGTCTGCGATTGACAATTTTTGATAAAATGTCAGCATCAAGGATTGTAGAAGTTACTGTTTCAACTGATGATTAATACCGTCACTCTAACTTAATTTGTCTTCTTTAATCATAAATCAATAGCATTCTGCACTATATCAAATTTATCTTCTAGAGTAAGGCAGATATTTAATAACAGCATCGGTAATAATAAGCGATGTGGAACAATAGCAACTGCCACCATTAGGAAAGCATGACTTATACAGTGTTCGGTATGAAGACTATTGTCTTTATGCACTACTGCAGACATAAGCTCATCATTATACAATAATCCTTTCATAAGAACTGCTACTTCTCTTTTCTTGTGCAAGCTCTACGACTTTTTTACTGCTCCGTGGGGCTATAGACCCCAATGTTCATTACTTGATAATCCTCAAGATCAACATTATTAACTTTTGCTACTGCTTCTATTTTATGTTAAAGCCTAATTAAAATTGTTCTTATTACATTAAATTTTGCTGCTCTCTAACTGCCACCGAGTAATAACTCTTTATCGATCAGATTAAATGCTTTGCTGCTTAGTCAAAGTTAGGATTGTTGATTGCTTCTGGAGGAGTGTAATTAGTGCCTAATTTCTTAGCTAGAATCGCATCTAAAAAAGTCTTGTTATTATATGTTGCTTCTCCATAAACCCCTTAATAAATTAATTACTAAACTTAATTAGATAATATATTATTAAGTAATTAAAGGGAAAATTAAAGATGATTTTTAATAGAAAATTATAAGCAGCATTACCGCAACAGTGTACATACTCGTTGAACTTGAAAATTGGCTCTACGTCGTATTTATAGACTGCTAAACAAACATTTAATATACGCTCTGCTCCTCACATTAGATACTCATTGCTCTTTTTCCAGATTAAACTTCGTCTACTATTTTTATTTATCCCAATTGTCTAAAATTAAATTATGACTCCTTATTATTATAGTCCCTTTCTTCTCTAACATACTTCTCAATTCGTCATAATAAAATACACATTTTGCAGAGAAACTTATTACTGCAACTTTATTTTAAAAAGCATCTAAGTTAATTTTGTTTTTTGATTATTCGCATAAGACACTCCATACTGAAACTTTGTTTCATACTATAGAAGAAATAACTACAGAGTTATTTTTTCAACTATTTTAACCATTTGGTAAGCAAGGTATAGGTTCTTTATGAATTCCTGAAATACAAATGTTTATATTTAACATGTAAATCATTTAAACAACTCCCAATTTTAGTAGTAAATCCCTACTTCCTTCAGAAGGAAAACACCTATAGGTTTATTTCATCAAAGACTTCCTCCCATGTTTTTAAATATTGGCTGCAATACTATTACTTTTCCTAAAGGAATGATGCTTATCTTTAGCTGAAAATAAAATTCCTTAGGTAATCTTACTGTTCAACTTTGACCACTAATAAATATCTTTGCTTTATTCATAATAATACATGGATAGTATATATAATTACACAAACAAAAATTCTATATTTTACTATTTCATATTTCTCAAATGATCTTCTAATTTTCTTAGTTTTCTGCCTTCATTTACTATAGGTTTTACATATGTTTGCATTTTTGCATTTTCCCTATATTTATTAATCTGATTGATCTGAGCATTTACTTCATCGGTAATAATTTGCTTTCTTTCCTCTATTTTATTTAGTACTTCAGCACTATATTCATAATTTTTAACATTAGCATTAAAACTATTAATCTCTTCTCTAATCTTTTTGTCTATTTCAGCTCCCCCTTCAGTATCTTTAACCTTTTGTGCTATTAATACCGGCATTTCTTTGAGCTTTATATCATCTCTTTTGAAATGATCTTTAAGCTCCTTATAAGTTTGTTCTAAATTTTCCTGAGCTTTCTCACGCATAATATCATAATACTCTTGACGACGCGTATATCGATCTTCATCTATAAATTGTGCACATTTTCTATGAGCGTTATCTATCATATCCCGCATCTGAGAATCAGTAGCTTTCTCACGCATAAATCTGTCACCCATTATTACTGGATCATCTCCTTCAGATAACCTACTACGTACCTCATGAATGAGCTCTCTTTGAGCTAATGCTTGATAGTATTCCACATCACTCTGTCTACCTGTTTTCTCTAGTCTTGTTAGATATTCCGGTGATAACACATCTGCTTGGGCAGCTAACGTTTCCTTATTAATATGCATTTGCAGCTCTTTAAATTCTCGTGCTTTTTCTTCATCTTTTAATTTTTCACTATAAGTTCTAAGTCTTGGATCATTATATTCAAAATCATGCCATTCGGCACTAGTTATATTACCCTCATAAGCATCACGTAAATCTTTACCAACTATTGCAGTTAAAGCCCCTCTTTTTATTCCTGTATAACCAGCATATATTTTTTCGCCTATACCCACACGTTTTTGTTCTTTTAACACTCTCTTAGATTCAACCCGATGTTCTATCTCTTGCCAACTTCTCAGTACTCCTATATTCTTACCAAATAAACCTACTCCTCGCCCTGACATATCTTGATGAGCATCTCTATAAGCTTTTTGATAATCTCTAGTAAAGTTTGCATCACTAGCGAGTTCACGCAAGTTAGAATCTTTTAATAACTTATCAAGCTCTGTTTTTTGTTCTTTACTTAAAGCAGTGTAATCTTTCACTCCATAATTATTTTCAGCAATTTTATCTCGAAGCTGAGTAAATTTCATTTGTGATAGCTCTTTTGCTTTCAATTCATTCCCCTTAGGTAAATGCTTTAATAATTCTGCAATACTGTTTTCATAATCCGTAATAGCATTCATTTTTACATCTTTATAATCTATACCGTATTTTCTCTTAACTTCATTTTGTACTGCTTTGTTAGCAGAAGAACCAAGAGCTTGATTTTCAAGTCTTCCCATCATCATATTTTCAAATTTCGTGGCAAAGAACATACTAGTTTTCTCTAACTTAGAACTGACACGGGTAGTTACAGGTGTACTTATTGTCTTAGCGACATAATTTAGCGGTCTATTAATTTGCTTCGCTGCAGATGATACAGATTGCTGATTAACTTTTTGTATGTCTGTTAAATTACCTGAAGTACTAGCAATAAATTCTGCTGTTGATATAGCAGTATCGTTAAATTTACTTAATAAATAAATAGATACAAAAATCAGTAATATTCCATCAAGTTGGATAAATTTCCCATTTATAAAATTATTAATTCTTTTTGCATCTTTAACTAAATCTAAAAACGGTAACTCAATATAGCGTTCATCTATACACTCATACGCAGCACAATGCTTATCGTTAGTAGTACCGTCATCTTTTATATGATCTTTAGGAACTAATATCTTTGCTTTGTGGAAATTATGTATACCACCTTTCATTGGTACGGGAAACCACCAATAAAATATCGAATTACCAAGACTTGGATCTATATCCTCAAGGAAACTACCAAATATTTCATTTATCGGACCTAAATTAGGAAAATCATGTTTACATACTGCAAAACCAAGTGTTGAATATATTTCGGTTCTGATGATCATTGAAATAAAAGCGATACCGGTAAATAAGATTAAAGGTTGTATTGCATATGATATTAATTGCCTTAACCAATTCTCAAATAACGAACGAGTAATATTAAACAACATGAAGCAAATAAATATCGGTCCCATAGTTATAATCATACCAATAGTTATAAGAGCAGTTAGATAGATAATAGTAGCTTTAAATATAAGAAAGAAAAGAAAATACAGAGCTATCAAATATAAAATGATATATATAAAGCCAAGCCAATCAACAAACAGTAAAGAAAATAATTTAGATAAAGTTTGAGGAGCAATAAGTAACCCAAGCAAGCTTTGAGAACCTGGCCCGTTAGCAGAAGCCTCATTAATTATTTGCAGTATTTGTTGCACTCCATCAATAAAAAATACAAATAAATAATCATGAAAAAATGTCCAAGCTTTATTAGTACTTAGTAATATTGAGACTATACTAACTTTTAATATTCTAATTATAAGTTCGACATGAGTAAGGTTTATATTACCTATTAAAAAGGAAAAACCCGTAAACATTATATATAGAGTTAAAATAGCCGAAACACTTATTCTATAACCAGGAGTCTCAATTATTTGTTTATAAACTTTTCTTACAATGCCATGATCTTGATCACTAGTACCAAATAATACTTTTTTTATTAAATTCGTTAAAAATTGTAATGGGTCAGGCCTAGTATCACTAACGCCAGACTTTATCACTAATCTATATTGCCCGCTATTATCATTATAAAATTTATCTATAATCTTAAAATAAAGAGAAGATTGAGCATATTTTGACTTATCCTCACCTGTATATTGATAATTTATACCGCCAGCTTTCAAGAATTGTCCTGTACTACTAACACTATAAAATGCATAATCGTTATTTGGAGGTGGTTCTCCTAAATGCTGAGTTATACCTTGCGGTTTACGCTGTGAATCCGGCGAAATATTAGGATCAGTATTTTTAGCGGCAATAAGAAAATAAAGCCCTACACCGTTTGTCATTATACATGGAGCATTATAAATAGCTGCATCATTTTGATTTGTAGGACTAGGTCTACACATGTCATTATCTATAAAAAGACACGGTTGTAGCTTAACGCAAAAAGCAGATAAAGTAGTTGTATTATTTTTTTGACCATACCATGGACACCATGCAGACAACTGACCTGGAGTATTTTTATCACCAAGTATATAACTCCACGGTCTTACCATAATGGTTAAAGGATAACCGTTTACTTTATAAGTACTATCACGCCATGGTGCTACCTGATCTCCTTCCTGTTTTGAAGTAATTTCTTCCAGATTATATCTAGAAGAGACATTAAATTTGATAAAACCAAAATCATCAGGATCAATGCAAGTATCGCCGGTACAACCGGAAAGCAATAATAGTAATATTAATAATGTACTAAAAATATTTATGTTCATTTCAAGTTATTTTGTCATGCCGTGACTTGGATCACAACATCTTTAAAAACAGTTATTTTTAATTTTTATAGATATATACCGCAATCAAATCACGATATAACAAATTAATTTATTTAATCTATTCTTTCTCTTTCTGGCCATCATTACGCTCAGCAATGAATTTATTTGTATATTCACTACCTCCGTCTGGTTTTCTAGCTTTATAATTTTGATCAATGATCTTGTCTTTGATAACTCTAGATGGAACCATTGCAGCCTTTTTAATCGGTTTTGTTACCGAACCTATATCATGCATAATGTCTCCCACAGGATCAGAACGTTCTTGATAATTTCCCGATATTCGTGCCGGTGTAACATTTGTAAGCATTCCAACTACTACATTTACAAAAGTTACTAAACCATATGACATCAGGCAATATGAATAAAATAATAAAGCTGTAGTAAATAATACTAAAAAAGTATTAGCATTGTTCGTTAAAATATTTGAACTACTAATTTCCGGAACATCTGGTACAAAAAAAGGTATTCCAGGTAAGAACGGCAATGTAAAAGAGAAATTGACTGGAATATTAAGATGTGTTAAATCAAACCCTATCTTTATCGGTATAAGAGTATCCCAACAGGCTCTAACTACTACTTTTAAAAGCTGTTCAGATAAAACCTGATCTATAAATAAAAAGAAAATTAATAATATTGTCGGTTGCACTACATAGCTAAGCAATATCGATATCCAGTTATCAAATAAACTCTTAGTTTTTTCAAATAACATTAATATTATGAAAAATGGTGCTAATGAAATTATAACAGTTACCCCTATGAATGCAATAATATAGCCTATTATAACTTCTAAAATAGCTCTAAAATAAGTGATAAGAGAATAAATGGTTATAATAGCAATAAACGCTAAACCATTATGTATTTGCAATAATTCAATAAATAGCAGTCCCCAAATCCTACCGTTAGTATATTTATCAAATATAGGGTCAATAAAACCAAAAATATTAGATCTAGAGCTTGTAGCACCTACCACATTGGTTACAAAGAAATCAATACCATTAGTAAATACACTAAAAAAATATGTATTAAAGAAATCCCAACTGTCTTCTCTAATTAAAAGAGCTACTATAGCTATCTTGCACAGACGTGTTATTACTTCTACGGCAGTTAATTTTAATGCTCCTGCAACAAACATTAGTCCAAATATAGTAATATAAAGGGTTAATGAAGCTTTAGCTATATTCTGCACTGCAGAATTTTTTACTAACTTAATATAAAAGTTTTGACTAAAAGTTCTAAACTGATCTGTAATAGGTTTAATAGCACCGTTATATACTATATCAGAAAACCAAGTTGTACCGGTATAATTAGCATAATTTACACTAACTACCCCTTGTATATTACTATTAGGATTTACCACCCTTAACCATAAATATCCATCTTGCGGTGCATCAATTGCAAAATTATACTCTACCGGAGTACCACGAACAGATGAATCAGGTAACACACAGTCCGGTGTTATTAAATATTCTAACTTTATACTTTGTTGATTACTTGAACTAATTGACTTTTCCCCATTACCTATTTCAACAAGCATCACATAACGACCGAAATATAAAAAATTAGCTGACCAATCATTCTTATTTATATCATTTATAAACCTATTATAATTACCAGAATAAATTCGATTCCAACCCAACATTGAAACTATTTTACTAAACATTCCGTAAGGCAACCAGTCAGTAGTAAAATCCATCATACCGCCTTGAGTTGCGTGATAATATATAAAACTACTGCGAGTACTGCCTGAATTTACAAAACGCTGATCTTGTCTCTTAATAACATTCTTGCCTACTAGAATTAACATCCCTCTACCTTGATCGTAATAGCAAGCAGGGCTAACATCTAAAAAAGAATTAGGAGGACAAGAATTAATTAAGCTCATAAAATTCTGTACTGCTTCCACCATCATAGGCTTACCAACTATTATTCCATTATCGGTATTTTTATATTTTGTAGCAGTACCTGTACCGCTACATACGCTTGTCCTTGCAGGATCTATTATATTACATACCTGCTCTGCAGATGAGTAAATTATTCTATTATCAAAGTCGCCAAGGTTACTTTGAGTATAAAGTGCAGAAGCAGCAAATACCGAACTATCAAGCTCCTGTGTTAAAATATTATCTACAGTATTAGAGCCAAAAAAACTATCTTTACCAACTAAACTAATATTTACTACATCACCGGCATTAACTTGAATTTTTCCGTTAGAATAGTAAAAATACTTAATATAATCAGACATTTTAGTAAATGAAAGTGCATCAAGGTCTTTATCAGGTGGTATAGCACCGTTATTTTCTGTAACAAAACGAGGAAATCCTAAAGCCTCAAATTTTAATTTATTATAATTATAAGTTTTAATAAAAACTTGCGGCCTACTAAACCTTGGATCAATTCTATATAATACTAGATATCTTCTAGGTTCATGAGTAACACCTGGAGTCGACCAATTTATTTTTAACAATTTACCTTTCTTAACAGCATTACCTGTTGACTGCCAAGTTCCAGCTGTAGATAAACTAATTCCTATATTACCCTCTTGAAAACTTGTAAATTCAGGCACTTCTAAACAACCAAATAAGCTTTTTAACCCACTAAAACTGGTTGACATCCATGAAAAAGCATCAACAGCTTTAGCTGGTACGGTCATAAATAAAACTAACAAAACTAAACTCTTAAGAATTTTCATCAAATTATATTATTCAGTGTTTCAGGTTTAGACGGTTCTTCATTTGTCTTCTCACCTCATTCTTGCTGAGTATTTTTTCTGTTTTTCTCAGCTTGATCTAACGTTTTATTGCGTTGTTTTAATCGCGCTTTCGCTCTGCCGGTAATACCTTTTCTTGTCCCAGCATCCATTCCTACTTGACTCAACGTTTTCTGTTCTGCAGCATTATACATTGCTTCGCCCATACCAGTAGCCGAAGGTCCAGCAGCACTAGTTAATTTTGCTACCATACGTCCTGAAAATTCGACGTATCCATACATACAGTAAGCAATAATAACTAAAGCTACAATGTTTTGCATATTCACGCCCATCATACCTGACATATAATCCATCCCCCAAGGGGCAAACCAATTAATACAGAAAATTGGCACATTCAGTAATGCAATCGGTAAAATAGTACCAATAAATGGAATTTTTATTGGTAAAGCACATTTCCAACAAACGCTATAACCTAAAACAAAATCTAAATAAATGGTAAATAGCTGTGTTAATACTATAATACCTGCCATCATAACTACTGGTTCTATCATATAGCGGATCGTAAACCTTACCCAATTATCAAATAAATACCTAGTAAAATCAAATAATAAGAAACTGATAAATAAAGGGGCTATACCGATTAATATACAAGTTACCATAAATGCCATAATATAAACGGCAATAGCTCTAAGTACTGTAATAATTACTATACCAAGTGCAATAAAAGTAATTACAAAATATATAATACCGCTAAGCCCAAGAGAAAGAAGTGCAAGTAATTGTGCAATAAATGTTTGACTAAAAAATATTTTACTCATTACTGCATCTAAAAACATAAAAGGATTAGAAATAGTATTAGTAGAAGTAAACAAACTATACCCACTCATATTAGCAATAATTGAATCTGAAAAACCGGTAATTGCATCAAAAAGATAATTATTGAAAAACTCAAAAGTATTACCGCTTATAAGCCCACTAACCACTCCTATTTTTGCTATTCTAATTACTAGCTCTTTTTGGTTTATCTTAGCAAAGCCGAGCAAGAACATTGCTCCGTAAGTCATCACATACAGAATTAAAATCGCTTTAACATAGGTAAAAAAATTAGTACAGGATGAGCTATCACTAGCTTTATAACATACCATATTTTTAAAAATAGAAGTAGCAGCACCTTGCACTCTCGTTTTAAATAACTGAAGCAACGGATTCATTACCTTAATAGTAAAACTTCCTATTTTTAAGGATGTTGAGAAATGTACTTTATATTGACCATCACTATCTTTGTAATCATTAGAATCGTTTAGAATTCTCATCCATATATAACCGTCTCCATTTGCAATAAAGTTAGCTTTACCGTCACTATCAACGTTAATTCCTTGAGGCGAATAAGGTTTACCGCTAGTATTCGGGTTTTCTGAACTTGCTACTATTATGTATTGCACTCGTCCACGCTCATTAAAAGTGTCGTTAAAACTATTACCGTTTTCTCTATAGCATTTAGTCTGTTTAATATTTAGAACATATCCGCCTGTATTATTACTAGCATCTTGTGAGGGGGGAGACCAAAGTCTATATTGTAAATAACTTTTTTCAACATTACTGTTAAAAGGTGTATTATATATAACTTTATATATATATTTACCGCCTTTATCTTTATATTCAAACGGTTGATCTGAATCTGCAACAAACTGAGCAAATTCTAGATTAGAAGGCAAAGTTTTACTTACAGAACCCGTATCATTCATTTGATATATTAATCCGGTTGGTCCTCTTCCTCCTTTACCGTCCGCCGTATACCAAAACCTCCGATCCTTTTGAAAATCTCCGTTGTTACATATTCCTGAAGTACAATTTACACCTCCAATATAATCTTTATCTTTAGGACTACGATCATCGACACTATCAGGACATTGACCATTCGGCGCAATATTAACATTAATGGAACATTGGAGATTCGCATAATCAATAAATAAATTATTCAAATTATCTGACCAACTAAAGGTAAAACTACCATCATCTTTATAAGATTCTGGCATTGTGCCATAGTGATTTATCCAAGCAGGTAAAGAGTCACATATCAAACCAACGCAACAATGAGAAGCTGCATTAGCACTATCACATAACCACGAAGCAACGTCTTCTTTATGAATACATCCCAAAACACAATAACACTCTTCCCGATGCTTATTACCTTGCCAATAATTTTCTTTCAATTCACAAGCATTAACATATTTACCGGAATAAATAGAATATTTTCCACAAATTGGCTCATAAGAAGTTTTACCTTGTGAACAATCTTTTGTAACCGTAGTACCTTTAAAGGCATCATTAACTGTCACCTCCGCACCAACAAAATTAGGAGATATGGAAACTAAAACCCTATCATTGGCGTATAATTCGGCAATATTACGCCATTCACTATTTTTTGCATCCATTATCAGAGAGACAGGCGGAGTATTTGCATTGTTGACACGAGGAATCGGAATCATTTTACCGTGATCATCTAAATTAGATCTAGGTCCAGTACGTTGGACATTATCTTTCGGTATATAAGCTAAACACAAACTAATCTGACCAACCACTTGTAAATTCACCGGCTGGCTATTTGCTACTAGCACCTGAGTATTTAACCATTCACCATAATGAGTAGGATCAGGAATCAGCTGAGTTACACCGTTGGGCTGCATCTTATAAGTTTGTACATAATTACCATTAGCATTAAGGGTTACGGTATTGGTTATTGAATCCATACCGCTTTTACCATCCGCATCATATCTCATGTAGCAACCGCTACCAACTTTTACTGCTCCTATCATACCAAGTGCTGCAAAAATAAAGCAAACTAACATTGCTACTATAGCGAGTACTCCTAAAACTTTTAACAAGTTACTCTGCATATTCTATCATTTACCTCTACTTGTCGATAAAGTGTCTTCAACATCATCACTACTTCCACCATTTGAACCAAGTGTATCATCACTTTGCTCGCCACCTTTACGTCTACTTCCTCCATTCGACTTATCTCCAACCGGTGGCTTACCTTGCGAGGGCATAGTAGCATCCTTAAGGAAAGCAACTCCTTTCTTTACTAAATCAACGATTTTAGTTGAACGTGCTGTTACTGCGTCCATATTAGGACCGTTAGTTAAATCAGCAGCAAACCGCCCTATAGATTTAGAGAAATAATAAAAAATAACTGAAAATACGAATACGCACAAAAGTTCTGCTAAAATAGATACAACATCTTTAACAATTGACTTTATTGGAAAAAGTATCAATAAATGTTCTTCCCAACCTTCACCTGCATAATATTGTAACATTTTATATCCAAAACTTTCCTGACATTTGTCTGCAGCATTAACAGGGAGCCTCAACTCAAAAGTACTAAATCTAATATCTCCTTTTTCATAATCATATCTCAGGAATTCACAATTTTTAAATATTGCGGAATCATACATAGTTATTAATAAAGCTATAAAACCTGCTATTACTGCCGGCTGCAATGCGCATGAAATACATACTTTTAACCACCCATCAAAATAAGCTTTTGTACGAGTAAATAGAGCCATAGGAATGAATATAGGAGAAATATATGTCATAACGTAAATAGTAATTATGCAAACTAAATAATGCGTAATAAAATATAAAAGTATAGATAAAAACATTACAGAAAATACTAAACCTGCTGCAAATATAATGATGTTTCCAGCCATAAAGAATCCAAACATAACTGTAAAAAACCTCAGTGATCCTGCTTTACTTAAATCACTAGGACTATTTTTATCCGGAGTGCCAAGGTTAGGTATCTTCTTGTTATTACCACTTGGACCATTGCCGACTGAACGTCCTAAAACTCCATTCTTATCTATATTATAAAGTAAATCTAAACCAAGATAATAACCTATACGGCAATCAATAGCGTCCCATAAACCGTAAAATTTATAACCGTCCTTATACTTTGAATTATCAAACTGACATAATCCTCGAGAACCTGCTGCATTAAAGATCATCTGTGCAAAATCTGGTGCTGCTCCAGTCAAAATAGGTAGTCCGTATTTTAACATACCGTTTTCTTTTGTCGGCTGACCACTGCTAAAATCTAAAGGTCCAAGACCGATAGAAAAATAAGCAACAAATAAGAATTTTATTATAAAAAAAGCTATTTTCTCAGTACTTGCATATTCTTTATTTAGAACCATATTACAGGCAAAAAACATAGTATAAAGAATTAGTGCTGCACCTATAGTTCTCTTTAAATAACCTTGAAACGTAGAAAAAGCAGCAAGATGAGTTATTATAGAATCTTGATTTTGAGCACTACAGCTATTTCCAACAAAAAATATTTTATTAAGCGTTTCACTCAAACACTGAACTGCAAGACCAGAAAAATTAATTAACGATTGACTATAACTTGTTCCCGTATAACAGCTTTTGCCTATATTACAATTTTCATAATCAGGTGGAGTAGGTGGCGGAGTATCACTTAAAGATTTACATGCTACCGGCATTGGTCCCCTTGATGTGGGCATAACTAAACATAAATCATGACCCCATTTTTTAACCGTCAAAACTATATTCTTTAATATAGGATTTTCTCCAAGGTCAGGATTATTATCAGTACTTAAATCTCTAATCTTCCTAGAATCACCTTCTTTTAAAGTATACATAGTACAAGGACTACTACTACCTTCTTTATTTTTAAAACAAAACGTTATACCAGACACAGCCGAGTCACAACTACCTCTTGGATCTTTCATATCAATATTACGAATGATATAGCCATATGCCGTATCTGTTTCTAAATAGTGGTCTGAAGTCGGTAAACTAGAACATGACTCCCCAAAACCGGCAAAGCTATCTAAGCGTACAAACACTATACAAACTATAATAAATATCTTTAAGGTTTTAAGAGTTGTCATTAGAACTATTATCTTTTTTTTCTATTACTATGCCATTTTTTACCGACTCATCCAATACCTTTTCAGCATTTGTATACCGTTCTGATATTTCTCCTTCTTCTTGTTCTCTTACTCTTTCTCCTCCACTTGCTACTAGTTCATTCCATGTTTTTTCTACTTTTACACGTTGATCCCGAATCTCTGCATTGTCACGTATCTGCTTTACCCGTATTGGATTATCATATTCTTTCAAGTTAACACTATAATCAATTACTTCTGAACCCTTATTTGTATGTTCAACTTTTTCTTGTGAATGTGGAGTATATATCTCTTTTTTACTTTCTCGATCATTGTCTCCTATGATTTTTACAGCACTTTCAGCTTCAATATTACTTTGTGGTGCAGGTGTGGATCTAATACTAGCAGACGTTAAAACAACTTCTGGATGAGTAGCAGGAGTAACAACACCGGATCTTGCTTCACTACCTACAGTTTTTATGCTAGAAGTGGCTGCAGAAGATAAAGTTGTCGTCTTTACCTTAGTTGCTGACACACCTCCACTTGTGGAAATATTATCGCTTACTCCTCCGCCTGCACCACCTGCCAAATCACTTACAACTCCTTTCCTACTTGCTACCTGATCGAAACCCTTGGTTACAGCACCTACAGTAGCAGCTGTTGCTGCCATACCTGCCTTAAATATTGCTTGTGGCTTTATAACAACATTATTAAGAGCTACTCCTTCCGTCATATCTGCAGCAAATGCAGCCAACTGACTACTAAAATGATACATCAAGTACAATGTAAAACATGCCGTAACTAACGCAAGCAAAATATTTTTAACTTTCTCAAAAAGCACTTTTGGGGATATAAAAAACATCCCTGGACTTAAAACAACTCCCGATAAAAATTGAAATTTGGCAAGAAATTTATCGGTAGGTGTAGCACCAGGTTTACTATCAACAATTTCACTTACACTATCTTTTGCAAAATTAAATGCAGTAGTCATAGGGTTATTTAACATGTAACCTAAACTATTTTGACAACTTTCCACATCCTCATTAGTAGGATATTGTGACTTATCATTCCAATCATTATTAATATAAAATATCAAAACATCACGACTTGAAGTACCACCCTGTGCACGATTTTCTATACTATTGTGAATTAACTTGCTCTTATATTGACATTTACCATAGAAACCATAATCATATACTGAAAACATCGTGATCATAAAAGTAACTACCACCATAGGCTGTAGCAAGAACGAGATCATTAGTTTAACCCAACTATCAAAATAATTTCGCGTATACGTGAATAAAAACATGGGTACAAAAAGAGGAGCTAAAATGCCAAGTATTACTATAGATATTATACACATAATTGTTGCATTAACCATAAAGGCAGCAACCGAAATCACAAGTAACGGATAAGCAAGAGCGAGTGACACTAATATCATATGACCAGAGATTATCGCTGGAATTAGCAAATAAATATATGGCGGAGCACTAAAACTAAAGAAATCAAAATTTAAAAAATCATGGCTTCGGTAAGCATTTTCGACAAGTAACGTAGATAATATATCAAGCCCTAAATAATGAGCTACCCTACAATCTAATGCATCCCATAATGCAATATAGGAAACACTACCATCATAGGAAACACTAGGACCATTAAATTTACATAAATTAGACGGAGCAGCATTCATAACCCAACTTGCTAAACTGTTTATACCATCAAGTAAGAAAGGAAACGCCCACTGAATCATACCGTCTAGCCGATCATACGGAGAACCACTACCAGGGGTTATATTAATTCCTATTGAGAAATAAGTCACGAATATCATTTTCAATATAAAATTTATATACTCACTTTTTGGCGGCACTCCACCTGCAAGTAGCAGTTTAAAACCAAAAAACATAACATATAAAGTTAAGAAAGCTGTAACTATTTTATACATTCCTACCTGGAACTGAAATAATGCACTATCTTGCCTCGAAGCAAAATTAACAACTTGACTTACATTATCAACACTACAAACATCTTTACTAATGAGTAACCTAGCAATCATTTGCCTTATACATTCTATAAGAGGAGAGGTCATAACTACTGCAGTTTTTGAAGCATTATAAGCTTTTTGATAACATCCTCCACCCGCACTACTGCATGAAACTAGGGCTAAAGGATCGGTAGGAGTTTTATTTGGATCCTCAATAAAATCCTTATCTTCTATATCCATAAAACTATTATACATAGATTTTGGAAACGGCTCTTTCATATATTTACAGCCGACTGGAATATCTCCTGTAAAACCCTTTGTTGAGACACATATTCTATCTTTATCTTGAATAACTTTCCAATATATTACAGGGAAGCCGATATCAAAGGCAAAACCATCATCACCAGGCTTACCGCTATATGGAACATAATAATCCTTTTTATTATTTTTCCATGCTTCTTTTATATCGTCCCAAGGATCGCTCCCTGTTAATACAGCTTTAGCAATAGCAAGTGCTGATTGTGCTACTGCTTCTGCTCGAGCTATAATTAATTTAGTATTGCTACATAAAGCAAAACGTAATTCCGGCTTTTTAGGATCAATTCTGTTTTCACGAGTGCATTGACCTCCAGGAAAATACCCAAAATCATCATGCTCATTCTTACCAAATAAATCGTTATCATTTATTTTAAGCTTTAAAAACGTATTCATGTATAAAACAGGAGAAACTAGATTCATTACTGCAAAAGTAAAGAACGGGGCAACAATACATGTATGAGAGAATTCACTACGTAATAAATCACCGACTCCTTGAGTTTCACAAGTTAAACCGCTTAAAACATCTACAATGCTATCAAGAGTATCTTTGGCATGAATGTTAGTGACTAGCCCTAAATTTAAGGCAAAGCTTATTACTAATGTTATAAGTATCCTATGAGGAAATAATTGCATAACTAGTTACTTGCCTCGTGTATAGTAACACTGTCATACTGTGGCTTGACGACCACAGTATCCATAATACTATTCTTGATTATTTTTATAGATATTGTGGTCAAGCCACAGTATGACAGTCCTTTTTGACACACTTTCAATCTATAATGTTTTAACTGCTTCATAAAATATAGGTAACCACTTATCCGGATCATTTCCATATTTCTCTCTAATTTGATCAAGCAATATTACAGTCTCAACTCTGCCAGATAAAACACTAATTATATTATTCATACCATCTAAATTAACTTTGGCAACTACGGCATCTATTCCTTGTTTTATTAAAAAATAACGTGTAGTAGGATCGGTAGTTTTAATTAAAATATATTCTCGCTGACTTAACATAAATGCACTACGATAAATATCCGTAGCTTTCAAATTAGGTAAAAAAATCTGTGTGGCTGTTTGTTGAATCAGTGTATCGCTAATTCTACTTTTTGCAGCATCTTCAACACTCTGCGTCGCAAATATAACAAAAGTATTTAATTTTCTCAACACTTTTAACCAATCTTTGATCTTAGGTGCAAATACCGGATTATCGATCAAAGCCCATGCTTCATCAAGCACTATCATGGTTTTCTGCCCATCTAAAGAGATATTAATACGATGGAAAATATATAACAATACCGGTGCAAGACTTATAGGGTCTTTAAGTAATTCAGTCATATCAAAACCGAATACCCTTGCTTTTTGCAAATCGATATCATCTATTTCATTATCAAATATTTTAGCATGTGAACCTTTACCGACCCACATTGCCATCCTACTTGCCAAACTATTTGGTGTATCAATACCAAGAAATGCTATAACAGTACTAAGCCTTCTGTCTTTTCTGTCTAATCTAAAATTACCACTTACCGCTTGAGATAAGATTTTATTATCTTGTGCAGTTAAACTTTCACCGTTAGAAGTTACAAGCACACGAAGCCACTCTAAAATAAACGCCCTATTCTCACCAGTATCTTCAAGCTGCAAAGGGTTAAAATTGCATTTTAAACCCGGATCAATTACTGTATAAACCCCGTTTAAAGCACGTATAAATATTTCTGCTCCTCGATCTTTATCAAAAAAGAACATACGAGGTTTGAATTTTTGTGCTTCAGCACATAAAAAATTCATAAGAACTGTTTTACCGGCACCTGTTGGACCAATAATTAGAGTATGTCCAACATCCCTTACATGGAAATTAAAATAAAACGGTGTACCTGAAGTAGTATCAAGCACTGTGACATATTCTCCCCAATGATTATCTTTAATCTTACCAAGCGGGTAATTATGCTGCGATGCAAAGCTAGCCATATTCAAGGTGTTTATAGTAGATTTACGTACTATATATTCCATATTTCCGGGTAGTTGCCCCCAATAACTAGGTTCCATATTAACCTTTTCTCTTACCGGTTGAATCCCTGAATTAGACAGCTCAACTGCTGCCATTGACAATATATCCTCTAAAGATTTAATACTATTTGCAGAACATAAAAGGGATAAGTGGTGCTCACCAAAACCGATATCACCGCTAGTAGCCATATCAAGCGCCATTGAAATTTCAGCAATTTGTGAAGTAGCTTTATCACCTGCTTGTATCATCCGGTTTTGTTGTAATTGCATTTTACCTATTGCTACAGTTCGGTTAGCAAAAACAAAACTTTGAGTCATAACAAATTCAAAAGGCATTTGCAGAAATCCATCAAAAATTCCCGCTGAAGTATTAGGACCATATTCAAGTATACTAATTATTCCTGCATATTTTTTGCCAAGCGGACTTCTTGCTTCAATAGTACGTGAATCAAAAAATAAGCGATGTGTTGGTAAATATTCATCAATAGTACCACGCGGTAATGCTATAGGACCGGGTGAATCACCGCAATTAACTAAAGATGAAAGAAATTCTAAAATTTCACAATAATTACCTGACGGCGTTTGACGCACTCCAAGTAATCTTGCTCCATAACTTCTGAATGTATTAACCACTCTAGTGGACATTTCTTGAAGATTTTCTTTCATCTCTTTCATGTCGTTTTCCCAAGCGGTTTTATTAGATTTTTGTCTAAGCTTCTTGAGAAAATACTCAACTATAGCAGCACCTCCAGTATCAGGCTTATATAAAATGCTAATATATAATTCATTAAAAAACGACTTACTACCTGCATGTTTTTTACGCCATTCTGCACCTAAATAAGTAATAAAATCATTAGGTACTTTTACAGTAGGATCATAAGTAAATTCAGTATCATCAAATATTACTGCTTTACGTCTTCTAATAGTATGGAAATACATAACGATATTTCCTGAAGACATATTTTTGAGTAAGGAATTTCTTATATTCTTCTTAATGTCCAAATCTTCATCATCCGCAGTTTCAAAAGAAAAGCCGTTTACTTTAATAACTTGTAATAACGAATTATCTTTAGTTAAAATGGTATTACTATCCCAATGACATTTATAAGGAATAAAATGTGAGGTGGATCTTTCTTGTTTAGACCTTAATTCTTTAGCTGCTCTAGTTCTAAATAACTTCATTACTCACCCGATTTAAAATATTATTTTATTCTTTCTGAAAGATTGCACTGATGTCACTACTGCATGGCTTTGTGTCGCATAGATCAAAAAACATATGCGACATCATACCTTAGCTTGACCACAGTATCCAAAAAACAACTTTTAGTATATATTTTGACATTTTCATCTGGTTCTAGCAGCTTACAAGTCGTGGGATAAAAACCGATTTACCGAGCCACACAACAATGCTTTCTAGTATAGGTGGGAATGACATCAAACTCAAATACCATACGAATTTGCTCCGTAGTAAAATTTATTAGGACATTGGCTAGTTCTTGACATTTTATTTAAATATAATTCTATGAACCTTGGTTCTTTAAAACATATAATATAAGCTATCAAATGCAAAACCGCTGCAACGAATAAAATTATAATACCGTTACTCCAAATAAATACTATCATCGTCATTATCATATTTAATGCAGCAAACTTAATACTTACTCCAAATATCATTGGTGGTCTAGTCAACCCTACAAATAAAAGATCGGATGATAATGTTCCTGCCATAAAAAACCTCTCTTAATTTAATTAATAGCAGATATAATTTGCTATTTTCATTAATTTATATTAATATCAAATATAGTTGACAATATTGCATTCGGTACTCCGCTATTTACAAAATGTATGTAACTGTTATTATTTTCAAGTACATTAACTGCTATTTTAATTAATTCTTCTTCAATAAAATTATTAGTATCATCTAACATTGATTTCAATAAGTTAATATCTCGTATTTTTATATTATACGGCAATGTCTCGGATACCTCTAATATCTCATATGGCAATATTAAATGCTCTGCACTTAATGCAGAAGTAATTGTTAATACTGTTAAGTTAACATTTAATAAATGTGTTTTCTCCCGATCATCGTTAGCAAATGGTGCTATTACAGGTATAATATTATTATCTTCAAAATTTAATAAAATTTCTGGATTAACCAGAATAGGCTCACTTAAAAAACCAACATTTATAACATCATGATTTACAATTTTTCGGTGAGATAATTTTGGTTTTTTTGCTTGCAGTAAATTAGCATCCTTACCCGAAATACCAACTGCATAACAACCTATACTACTTAACTTTGTTACTATAAGCTTGTTAACGTAACTGGATAAAATCTCCATAATAATAGGGTTATTTAGAGAAATATAGTCGCTTATTTTACTAATCTTTTGACTAAAGTTTTCATCTATTTGTGATATTAAAGACGCACTTTGTAAATCAATATGATCATGTACTATATATACTTTAGCATCACACATCTCAAGCAATCTAACAGATTCAATAAAAGCCGTAAATAATTTATCGTCAATAATAACAGTAGTAGGTAATTTTAGAACTATTACTTGATTTTTCAGCTCACTACTACACTTTATTATATTCTTAATTATAGCAATGTTATTTAATGAAGAAATACTATCTATCTCTTTACCTTTCATGTTTGATGCATTTTGCCAAACTAGCTTTAAGTTCTCTTGCACCTTCTTTACTCCTACTACTTACATACATAACATTACATGAGTAGTTTAAAGTTGCAAGAAAATTCTGTGCTTCATCAGTCAGGTTTTTACAATCCGTAACTTTATCGAACTTTGTAAAAATCATTTGAAAATTTCGTTTATTCTTAAGTAATAGCTCAGCTACTTTTTTATCGTTTTCTTTTATGCCTCTTCTTGAGTCAATCAATAAGTTAACTAACCTTAAATTATGGCTATTTTGTAAATAATAACTAATTAATAACTCCCACTGTTCTTTGACTGATATAGGTACATTAGCAAAACCATAACCTGGAAGATCAACTATAATAAGTTTATCTGCAAGGTTAAAGAAATTGATTTGCCCAGTACGCCCTGGAGTATTAGAAACTTTAGCAAGATTTTTATTATTACATATAGTGTTTATGAGACTTGATTTACCAACATTTGATTTACCGACAAAAGCAATTTCCGGTAATGAGAAATTAGGAATTTGATTTATATTCATAGCACCAGCTACAAATTTAGCTTGACGACGAAAAAGCTCGCAGCTATCAGTTGATTTTTGATTATTTATCATTTTCTCATTATTAGTCATAATTTTTTAATTATCATTGCGGAAAGAATTAGGTTTTGTTACATAGCTCAGAAAATAGCTAAAACATTATTTCTAACTAAAACCGGGAATCCAGTAAAACATATACAAAAACTTTTTTATATGTTTTTTATCAAAAATGTAATTTTTGTATCAATATCAAAGTTATTTTTTGCCACTTTCATAGAAAGACACTATTGTTGCGTGGATAATTTTCTGATTGTCATCCTGCGACTTGATCGCAGGATCCAGTTTAAAACACTAAAATTATTAGTGTTTTAAGTTGTTTTTCGGACCCCATGGTCAAACCACGGGGTGATACCCAGAGGATTTGACTGATCCATGCAACAACAATTGAACAAGAATCACATCGATATCTATACAATGATATCGATCAAAAAACTACCATAACTTCTTAGAGTTACCAAATTGTCCAATAACCTAAAAAAAATAACTTTACTGAAAATATAGAAACATGGTAGCGGGGGCTGGATTTGAACCAACGACCTTCAGGTTATGAGCCTGACGAGCTACCGAGCTGCTCCACCCCGCAATAATTGAGAATTAATGACTTTGAGCCTGTGTTATATCGTGCTAAACCAATGCTATACGAACACTTAGAATGTCACTTCTGCGTAAGACTTACTTAGATACTAATCGTCATGAGCTAAGCAACTGAAAGGGATGTAAAAATACGAGAAACTAACACATGTAACAAAAGAACTTCCTTATAATGCCCAAGAAATATAAGCTTAACTAGCTTCTTTCTTACTACCAAAAGAAAGACCTGAGAATCTTTTATTAAAATCACTAACACTTTTATTCGATTGATTTAACACATTTCCAGAATCTTTATTCCATGCTGGATGCTTTCTAAAATCAACATCCATTAAAATCTCACTCGTAGGATGAGTTGACATTGTTTCAAAAACATCACTCCCTACTTTAATCAAAAGCTTTTTATATTCTGGGTGTATACCGCTTTTCATAATGATTTTTCCATTTTATTCTGAATTATTTGTTTCTTAATAGCTCTAGCCGTACTAGATAAAACATTATCATCGGCTTTTAGAATATATGCATCAAAACCGCCAGCTTTTTCCACTGAACTAATACATCTAGCATTCACTGATAATCTATATTCTCGGGCTGTGATATCACTTCTAAATTTAACTGATCTCAAATTAGGCTCAAAACGTCTTCTAATTTTACGCTGAGAATGTGATACATTATTGCCGTATAAAACACCCACACCTGTGAGTTCGCACTTACGAGACATAAGCTAAATACCTGAAAACTTATTAATATACAACAGGTGAAAAATATAAAGTAATACTACCCTAGTGTCAAGAGGTAATTATGGTCCATTTAATGAAGAAATAAAAATAGGTATAATATATTTATACGTGAAATAGGCAAAAGCCAAACCTAAAATAGTACCGATAACTACTATACGAAATTTTGCAGGACTAAAAATTAAAATAACTATTCCAAGAATAATTACTATTTTTAGTATATCATCTGCAGTATAAGAACTATTATTTACAGAATAAACATTCAGATTTATACCTAAAAAGATTATTACAAATAATAAATTTCTTAACATGTTATACCTCAATAATACAAAATTAGGATAAATGCTTATCCTAATTAAAATCTATAGGACCGGTAGTTAATCCATTTATAAATTGTTGTAAATAAGGATTATCACTATTACACATTTCATCTTTACTGCCATACCATTTAATTTTTCCTTGATAAATCATAGCTACTTCTTTAGCTATTTTTTTAGCACTAATCATATCGTGAGTTATAGTAATCGTAGTTGCCCCAAGCTCCTCTTGTATTTTTATAATTAATTCATTAATAACATTTGACATTATAGGATCAAGCCCTGTGGTCGGTTCATCAAGACATAAAATCGACGGTGTACTACAAATAGCCCTAGCAAGGGCGACTCTTTTTTGCATTCCTCCTGATAATTCGGAAGGATAAAGCTCGAGTATTCTAGGGGATAAACCGACAGAATTAAGCTTTGCACCGGCAAGGTCGTTTTTTTCTTTCTTAGACAATTTTTTAATCTCAAAAGTAATATTATCACGTACATTTAAGGAGTCAAATAATGCTCCGCCTTGGAATAAAAAACCTATACTGCCCATAACCTCATTTTTTTTTTTACTTGAGATATCTTGGATTTCTACATCATCAATAAAAATTTGACCTTTATCAGGTTTAATAAGTCCTACTATATTTTTAATGAGAACCGATTTGCCACTACCGGAGCCACCTAAAATAACTAATGAACTACCCTTTTTTACATCCAAATCTATCCCGTCTAATACCTTATGATTAGCAAATGATTTATATAATGACCGAACTTTAATTTTAAATTCTGCTTTTGCACTCATATATATACTTTAAAAAATAATTCAGTTATTAAATAATTGCTTATTAAGATAAGAATAGACGAATTTACTACTGCCGAGGTAGTTGCTCTTCCGACTCCCTTAGCCCCTTTACCTGAATAATAGCCGCTATAGCAACTTATTATAGAAATAATAAACCCAAAAACTCCCGCTTTAACAAGACCGGAAATTACGTCAATTGGCTCTAAATACTGAAAAGTACTGCTTAAATAAGCTGCACTATTAAAATCAAGTTTATATACACCTACCAAATAACCACCCATAACACCGATTACATCCCCTACTAAAACAAGATAAGGCATTGTAATAATAGCTGCTATCACCCTTGGGAAAACTAAATATTTAATAGGATCGGTAGATAAAGTATATAAAGCATCTACTTGCTCCGTTACTCTCATTGTTGCTATTTCAGCAGCAATCGATGCTCCAACTCTTCCTGCTACCATTAGCCCAGCTAAGACAGGCCCAAGTTCTCTAGTCAAGGATAATACTACTACTGTTGCAATGGAACTTTCAGCTGAAAAACGGGAAAAACCAGTATAACTCTGTAATGCAAGTACTGCACCTGAAAAGAAAGTTGTCATAGCAACAACTGGCAAAGAGTAAAACCCGATAAATAGTAATTGACGAACGATTAAACTAAAATATAAAGGTGGTCTTATAATACTGCTAACGGCAGCAAAGCTAAATAGAGAAAAATTGCCTATATTTTGAGCAAATTTTATGGTATGCTTACCAACTAAATTAGCTATATTTAATAACATTTGTGCATATCTTTTTTTATAATTTCAGTGTTTTCTGGCCCCCGCTTTCACAAGCATGACATTATAAGGCTGTTCACACCTTACGCAAACATAACATTTTTAAAAATTATCCGATATACGAAGATCAACTTCAAAAAAAGTAAGGATACGTACAATACAAATAGCGGAGTATATACTTAGCACATGAGCACCGCAGTACTTGTAGAATGACGCAACAAATTTTTAAAATTCATCTAGAATACTTTCTTCTATATCTATTACCAAGGCTAGTTAATACCTCATACCCGATAGTACCTATACTACTCGCTATTTTATCAGGCGTGCAATGATTTCCAATAATTTCTGCTTCCTGCCCTAGAAAAATATCAGAAGGTGGTAGATCGGTAACATCAATATTTATCAAATCCATTGATACTCGCCCTACTATAGGAACGCTGTAACCGTTAATAAACACTTCGCCTTGATTACTAAAATTACGGCTATACCCGTCGGCATAACCAAGCGGTAATGTTGCAATAACACTATCACGCTTAGTGGTAAATGTCATATTATAACCGATATGGCTATCTAGTGTCAAATTCTGTAAGTGAATTATGGGAGCTTTCAAGGTTACAGGATTTTGCATTAAAGGATTAAGACCATATAAAGCAGCACCAGGTCTTACTAAATCAAAATGGTAATCCTGCCCTAAAAATATGCCTCCGGAATTAGCAAGACTTGCTTTTGTACTTGGAAAAGATCGTAAATAAGCTTTAAATTTGTTTAATTGTTCTAGATTATAGGGGTTATCTATTTCCTCAGATATAGCTAGATGGCTTATAACATATTGTAAATTGAGCCCTTTTAACAAATCACGATTATTAATTAACTGCTCTATCTCATTAGCGCTTAAACCGAGACGATTAATCCCCGTATTAAAATGTAAATAACAAGGTAATAATCGGTTTTTCAAATTACCGCATTTTTGCCAAATTTCGATTTGCTTTAAGTTATTTAGGACAGGTATTAAATTATATTCTATAAGCTCTAAAGCATCATGTTCAAAAACACCGTTTAAGACTAAAATATTAACATCTATTTCTAAAGCTTTACGTACATTAATTCCTTCTTCATTTGAGGCTACAAAAAAATGTCTACAATTTTCTTCTATTAAAGCTTTAGAAATTTGTACTGCTCCAAGACCGTAACCGTTAGCTTTAACGACAGCACCAACTAACGAGTTTTTGCAAATATTTTGTAATAAACGATAATTATTTTTTATTGCAGATAGATTTATTTCTAAAGTACACAAGCTCATATTATATTTCTTAACTCTTTTATGATGATATGCAACACGGGTATTATATGAAATTTTGTATAGTATCGGTAACAAAAATATTATATATCAGCGAATTTTCAACTTGACCTTTAGAATTAACAGACAACACTGCATGAGTTATAAAAGCATTAACCAATAAAGCCGAATGTTTTTTAAAACCTTGCTGCTTTACAGATTGTTTCGCCACTATCTATAATATCATCAATTAATATGCAATTTTTCCCTGGGTTTTACCCCTTATTTCTAGCATCTCACAATTATTATTTATATCTCTTTCTTTATTTATAGAAGCTGAATCTATATTCAGTAAATTACTAATTTTTTGAATTCGCTCAATACTTCCTTTGTCGAGTACAACGACGGTGCAATTGCTAAAAGTTTTTAAAAACGGGATATATAATATTTGTAGGTTTGAGATTAGAAACAGGAATTTTAAAAAATTTCTCTATTTCGGAATGTAAATCAATAGTAATTACATGGTTTACTCCAAGCTTCTCTAAAAAATCAGCTATTAACCTAGCAGGAATTGTAGATAGAATTAAAACATATATTATCTTGCCTTGCATAACCAAAATAAGGCATTATCAATATTATTCGATTCGCTCCCGCTTTTTTATTGCATATACTAACAAAAACAGCGCAATTAATAAATATTAACAGGTTTTAAAGTAAATTGTACTACTATTATCTCTTCATTATGAAGCGACTCTTGAATTTCTACTTTTATTTCAGAATCATCAAAATAGGTAATTCTTGGCTCAATATATTTAATACTTAATGTACTCAATGCCATAGCTAAACGAGATGCGAGTAACTCATTACTACTGCCTGCTAGGACTTTCATGTGTGTAGTTTATGTTGTTTAAGGTTATTGCAAGACAAATTACTAAGTAACTGACGAAGCAATCCAGAAAAAATGATATAATTTTTCTTGATTGCCATGCTCCAAACAAATGCCCACAATGACATTTTAGTGATGACACCAAATTTAAGAACGACTTTGTAAATTTTGTATTAATTGATCAAAACCTTCATTCTTTAAAGTATTTGTAAACTCATCTTGTTGAGCTCCAACAAGACTTACACCTTCTGTAATTATATCAGAAACTTTAAAAATATCTTTCCCGTCTTTTTTCATTTCGCGTACTAAATACTCTACTTTAATAGGCTCTTGTCCTTTATTACTAATAATATTCATAGCAACCATAAAATCAGTAGAATTCAACGCACGTACTCCTACTATTTTAGGTTTTGCACCTTTATAATCTTTTATTAAATCAGTATAAGCTTTAGTAACATATTTAGAATAAATTTTTGTAAATTCCCTAATTTGTTCATTAGATAAAGTTTTTACTCCATTACGTCCTAAAGTATATCTAGCCATCCAGTTAAAATCTAAGTTATTGTATATTAACTTACGAGCTTTAGAAATTTTTGCTTCTTGAGATAACCTGCTATTATTTAGTGTAATTGAAGCTTCATTTACTAAATTAGTAACATAATCGTTCAAACCGGCAGGTACTTTCTCATTAGAATAAGCAGAACACGTTATAACTAATAGAAATAAACCTGTAATAATTTTTTGCATATAATCCTCTTTTAAGTTAATTTGTAGGTTTAGGGCATTTAAAATTCTCAGGATATTGCACCGATGCTTCACGAGCACGATGTAATGCCGATCTAATAGCCACGTAAGGGTCAGTAGAATTCTTCATTACATAATCACTAAATGGTAGTACAACATACCGATCGTTTATTTTACTAACTATCAATACTCCAAGATCAAAATCATTATGAGTGTACATTAAGGGATTAAAAAGATAGTTAGTAAATATCGGATCTGTCATATCTCTTGCATTAGTACTACCAATTATCGGTAATACTAAATAAGGACCTGGAGCTACTCCATAATGTGCAAGAGTATTACCAAAGGTTTGATGCTCAGATGGCAAACCTACTTTACCTGCCACATCAAATAAACCGCCTATGCCAAACATTGTATTAATAAGAAACCGCCAAATGCTTTTCATAGTTTTATCGTAATTTAACTGAAGCCCATAATTTACTGCTGTAGGCAGTGTATTAACATTACTAACAAAACTATTAACGCGTGCTTTTACGTAATCATTCGTGATATTCTTATAAACTACCACTAAAGGACGTAATATTATATAATCTAACGCAGAATTAAATGCAAACACTTTACGGTTAAATTTTTCGTATGGATCATAAACTTCTAAACAACCGCTTTCATTTCTTCCACCATTATAATTATATATTTCATCATCAACATATTCAAGATCAGCTCTTACAAACAATGAGCATAGTATAATAGATAGTATAATTAAAATTCTCATTGATTTATGTTGTTTCCTTACAACAAACAATAATACTATATTTATTGTTTTCCGCTAGTACTATTTCGTCCGAAGTCAATATAGTAAAATTATTTTTACGTAAAATATTATGTATTTCATTTAAGTTAAAAATAAATTCTTTGCGTTTTACTGAAAATTGTGTCTGTACAGAAGTAGGTAAACAAAGGGCAAAATACCCTTGTGCACTAAGAGATGAGTATATTAAATTAAAATATTCTACTAAATTGTTAGTAAACGATAATCCACAAAAGTTAAAAATAATATTAAATTTATCAGAGTTTTGGCTTAAAAATTTATTGATAGAAATATTATATATATGATTGTAAATTTTAGTATTTGGATAATATGTTTCTTGTAAATCATTCATTAAAGTAGAAATTTCTACACCAGTTAAAGTAAAACTTTCTGGAAAATATTTTTGTATTTCATAACCTACAAGCCCTATATTACTTCCAAGTTCTAAAATAGAGTAATTATCCGGTAAATCAGATATTTGCTTCAGTGTTTCATTAACAATCCTATATGGAAGATGAATATTTTTATCGTTATTAAAAATAGTAGGATAATATTTTGCATTTAAGTCTCGATATTTTTCCCAAATTTCTTGAGGTATTTCAGTAAAATCCTTATAATTTTTCAAAAAATTTATAAAAATAGTTGTATATTTTTCATGAGATTTTTCTAAATATTCTATGGCTTGCCTGTAGTTATTTTTTAAAAAATAGACCCATCCAAGTTGATAATATACTTTAGAATCGTTAGGATTAAAAAATTTATCAACTAGTTTAAATCTCAGTAGTGCATCATTTAAATTACCTCTATATAAATGATCGAGTCCAAGCTGATAATTTGTTTCAGCTAGATGGGAGAATTTATATTTACAATCACTTATATAATTTTTAAATCCTAAAATTTTATTCTTAATAAAATTCGGTATATTTATTATAGCTAAGCAAGCATATTTAATTTTATCTTTTATTTTACCGAGCATAGTACAATTACTAAATTAATATTACTTAATTATAATAAACATATCTTGATAAATTTTTAAATAAAATAATTTTATTGGGATTAAAATTACTGTATTATTGCTTTTATAAATTAAGCCTTGTTATATAGCTCAGAAAAACTACGTATGTCATTCCCGCGTAGGCGGGAATACAGAAAATAAGTGAAACAACTATAACTTATTAATATTTTAAAATTTTTAATTATTGGATTCCTGCCTTCACTGGAATGACATTGAACTGTGCAATAACAGATACCTAACAATACATACTCAAAATTATGTCAATTATTTCTACTAGACTAAATTCTATAAAGCCGTCACCAACCCTTGCAGTTGTAACAAAAACTCTTGAGCTTAAAAGGCGGGGCGTTGATATTATTGCCCTTGGTGCCGGTGAGCCTGATTTTGATACGCCTGATAACATTAAGGAAGTGGCAATTCAAGCTATCAAAGACGGCTTTACCAAATATACTAACGTTGAGGGTATGCCGCTTTTAAAGCAAGCAATAAAAGACAAGTTCAAACGTGAAAATAATATAGATTATGAACTTGATGAAATAATAATTAGTGCCGGCGGTAAACAAGTTATATATAATCTGTTTATGGCATCTTTAGATAAAGGGGATGAGGTAATTATTCCAGCTCCTTATTGGGTTTCATATCCTGATATAGTTGCACTTAGTTTAGGAACGCCGGTATTTGCAAATTGCGGAATTGAAAATAATTTTAAATTAAGTGCGGAAGTTCTGGCACGTTTAATTACAGATAAAACTAAGTGGCTTATTATTAACTCTCCAAGTAATCCTACAGGTGCAAGTTATAATTTTGAAGAATTAGAAGATATTGCTAAAGTTTTAAGAAAATATTCTCATGTAAATGTAATGTCAGATGATATTTATGAACATATTACTTTTGATGATTTTAAATTTTATACATTAGCTCAAATAGCACCAGATTTAAAAGAACGAATATTTACTGTAAACGGAGTATCTAAAACTTATTCTATGACGGGATGGCGTATAGGCTACGGCGTAGGTTCAAAAGCTTTAATTAAAGCAATGATTATTATTCAGTCGCAAAGCACCTCAAACCCTAGCTCAATAAGTCAAATGGCTGCTATTGAAGCATTAAACGGTCCTCAAGATTATATAGGGCCTAATGCTTTAAATTTTCAGCAAAAGCGTGACCTCGCTTTATCAATTTTGAAAAGAGTAAAATATTTTGAGTGCTATAAACCGGAAGGGGCATTTTACTTATTTGTTAAATGCGATAAAATATTTGGACATAAAACTAAGTCAGGAAAAATGATTACAAATAGTAATGATTTTGCAGAATATTTACTTGAAGAAGCAAAAGTTGCCGTAGTACCCGGTATTGCTTTCGGCTTAGAGGGTTATTTTAGAATTTCTTATGCTACTTCTATGAAAGAGCTAGAAGAAGCTTGCCTTAGAATTGAGAGAGCGATTGATATTATTCCCACAAAAGCGGGAATAATATAGAGCAAAGCCAAACCAACAAAAAAAATAATGCGGAAAGCTTTTAAAAAATTTTTAAAACGTAACAAATGCGTACTTAGTATAATTACTATTGTACTATATTGGTACTTGCGTTTTGTTTACTTTACTTCAAGGCAGAAATTTATATTTTACAATAACAGCAATAAGGAAAAATTCCTAAACGAACAAGGTACAATCTTTGCATTTTGGCATAATATGCTTGCTTTGAGTCCGGCTATGTTTATAGGACATAGAAATATCTATGCTTTAATATCACCACATTTAGATGGGAAAATTTTAAACGATCTAGTAGGAAAATTCGGTTGCAGAGTTATAGTAGGTTCTACTAATAAAAATCCAATTAAAGCTTTACGCAATATTATAGGTAAGCTATCTCAAGGTGCAAATATAATAGTTACGCCGGACGGTCCTAAAGGGCCAGTATATAAAGTAAATAGTCGAATTACTGAAATTGCGTATAGATATAACAAAAAAGTTATTCCGATAATAAGTAGTACCTCTAAATGCTTTAGACTAAACAGTTGGGATAAATTAATAATACCCCTACCGTTTGGTACTATTAAAATCATAGTTGGGGCACCTTTAGAACTTACAAATGATACAATACAAAACCATATAAACCTTGAAAAACAATTAGCAAGTTTAACAGAGAGCTTAAAGAAATGATGTTATTATATTACGCTTTAAGCTTTATATTATTACCTGTTTATTTTATCATAATTCTTATTCGTTTATTAATAGGTAAAGAAGATATAAAACGTATACAAGAACGTTTTGCTATTGGGAAGCATAGACAAAATAGCTCTTTCTTAATATGGATTCATGCAGCTAGCGTCGGTGAATCTATGGCAGCTTTAACATTAATACATAATATAAGTAAACGCTATCCTGATATTCGGTTTCTAGTAACTTCTTGGACACAAGCTTCCGCTAAAATATTAAGTACTAAGCTACCTAAAATAGCCACGCATCAATTCTTACCAATAGATAATATTATTGTTACTAAAAAATTTTTAAGAAATTGGCAACCTAATTTAGGTATTTTTATAGAATCGGAATTATGGCCGTGTACTATTAATGAGGGAGCTAAACAGTGTAAATTACTACTAATAAATGCTCGTATTTCTGATAAATCGTTTAAAGCTTGGCAAAAAAGAAAAAGTTTTTTTCAGCTTATCCTCAAAAATTTCAGTAAAATTATTGTACAAAGTGAACGTGACTTACAAAAATTTAATGAACTTGGAGTATCAGATGCAATTAACCTAGGAAATATTAAATTCGCTAATGAAAAACTTCCAGTCAATCAAGAAGAGTTATCAAAATTAAGCTCACATTTAAACAATAGGCAAGTCGTGGTATTCGCTAGCACTCACGTGGAAGATGAAGAACTGATTTTACCTATAATTAAAAGCTTAAAAGAACAGTTTTTAGATTGTTATGTTATCTTAATTCCAAGACATCCTGAGCGAGTTAAATCTATTATTGATAACTGTAAGTTACATAATTTATCCGCTACTGCTAAATCCCAAAATGATTTACCGGTATTAAGCGATGATCTTTATATAGTTGATAGATTCGGTGAAATGGGACTGTTTTTTTCTGTAGCTGCAATTTCTTTTATAGGTGGCTCTTTTAAACAAGGTGGACATAATATTTTAGAAGCAGCATATTTCTCTAATTGTATTATATTCGGTCCCGATATGAGTAAAAACACTGATATCGCTAAAGACATACTGCAACATAAAGCTGCTATCCAAATCAAAAATGGTAAGGATTTACTAACTAAACTAAAATATCTACTCAGATCTAATAATTCTATAGAACTTAAAATTTATCGTGAAAATGCTTTAAACTTTATTGCGCACAACCAAAAAATCCTATATGAATATTTGAAAGTAATCACAAAGTTTCTTTGATAGTTAAGGTTATAGTTAATAAAATTTTACTTTTGAAATGAATTGAAAAAGAAGTAAATCAGCTAATAAATTGATCACAACTGCTTACAAATTAACTACTAGTACCACAGAAATAGTTAGTACTCATGAGACAGATAAACACAAAGTTACAACTTCTAAACCAAAAATGCAATATGCCTTATAAAATGATCCCACTTATTCATGAGAAGCAGACTTACAGTGAAGCATAAAGATATTATAAACAATCCACTAAAATATAAGTTTAATAACAAGATTTATAGCAATCTTACTTTTACCGACACTGTAAATCTAGATAGTTCATTTCAATACAAATTAGCTTTACATAATCATGTTGAGAAAGAATGGAGATCAATAAAACTTGCTTTAAAATTTATAATATAAACAATAAATTATAAAAGTGAGCTTTAAACAATCCTCCAGTACCTTGTCATATTTCTCATTATCCGGTGTTAATCGGCTATAACAACTACATAATATTTACCGGTAAATAGTGGATATTATGAGTATTTAACTCAAAAAATTTATAAAAATAAAGGCGTATTATGTACACTGACCCTGCGTATCATATAGAAGCTATATATGATCTATAATCAAGACTTATTTTATTAAGCTGAAAAGAGCTTAATAATTTAAAGTCATTGCAAGGAAAAATTCTAAGTTTAACAAAGCAATCCAGTAAAAAATTATTAGTATTTCTTATTATTGTTGCTAGATTGCCACACTATTGCTTAGCTCTTGAGCTTGACGGCAACTTGATACAAATGTTAACCCTGTTTAATCGCTGCTACTTCAGCTGCAAAGTTTTTTTCTTTATGTTCTATACCGTCACCAAGTTCATATCTAATAAATTTGGTAATTTTAATTTCTGCACCGAGTTCTTTTTCAGTATTTTTAATTACTTCCGCAACGGTAAGTTTAGGCTCAAACAAGAAACCTTGTCTAAGTAATACAACTTCCGAAAAGAATTTACGTATTCTACCTTCTACCATTTTTTCTATAATATTATCAGACTTTCCTTCTTCTTTAGATTTCTCAAAGAATACTTTTCTCTCATGCTCCACAAGTGCTTGATCCAAACTTGAATCATCTATACTTTGCGGGTTATGCCCTGCTATATGAACTGCAATTTGCTTAGCTAAAGCTCCTAGTTTCATTTTATCTTTTGCCTTAGACTCTAGACCTACTAATACAGAAATTTTTCCTAGATTTGGTACAACTTCATTATGTACGTACGAACCAATTGCTCCTTCGGATATTTCTAATACATCCATACGACGTAATGTTAAATTTTCGCCGATTGTAGTGATATTTTCTATAATATCTTCTTCAACTGATTGACCATTCGGCATTTTAGATGTTTTTAACTTGTCTATAGTTTTTGCAATTACCGCAAGGTTCGCAATATTCTTAACTAAATCCTGAAATTGCTCATTTCTAGCAACAAAATCTGTTTCGGAATTTACTTCAATGACTACTCCGGCAAGTCCTTTAACTTTTGCAGCTGTTAAGCCCTCAGCAGCAATACGTCCGGATTTCTTTGCAGCAGCAGCTAAACCTTTCTTACGAAGAAAATCTATAGCTTCTTCACAATTACCGCTAGTTTCTATTAATGCCTTTTTGCAGTCCATCATACCTGCACCGGTTTTTTCTCTTAATTCTTTAACTACTGCAGCACTTATATTTACTTTACTCATATTTACTTAATCTCCCATTTAATTATGCATTTTCAGAATTTTTATTTTTATCTGAATCATTTAATGCTTGCTCAAATCCTGTATTTGTCTCTTCATCAATATTTTTTGTTTTAGAGAATTTTCTAGCTTGTTTTAATTTAGAAACATTTTTAGAAGTTAACACCTTATCTATATGTTCTTCCTGCATAACACCCATATCAACTCCTGAGGCTCTCATTGATTCTGCAAGTCCTTGTAATGCCGCATCTGCAAATAAACTACAATAAAGTCTTATTGATCTTATAGAATCATCATTACCTGGAATCGGATAATCCACATTGTCAGGATTAGAATTAGTATCAACTATTGCAATTATAGGAATATTAAGCTTTACCGCTTCATTAATTGCTATATGCTCTTTATTAGTGTCAATAACTACTAGAAGATCAGGTTGAGCATTAAGATGTCTAATACCAGAAAGAGATAAAAGTAATTTATCTTTCTTACGGCTCATATCCAGTATCTCTTTCTTAGTATAGCCCATAAGTGCTTCTTCATTTTCTAAGGTTTTTTCTAACTTATTTAGTTTTTCTATTGAACCTGCAATAGTTTTCCAGTTAGTTAGCATACCACCAAGCCATCTATGATTTACATAATATTGCCCACATTTTTCAGCATATTCTGCTATAATATCACTTGCCTGTATTTTTGTACTTACAAATAATATTTTACCATCTTTTTTTACAGTTTCATATATCGCATTCAAAGCAACACTCATTAAAACGGCACTTTGTCTTAAATCAATTATATGCACATCATCACGTTCACCATATATATAAGATGCCATTTTAGGATTCCAGCGTGAGGTCTTGTGACCAAAATGCACCCCCGCATCCAATAATGCTTTAATGTTAACAGATGGTATTTTTGACATTTTTACATTCTCCTAATTGTTAGTTTATACCTCCGTAAGATGTTCATCCAATGAACTAACATATATCTTACGTGTGAATTTTCCTTATTTAGATCTAGGATGTCGTTACCCAGATAGGTAGAAACCTAGTAAAACATATAAAAAGTTTATTTTATCAAATATGTACTGAAGGTTATTTTCTGGATTTCTACCTATCTGGGTAACGACAGATCAAACCTCATAAGACTACAAATTATATAAGCATAATACGTAATTTACAAGTTTTTATTCTTTTCGCCATATAGTAGTACCATCAGGTTTATCCTCTAGAATTATTTGTTGTTCTAATAATTGATTACGAATTTGATCGGCTAATAACCAATTTTTTTGTTTTTTGGCTTCTAAACGTTTATTTACAAGCTCACTTATATAGAATTCATTCACACCACTATTAAACCATTCATGTGGAGTCTTATTCATTAAACCAATAAAATTAGCACAAGTAATAAGGTTAGATGCATTAAACTTTTTTTCCTCTTCAGTTATAGAAGTAAATATCCCTTTAGCGTAATCATTAATTATTTTTATGGCAAGCGGCGTATTTATATCATCAAGTAAGCTTTGCATAAAATCATGAGGTATGATGTCTATTTTTTGTAAATTAATATTTACTATAGCTCTATACCAATAATCTAAAGTTTTCTTAGCATCTTCTATAGCTTTATCATTATAATCAAGGGGACGTCTATAGTGACTACTTAATAAAAATAATCTTATTACTTCTCCTGAAATTGCTTTGTCCATTAAGTCCCTTACGGTAATAAAATTACCGAGGGATTTACTCATTTTTTCGCCATTAACTGTTAAAAAACCATTATGTACCCAATATTTAGCATAGGTAGAACTTGGAAACGCACATCTACTTTGAGCAATTTCATTAGTATGATGTGGAAATATTAAATCTGCTCCGCCACCGTGAATATCAAAATTCTCACCTAAATATTTGTAGCTCATGGCTGAACATTCAATATGCCATCCAGGACGACCAAGTCCCCAAGGACTCTCAAAATTCATATTTGCGGATTCATTTGGCTTTGCTGGTTTCCATAATACAAAATCCTTTGGGTGCTTTTTGGTTTTACTATTTTCTACACGTACTCCCTCAAACATTTCCTCCAAATTTCGGTTAGATAATTCTGTATAATGAGGAGCTGATAAAACGTTAAAATATACATGCTTATCAGCAATATATGCATGTTTTTTTGCTATTAAGCGTTCTATTATTTCAATCATTATATCAATATGCTCTGTAGCTTTCGGCTCAATACTTGGTAGTTTACAACCTAAATATTCCATATTTATATGAAACTCCTGTGTAACTTTATCAGTCAACTCATTAATAGTACTGCCAAGTAGTTTAGCTCTATTGATAATTTTATCGTCAACATCGGTAATGTTACGTACATATTTTACTGCTGCACTTCCAAATATTTTTATAAGTATACGATAAAGTAAATCATATACCACTACCGATCTACTATTGCCTATATGAGGATTATCGTAAACAGTCGGTCCACATACATACATTTTTACATTAGTCTGAGCTTGAGGGCTAAAAAGCTCTTTAGTGCGAGTAAGCGTATTATATAAATGAAATTGAACCTGCATATTTTATTACTGAAAACTGAATTACCATTGCATACTATAATAATCACACTTGACAAAAAATTTATTAATTAATGGAAATTAGTAATTAATATTTTACATAAGTTAATAAATATTATATAATGCGCCTCGTTTATATTAAAAAATAATAACTAATTGAGGTTCTAATGCATTCACAAGGTTTCAATTCAAAAAAATATGCCTTAGCTTTTTTTATGTCAACATGTTTGTTGGCTGGTAGCTTTTTAAGTACAAGTGCTAGAGCAGCAAGTTTTACACAATTAGCTAACATAACACCGGCTTTGAGCAATCTTTCAGAAGTGCAGCAAAAAAATACATGGAATAAATATAGTTTAGTAACCAAACAAGCAGCTTGGAAAGCAGCAAAGTTAGTACCTAATCTTAATCAAGCAATACTTGATGTACAAAATGGTTTTGATCCAAATCTTTTATCAGATCCAAACAAAAATGTCCGACACAAAGCAAGAGAAAAAAATGCTGAAATTACTTTATATATCAAACAAATAGCAGAACCAGATTATGATAAAAAATTTAATGAATATATTAAGCGAGGAGTCATTCCAACACATGAAGAGGCAGGACAAAGCCTTGGCATAGATTATGATGTTAGAAAAACAAACAATAAAATAGAAAAAGATCAAAAAGTACGTCGCGCAGAAAAGGATAAGAAAGCAATAATAGATCGATATATTGATTTAGTAAGAATTGCACTTATAGAAACGGATTATACAAATACCGGCAGGGTTCCTGAATTAGCAGAATTAATGCAAAGACTGAATATAGATAAAACCACAGCAAAACTTCGTAGGACTGCAATAAGACATCAAGTGATGGAGAATAAAAAAGCAGAGCTTATAACTATTGGTAAGGTTCCTACACAAGAAGAACTGAATAAACTTTTTGGTAAAGATAAAGAATCAAATGATAAACAATATAGTAAGAATATAAGACAGACTGTTATGCAGAATAAAAAACAGAAGTATATAGAGACTACTACTATTCCTAAAACTCAAGAAATAATGCAAGAATTTAATATAGATAAAGAACTTGCAAACCGTTATCTAAAGCAAATAAAAACTGAAATAGAAATAAAGAATCAATCTGAAAATAACCAAAAGACTACTAAACCACTTACTCAACATTCTAGAACAACTATAAATACTGCAGAATCTCAATTTCCTTTTTACACAGGTAGAAAAGAGAAACAAAAATATTCTTTTGATCCTAGAAGGACTTTCGAAAGCTTGCTTAAAGGAAAAGGACAGAATTATACGCAGTCCCAGCAAAATATATATAAAATAATACAACAAGAAGCAAATATTGAAGAATTTAAGAATCTTATTAAAACAGATCCTATAGCAGCACTAAATCTTGAAGTAGATAGTATTTATAAAAAAGAAGCAGTAGATACTATCTTAAGTAATTTTAATAATACTTTTATTCAAAAAATATTATTTAGTGATGATAATGGAAAATTAGATTTTAATACAAATATTAACGTTAAAGATAAACCTATTCTAAAAGAATTATTGAAAAATAGCTCTGAAGAACAAAGAAATAAAATTATTCAAAATATTAGCAAATATGCACAAGAAAATATAATTCCTTTAGTATTTAAAGGAGAAATTCGACATGATAAATTATCAGATTTGCTGAAACTAGCAGCAATTACAGACAAATCAATAGTACAAGAACTTTTAACTTTACAATTAGAGTTAAAAAATGATTTACACTCACATAATGCTCAAGGCAATGGTATAACTCCTGAAGTAATAAAAGCAATTAATGCTGTACTAAGAGAACGTAATGCTATAGAGAAAGACTTGAGTAGTTCAGAAATAATGAAGTTAGCAAATTCTTTTAAGACTCAAGCATTTGAAGATAGTATTAGAATTATGACCTCTTCTGAGCAAGAATTAACTAAGCAAATATATGATTTGTTTGGATTACATGTTAATGATAACACCACGCAACCGCCGTCGCTGCCACCACCACCACCACCACTGCCTGTATTTGGTATTAATCCTTATTTGAATAAACTTCAAAATATTCCTCAATTACATGCATTATATGATCAATTTATTCAGAACAATAAATCACAAAATCAAAAAAAGCCCCATAAAAATATAATTAAAAGTAATACTCCAAAAAGAAGTGAACCAAAAACAGAATATGCTAAATTATATAAGCAATATAGAGCTGAGACAGGCGGTCATAAAGCTGATGATTTGCAAGATCAACTAATAAAGAAACAAAGTGATATTACAAATGTTATCCGCCAAATATTAACAGCATCATATGCTGAGCAAGGAATCAATACTGAAGATCTTATAACTTTATTTGGTAATCCAAATCCAGAAGTTACAGAAAAAGCTAAAGGAGTTTTTGTTAGCCTTGTTCAAGACCCATATATACAAGATTTAACCGCAACTGGTAAGAAAGCCATAACAAGCGAAGTAATACTTCAAAATCTTTTTAATGAAGACAGTGATGATGCAGTAGAGCGTATTTTATTATCGTCATGTAAAATATCTAAAGAATTAAAGCAACCTATTGTATATGAATTAAATAAATCAAAATTGATTAGAGAATTAGAGAGTAAACAAAATCCATTTCAACAATTAAAATTTGCTTATGAAAATTCAGGAATTCTTGGTCAGAGGTTTGACACTCAGATTGCAACATTAATCAAAAACCCTGATATATTAACAATCAACGAACAAATTACTTTCTTAACACAAGAAAATAATAAATTAAAAAAAGTAATTAATTCTGACCAAGCAGCACAAGCTAAACTTGATGCTTTAAAAACAGCTATTTTAAACACAATAAAATTTGAAGAATTAACTACAACAAATTTATCTCAAAATGATTTTATTGCTATAGTAAAAGCAAAAGAGCCTGAATTATTAAAAGAGTTTTTAAAAGCTACTATTATCAAACAAGAAAGTAATAATAATTTAGATCAATTAAGATTAGCTTTACCTTCATTTACAGGTATGAGTGATCAACAAGTAAGACTTCTTGCTAATAAACTAAATATGTCTGTAATATTAAATGCTCTTAAAGAATATGCGCAAGAAAACACTAAAAATCCAGTTCATACTAGCAATATATCACCAGGGGCGCCGCCACCACCACCACCACCACCACCACCACCTGGTTCAAAAATGTTACAACTAACTTATCTAACAAAATTAGGTATTACTGAAGATTGGATAAATAGAATTCATAAATTAAATGAAAATACTAACAAACGTACTAGCACAGCAGCTCCGAAAGTTTATGAATTTAAGTCTGATATAGCTGTAAGATACAATGAATTGGCTTTATCAGGACACAAATCAGCAGGACATAAAGCAAAATACTCGGATACCAATTTGCTTGAAAAAGCTATGGTAGAATCAATAGCACTTGAGCATTCAAAAAATGTATCTGAAGCCAATCAGAACAAGGAATATTTTGACAAAATTCAAGAGGCAATTAGCACTATGTACTCTAGCTTTACAGGCCCTAGAACTGAAATAGGACAAGAAGTACATAATATTTATACTTCTAAACTTTTGGAATTAACACAAGATAAAGAATTTATTAGATATGTTGAAGATAATATTAAACCTAACAAAAAACGTAAAGATGAATTAATGAAGGCGTTTGCTTCTGCTAGCTCTAATTTGCCTAGAACTGCAATAGAACAGGATATACATAACATTTATACACAGAAATATACAGAAGAAGTAATAAAAGCTGCTAACTCTGATTTTATAGGTCCTAGAACTGCAATAGAACAGGATATACAGAAACATATAGAGGAAACAGTAATAGAGGCATTTAATACTGCTCACACTGATTTTATAGGTCCTAGAACCGAAATAGGGCAAGAAGTACATAATATTTATAAAGAGAAGCTTTTAGAATCGATAAAAGATAAAGACTTATTGTGTTTTGTTGAACAATTACTAGTAGAATCTACTGAATTAGCACAAAAACATGGTATTGATATTAAACTAGAAAATAAAGATAAGAAAAAATTGCTTGTAGATAAAATAAAACAACGATTCTCCCCACAAGAAAACGCAGTTAAAAATGATGCATCCTTAACAGAAAGTGGTACACAACATGAAGATAACAATAAAAAGTTAGAGGTATCTGATTCACAAACTATTTTACCATCAAGCTTATCGGATTCTAACAATAGCAAAAATGATGCATCCTCAACAGAAAGTGATATACAACATGAAGATAACAATAAAAAGTTAGAGGTATCTGATTCACAAACTACTTTATCATCAAGCTTATCAGATTCTAACGATAGCAAAAATGATGTATCCTCAACAGAAAGTGATACACAACATGAAGATAACAATAAAAAGTTAGAGGTATCTGATTTACAAACTACTTTATCATCAAGCTTATCAGATTCTAACGATAGCAAAAATGATCAATCCTCAGATGATACAAAATCACTTCTAGCATTAAGCTCTAGTGATGAAGAAGATGAAGGGTATGAAACTGATGAACAAGAATTAGAAGAAAACAATAACACAACTGAAGAAGAATTAAAAGATATACCTTTAGAAACCAAAGATGAAGCCAATATGTCATTAGAAACTGTAAGACAAGATGAGGCTGTATTAAAGATCTCTAAAGATACTAATAACAAAGTAGCAGTATTAGTTAAAGCTACTTCAACTCTTCATAAGCATGTTCATCCTAGTATTTTAACTAATAGACTTAATATTGGTGCTATAGCTGCCGGTGATGATGAAGAAGCTAGTATAAATAGAGGATTATGGATTAGCGGCTTATATGGGATCAATAAACAAAGCACTTGGAAAAATATTCCAAAATATCAAGGTAGTACAACCGGTATAACTATCGGGGTCGATGCTGAATTTATCAATAGTAATGATGTCATGGGAATAGCTTATAGCCGTTTGGCCTCCCAAGTGAAATATAATAAAAACCTAGGCAAAACAGCAGTTAACGGTCATCTTTTAAGCATTTACGGTTTAAAAGAACTAAATAACAGTTTCTTGTTGCAAGCTATAACATCTTACGGTCATAATTATATTAAAAACAAATCTATAAGTACCAATAATATAATTGGAAAATATCAAAACAATAACATAAGTTTTGAAAGCTCGTTAAATTATAAATATCGTACAAAATATGATTTATATTTAATTCCTAATATCGGCTTTAAATATGATTATTCAAGAGCTAGCAACTATAAAGAGTATAATGTAGATATAGAAAATTTAATGATTCAAAAGAAATCACATCAATCATTTGAAAGTAGCCTTGGAGGTAAAATAGTGTTTAAGCCTATAGCAACCATAAGTGATATAGTATTAACATCAAGTTTGTACGGTAATATTGAGCATCACTTCAATAATAAAAATACAAAAGTTAATGCAAAAGCGACTTTTAAAGGACAAACATTACAAGAAACAATTATTCTACCAAAACAACCTAAGCTTGGATATAATATCGGTAGTACTATACTTATGAGTAGAAAAAATATAAATATTCTACTTGAGTATAATTATTATACGCATAGAAAATATCAAAGCCATCAAGGTCTTGTTAAATTAAAAGTCAATTTATAAATCACCAATCAACAATAGCAAATTATATATGTAATTTGCTATTGATTTAAGTTATAAAGTTTTGCAGCAGTTCTCCACCCTGATTTCAAAATAATATATATTTTTATATAAAAGGTAGAGGTCGTCTTTCGCCTTTTATATTCAATAGACATCTTTCCAAACCAACTTATAGAAAGAAATTGAAATGAGGCCCTTTACCTTGAACAAGAGCTTATTATAGACATAAGTGAGGATTCAAGTACTGTATCGACGTATAAATTACCTAGAAGCAAAGTTTAGAAAGATGTCTAAATATTATTATTACTAGAATAGCGGATTATGTAATAATTCACTATTCGTATTAAGAAGAAATTGCTGTACTGAAATTGTTTTTTATCTATAAATAGATATTAATATAAACAAGTTGAGCTATATAGCAGGCAAAAGTTGATGCTAAAAAGATATATGATATGAACCAAAAACTTTATAAAAAATTATGTTATCAACATTAGACCAATTAGTAGCTTCAATTTATCCATAAGACTTAATTATTAAACTACTATTATAGTAAAACTAATAGCAAGCTTTACAGTAAAACTTAGCTATTAAGCCAGAAAAAAGTTAACAGGTAAAAAATTGCCCTGCGTTTAAGAATATAAAAATTAAAAAGATTAAGGCAAACATATAATTAATAAGTACCGTAAGAAACGTACACAAAATGATATAAAGCTTTCTTTTATATTAATAAATTCTACAGACATTTTTAACATTACATTATAGGTTTTTCCTAAAAAGAATTGCTTCAGTTAGCTCTAATGCTTTGAGGTCATTATCACGTAGGCAGGAATCTAGAACCAATAACCTTATATTAATATAAAAATATTTGATAAAATAAACGTATAAAAACAAGTTTATTTTACTGGATACCTTTTTCACTAGTATGACATCAATTGCTGCTACACATCAAACTAACAACAATGTACTACAAAGATAGAATTATATTAATATAATAAGCAACTGTAAAGCTGTAACTTATTTAGCTATAGGTAAACTATTTTCGGCTTGATTTTCTTCAATTTGATTAATCTTAGAAACTAAATCAGATTTCTTTTTTGCTGAAAGGTTGGCAAGTACTATTGCATTTATTAAAAATAATATAGTAAGTATTATAGTGCTTTTAGTAAGAAAATTACCAACTGTTTTAGCACTGACCACTCCCATATTATTACCACCGCTTATACTACTAATTCCATCTGATCCGCTACGCTGCATCAGAATAACTATAATTAACAATATTGCAATAATAATATGTACAAAAAGAAATATGTCTATCATTATAAATAATTATTAACGTACTTATAAATAAGATTTATACATTAGTTTTATATTATTTGCAACTTAGCTTTTAAAATAAACGTAATACTATAAAATATTATCTGATAGAAACTAGACTAAAATCAGCGTATTTTTTCAAGAAAAGATCAAAACTTATAAAGCTTTAAATATTACCAGTGGTGCTACTAGGGGGAATTGAACCCCCGACCTCTTCATTACCAATGAAGTGCTCTACCCCTGAGCTATAGTAGCCTAAACTTTATTTCAAACTCTTTGTGCCACATATTTGCTATCAAATCAAGAAGAATTTTTAATTTGTTATATTATTACATCATGTTAGCTTTTAATATTCTTATCTAAACTTCTATTTTTGTAAAAAGATAAGGCGATCAATGCAACAATGCAGCTTAATATAGTGTAATAAACTGCCGAGGTTACATGACCTGTTTTTTGTACTAAGTATTCAAAGACAAGGGGCGTAGTACCACCAAAAATACTTGTAGCAGTGTTATATGAAATAGAGAGAGCGGTATTACGTATATTTGTAGGATAAAATTCTGCTTGCAATGCTGGCTCAGGACCAATATAGCTAGCAGCAAGTACTGCCAATATAAATTGTGAGATAATTACGTTTGTAAAGTCGCCGTTCTCAAAATTATTAAGTAAAAATGGTGTCATTACAATAATTACTACAAGATTAATTACAAAAATTATCCTGCGACCTATAATATCTGATAGATAACCGCTTAATAAAGTTACAGCTATCATTATCACATAACATACACTGGCGAGACTATTTACCTCATCTCCAGTGAAATTACGGCTGATTTTTAGGAATGATACTAAGTAAATTGTAGTGAGGTAGAATATTATTGAACCTGGAGCATTGATAAAAATTGAGATTAATATATCAAACCAATGATTGGTAATAACTTTTTTTAACGGTGATTGTAAAATCTTTTTCTGCTCTATTAGATGTTTAAAATTCGGTGTTTCGTAGGTATGTTTTTTAATATAAAATGCTGCACAAAGAATAAAGAAACCAAGTAAAAAAGGTATTCTCCAGCCAAAATTATCAAATTGCGAAGCTGTTAGGATATTCTTGACTATATAAGAAACAAAAGCACCGAGCAGTAAACCGGAGCATATACTAGACATTAAAATACTACCGGTAAAGCCTCGGTATTTGCTAGTATGCTCAATAACAAATGAAATAGAACCTGTCAAAGCTCCTCCAATCGAGAATCCTTGCAAAATTCTAACAATAATCATTAATACGGTAGCAGTAATGCCGATAGTATGATAGGTCGGTAATATTCCAATTAATACGGTTGGAGCAGACATACAAAATAATGCACTAGTTAGGGCTACTTTTCGCCCAAATCTATCACCTATAATACCAAAAAATATTCCTCCAAGCAGTCTTGCTAAATAGCCTATAGCAAAAACTAAAAAAGCTTGTAGTAAAGAAGTATTAGCGTCATCATTAGGGAAAAATTTCGCTCCGATTATAGGTGCAAAATAACCAAATAATACATAATCATACCATTCAAAAGTATTGGCGATACCACTTGAAAATACTAGTTTACTGCGATTCATGTTATCTGCTCATGTTTTTTTTTTCAGAGTATATTATAAATAAGGTGGCCGGAATTATTATTACTGCTCCATTGAGTGTGTTTTTATCAGGAAATTCATTAAATATTAAATATGCTGCTATTGCTGAAATTACAAGTTCTAAATATCTATAAGGAGCAGTAGCGGTAGCATCTATCATAGAAAAGGCTTTAAGCAGGAAGAATAATATTACACTTCCACTACTACCAAGTACAAACAATAAAACTAATTCAAAACTACTTGGAGTTAGCCAATACTGAGATGCTACAGGTAGCGATACTACAGCAGTAACTATTGCAGAATAAAATAACATACTAATCATTGATTCTTTTATTACAAATTTTTTATTAATAATATCAAGCATAGCAAATGAAATAGCCGCTAATACAAAATACAAAATTTCGGGATTAAAATCCTCTGCATGCGGTTTAAGCGTAATAACAAGCCCTATAAATCCTACTATGGTAACCACCCATCTTTGCCAAATAATATTTTCGCTAAGAAAAAATACGGCAAGTATTAAAGTAAATAAAGGGATAGCAAAACTTATGACGGTTGCGGTAGTAACAGGAGCAATAGTAAGACCGTAAGTCCATGCAGTCATACCGAAAAATAATAATAATCCTCTTAATATATGTACAAAAGGACGACTTGTCTTTAAGGTATTTTTACCGTAGTAAGCAACAAAAGGTAGTAAAACTATACTACTGAAAAAGAAACGGAAAAAAGCTACTTCAAAACTATGTAAACGAGTCCCAAGATATTTAGACATTACATCATTGGCACTACTACTGACTAAACTAAGTAAAAACCAACCTATACCGGTTAAATATGTTTTTAATGCATTATTCATTAATATACTCCGATTATTCCTATAAATTTATTTAAATGTCTTGACTTTTGGCATAAAAGAATTCTATCATTTATGCCAATGTGTATAAATGTATAAACAAAATTTTATATAATAATATGGTAATCAATTTTAAACAAGTAAAGGTTATACTTATATGTTAAGAATAGTGAAAAAATTAGGGGTAATTTTGTTTGTATCCAGCATAAGCATTAATAGTTTTGCTAAAAGCTATGATATAGACTCTATGCTGGTATATGATACACCATATTATGAAAATGAAGGAAGTTTAGTTTTCAAGGTGCGTCTAGGCGGTGTTTTTTCAAGTGCTAAGCAAAATGGACTACCTCCTCCTACGTCTACTCAACCGGGTTCAATAGGAAAAATTGTAGAAAACGGTTATGGTGCTGATGCATCGACTACCATATTCTTTAACAATTATTTAGCGACTGAGTTATCACTTGGCTTTAATGTTCTACGTACCAAGAATATATCTCTTACAAAGGTTGCTCATAATTATGGTTTTGACGCTAAACTAGGAAAAAACAAACCAATTTATATGATTCCTGCAACGATTATAACACAGTTTCATATAGCTCCTTACGGTGGGATAAGACCATATATAGGTCTGGGTTATCACGGTTCTTATATGCTTACACAAGCTACCGGTCTTAAAATTAGAAACGGACATGGTGCCGTAGGACAAATAGGTGTAGATCTTTACGCTAAAGATGATACTTTAATCAATCTAGACATAAAACAATTTTACTTAAATCCCAAACTTAAATACAAACCGAATTTAGTAGGTAATAAAACCGTGGCCTCTAAAGTTAAGCTTGATCCTTTAATAGTTTCTATAGGTATAGGATTTACTTTTTAATAATAGTTAATTTTTGCTGTTATTCTCATACCTGCATGGTTCTCATATCATTCCCGCATATGCAGGAATCTAAAAATTAAGTAATTCACCTATGTCTTTGCAGATTATCCAATTACTATATTTAGCTTCTGCTATTTGTTTTATTTTATCCCTCAAGTTCTTATCCTCACAGAAAAAGCACGGTTAGGTAGTACTATATGAACTTTGGGGATGACAATAGCAGTCAGTGTTACTTTTTTTCCTACCTGGTTTTACTCATAAATTACCCATTATAATCACTATATTATTGGGCAGTATAATTGGAGGAATTACTGCACTTAAAATTTCTATGACGGCAATCCCTCAATTAGTAACAGGTTTTCACTCTTTTGTCGGTCTTGCTGCAGTATTTGTAGCTTACACTACGTTACTTACTCCTGAAAATTTTTCTATAGGAACAGCAGGCAGCGTATCAATTAATTCATTAATAGAAGATATCACTCGGCATTTCCATAAGCGCATTTAACTTTTAGTGGTTCGATAATAGCTTTTCTAAAATTACAAGGTTTAATGAAAAGTAACACGTTAAAATTCTACAATCAGCAATATGTAAGCTTATTAACAGCAATAATATTAGTTCTTTTGATAAGATTATTTTATTCGTTCAGAGGATATATTTTTATTTATAATAGTCTTTTTATCACTGTTAATTGGAGTATTATTGATATAAATTCATATTCTACTACTTAATGCATTATCGGTGATAATTGTCCTGGGTTATGGCAGTAACCCAATCTCAACATATTATAAAAGAGATGGTTGATATATTAGAGCATTCAAATATTAATGTACGTTTTGCCGTACATCCGGTAGCCGGTAGAATGCCCGGGCATATGAATGTTTTACTTGCAGAAACTAATATAGATTATGACACAGTACTTGAGCTTGAAGACATTAATAGAGATTTCACTACCACTGACGTAGTACTTGCAATTGGGGCAAATGACGTAACTAATCACGCTGCTAAAAATGATCCGAATAGTCCAATTTACGGTATGCCAGTACTTGATGTTGAAAAAGCTCATACTATTTTGTTTATTAAACGCTCTATGACATCAGGATATGCAGGCATAGAAAATGAACTATTGTATCATGATAATACTTATTATGGAGATGCTAAGAAAGTAGCTGAGGAAATCATTAAATTTTTAAATGAAGATTAGAATGTAATATATCTTCCCATAGAAGCAGGAATTCAGATCTTTTCTTTGTCATACTGTGCCTCTCCACGATATCCATAAAAAAAATAAAAAGACCTGGATGGACCCTGCTACAAGCTCAGCTCTTTGTTGCATAAACCGATTTTTTCATCATTGTAAAGAAAATTACAAAGTAATTGATGCAGCAATCCAGTTAAAAATGCTAATTTATAGTATTCTTTATATTACTTTTTCTGGATTACCATATTACAGTGACTCGCAAGGTATCCATGTAACAAATATTACAAGCTCGCGTGATAACATTATATGTTACCAGATTCCTGCTTTTAGTTAGAATAATATTAATCGTTTTAAATGAAGATTGACTTAAATAACTCTATTTGTTATAACTTTTTAAATTAAGCCAAAAAACAATTATCATGAATTTGCAAAAAACATTACCGGTTCTGCCAAAAGCCACGGCTATGTGGTTAATTGAAAATACTGCTTTAACTTTTAAACAAATTGCCGATTTTTGCGGCATTCATGAATTTGAAATAAAAGGTATGGCTGACGGTGAAGTAGCACAATCTATAAAAGGGTTAAGTCCAATTGCAAACGGTCAATTAACTTTAGAGGAAATTGAGCGTTGCAGTAAAGATCCTAATACTAGCTTGCAAATTTCATGTAGTCCAGCTAATGAGTTGATGAAAAATCAGAAAAAACAACGTGCTAAATACACCCCTATAGCAAGACGTCAAGATAAACCAGATGCTATATACTGGTTATTGTCTAATTATCCAAATATCCAAGACCATCAAATAATTAAACTAATAGGTACTACTAAAACTACTATCGATGCTATTAGAACGCGTAGCCATTGGAATATGAATTCTATTCGTCCTCGTGACCCTGTATTACTGGGAATCTGTAGTCAAATAGACCTAAATAAAATAGTAGAAATATTAAAACCTATACATCCTACAAAAGAATCATAAAAATTATACTCACTTCTATTCTGCGAAGTACTTGCTTGCGTGGATCATTTTCTGATTATCATCTATACTGCACACGTGGTGATTGCGGGATCCAGTTCAAAATAATAAAATTATTAGTATTGTAAGTAGTATTTCTGAATCGTGTAGTCAAACCAAAGTATGGCACCGAACACATTTTTCGATCCATGCAACAAGACCAACCAATGCTCACAATAATGACTTGTTATCCACGTACAAGCCTTCCGCACAAGGAGAATTTTTTTATGGATTTAAAAAGTAAATTACTGTCTAATAAGTCGTGTATCGCTAGGTAAATTATAATTTTGATCTAGAGAACGATATGGACAAATATCAACCCCTCCACGTCGCGTATATACTATATAAATAGAAAGAAAATCAGGATTTATAGTGTTTTTAATATCTGTAAAAATACGTTCGGCACACTGCTCCGCAAATTCATTACAATTTCTAAAAGATATTAGATATTTTAGGAAAGCATCATGTTTTAACTTTTTTCCTTGATATTTTATAACGATTGTACCCCAATCCGGCTGACCGGTTACTAAGCAATTTGATTTTAGTAAATTAGAATTAATCTCCTCTTCTACCAAAACATCTTCATACTCAATTAAACTATTATCGGGTGGACCATAATTATTACATTCTATATCTAAATAATCGATATTTTTACCGCTTGGAATACCAAATTCTATTTTTGTATTTATAGGAAATATCTTTCCTGTTACTTTAGCATGTGTAACATTACTTAGGTCCTGCAAGATAATTCGTTCTAATTCTTCTATTGATTCAACAACAAAGTTATTAAAAGAATTAAGATATAATTTAAATGATTTTGATTCAACTATATTTTCAGAATCCGTTGGTATATAAAAAGTGCCCACTCCAACCCACGGCTTACCGTTCTTATTAAGACAAGATAATTCATATGTATTCCAAATATCTACACCATAAAACGGAAGATTATTACTATTTATTCCAAGTTTGTTTCGATTATTTATACGTGGAATTTTAAATAATAAAGTTGCATCGTAACTATCTTTATAAGTACTTTTTTTACCAAGTAAAGAAGCAGATAACGGCATTAATTATGCTCCTTGTGCTAAAATTTCTTTTTGTTGTAATTCATCATATTCTTTTAGCATATAACCGCGTCCCCATACTGTATCGATATAATCTCTACCACCAGCAGCATCACTTAACTTTTTACGAAGCTTACAAATAAATACATCAATAATTTTCATTGCCGGTTCGTCAACACTACTATATAAGTGATTTAAGAACATTTCTTTAGTTAAAATAGCTCCTCTTCGAAGTATTAATAGCTCTAAAACAGCATATTCTTTGTTAGTTAAATGTACTTTTTTGCCGTCCACTTCTACACTTCTAGTATCTAGGTTTACACTAACCTTATCAAATCTAAATACTGATGTTGCATGCCCCTTAGAACGTCTCACTATAGCTTTAATTCTAGCAATTAATTCCTCTCTTACAAACGGCTTGGTTAGATAATCATCGGCTCCAAAAGAGAAACCAGTAATTTTTTGATCTGTATCTGTTAAACTTGATAGAATTAAGATTGGGGTTTTGATTTTTGCAGCACGCAATCTTAGTAAGATCTCAAAACTATTAATATCAGGTAACATAAGATCTAAAATCACTAGATCATAACCACTGACTTTAGCAAGCCTTAAATCTTCTACACCAACTGAAGCTTTATCACAAACTATACCCTCTGAAGCTAAAGCTAGCTCAATTAAGTTAGCCATTTCTGGCTTGTCTTCAATTAACAAAACTCTCATTGTTTTTCTCCATAAAATTCAATTTTTGTATTGTACTATAAATTTAACTACAATTAATTATTATTAATTAATTTATAATTTCTTATCTAGCGCTTTATACATTCATTAATAATATAAGTAAAGAATATTTAATCATATTGATAAAATTTTTACTACATCTCTATAGATTTAAAAACCATGGTGTTTAAAATGAAGTTTATTAAATAATTAAATGATTTTCTTAGTTTTGATGCGCTGACATTTTCTTATGATATAAGGCACCAAAATCTATAGGATCAATCATTAAAGGCTGGAATCCTGCATCTTGAGTACAACTAGCTATAATTTTTCTAGCAAATGGAAATATCATTGCCGGACAATGAACGGATAATAAAATCGGATGTTGTTTAGAATCAATATTAATTAAATTAAATACTCCAGCATATTTTAATTCTATCTGAAATAATTTATATTTTGCATTTCTTGCAATTGCTTCAATATTTAACTCTACTTCATAGAAATTTTCTTCCGATAAATTAGTAATATTTATATCTAAAGATAAATCAATTTGAGGGCGTTGATCCAAAGCTGCAAGAGAAGATGGGGCGGAAGGGTTCTCAAGAGATAAATCTTTTATATATTGTGCATTAACGGAAATATGAGGCATTGCCTCATTTGTATTGGTATTTATTGTGCTCATAAAAATCCTTTTTAAACATTAAATATTTATTAATTACTTACTTAAATTAGTATTGTTTTTTAAAGTTAAGAACTAATAAAATTTTTACATAAAACAGTTATGTTAACGGTAAAGTGACACCTACTTGTTTCATATATTTCCCTTGTCGATCAGCATATGAAGTATCACAAATTTGATCACTTCTTAAAAATAAAAATTGACAAGCTCCTTCATTTGCATATACTTTAGCAGGTAATGGAGTAGTATTAGAAAACTCTAAAGTTACATGTCCTTCCCACTCTGGCTCTAACGGAGTCACATTTACTATTATACCGCACCTTGCATAAGTGGACTTGCCGACACAAATAACTAATACATCACGCGGTATTTTAAAATATTCTATAGTTCTGCCAAGTGCAAAACTATTAGGTGGAATAATACACACATCTACTTCTCTATCAACTAAATTATATTTACTGAAATTTTTTGGATCAACCGTAGTAGAATTAATATTAGTAAATATTTTAAATTCATTAGATACTCTAGCATCATAGCCGTAAGAAGATAAGCCATAAGAAATAATCTTTTCTTTATTAAGAACTCTTACCTGATTTTCCACAAATGGCTTAATCATACTTTGATTTATAACAGCTTCTTTTATCCACTTATCTGACATAATAGCCATAATCAAAACTTAACTTAATTAATAAACTAATAATTATAACTTATAATTATTTACAATACAAAATTTTTCTTTTAAACTCTAGGCCTAAAACTACTTGAATAATGATAGTGATAATAATACAACATTATCTTATTTAAAAATTAAACTATTAAAAATTAAACTAGTTTTTTATTGTCAATTATAATAAAGTATTATGTAGCATAGTTAGATTTATATTTAAGGTTTATGGAGGCTTTATAAAATGAAAAGTTTATTATTAGCTACAAGTATTATTTGTTTTGCATCGGCTGGTGTTGCTGCAGTAAATCCAATACCTGTTATTTCTCATTCTGATACTGAAATAAAATTAGAAGGATTTTATTTATTTGAAAGTGGTTATCTTAAACAGGATCATTTAATTTTATTTGATAAAAATTTGACCGATAATAGGAAAAAGCTAGGGTTTTATACGGAAGCAGCGTTTGCAGCAACTATTACTAAAATAATCAATGATGTAGTAGCAGGTGCTAAAATAGTGCTTCAGCCTACCACAAGAGCAAAAACCTCAACAAGTTATAATGGATCACATATCTTCATTGAAACTAGTTACGGTAAAGTAGAACTCGGTTCTCCTGCCGACGCAAGTGCTAAATTGCGTATTACCGGCTCTCAAGTAACTGCAGGAACCGGAGGATGTTCTAGATATGCCCTACTTGACGGTCAGTATATGAGGTATAAAGGCTTAAAACCAGATTTTGATACTAATTCTAGCTTTTATCTTGAATCATACTCGAACTCTTTTGATCAAATCAATGATAAATCTGAAAGAGCTAGAAGAATAAACTTTTTTACACCTAAAATGCAAGGCTTCCAAGCCGGTATCTCTTATACTCCCGATACTGCTAATACAGGCGGTAATAGAGATATAAATAATTTAGCACTTGAAAGCTCAGGAAGAAATGGGATGAGTGTTTCTAAAACTGGAATAAAGACAGTGAAATTAGGAAATAATGAAACTATGACTATCAATCAAAATGTTAGAGATGCTTTTTCTGCCGGCTTAACTTATGAACATGAAATTAGTGAAGATGCAGACTTGAAATTATCTGTTACCGGAGAGTATGGCAGACCTGTTCGTCGTCTTATTCATGCTAAAATGGACGACACTAAAGTAGTAGGAGCACTAAATACTTATAAGCTTTCTAATTTAAAAGCATATAATCTTGGCTTAGTATTTACTTACGGTAATTTCTCTTGTGGGGCTTCTTACGGTAGTTTAGGTAAAAGCTTAACTGCTAAGGAATATCATAAAGTCAGTCGTGATACCTATTATTACAATGGAGCAGTTGCTTATAGACAAGGACCTATAAAAACAAGCCTTGAATATCTTAAAACTTCAAAATATAAAAACACCTTTGATACTGTAAGCTTAGCTACTGAATATAATATCATGCCTGGTTTATTACCATATGCTGAAATTTCTCATTTCCAAGCTAAAGGTAAGCCTGTATATTGCCCTGAAGCACCTAGTAAGACAACACGAGGTACTGTTGCTCTTATAGGCACAAAACTTAAGTTTTAATTGCTTACAAATTGATATCTTTTTATAGCATTAGCTTTAAGAGTTAACAAAATTACTAACAAATTCGTTATGCTATTCATGAGGATATAATAAATTCTATCACTATTGAAACCAAGGCTTAGAGTAAGCTAATGCCTTGATTACTCAACTTTTCTAATCGCACTATCAATAAGTTTTTATTATAGTTTGTCGTTATAATAGTATTTTTACTCTTCTGTTAAACTTCTCAATTATTCTATTAGCCTGTAGATTTCTAATTTCTTATCAAATTATGCTTAGCTATTACTAAAACAGCATATTCCAAAAAGCTACAGCAAGATGAATTTAAAATTGAGACTATACAGAATAAATTAGGTGTGTATCAGCAAATCCTGAGAAATTCGCTTGTATCAAATGACTAAGAATTACTGCTTTGATTAAATAAAATCATGTGTATTTTGGTAATCATGTAATATGTGATTTTTATATTTTAAAGCAGAAGTAACACTATGAATCATGCTCAACTTACAAGCTCAGGATATTCTTGTGTAAATATATTAAAATCAGTTACAAGATATATAGCCACTTTAAATTATTATTACATATAATTTTTCAACTGATCACATAGTTAAATATTCAACAAGTTTATAAGATAGATATCACTCAAAACATAAAAAAGCAAGAATCAGAGAGAACAATGAAAAAATTTTTTCCTATATTAAATGTATTTAAAAACATTATGAAAATAAGTAATATTATAGATAAATATATTACAGCAATCCCTCATTTAATGAGGATAAAAAAATTTCAAGCCCAACCACCACCACGTTATAAGCAATTTTGATGCAATAAAATATACCAGCACAGCGCTACCCGCCATCGGAAACCTTTGATAGATACAATTAGAGAAGACTAATTCAATCTTTCAAGGGTAGTAAAAGTTCTTAACTAGTGTTTATAACTTTTTCAGTAATAATAAATATCATGAAGATTTTTCGCCAAAGGAAGGTCATCAGGATGATTAAGTTGATGTTATAGGCGTGTAGATTAACATCTATTAATTTGAACTAAAAGATGAAATTAAAAGCTTACAAAAACTTTTAATATACAGACTGGTATGAGCAAATTTGTAAATAATTCGCTTGTATAAAACCATATAAAATATGGTTGGTTTCTTATATATACTCAATCTTTATTACAATTATAATGAAAACCTATTATTTTTAGGGAAACCCATAGGTGGTAATTTACCTGTACCACCTCTTTTCCCTAAAAAGGCAATAATATTTTTCTCGAGCTTTACTTTGCCATTATTATTCCAGCCTAAGCCATCTTCTTTATTAAATATTTTAATATCTAGAAGCTTTGCATTTTTAAATTTTTGTAACATGACGCCTTGTCCTTTTTTCATTTCAGGTATTTCATCTATATTAAACACAAGCAATTTTCGGTTCTCACCAATGCAAGCAACACTATCTCCATTTGCAGGCAAGCAAGTAATGCATATATGTCCGTTTGGTATGTTCATAATTTGCTTGCCTGCTTTTGTTTGAGCCATCACGTCATTTGAATTAACTAAAAATCCCTTACCTATGCTACTTGCAAGTAATAAAAGCTGATCAGGTTTATAGACTAAAATATTAATAATATCATTATTCCCTATATCCACAAGTAACTTTATAGATTCACCCGTTCCTTTACCTTTAGAAATATTATCAGCAAGCAATGTAAAAAACTTCCCTTCCGAACTAACTATTAATATTTTATCAGTCGTATAAGCTTCTAAAATAAATTTTTCTGCGTCACCTTCTTTATATTTTATATTTGATAAATCAGTATTATGGCCTTTTAATGAACGTACCCACCCCATTTTTGAGCAGATAATAGTAATTGGTTCTTTAGTAATGAAAGCCGTTATATCAACTACTTGATTTGTAAGCGTTACTTCTTCAAAGTAGGTCCGCCTTGCTCCTATTACTGTATTTAATCCAAATTTTGTCTGTACTGTCTTTATTTCTTTTTTCACTACTGTCCATAATTCTTTAGGATTATTTAAAATCTCGTCTAATATGACTTGCTGTTTTTGTAAACTACTATATTCATTAATAATTTCCTGCTCTTCAAGCCTGTGAAGCGAACGAAGACGGGTATTTAATATTGCCTCTACCTGTATTTCAGTTAGCTTAAACCGCTCCATCATTATCACTTTCGACTCATCTTCTTCACGAATAATTTTAATGATTTCATCAAGATTTAGATAAGTTATTCTAAGCCCTTCTAGAATTTCTAAACGATGTTTGATTTTATTTAAAAGATAAGTTGACCTGCGAGTAACAATATTTTGTCTATGATCTAGAAACTCTTGTAAAATCTCTAAAACATTCATTACTCTCGGTATGTTATTACTTCCTATTACATTCATATTTAGTTGAATTCTGCTTTCCAAATTCGTTAGCTTGAATAGAGATTCCATCACTATCTGCGGATCACAACTACGATCTCTTGGCTCTATAACCAACCTGATAACATCGGTTGATTCATCTCTAATATTACTAACAAGCGGGATTTTTTTATCCTTTAGTAATATTGCTATTTGTTCTATGAGTTTTGATTTCTGCACTTGATAAGGTATTTCGGTTACAACTATCTGATATGTACCGTAACTTAACTCCTCTTTTACCCATCTGCTTCTCACTCTAAGACTACCACGTCCCGTACTATATGCAGTATTAATAACTTCAGCTTTATCAATAATTATGCCACCAGTTGGAAAATCAGGCCCTTTAATAAAGTGCATTATATCACTAATTTCAGCTTTTGGATGGTCGATTAAATGTATTAGAGCATCACATAACTCATATAAATTATGCGGCGGTATATTGGTTGCCATACCGACTGCTATCCCTTCAGAACCATTAGCTAGCAAGTTCGGAAAACTTGCCGGCATTATTACCGGTTCTAAATCGGAATCATCATAAGTAGGGCGAAAATCTACCGTATCTTTATCAATATCATCCATTAATAACATACATATTTCAGTCATACGTGATTCGGTATAACGCATAGCTGCTGCATTATCACCGTCTATAGAACCGAAGTTGCCCTGTCCGTCAATTAAAGGATAACGTAATGAAAAATGCTGAGCAAGACGCACTAAAGTATCATATACTGCACCATCACCGTGTGGGTGATATTTACCGATCACGTCACCAACTACTCTTGCACATTTCTTATAGCCGGAATTCGGCTCAAGCCTTAACTGTAGCATTGCGTATAATAGCCTACGATGTACAGGCTTAAGTCCATCACGTACGTCAGGAAGCGAGCGTGACATAATTGTTGATAATGCATAAGCAAGATAACGCTCCGATAATGCATTACCAAAATCAATATTTTCTATTTTAGCTTCTTTCATAAAATGTTTAGTATTTGTTTTTACTATTTCATTCTAGCGAAAACTTTATTGTATAGCTCGATTTTTTGTTGTCATCCCACGACTTGAGCTCATGATCCAGCTAAAAATACTAAAATTATTAATATTTTTAAGTTGTACTTCTAGATACCGTGGTCAAACCCACGATATGACAATAAAACATCATTTTAACACACAACTCTGCTTGTTATAAGCTAATTTCTTACAAACCGCTTTAGCTTGACTAAAACTATCATAATCACCAGCTAAGATTAAATAGAAAAATTTGCCATCGTCATATTTAACTTTTTTGGTTGTGATAACAACATTTTTAAGAATTTTCGGGAATTTCTGTTTTATTCTTTCCCCTTCCTTTATTGCTTCTGCTTCAGATTTTACCGAACCAAGTTGTACTTTATAACTTTCATTATTTTTACAATTTTTAGCATTACTAGCCTTATCTTTACTTCCTTTTTCAAGCTTTATTATATTTAAATTTGTTTCATTTTTGGAGTTATTACTTGGCTCTATTACTGTAATAAGGCTAGATATTTTATCAAAAGATTCATCGCTTTGAATTTGGTTGCGAGAATCTATATTTATTGGTTTCTCAGGATCAGGAAGTAATTTTACAGTTTTAATATTTGTATCTTTAGCAATAAGATTTTCATATATCGTACTATGTACTGCTGCTATTTGGTGATTTTCTATTATAGACGGTTTTATTTTGGTGAGCAGCTCATCAGGATAAATAGTAATTACCGGCTTACTATTCTGATAATATTGATAAGCAAAATAGATAGCAGATATACATATTAAACACCTTAGACATATTTTAACAACAATACTATTGATCATAAATAAAATACTCTGGCCGTCATTCCCGCAAAAGCGGGAATGACAATAGCAAGTTTAGTACTAACGTTTTATAATAATTACATTTTTTTCATTGGTTCTATACCTATCACTTCAAGACCACTAGCTATAACTTTTTGTATAGCTTTAGCAAGAGCAAGACGAGCGGTAGTTAATTCTTTATTGTTTCCAATTACAAATCTATAGTCACTATTTTCTTTACCAAAATTCCATATAGAATGAAATTTTGAAGCTAAATTTATTAAATAAAATGCTATACGATGCGGTTCAAAATATTTTGTAGATGCTTCTAATGTTTTTGTCCATGCAGATAAAAGTTTTATGATCTCAATTTCTTCTTCTGATGATAATAATGATAAATCATATATACCGGCTTCAAAAGCACTATAAGATTCCGGCATTAGTTCCATGGCTTTTGATAAAATTGATATTGTTCTCACATGTGCATATTGTACATAAAAGATAGGATTTTCTCGTGATTGTTCTTTTACTTTTACTAAATCAAAATCAAGCGGCTTATCATTTTGTCTAGTCAACATCATAAACCTTATTATATCTTTCCCCACCTCATGATTTACATCTTGTACACTAGCAAAGCTTCCAAGACGTTTTGACATTTTAACCGGCACACCGTTTTCAACAAAATTGACCAATTGACAGATTTTAACATCTACTTTAACCTGCTCTTTACCTAGAGCTTTAACTATTGCCTCAATTCTTTTAACATATCCGCTATGATCAGCGCCAAGTATATAAATTAAGTGGTTAGCTCCTCTATCTATTTTATCCTTAGCATATGCAAGATCGGAAGCAAAATACGACCAACTTCCATCAGCTTTTTCTATAGGACGATCTTGACTATCACCATAATTGGTAGATTTAAATAATTTTTGAACTCTGTTATCCCATTTTTCATAAATTTTACCTTTAGGAGCAGGTAGTGTACCTTCATAAATTAGCCCCATATTAGTAAGTAATTTAACTATTGCCTCTATTGCACCTTTATCATGTAATGACTGTTCAGAGAAAAATAGATCATGTTTAATACCTAGCTCTTCTAAATCTTTTCTATTTAAATCAAGCATCTTTTTTACAGCAAAATTTTTAACTATTTTAAACCTTTCCGCTTCATCCATCGCTAATAATTTATTACCGTATTCTTTCACTAAAACTTGCCCAACCGGAATTAAATATTCTCCTGGATACAAACCGACAGGGATAGTAATTTTTTCGCCTAAAGCTTCTCTATAACGTAATAATACTGTACTAGCTAAATCATTTATTTGTGATCCTGCATCATTAACATAATATTCTTTTGTAACATTGTAACCTACCTTTTGCAAAATTCTTGCTAACACATCACCGTATACTGCTCCTCTAGCATGACCTATATGCATTGGACCAGTGGGATTGGCCGAAACATACTCGATATTAATATTTTTGTTCTGATCTACATCAATTTCAAAAAACTTTTCTTCATGCTGTAGAATATTTTTTATTGCTACCTGCCAACTTTCAGCTTTTATAGTAAAATTAATAAATCCCGGTCCTGCTATTTCTATACTCGCAATATAAGGTAATGTTATAAGTATTTCTTTAAACTTCAGGGCCACCGTACGGGAAGGAACGTTTTCTTTAGCAGCAATGATCATTGCAATATTACTTGATAAATCACCGTTAAAATTATCTTTCGACATTTCAATAGTAGCAATATTCGCTATTTCCTGATCATTATATAATTGCTGGCTTGCTGCAATTATGTCTTGTTTCAACTGATTAAATATATTCATAATTTTAGATTTCATTAAAATGTATAGAATAAACTCCCTGCATAATCTATCTAATAAGGAAGAATTTATATAGGAGACACTTCGCTGCGAACCGCAGCATATACTTAGCACATGAGGACTTGAGCACTGAATCGGCTTACAAAAATATACCCTTAAAAGCAAGTTATGCAGAAAGTCTAACAAAGCTGATTATATTCCTGAATAGCAAAGCGATCTGTCATACCTGCTATATAATCGGCAATAACTCTAGCTTTACTATATATTTCATTAGAGTCTATTAGCATTTTCCAATTAACCGGTAATAAATTAATATCATCCATATAAACTTTAAACAAACCTTGTATGATTTTAGTACATTTAAGGCTGATAGACATAATTTTATTACTTTTATAAACTCGCTCATGTAGAAACTTTTTAATTTCCTTAATACGTTCATTAGTTTTTTCCGTAAAATCCACTAGCTGATAATTCAAATTACGTATCTCATCTATATCAGTAATTTTTTCTTTATTTAAATTTTCTTTTGTTTTCCATAATACATCGGTTATCAATTCATGCATTAGCTTACGTACTATCTCATAAATAAGACATGACGAGCTAATATTTTTAAATTTTGACTTGAGTTCAAAAACATGCTGATCAATATATTTAAATTCAGCAAGACTATTAAAATCAATAATTTTAGCATTGATACTATCTTCCAAATCATGCGAAATATAACTAATGTCATCGGCAAGTGCTGCTATTTGTGCTTCTGCAGATGCATATGTATCAAGCTCTAAATCATTTTGCTTATTATACTCTGCTATATATTCATTTATCTCACCAGTTATAGGCCCGTTATGTTTTACAATTCCTTCTAAAACTTCCCATGTTAAATTCACTCCGTTATAAGCCACATATCTTTTTTCAAGTAGTGTTAGTATCTTTAAAGATTGAGCATTATGGGAAAAGCCATTATACTCGCTCATACAAGCGTTTAAAGCTCTCTCTCCCACATGACCAAAAGGCGTATGACCAAGATCGTGAGCAAGTGCTATTGTTTCAGCTAAGTCACTTGATAAATTTAAAGTATTAGCAACCGAACGTGCAACAGTTGAAACCTCTAGAGAATGAGTTAATCTATTTCTATAATGATCTCCTTCATGATTAATAAAAACCTGAGTTTTATACTGTAAACGCCTAAATGCATTAGTATGAATGATGCGATCACGATCACGTTCAAATTCATTTCTATATGAAGTCGGAATCTCTTTATATAATCTTCCCCTACTTTTAAGAGGATTGGAAGCATATGAAGCTAGCATCATTATCCTTTATTTTGAAAAGCGTTCTATGTCATTCCAGCAAAGGCGTCAATGACATCAAGCATTATGCAACAACGCAATCTTGAAAAATATCAAAATATACTATATAATTTATAAGACTTTTACAAGGTAATTTTAAGTGATGATAACAATTACGGATAGAGCCTTTCAGCGAGTCTGTGAGCTAATAGGGCTAGAAAAAGATAAGAATTTAGCATTGCGAGTTTCTGTTGATAGCGGTGGTTGCTCAGGTCTAATGTATAATTATGAATTAGTCTCAAAAAACACTATAGAACAGGATGATTATGTCATTACTAAACATAATGCTACAATTATTATTGATTCTATTTCTCAAAAATTTATGTTGGATTGTACTTTAGATTTTATAGAAGAACTTAGTAGCTCATATTTCAATGTTAGCAATCCACAAGCTAAGACAAAATGCGGTTGCGGCAATTCTTTTGCAGTATAGATACGAATATTATGAGTAAACATTGTAACATAATGTTATTCCAGCAAAAGTGTGAATCCAGTGAAACCTATAAAAAACTTATAGTATAATCTAGATAATTAGGTTGAAAGATACTACCAATCCCATCCACTTCATTATTATCACCATAAGAAAGAAGGACTTCTACTTCTTCCTTATTATTGTTGCATCAGGACAAACCTTGGTAATAAAGACAGGACTAATTATTTAACAGTGTGCATAAAGGATTATTATAAGTATATTTGTATTAATACTTATCCAATATGCATGTCCTGTATTTTATAGGCATAAGTACAGTTTTATTATCTTTAATCAAATCCCCATTCACTCTCACCTTCAGCGTATCTTTTGTAATTCAGGTTTTGTTAAATCAACATGCTGAACTATAGAGAATTCATTTTGATTTTCATATTCACTATACCAGTACTCCGGTTTTCCAATGCAAAGCATGGAATGTGGATATAAAGTTTGAGAATTTAGCCTATATTTTCTGTTGCTTTTACAAAAGTTTGATTAACAGACGGTGTATTTCCTGTTGCTGCACTAAAGATTCTTCTTGTGCTTACTGCTATGTATCATTCTGTTTGATTAATTCTTTTTGATCATTAGTAGCTGCTCATCATTTATACTGCAGTTATCTAAATACTGGTAGTCTTGTTATATTTAAATAATTTGTTATATATTGTAGATCTTTTGTTATAAAGGTGTCATGACTAAAATCCAAAGTGACTATAGTAATAAATTGCATAAACTCATTATTTGGGGTTACTAATTTTTCATTAAAGTTAGAATGGGTATTATTAGAAAGCAAATCTATAATATCTTCATATTTATAATCAGCTATGCAGCACTTGTTTTTGTTTGGAGTTAATATATTCTTAATATTACATAATTTTTCTAAAGCACTGCATTATTGAGCAACAGTTAAGGTTTGATTTTTCCTTGTTTTAAAAAGATTATTAAAAATTTTCTGTCAAAAAATCATTTATATTTTTTTAAACTTGTTCCTGTTGTGTGCTACCAAACATACTACTAATGACACTATTCAAATAACACATAATAATTATATCTTTATAATATCAATACAAATTTAAATATTTTTAATCTGTAAGTTGAATAAATATTACTGCTTAAAAAAGTTATCACTCTTATTTTAAAATTGAACTAGTAGGGGATATTTAATAATATATTTTGAAAGGTAAAATTAAGGTTATTTTTCTTTTGTAATTTTATCATACTTTTTTAGTTTGATAAGAATAGACTCTAGATTATTCAACTTAATCATACATGGACCATCGCTTGGAGCGTTATCCGGATCTTGATGTACTTCCATATATATACCGGCAATACCTACAGCCGTTGCTGCCTTTGCAAGTAACTCTACATATTTTCTTTTCCCTCCGGTACTACTTCCTAATCCTCCAGGTTGCTGAACAGAATGTGTTGCATCAAAAACTACAGGTACATTTAGCTCTGCCATTATTGCAATACTACGCATATCAGACACCAAATTATTATAGCCAAAACATACCCCACGCTCTGTAAATAATATATTTTCTGCTCCAAAAGCTTCTAGTTTTACTTGTACATTTTTCATATCCCAAGGAGCTAAAAACTGTCCCTTTTTTACTTTTACTATTTTACCAGTTTTCGCTGCAGCTTGAAGTAAGTCAGTTTGTCTGCATAAAAATGCCGGAATTTGTAAAATATCTGCTACTTCCGCTGTTTCAGTACATTGGCTTTCTGAATGGACATCAGTAACAATAGGACAATCAAATTCAGCTTTTACTTTTGATAAAACTTCCAAACCTTTCTTAATACCAAGCCCTCTAACCCCATTTATAGAAGTTCTATTAGCTTTATCAAATGAAGATTTATAAATAAACGGAATATCAAGCTTGCTAGTTAATTTAATAAGTTTTTCCGCCATAAATAAAGCATGATCTTGTCCTTCAATCTGACATGGTCCTGCAATTAGAATAAACGGTAAATCATTTCCTATTTTGATGTTGTTAAGTTTTATTACTTTTTGCATAATTCTTAGATTTAATTATTAAGTGAGTAACGAATTAGTATTTCTCTGTTACATCAGTTACTGATTTAGTTTTTAGTAAGTCATTGTTAATTAATGTATAATATTTTTCTTTTATTGTCGTTAAATCATAATTACCATGATAATAACCTTCTAGGTTAATAATTTTTTTTAAATAAAAATTTAATCGTTCTGTTTCTAATGGTTCATCTATATTTTTTATAATAGAAGAATTAATATTAATTAAATATGCTTTTATTTTTTTAAATTCTGTAATAATTATAAAAATATCACTCGGTTTTGTTACCAATATTCCTACAAACAAAATTAATAATATTTGCGTTAAAGACATATTTATATTAGTTTCTTATGTTTATATTTTGGATTTAAAATACTTTCCCCGTTAGTACTTAACATATACTCATGATAATCTTGATAATTTCCTTCAAACCATGTAGCATTATTTGCTTTATCATATGCTATAATATGAGTGGCTATTTTATCTAAAAACCACCTATCATGACTAATCACTAATACACAACCTGCAAAATCTAAAATAGCATCTTCAAGTGCTCTTAAGGTATCAATATCTAAATCATTAGATGGCTCATCTAATAATAGAACATTTGCTCCTTCTTTTAGTAATTTTGCTAAATGCACTCTATTACGTTCTCCACCTGAAAGGTTTCCAACTTTCTTTTGTTGATCACCACCCCTAAAATTAAAAGCTGCACAATAAGCTCTACTTTTAACTATTCTATTACCAAGTTGCAATTCATCTAAACCTTCTGAAATTTCTTCCCATATAGTTTTATTATCATCCAAATGATCACGTGATTGATCAATATATCCTAATTTTACTGTTTGACCAATTTTAATAGAACCGCTATCCGGTACTATTTTACCTGTAATCATATTAAATAAAGTAGACTTGCCTGCTCCATTTGGTCCAATAATTCCTACAATAGCTCCACGTGGAACTTTAAAACTAAAATCTGATAATAATATTTTATTGTTAAATTTTTTAGCTATATGTTCTGCTTCAATAACAAGATCACCTAAACGAAGTCCGTTAGGTATTATTATTTGAGTAGAGTCATTTTTTTGCTCTTGTTGTTTGTTTAATAACTCTTGATATGCTGTAATACGTGCTTTATTCTTTGATTGTCTAGCTTTTGGAGTTTGACGAATCCATTCAAGTTCACGACTCAATTGTTTTTTTCTATCATTGTCTTCTTTATTTTCTAAAGCTAATTTTTTTTGCTTCTGCTCAAGCCAAGAACTATAATTTGATTCCCAAGGTATACAATTGCCACGATCTATTTCTAATATCCATTCTGTAACATTATCTAAAAAATAACGATCATGGGTAATTACTATTACGGTACCTTCATAATGCTTTAAATAATCTTCAAGCCAAGAAACTGATTCTGCATCCAAATGATTTGTAGGTTCATCAAGTAACAACATATCAGGTTTCTCTAAAAGCAATTTACATAAAGCTACTCTTCTTTTTTCCCCACCAGAAATTTTTGTAATATCTGCGTCTTTTGGTGGACAACGTAAAGCAAGCATTGCGATTTCTATTTCACGTTCTAAATTCCATCCATCACAATTGTCTATTTTTTCTTGTAATTCTGCTTGCTTATCAAAAAGCTTTTGAATTTCTTCATCAGTGATCTCAGTAGTAAATTTGTTACTTATATCATTAAATTCTTCAATAAGTTTTTTCTTTTCATGAAGGCCTTCTATAATATTGTCAAAAACATTTTTACTAGGATCAAGATACGGTTCTTGAGGTAAATATCCTACTTTTATACCAACTTTAGCCGTTGCTTTACCTTCAAATTCTTTGTCAATACCTGCCATTATTTTTAATAAAGTCGATTTACCTGCTCCATTTGAACCTATTATACCAATTTTAGCTTTTGGTAAAAATGATAAATTCGTTTCTTTTAAAATTTGTTTACCATTTATAACTTTGCTTAAACCCACCATTTCATAAACATATTGATATGACATACATACTTATTTCTTTATATTATTATTTTATAATCTGCTACCACCACATTGTATGAATTTATTGCTCTATGATCATATAATTTAAAATCAGATATTATTAATTTCTATCATTGGTTTTTCTTGTTCAGATATTTGATCTGTCAAATCTTACGAAATAAAATGCTGTACACATACTTTAATTTTAGCAGTTTGAGGATTAAATGCTTTATTATTGCTTATACTGTTATACCTACTAACTTTATTTCGTTCAAGCTTATTGATGATTTTTCCATATTGCATTTAATTTTAATAATATCAAGTCTAATTCTTCCAAATCATTATAATGCAATATTAATTTGCCGCCTAATTGATAATTTTCTATTGTTATTTTTATACCAAATTTTTCTGATAAAACTTTTACTAGTAGTTCTAAATCATTGTCTGTGGTACTTTCCTTTGAAAAACGCTTTCCTACTTTGGTATTATTTTTATGAGATTTAGTATACTCATTTTTATACCATTGTCTTACTAGTTCTTCTGTTTGACGTACATTTAAATTATTATTTATAATATGATCAGCTATTACTTCTGCATGTTCATGATTTATTAAACATCGAGCTTGACCCATACTTAGTATATTTTTGTTTACTTTATCTTGAATAGACTGCGGCAAGTTATTAAGCCTTAACAAATTAGCTATATGACTACGACTCTTACCAAGCCTCTCAGCTAATTTTTCTACCGTGTAATTAAAATTTTCTACTAAATATTTAAAACCACGAGCTTCTTCCATAACTGTTAAATCAGTTCTTTGTATGTTCTCAATTAATGCTACCTCCATACTCTCCTTAGCATCTAAATTTTTTACAATTACCGGTATCTCTAAAACTTTTGCTAATTTACATGCACGCCAGCGTCGTTCTCCTGCTATAATTTGGAAATTATTATCAATAATAATAGGCTGTAATAAACCATTATTCAATATAGAATCTGCTAACTCTTTTATTTTATCATATTCAAAGTTTTTTCTAGGTTGATTTTCATTCGGTCTTATTTTATCAATATTTATTATTTGTATTTTTTCTGATTCTATAGGGATAACTTCTTCTCCAAGTAATGCAGATAATCCTCTTCCTAATCCTTTATTTTTCGCCATATCTTTCTAAGATTTCTTTTGTAAGTTCTATATATGCAACTGCTCCAGAACATTTATAATCATATATAATAGCTGGCTTTCCATATGAAGGAGCTTCAGATAGTTTAATATTTCTTGGAATAACGGTTTTAAATACTAACTCTCCTAAGCATTTCCTAACATCATCTTCTACTTGCTCAGTTAAACGATTACGCTTATCATACATTGTAAATAATATACCTGCAATCTTTATCTTAGGATTTAATTTTTTTTCTACAATTCTAATTGTTTTTAGCAAATGACTTAATCCTTCTAAAGAATAAAAATCGCATTGCATTGGAATCAGTACTCCATCACTTGCAACTAAAGCATTTACCGTTAATAAATTTAACGAAGGAGGACAATCAACAATTATATAATCATACAATGCTTTTACTTCTTTTAATAAATTCATTAAAATATATTCTCGGTCATTTAATTTTGTTAAATCTAATTCAGCTGCAGATAGATTAGTATTTGAAGTAATTATTTCTAAATTTGGTATATTTGTAGGAATTATTGCATCTTTCAATTCTATTAGATTTATTAATACCTGATATATAGTATTTTTGCGTTGTTGCTGACCAATTCCAAAACCAGTACTACTATTCCCCTGAGGATCAAGATCTATAACTAAAACTTTTTTATTTACAGCAGCAAAAGCTGTAGCTAAATTTATAGTAGTTGTAGTTTTAGCTACTCCTCCTTTTTGATTAACAATAGCAATAACTTTCATATAATTTTTGTTAAATTACTAACTTCTAGAATTTTCCCTTCTCTAAAAGAGATACTTTGATGTATTAAATAATCAAATAACCACTTCTTTTTAGCTTCTACTATTTCAGTTAAATAATTTTTTCCTTTTAATAACAAAAATTTTTCTTGTACTGAAATATTCTTTATACAATTAAATATTGTATTTAAGTTAGAAAAAGCCCTACAAGTTAATATACTACAATCCATTTCTACCTTTTCTATTCTTTGATTGATTATTTGTATGTTATTATTTGATAGCTTTGATGCTTCTTCTAAAAATATACATTTACGTAAATCAGCTTCTATTAAACTTACTTTCGCTACACCTGCTATAGATAATACTATACCGGGAAAACCGGAACCACTTCCTATATCAACCAAGTGTATCTCTTTATTATCAATGTATTGTATTAATTGTAATGAGTCTAATATATGACGTTGCCAAAAATTATGTATACTATTATCTGATACAAGATTAATTGCTTTATTCCATTTTTTTATTAATTCTTGAAACATTTCTAACTTTTCAAGCATTTCATGTGGAACTTCTATCACTATATTTAGTTTTTAAATAAATTATAATAGCTGTAATTGCTGCAGGCGTAATCGATGGAATTCGACGTGCTACGCCAATAGTAGTAGGCTTATGATAAGAAAGTTTTTCCTGTATTTCTAATGATATACTTGGTATTTTAAAATAGTCAATATTTTTAGGTATTAACTGCATTTCCTCATTTTGAAACAAATTAATATCTGATTGCTGTTTAGCTAAATATGATTCGTATTTAGCTTCAATATATAACAATTGTAAAATATTACTATTAATGTCTTGAAGCTCCGGAAAAATTTTAATAGCCTGCTCAATAGTAAAATTAGGTATTTTAAATAAATCTAAAACGGTTTTATACGTACCGTTTTGTGCCACTTGCACTCCTATTTTAACAAGCTTACTAGTAGTGAAAGATAATGTTTTTAATAAATTTTTTGCTTTTTCTATATTAAAACATTTTTTTTCAAAAATTTCTTTACGTTTTTTTGATACAACTCCAATATTTATTCCTAATTCAGTTAAACGTAAGTCCGCATTATCTGCTCTTAAAGACAATCTATATTCCGCGCGGGAGGTAAACATGCGATATGGCTCTGTAGTGCCAAATATTGTTAAATCATCTATCATTACCCCAATATAACTATTTGCTCTTGTTAATATAAAAGGTGGTTGATTTTTTATCGCCAAAGCAGCATTAATACCTGCAACTATACCTTGTCCTGCTGCTTCTTCATATCCTGTAGTACCATTAATTTGCCCGGCAAAATATAGTCCTGTTATTTTTTTTGTCTCTAGAGTAATACTTATTTCACGTGGATCAACATAATCATACTCTATAGCATAACCAGGACGTAAAATAGTTGCTTTTTCTAGACCAGGGATTGTTCTTATTAATTTGCATTGTACTTCTTCAGGCAAAGAAGTAGAAATACCGTTTGGATAAATTGTATAATCATCCAACCCTTCAGGTTCCAAAAATATACGATGTTCTGATTTTGCGCTAAATCTGACTATTTTATCTTCTATAGAAGGACAATACCTTGGTCCTATACCCTGTATTTGTCCTGAATACATAGCAGATTTATCAAGATTCTCACGTATAATATCATGAGTTTCTGAGGTGGTTTTTGTGATAAAACAATTTATCTGAGGAACATCAACAATATTTGTTAATGCCGAAAAAGGATTAGGAGTTTTATCACCAGGCTGTAGAGTTGTTTTGCTATAATCAATTGTAAGCCCGTCAATTCGCGGCGGTGTACCTGTTTTTAAACGAGCAATCTTAAATCCTACTCTTTTTAATGTATTGGATAAGCCATAAGCAGATTCTTCATCTAATCTACCTGCAGGAATTTTTGTCAAGCCAATATGAATAAGACCTGATAGGAAAGTACCTGTAGTTAATATAATTTTTTGACAAGAAATTTTGTTACCATCACTTAAAACAACTGCTTCAACTTTAGAAGATTTAATTTCTATATCTTCCACTTTTCCATATAAAATATCTAAATTCGGGTAATTTGTTAATATTTGATACATCGCTTTTTTATAAAGCTTCCTATCAGCTTGTGCCCGAGGCCCCCAAACTGCTGGACCTCTAGTTTCGTTAAGCATTTTATAATGTATACCGGCTTGGTCTATAACATAACCCATTAACCCATCAAGTGCATCGATTTCTTTAACTAATGTGCCTTTTGCAATTCCACCAATTGCTGGATTGCAAGACATTTCACCTAAATTTTCCGGTTTTAATGTAATTAAAAGAGTAGAAACTCCAAGACGTGCAGAAGCAGCTGCAGCTTCTGCTCCTGCATGCCCACCACCTATAACTATTACGTCATATTTTAACATTAATTATTCTATAATTTCAGATTTATTAAAGAAAAACTCAATTTCTCTTTTTGCACTATTTTCACTATCAGAACCGTGAATACTATTAGCTTCAATGGATTCACCAAAATCTTTTCTAATAGTTCCGGCTTCAGCTTCATCAGGATTAGTCACTCCCATAATCTTACGATTTAAAGTTATAGCATCTGTACCCTTAAGAACTTGAAGCACTACTGCTCCTGAAGTAATATATGCAACTAAACTATTAAAAAATGGTCTTGCTCTATGTTCATCATAAAAACATTCTGCTTCATATTTAGTTAAATGCTTCATTTTTTGAGCTACTATTTTTAAGCCTGCATTTTCTAAATAAGTATTGATTTGCCCTATTTTATTCCTTTTAATAGCATCAGGCTTAATCATTGAAAAAGTATATTGTATTGTCATTTTTTAACCTATTAATATAATTATTAAATTTATTTTTTAGCTGAATGATTCCATGTTAAAGCAAATAAACTACCTCCTAAAAGAGCAGAAAGACTAAAAAAGATAAATACCCCATTCCAACCATAATTATCACTAATCCATCCTACCCCAACACCTGCAATAGCTGCTCCTAAATAACCAAATAACCCTGATAATCCGTTAGCAGTACCAACAGCTTGACGTGAGCTAAAATCCGCAGCAGCAATACCTACAAGGAGCTGCGGTCCTGAAACAAAAAAGCCTACTAAAGAAAGAATTACTATGCTTAATAATTCACTTTGAATAGGTATTTTCCAAAACAAGACTAGCAATAAGCTCAGTGATATCATACATATGGCAGCAACAGGACCTCGACGCCCTTGGAATAGTCTATCTGATAAAACTCCTGCTATTAATGCCCCTGGAATACCTATCATTTCATATAAACCGACTTGTAAGCCTGCATTTGCAAGACTGATATTACGTAAATCTCTTAAAAATGTTGGAGCCCAATAAATTACACCGGAACGTATTATATAAACAAACATGTTAGCTAGACAAACATACCACATTAGCTTGTTACAAAAAACCATTCTAAGTAATTGCGGAGTTAATAGCTTTTCATAATCACCTATAGATTCAGGTGGATATTCTTTATATTCTTCCACGGTAGATAAGCCTACTTCTTTTGGAGAATGCCGAAGCCTATTATATAAGAAAAACGATATTATACAAGCAACAACACCGGGAACAAAAAAAGCAGTTCTCCAATCGAATTTATCGATTAAATAACCACAGCTTACCATAGCTAAAGCCCCGCCTATTTGATTGGAAGTTGCACCCATAGCCCATTTAGTACCAAGCTCTTTTGGAGCAAACCAGTGAGTAAGCATTTTTGTTGCAGGAGGCCAGCCCATAGATTGAAACCAATTACTGGCTATCCATAAAATACCTATAAGCCATAAAGAATCCGAACAGCCTATTAGAATAGTAATGATCCCAACAAGTAAAAGCCCTAATACCATAAATATACGTGCATTAACTTTATCACTAATAAAGCCGTTACAAACTTTGCTAACTCCGTACATTATAGAAGAAGCTGTTAATATCCAACCAATTTGTGTTTTAGTAACCCCAAAATATTCTCTTATATCAGGAGTTGCTATATTAAAATTCTGACGACAAAAATAAAAAGTCGCATACCCTATAATAATAGAATACAAAATCCTTACTCGCCAACTATTATATTTTTTCACATATGGCGATCTTGGAGTTTTAATTTTGGATTTTGTATTTGTCATACCATAAACCCTTGAACTATAAAAAAACACAAATTTCTTAAACGCTTGTTTTTTATGACATTAAACTTAAATTCTATTGTCGATTTTATTGACCAAAACTTGATATTCTTTATTTAAACTTTTAACTGCATATATCCATAATATTACTATTATAAAGAATATAGAAGCAAAATAAGGAGTCGCCTCTATAAAACCAAATGCAGGAAATAAAATAAAGAATGTAGATTGAATAATAGCACCGCCTGATTTACCGAATCTCCCACCGATAACCTCAACGGCAGCTTGTCCTTTTACACGTAAATCTTTATCAAGTGGAATATATGCCATATTTTTAGTTGCATCAAATAAAGAATATTTTACACCTTTACTTAAAACATTCTGAATCATACCAATCATAACCGAAAGTACTAAAGGACTTGAAGCAAGAATTCCTGTTAAATACATAGCAATAATGCTATCAAAAAAGATAAATGTAAAAAAGGCAACACCGGTAAGTAACATCATTAAAGGAGTAATCATTGCAGCAGTCAACCATGATACCTTTCGTAAAATATTACTGCCTACAATCATAAAAGCAATAGCAACCCAACCTTGATAAAATTGAAATCTGCCCATATACATAGTATAAGCTTCTTTTGTTGGATACAATTCTTTTACTTTTGACTTCCAAACCCCTTCAACTAAATTTACAGAAACACCGTAAGCAATAAGGAGTAGAGCAATATAACCCACATATTTAGACGTAAAAATCATTTTAAAGCTATCTAGGAGCGACATTTTTGCCTTAGATTTCTTTTCTTTTACAAGAGTAGGATCATAAAGAAGCGGATCAGTCAAAACATTTTTATTCATCCATCTATATGTTAATATTATCAAAAAGCTGCTTGTTATCATAATAATAAATAACGGAAAAAATTTTAGATGTTCTGCAACTATTTGTGTTTCTTCATGTAAGAAATATCCAATAATAACAGATGCTACAGGCAAGGCTAAATTAGCAAGTAAACCAAACATTGAGTAAAAACGTTTAGCTTCGTCAATTTTAGTAATTTGGTTAGCAAATTGCCAAAATAATAAACTCAGTATCATTGTTCCCCAAAGCTCTGCCATAGTATAAAAAGATGCAAAACTCCATTTCCCAACTATTCTTATAAACCATTTGAAATTAGGATAAGCTAAACTCAAATGTTTAATCGTTTCAGGATCAGGATGTACTAAATCAGGATAAGGATAAAGAACAAATGCAAATAGTGCAAAATACCCTAAGAAAAATGAAGTAATGACATAAAACACGTTTTCTTGCTTTAAAATATCGCAAAGTTTAACATAAATTACCATAGCAATTACAGCAGAAGGTAATACTATATATGTTTTTAAGAAACTTATTGCTTCTGCCCCTATATCCGTTACTACAAACCCGTCTTTAATTGAGCGAAGGGTTGAATAGTTTAATAAAATACAGAACATCATAAACGCCATAGGAAGAAACTTTTTATTTTCATATCTTTCTATAGGCCAAATTACTTTTCTCAGTTCTGAGATAGAATTATCACTTTTCGTAGTACTCATAAATTAAATTTTTCTATTTATTTTTAAAGATATATATTCTACTAGAATATGTTAGAAAAGTCAAATGTATTGATTTTTACTCAAAGGCAATTGAATGAAATTATTAATGTTAAGATAAGTAAAGAAATATAATAATCATTATTATTAGAGGTTGTAAAGATACAAAAATATATTCAATAAAAAAGATTTATTACCAAAATATATAACCTTAAATATAGAAGCTGTAGTTCAGAGGATAAAACTATCGACAACAGGCAAAAATTTTAAACTTTCCATTATATTATCTATAACAGGTTTATGCAATAAATCTATTTTAGAAAAGCAATATGATCAAGAAGAAAATGGGAAAGGGCTTACTGCACAACAAATAGACATATCAAAAACATATAATAATATTTTCAGTACATGAAAATGAAGAGTTTAAAAAAAGCATATTAACCTTACTGATACAATGCCTAAAACCATATGGATCAACCCATCATATAAACTGATAGGTGTTGACAAACATGAAGATTACAAATGATACTTTTCTGTTAAAAATGCTACAGGACTGGTAGTAAGATATAAAACAAGTCATTATCAGGCATATAATATAAAATTGGAACCAGGAACCAAATTCAAGATATTATAGAAGGATTTTTAGCAAGAGTTATCTAGCAGAAATTGATCATCCAAATAGAAAAGTACTTTTAGATTATAAATCTCTCTAAAAACTCTTGAGTAAAGAAGCATATTTAGAAAAATGTAACAAAGCTTATGTATATAGAGAACTGCAACTAATAAAAGCTTAGAATTTTCTAGATTTGCTAAGCTTGACAAATTGACTTTTACATAACTCAATAAAATACAAGTGGCACAACAAATAATTTTTAGTTGCTATAATTAAAATCTTTTTCATTTCTTCCTGCTCTAGGGAGAATGTCATTAGATAGAGAGATGTAACAACAAAATCTACTTAGACCTTATTTTTAGTAAAATAGGACTGTTTTGATTCAGCTGTTAAACAGTTTTTGCAATCTACAGATTTGAAATATACTATATTTAGAACAAGCATATTTTGCTCTTCGACCTTGTAACTTCATATTTTCACTGGAATAATCAATCTTATGCCACTGACACCCGATAATATGAGAAATATTTTCATCTATTTCAATTAATAATTCTAAAGTAGTGTTAGGTAGAAAATTTTGTAGTTCTAATAATATATACAAAATTCTAATCAGTATAATTGAGCAATGGCTCTAAACTTTAGTCATTTGATACTTTTAGCTTCATTTCCTAGCAGTTTGCGCTACCTTTACTCTTAAATAAGAAAGCGTCTTCAATTGATCCGATAAATCACAATCCCTTGCTATGGCTATTTCTGTTAAAAATAAACTTACAATAACATTCTTACTATTTTGAACAAACAAGAGAATACCGGTTACTACTGAAACATTTTTACTTAAATTTTATCGATAAATTCTAAATTCAGCTTTATGGAATCACTTAATATTTACTGCTGACAACTTGTCGCTTGTGGAAAGGACAATTAAAACCTTTAAATGGAATTTGTCACCATACCCACTTATTTCTGTAATAATAAAATTTCGGTCAACCAACATTTCTTTATTAGTATACGGCGTTAATGTATTAGAATACCCAAACATTATAGAAAGTAATATCTTTTAGATTTGAAATAATATATTTATCGTCTACTTCTAATGAAATTAGTTCATTAGCTTTAGTAATTTGAATATTACTTTGATCTATGTTTAACAAACTTCGTAAGTGCTTTCTAAGACTAAGCTGTTAATCATTAAAGTTAAGTGTGCTCTACCATCATCACTATAGTATAATAATTACGCAGTGCCATAGCATCCACTGTGTCTCTGCCTATAAAGTGGTTACTTTAACTAAAATTAAAACCCAAAATCCTTAGGATCAATAGTGAACAAATGCATAATGCTTATCTTTTTCATCATTTTATATATTGCCCAACTATGAGTAATAGTTATACTTTTGTAACCAATAATAAAATACAAGTGTGAAATATGAGGTGCTATTATTGGCATTGCCTAAAAAAATGGTTTTATTTTACACAACTCTTTAAAAGACCTTATTGTCATTCCTGCAAAAGCAAGGATCCAATAAAATATATAAAACTTGTTTTTATATGTTCATTTTATCAAATATGTAATTTTTGTATTAATATTTTTTCTCGATTTCCACTTTCGCGGGAATGACATTGAAGCATAAAGCTGTTCCAAATAATTCTTTTTAGCTAATACCCTAATTATTATATATCTTTTCATTGACTATTAGACTTAAACATGATCTACTTGCTAGGGATAAAATTATCGCCAATAGCAAATTACTTTTATAATTTGCTATTGATTAAAAAGTTCTAGAAATCGGCGTTTGAAGCAGTTCTTCATCCCGGTTTTAGTATATAATGTAAGGTGTCATCTTACTATATGCAATATTTCTAACCAAATAGCGGATTATGTAATAATTCACTATTCGCGTAAATTAAGGTTTATATGACAAGAAAAATAATTAAAAACATCATATATGGAATAGCTTTTTTACTTAGTACAAGCAGCTCTGCTAACAGTATCACTTCCAATAGCCCTAAAAAAGATGCAGCGAAAACTAATGATTTTACAACACAAAAAATTATAGATGATTTTTCTGCTTACGCCGGTACTATAAAACCGGAAGTACGTGAGGAAATACAAAAATATAGAGTAGAAATAGTTAATATCAACAAAGAAAAACGTAAATTATACAATAGCCTTTCTAAAGAAGCTCAAAATTTTTTAGTAGAGCAACAAAAATACAAACAAAAACTATCTCTCTCTAAACTAACAACAGAAAATGACCCCCCAAATAATGCTACTAATTCTAACGATAATAAGGATAAAGATACAAAATAAAATCTATTATTTTGTGCACTTGTAAGGTGTATGGTGTGGGTAGGTTTATAAGACCTGCTCCATGTCAAGCCGTATAAAATTTATAATTGAAAGAAATTTTTATTATGCTAGATGCCTTTATTTAAAATTGCTGCATGTACTACTGTTTCTTTTTTCTTAGTGTTTAGCTACCCCTGGCCTATACTATAGGCTCTACATTCTCTATGATTAAAAAACAATTTGTTTAATATTTATGTAATTCTTGCAAAAGCTCACTAGTATTTTCTATTGTTTTTCTCCAATGAGTATATTTCTGATTAACAAGGATAAACGATACACACACTGCAGTGATACTTTATCGAAAATTATCTTCTTCTAATCCCAATTGCTTCATTAATTTATCTGTTTCATCTATTAAATCTACACATAAAAGAGTAGAAGCTTCATTTAATGTTTTTAAATATTCCTATGACTTACTTCTACCTTTACAACTTTCTTATCAGCAATTATATTATTGTTAGCAGCATAAAGATTTAAAAATAAACCCTAAAATTATATATTTTTTAAAAGTCTTCTTAATTCAAATACCTAATTATAGGATAAATAGCTATTCAGTACAAAATAATTAATATCCAAAGAGAAAGGAGACTTCTCTCTTAGATATAAATCTTTCAAGTTGAGCAATTTTGTATGAATATAATATAAATATATTCAGCTTTATTGCTACCACCTTTCAATCAATAGCAAATTACCTATAGTAATTTTATTGGCATTTTTAAAAATATTTCTTACATGCTTTAAAATAAGAATAACCTGTAATGATTGTTAAAAAGGCAGCAATCCACAAAATTATTTCCCCTACTATATCTAAATAAACAATTCCTGAACCTTTTGAACCTAGTATTAATATAGACAAAGCAAACATTTGTAAAAACGTTTTTACCTTAGCGAGTCGCGACACAGGTAAACTAACCTTTACTAGAGCTAAGAACTCTCGAAGACCGCTAACTAAAAATTCTCGTGCTAAAATTAATAAACAAGGTATCTCATCTACATTATCTTTCTTTAGTAGCATTATAATAACACAACCTACTAATAATTTATCTGCTATAGGGTCGAACATCTTACCAAAACTTGTAACTAAATTATATTTCCTTGCAATATAACCATCAAAAAAATCTGTAATACTAGCTAAAACAAATAATAATGCCCCAAATGTACGTGCAAGTGAATTATTTATATAAAATACCAGTATAATAACAGGAATTACCATTATTCGAGCAACAGTTAGATAATTAGGTAAATTTTTATCTATTCTCATTAATTAAATTTATTAATATAATATTGTTGGATTATAGATAGAATATTATTCCAAGACCAATATATTAAAAGCCCCACAGGAAAACTACTAAACATTACTAAAAAAATTAACGGCATAAATTTCATTACTTGTGCCTGCACGGGATCAGCAGGTGCAGGACTCATTCTTTGTTGTAAGAACATAGTAATAGCCATTAAAATAGGCCATGCTCCAATCATTAAAAATGATGGCGGTGAAAATGGTAATAAACCGAATAAATTAAAAATAGTAGTAGGGTCAGGTACAGATAAGTCTTGAATCCAACCGTAAAACGGTGCTTGCCGCATTTCAATAGTTACATACAATACTTTATATATAGAGAAAAATACAGGTATTTGCACAAGTATGGGCAAACAACCCGCTACCGGATTTACTTTTTCTTTTTTATATAAAGTCATAATTTCTTGATTTAAACGCGCTTTATCATCACCGTATAAATTTTTTATCCTATCTATTTCCGGCTGCAAATTTTTCATTTTTTTCATCGAACGATAAGATTTATTCGCTAAAGTAAACATTAGCAGTTTAATTATAACCGTAACGATTAATATACTAATCCCGAAATTACCAACATAACCATAGAAAAAATTCATGGCATAGAAGACTGGTTTAGTAATTACATAAAACCAACCGAAATCAATAGCCCTATCGAATAACTTAATATCATATTGTTTTTCATATTTATCTAGTAAGTCTACTTTTTTTGCTCCAGCAAACATTCTGTTTGTAATGGAAAAATTTTCACCAGGCTTTATTATTTGTACCGGTGAAATAAAATCTACTTGATATCTTTCAACACCCTGCTTAAGAGCATAATTAAAATTTGAGCTGTAATGACTTGCTTTATCTGGAATTAAGGCAGATAACCAATATTTATCAGTAATTCCTATCCAATCAACTTTACTTGCTGCAAACTTTTCTCTTCTCTTATCTTTAATATCATCATACGAATATTCCTTAAGATTTTCGTTTATACAACCTATAGGTCCTTGATGTAATATATTCACCGCTTTCTCTACAGCAACATATTTACGGTTTATTAAACCGTAAGATTGCACAGGAAGTGCTTTATTACTATTATTAACTATGGTTTGCTCTATAGTAAATAAATAGTTTTTATCTATAGTAATAGTAACTAAAAATTTAATTCCGTCTTCATTAACCCAAAATAAATTAACTGGTTTTTCAGGACTTAATATTTCACTATCGCTATTCCATATAGTATCGTTATTAGGAAGTTTTACACTAGATAAATTACTAACTAAGCCAATTTCGGCAAAATAAGCATTCTCTGTATTAGCAGCTGAAAATAACCTTACTTCAGAACTATTTTTAGATAAATCTTGTTTATATTTTTTTAATATTAAATCGTCGAATCTAAGGCCTTTTAATGAAATAGAACCAGAAAGTGATTCAGATTCTATTTTAATACGCTGTACTTGATTTTCATCTTGCACAAAAATATCAGATGTAGGTTCCACTAAAGCTTTTAACTTTTGTTTCTTTAAATTTTCTGCTTTCTGCACTGTTATTTGCTGTTGTTGTTTTTTGTATTCAGGTTTTAAAACCAAATATTGCCAACCGAAAATTATACTTAAAGACATTATAATAGCGGCTATTAAATTAATTATATTATTATTCATTCCTAGGTCTTAAAATTTCATATTTTTAAAGCTTAAAGTTAAAGCATTTATAGAAAATAATCAAGTAGTATATACCTACTTTTGAAATAAGTTTAAATGAAAGTCAACTTCCACCTTGGATGCAAATTTAATTTATTTTTCTATTTTTACTAATATTCATTTACTCGGATATACTATACTACTCCTCCCCTCTGAAATATTTTTAATTTAAATTCAGGTAGTATAGAAATCAAATGTTCAGAAATACTATCTTGTATATTTTCATAACCTACTAAATTTACTTCTTTAACGAAGATATATATTTCTATAGGTAACCCGTTAATCGTAGGTTCAAGCTGTCTTACTAAAAACGTAAACCCTGCGGTATATACTGCCGGATTATTTCTTAGATATTCCTGAACGTATAATTTGAATAGCTTAATATTAGTTAAATCTTTTTCTTCTTTATCAAGAGTGATTTGACTGATTATATCCTTTGATATATAAGGAGATTTTTTTAATTCTTTTAAAAGAGTAGCATCACAGAAGTTAATAGTTGCCATATTAATATTAAATACTCTCTTTACCCTTCTTGCGCCTGATTCACTAATTCCTTTATAATTAGTGACGTTAGAATTTAAAATACTATAAGTAGGAATTGTAGAAATAGACTGATCAAAATTCCTAATTTTCACTACAGAAATAGTAATTTTTTCAACTATTCCTTCAATTTCGCCGATACGTACCCAGTCTCCAATATTAATAATTTCTTGAGTAGTTAGTTGCAAGCTTGCAAGTAATCCTAAAACGGTATCTTTAAAAACAAATGTTAAAAGAGCTGCAGCTGCACCTAAACTTGTTAGAAATGTACTAAGTGAAATATTTAATATGTAGGAAATAGTTATCATAGCTGCAATAACCATGATAATGATTTTTAATATTTGAAAATATAAGCTAAGCGGCACATTTTTTGTAATGGTTTTGATCCTATTGTGATACAGATCTGCAAACGCATCTATAAGCGTTAATAATAACATAGTCATGGATATACTAGTATATAAGATTACTATAGTATCTTTAATTCTAAGTAACACATGGGCTTTAAAAGAAGTAGTATGGAAAATATTTTTCCAACAGACAAAATAAAATGCTAATAAAGTGTGTAATAAATAACGAAATATAGGATATTTTTTTAGTGTCCTTTCATAATCATCATAATAATTTCTAGTTAAATAATTGTTTACAGGAACAAAAATTAATCTTTTAATTAGAAATATCACCGGTATAAGAGATACTAACATAATAAACAATAATACTAACTCCATATTTGAGGTATAATATAGATCTATTAAATATTGCATACTTTCCTATTATTATTATTATTGATAAAATATAAATCTTTTTTATTATTACTAAAAATTTTATTTTATCAATAATTCTAATTCAAAAAAATAGATTTTTTGTATAATAAATAATAAGGAAAAACTTGAAGGAAACACAGAACGCAGCACTGCAAGCATATATTAAGACATACGTGAGAATACAAGTACCGGTAACGTACAAATTATCCTCAGAAGCAAGTTATACAAAACATCTAATTACTTATTTACTATGATATTTCCAAATATTAATCCTGTTATTTTTTCTATAGGGCCATTTGCTATATCTTGGTATTCCCTTTCATATGTAATAGGAATTTTACTAGGCTGGTTTTATGCAAACAAAATTATAGAAAAATTTAAGCCTCAAATTACCAAAAAAAATCTAGAAGATTTCATTACTTATGCTGTTATAGGTATAATAGTTGGAGGTAGAATAGGATTTGTTTTATTATATAACCCTTCTAGATATTTTGCAAATCCAATAGATATCTTAAAAACTTATGAAGGTGGAATGTCTTTCCATGGCGGAGCTTTAGGAGTAATTATTACTGCTTATTTGTTTTGTCGAAAATATAAAGTTAATTTTTTAAGTCTTACAGATATAATAGCACCGGTAGTACCTATCGGATTATTTTTAGGTAGAATCGCTAATTTTATTAACGGTGAACTATATGGACGTATTACAAATTCTTCTTTTGGTATAATTTTCCCAAATAGTGATCTGAGTCTACGTCACCCTAGTCAATTATATGAAGCTTTTTTTGAAGGTTTAGTATTATTTTGTATCTTAGCATATGTAACATTTAAGCACAAAACTCTTGAACAACGTGCTTTAAACTCAGGACTATTTCTAACATTTTATGCTCTTTGCCGAATAACTATTGAAATATTTAGAGAACCCGATGTGCAGATTGGGTTTATTTTAGATATCTTAACTATGGGACAGATTTTATCAATACCAATGCTAATCTTAGGAAGTTATTTAATATGTCGATCGACTTCAAGATAAGACAATTAATTGATCAAAACGGTTATATTACTTGCGATGTTCTCATACAAGAAATATTACATTCACATCCTGCTTCATATTATAGACAAACAAAATCTTTGGCTAGCGAAGGTGACTTTATTACTGCTCCTGAAGTTTCACAGCTATTTGGTGAAATTATCGGCTTATGGTGTATTAAAGAGTGGCAAAGAATTGGTTGTCCCAAAAGTCTTAGTTTAGTTGAGCTTGGACCTGGTCGAGGCCTATTAATGCGTGATTTACTACGTACCGCAAAATTAGTACCAGAATTTTATAAAGCTTTATCAATTACACTAATAGAAATTAATCAAAATTTTATTGCTCATCAAAAGTCTAATTTACAAGATATTAATTTACCGATTAAACACTTATCATTTATAAAAGATATACCAAAAAAACCTACCATAATAGTAGCTAATGAATTCTTTGATTCTATGCCGATAAAGCAATATATTAAAATCAAGGAATTATGGTATGAAAGAATATTTGTGGTACAGCCAGGAGACGGAAGAATTAAATACGATAAAATAAGCGTTAATAAGCAATTACAAGAATATCTGCTGCGAACTCATATTGAAGCAAAAGACGGAGCAATACTTGAAGAATCTTATAAATCGATAGAAATTATAAAATTTATAGCTAAACATCTACAAAAACTAAGCGGCAGCTGCTTAATAATAGATTACGGCTATGATATAGCTTTGAGTAGTAGAACTAGCTATCAATATAATCCAACATTACAAGCGGTTAAAAATCACAAATATTGTTCCATCCTTGAGAATTGTGGAGAGGCCGATTTATCTGCACATGTAGATTTTTATACATTAAAAATGGTAGCTAAAAATAGCAAAATAAATGTAATAGATACACTCTTGCAACGTGATTTTTTAATAGAAAACGGAATCTTATTACGTAGCAAAACATTGCAAGATAAGCTTAACGATGAGCAAGCACAAATAATAGAAAAGCAGGTAGAAAGACTAATATCGCCAAAACAAATGGGAGAATTATTTAAAGTCCTACAAATAATGCATTAGTATTGATCTCTCTATAGAAAGTCTCACAATTTAGTTCTTTATCTATATTAGTAGGAGTGTTAGAAGTATTTTCTCTTGAAGATATCTCTCCTAATAATATTTTATCCTAGTCTTATGCATTAAAATTTTCAACTACAGCATTAATAATTGCATTTTCAGATTTTCTATCACCAAATTTCATCTCTTATTCAGTTAATTTATTCTCTTTTGACATATAACTCCCTTTTTCATCAAATATTATTTGAAATACTCATACCTGTAGTTTATATGCAGATTCCTTCTTAATCTATATTAGAAGTAGTAGAATTTGTCAACAAATTAACAGAATTTAATATTTCTTTTCCAATACGTTTAGCTTAATCCTTAAAATTGGTATACGTCACTCTATATCTTTACTATCCTCAAATTTATAAATAGATTATTGGTTTTATAATCCTGCCTGTATTTAAACACTTAGTATTAGGATTGAGATTTTGTTTATGTCAAAATTTATCTAATCTTGCCCTATCATTCATGTATTTCTACTTTTTCTCTTTTAAACTTACCCTCTTCCATTAAGATTGGTTTTTGCTTCCCAATTGATGTCATCGTCAACCAATTTATATTTTTTATCCATTATATTGTGAAATCTTTTTGCAACATTAATATTTGAATTTATAATATAACCGATTATTACTCATCCTTGAGCTCTACTATCTAAAACGCTTTCTCTAAGCATATTTCAACAGGAATTGTAATAACGTCAGAGCTTTTCCTACATTTTATATTGCATCCAATCTACCTTGATTAGGCATTATCGTATCAATTAACATATTCAGTGCTTTATCTTTATTAACCTTTTTTATCATACAGGCTGACATATTGGCAATAAAAGCTTCTTCGTTTTCTATTTGTAGATTATAGTATTTCTAATAGCAAATAGATGCGTATTTTACCATAAGCGCCGATAAACTAGCCACATCACATCAGTTAACTCGCTAGAGCCTATTAATCTTAATATGTTCAGCTGTAGTACTAGGAGAGTTTTCTAAATTTTTATGGTAGAAACTTCTCGTTCCATTTTAGTATTGGCTAAATTTTTTGTTGTTCCAACAGAATGCATCCCAGGATTTACTAGGCTGACTTATTGGTATAATCTTTTACTATAAAGTAAAATATATTTGATTAGCTATAATTTTTTTAAATATGTATTTAAACGTTAAAAATAAGCCCTCTTGAATAACTTTTTGTATTAAAGAGACATTTCCAATGTAATCAAAACTATATAAGAATTTAAACTATCATCTAGTACAAAGTACCTCTAAAAATAGAGTTTATGTCTGAGCAAGCACAAATATATAGAAAAGCAATTAGAAAGACAATATCACAAAACAAATCGGAGAATTTCATAAATTTATTATTGATATTATAAATGATAATCTAGGTAATATAGGTGATTTTTTTGAAATTAGTGAAATAATTGAATTAATCAATTAAATCAAGTCTTATAACAAAAAATATTAAAAAAGGGACGAATAGTTCTTAATAATTTATACCACAAATAGCAAATTACATAAATATATTTGCTATCCTCAATTATCTAGGTTCTGCGTCTTTCTTGATTAGCACTGGACAACTTAAGTCACTTTCTTTACACTTCAGCATAACTTCAAATTCTTTGATACGCTCTCCAATTTTTCCTGTAAAACACGTAAGCAGTATCATTAGGTATACAGAGCCAACCTAAACTCCAGAATTCACATTTAGCTTTCAATACTTAATACATAAGTTTTGAGGTTTTTTAAGCAAATGACTTTGTTCTTATTCATCTGAAATACGTTTTAACATTCCTTGGTATATTTAATTTAGTTTCTTATCAACTTTCTTATATTCTTTACCAACACAATAATCTTCATGTTACCTTGTGTTAGGGCACTATTACAATCAACGGCAAAAATGCAAGATATAGAAGTAAGTAATAGCCTAACAGCAAATAATTGTTTTTTCATTATTTTTAGAAAAAATTAAGAATTACACGCTATTATGTTCTGCAATTAAACTTTTTATTTTACCGATAGCTTTAGCAGGGTTTAAACTTTTAGGACAGGTTTTAGTGCAGTTCATAATCGTATGGCAACGATAAAGCTTGAACGGATCTTCTAAAGCTTCAAGACGTTCACCGGTATGATCATCCCGCGAATCGGCAATCCACCTATAAGCCTGTAACAAAATCGCAGGGCCTAAATATTTATCACTGTTCCACCAATAGCTAGGACAGGAAGTAGAACAGCATGCACATAATATGCACTCATATAAACCATCAAGATTTTCTCGGTCCTTAATTGACTGTAACCTTTCAGAGTTTGAAGGAGCAGGGTTATTATTTTTAAGCCAAGGTTCTATCGATTCATATTGTGCGTAAAAATGTGACATATCAGGTACTAAGTCTTTCACTACTTTCATATGAGGCAGCGGATAGATTTTGATATCGCCCGATATATCTTCTATTGGTTTTATGCATGCTAAAGTATTTGTGCCGTCAATATTCATTGCACAACTACCACAAATTCCTTCTCGACAAGAACGTCTAAATGTTAGAGTCGAATCGATTTCATTTTTGATTTTAATTAAAGCATCTAAAACCATTGGGCCGGTTTTACTTAAATCTATCTCAAAGCTATCGATAGTAGGATTCTTATCAAGGTCAGGATTATATCTATAAATCTTTATTTTACAAGGTTTTAGCATTTCCTCATTTTCTTTATACTCTCTACCTTTTTCTACTACTGAATTTGGCGGTAATCTTAACGCTGCCATTTAAGTACTCTCTTTTTTAGCTGTAGTTGTTTTTGCTTTTTCAGGTGATTTGTCTTTATCTAGTTTGATAGCATATGAATCATTAAAAGGAAATTTATTTTCCTCTTCTGAATCTAAAGCTCGACCACTAAGTAAATTTTTAATTTGCTGACCAGATAATGTCTCATATTCAATTAAAGCATTAGCTAGCGTATGAAGCTGATCTATATGCTTTGTTAAAATATCTTTTGCAAATTCATATCCTTGCATAATAATTCTTTTAACTTCAGTATCAATTAACTCTGCAGTAGCTTCTGACGTTTCATGATTAGGTTGTCTACCATACATATCATCACTGCTTGAACCATGAAATATCGGTCCTATTAAATCACTTAAACCTGCTTTTGTAACCATTGCTCTTGCAATATTGGTTGCACCTTTTATATCAGATGCAGCTCCTGAGGTAACTTTATTTCTACCGAAAACGATTTCCTCCGCTACTCTTCCTGCCATATAAACTGCTATAGATGATTCCATTTGTTCACGATTCTGAGAATATTCATCAGTTTCAGGAAGTCTTTGCACCATCCCAAGAGCATTACCACGCGGTATAATCGTAGCTTTATGAATAGGTGATGCTGCAGGACAATAAAGCCCAACTAATGCATGTCCTCCTTCATGATACGCAGTCAACCTTTTTTCCTTCTCTGACATTGCAATAGAGCGACGTACCACTCCCATTAGCACCTTATCTTTTGCCTCTTCCATATCGTGCATATCTACTTCTTTCTTACCAAGCCTTGCAGCAATAAGAGCAGCTTCATTAACTAAATTAGCAAGTTCAGCACCAGAAAAACCTGGGGTACCACGAGCAATAATTCGTGCTAGTACTGTACTATTATATTTAATCTTCTTTAAATGTACTTTTAGGATTTGCTCTCGACCGTTTATATCGGGATTTGCAACAGCAATTTGACGATCAAATCTACCGGGCCGTAGTAAGGCACGATCAAGAACATCAGGGCGATTCGTAGCTGCAATGATCACGACACCCTCATTTGCTTCAAAGCCATCCATTTCAACTAACATTTGGTTTAATGTTTGCTCACGCTCGTCATTACCGCCACCCATACCGATACCTCTATGACGACCTACAGCATCAATCTCATCGATAAAGATAATACATGGAGCATTGCGTTTACCTTGCTCGAACATATCACGCACACGACTTGCACCAACACCTACAAACATTTCGACAAAATCAGAACCGGATATGCTAAAAAACGGGACATTGGCTTCGCCTGCAATTGCTTTAGCAAGAAGTGTTTTTCCTGTTCCTGGAGGACCAATAAGCAAACAGCCTTTCGGTATTTTACCGCCAAGCTTTTGGAACTTATTTGGATCTCTTAAAAAATCTACTATTTCAGTTAATTCTTCTTTTGCTTCATCGATACCTGCCACATCTTTAAAGGTAATTTTGGGTCCTTTATCTGATAACAATCTAGCTTTAGATTTTCCAAACCCCATGACTTTGCCACCGCCATGCATTTGACGCATAAAAAAAATCCAAACACCTATCAACAAAAGCATAGGAAACCAAGAAATTAAGAAACCTAAAAAGGTATTCATTCTTGTTTCAAGAGGCACGACTTCAATATTAACGTCATTACTAGTAAGACGATTTACTAAATCAGGATAATCAGGAGCATAAGTGCTAAAAGTAGAGCCATCATTTGAAGTGCCTTCAATTACTCTACCTTGAATTTTTACCGAATTAACAGTCTTTTCATCAACTCGTGTTAAAAAATCCGAGAAAGTTATATTATTTCTTCCACCAAGTAAACCATCGGTTTGGAAAACATTAAAAAGTAATATTACAAAAATGAAAAGTGCTGCCCAAGCTAAAATACTTCTACCTTGATTATTCATCGATATAAAACCTAACAAAATATATAAAATGCATCAGTATAAGATTATAAAATCTTTAATACTAATCTCAGCAAAAATGTGTAAAACGAGATACAAAATTTGGAGCAAAAGAGACTCCAAAACCCCTCATGTCGTTATCATAATATGATATATGTGGTATTGCTATAACTTTTTCAAGTATTTTAACGATAGGTAAGGTAAATAAAATTGCATTGTGGTTTTTGCAGGATAAACTTTTTAAAGGTTCTAAATCTAATTGTTTCTTTATCGTTTTATAATCTTCTAACGATAAATGAGTTACAAAACAATTTGGTGTTTCTTGATTTTTTGTAATACAAAATCTACTATCCCAAATAACCGACTTATCTAGTAGTATTTTACTCTCAGGTAATTTTCTACCAAATTCCCTGTATATAAGCAACTGGTTTTGTATACGCTTAATTACACAACCATGAAGTGTTTTCTTAAAGTTTACCTCTTGAGTAATTAGCTCCAAAATATGGGATACTGAATAAAAACGTGCTACTCTAAATTTTCCGCTAATCATTAGCAGTAAAAAATTAATTAGTTGTACTTTTACCTCATTTGAAAACTTATCAAATTTTACTAAATCAAGAAAAGCAAAACCATATTTAAACATCTTGACCGCTTCAGCTATTGCTGATATTAACTCCGGTTTAAATTTATCATCCAGTAGATTATTAATTTTAAGTTGTTGCAAGATTATATCGGCTTTAATATAACCTTCTTCTTTAGCTAATTTTTGTCTAATAAGATTCCGCTTATATTTAGCTGATAAATTCGATTCGTCTTCAAACCATTTTATATTATGGCTGACTAAATATTTTACTAATTCACTTTTTGGAATATTATATAGAGGCCTAATAATTTGTGTATTATTATGCCAATTTATATTGCTGCTACTAAGACCAAATATACTACTATTGCGTTCTAACCTCAAACAAAAATTTTCTATGTAATCATCCTCATGGTGAGCAGTTAGAAGCACTAATATATCAAGTTCCAAGCATAGATTTGTCATTAAATCATATCGTCCTTCTCTTGCTCTTTCTTGTAAATTAGAAAAATTATTTTGATGATCAAAAGATAAATTATAATGTTTGCGATTTAGACTATTACTGATATTTTGAATATAATAAGTCTCTTGCTTTGACTGTGCCCGTAAATTATGATCAACCGATATAACAAATAATTCTACATTATTTTTTTCTGCCCAAATATTAGTAAGATAAAGAAGTGCTACCGAATCACTTCCACCGGAGACTGCAACTGCTATTTTAGATAAACCAAAATTACCTATTAGATTATTGATATTATACTCAAATTTTTCATATATACTCGCCTTACTTGAAAAATTGGGAACAATGTCTTTGCAAGCCCTTGGATGCTGAACGTTTATTATACGCTCTGCTCCTTGGCTTATAGGCTCCTTGTTCTTTTCCAAGTTAAACTTCATATCCCAACTCTTCATTTCACAGGAATACATAGCATCATTTTAAAAGCTTAATACAGGCAAATTGTTTGAGTTAAGTCTACGCTCATGTACTATTTGCACTGCTTTCGCAGACTTACTCTTAAATTCATCCTATCTGAAACAACATAGATTTAGCTGTAGCATAGTTGAAAAATATCTAGTATTATTATACAGTAATGTATGCTGTTATAACTTGTTTTTCTGTGAGAAAATTTACAACAGTAAATTGACAAAACAAGGAAGAATAAAAATATAATTATTTTACTGGATTATCATAATCCTTTCAGTTGCTTAGCTTATGAAAATTTTTGTATCTATAAAACTAGAGGATAAAGAAAGATTTTATGCTGATTCAGCTAATGTTTCTGAAATTTCAGTCTTTTGTTCACGTAAATAATCTTGTGCCTCTGATTCTGATCTTGCAACAATAACCGTAACTATAGAATTAAGTTCTGCATGGAGTCTTATTTCAACCGTATAAACTCCGATAGATTTAATTTTTTTATCAAGGACAATATTTGAATGAATAATATTATAAGATACATTTTCAGATAATTTATCAGCTATTTCCTTATTAGTAACTGAACCGAAAAGTTTACCATCATCTGATGTTTGACGGATAAAAACTAATTTTTGATCTTTAATAAGCGCATTGATTTTTTCTACTTCTTCTCTTATTTGCTTATCTTTTGCTTCAAATTCGTGCTTTTGTTTAACTATTAATTCTTTATTAGTCTCAGTAGCTCTAATAGCTAATTTTTGCGGTAAAAGATAATTACGACCAAATCCGTCTGCTACTTTGAGTATATCGCCAATTTTACCTAATTTTCTTACGGGTTTTATTAATATAATTTCCATGTATTATGCCTTTATTTAGCTTGAAATACAAAAGGTAATAACGCTAAAATTCTCGCAATTTTAATAGCATTATTTAACTTTCTTTGTTTTTTTGCACAAACATTTGTGATCCTGCTTGGTAACATTCTACCGCCTTCAGAAACAAACTTTATTAAAAGTTCAGGATTTTTATAATCAATAATAGGTGCATTAGGCACAGAAAGAGGACATCCTTTACGTCTTCTAAAAAATACTTTTTTATTAGTTTTATCTCCCATTTTGCTTATAGCTGTTTCACTAGCATTATTACTTTTTAACATTCTTTAACCTTAATCCTGACAAATTTAATTATTAGCTGTTACATCAATTACCAGAGTATTCTCTGTACTCTGATTTTTTAATATCGGCGAAGGTTCACTACTAATTGAATCTGCTTTAATTGTAAGAAATCTAATGATATTTTCATTAAGCTTCATTTTTCTTTCTATTTCTTCTTTTACATTCCTAGTAATGTCTAAACCTAAAAAATAATAATGTCCTTTTTTACTATTACCGATTTTATAAGCTAAAGTTCTTAACCCCCAATATTCTTTTTTTATGATAGTGCCATTATTATCTTTAATAATTTTAGCAAAATCATCAACAATTTTATCTATATCGTTTAATGACACATCTTGTCGTATAATAAAAACTGATTCATAAAAGCTCATGATATATAAGGATCTCCAAACAAACTAAAATAAACTTTATAGCAACTAAAACTATTAAATTCAAGTATTATCTTTAAAAATAATCATTTCTTTTTCTTTGTTACAATTAAAGTATGCTGCTATAAACCCTAATAAATTAGAAAATATATTATAAAAGTTTTAATTATTTTAAATATTAATTGAGATTAATTCAGTTTTTGATCAGCTATTACCTAGAGGTTTTAATTATAGAAGAAAAAATAAAAAATGTTTTAGCAACTTTATATAATTAAGGTAGAGTTTCAACTCTAAAAAAAGCATTAACTTATTTTTTAACCTCTTGTTATCAAGATTATTAGTTTAGAATTACAGGAAAATCCTTTAATAACAAAAAATAGAGTTTATTCAGATACAAATTAGTTTTACAAGACAACATTATTGAATTTAAGAATATAAAGAAAAACGTATATTTAAAGACGCACATTTGTATAGATCCTACTGAGTTTAAAATTTTACTACTTGTTGTTCAGTTTCCAAATTAAGTATTTTTTGTGTCAAGAGAAATAAAAATATTTTATGAGCAAGTGAAAAGGTATTTAATGAACGTCTTAATAGATATTTATAAAAGACTTTAGGAAAAGACATATTTACTTATTAAAACCGTTTGGTTTACCGGTTATTGTTTAAGCAAGGATAGCGACCAGAATTTTGTAGCTAAAATTTTCTTTGTATTTATATATTAAATATGTTATAATACTTACATGTACTAATTGAAGTACCAATTGTATATTTTAAACTAAAAACCGTAAATTTTATGTTAAGTAAACTAAATAAACCTGCTTTATTTTCTTTAATATTTTATCCTATTTTGATTATATCTCTTATAGTTAAATATTCATTTGATTATGGAATAGGATTAGCTGAAGTTATTCTTATAATTGCTAGCTATTATGTTAATAATATTACCGTTGGAATCGGTTTACATAGGCTATGGTCTCATAATTCTTATAAAATAAATAAATATGCTGAGTTTATTTTAGTTATGCTGTCTGCAGGAACATTACAAGGACCGGCTTTATCTTGGGCATCAAATCATTATAAACATCACGCTTTTACAGATAAAGATCAAGACCCGCATACTCCTTTAAAATTTGACAATAAATTCTTAGGTTTTATGTGGTCTCATATAGGGTGGATGTTAGTTGGAAGCGGTAGCTATAAATCTATTGATCGCATTACTTGGGCTAAGCATGGGAAGAACAATTTATTAAAATGGCAGCTAAAATATTATTGGCAAATAGCAGCCTTTATGAATATTGTTGTACCTTTATTTATCGGTTATTTAGTTAACGGCACTATGCAATCAGCATATGCAGGATTTTTATTTATGGGACTCGGTAGATTCCTGCAACAGCAAGCAACATTCTGCGTCAATTCTTTATGCCATTTTGCTGGTAGTAAAAAATATTATAAAGGCACTGCTGGAGACATTTGGTGGATGGCATTATTCTTACTCGGTGAAAATTGGCACAATTACCATCATGCTTTTCCTTCAGATTATCGTAACGGTGCAAAATGGTATCATTTTGATGTTCACAAATGGATAATATTTTTAATGAGTAAAGTCGGGTTAGCTTCAGAACTCGAACTTACCACAAAAGTGCGGATACAGGCAAAAATGCAAGAAACTTTAAGATATCTTAGCGAAAAACAAAAGCAAAAATTGAGCCTAATGCAAACTAAAGTAGATCAGCTTCTAGAAAATTTATGCTTTAAAATTAAGGAACTTGAAGAATCATCTATTACAATTAAAGAACAATTTAAAAAATCTTTTGTAGAAATACAAGAATCGCTTAAAAATTTAGCGGAGCAAATAAGTTCTGCAACACAAGTAACAGAAAAATCTTCAGAAAGATTACTAAAAATAGTTAATAAAAAAATTATTGATGCTGAACAATCTATTTATAAGCTGTATAATCAATTAAATACCTTAAAGGTATCTAGTTAATTTCAATTTGAATGATAAAAATTTTAGGTATAGAATCAAGTTGTGATGATACAGCTGCTGCTATAATCACCGAAAATCGAGAAATCTTGTCTAATATAATCATTTCACAAAATACAGAACATGCAGTTTTTGGAGGGGTAGTACCTGAGATTGCTGCACGTTCTCATTTATCAAATCTAGATAAAGCATTAAAAAGTGCCTTAAAAGAAAGTAATACTAAATTAACGGATATTAGTGCAATTGCCGCAACTTCCGGTCCCGGTTTAATCGGCGGTGTTATGGTGGGTTCAATGTTTGCAAGATCACTAAGCAGCGCTTTAAAAAAACCCTTTATTGCAATTAATCATTTAGAAGGTCATGCCTTAACCGCAAGATTAACCAATAATATCCCTTATCCTTATTTACTCTTACTAGCTTCAGGTGGGCATTGCCAATTTGTAGCAATCTTAGGACTCAGAAAATATAAAATACTAGGATCTACTATAGATGATGCCATAGGCGAAGCCTTTGACAAGGTAGCCAAAATGTTAAATTTAGCTTTTCCCGGAGGACCTGAAATTGAGAAAAGAGCAAAATTTGGTAATTCTCATAAATATAAATTTCCAAAACCTATAATTAACAGCGGTAATTGCAATATGTCCTTTTCAGGACTTAAAACTGCCGTACATACTTTAATAATGAGCCTAAAGGAAATTAATGATACTGTAGTTAATGATATAGCAGCAAGTTTTCAGTTCACAATAGGAGAAATTCTCAGTAGTAAGGTACAGGATGCTGTTAGAGCATATGAACAAATGATAAATAATTGTGATAAGAAAAATATAGTAATTGCCGGCGGTGTGGCTGCTAATAAATATTTACAAAAAATATTAAGTAATTGTGCTCAAACATATGGTTATCAGCTTATTTATCCACCTATCCACTTATGCACCGATAATGCTGCAATGATTGCATACGCAGGACTTGAGCGTTACAATAATAAGTTATTTACTTCTTTGAATTTCTGTCCAAAAGCTAGGTGGAGCTTGGAAGAAATATAGTTAAACTCAACCCCATTTTATGACAGACTTGAGGAGCGAAGTCAATATAGGCACGTCAACAAATAACGTTACAGCATTCAAATTAGTTTACTATATAATTTTTAATATTGACACTTCTTAATTTGTAGTATAATATGTAATTACCATGTTTCATGGCAATTATCTATAAAAAAGGTAAGTTTATGAGTACTAATAATTATGAAAACATATATAAAGCATTTAATTGTTTTTCAGAAGCAACAAATTCTGCCTATTCAGCTGTAAATAATTTTTTAGAATTACCTAATGTATTTCATAAATATTCTACTGTTATTTCTTTAATTCTTTCTAAAACAGCAAAATTAGACTCTAATATGACCAATATAATTAAAAATGGTTTTATTATATATGAGATATCAACAACCTTAATAGGTGCCGTAAATACTGTTTATAATGATAAAAAACTAGTTGATAAAATATTAAAAGACGGACAAAATGCTATTAATAAACTTATAGAAACAACAAGCTACTTATCGCCAATAGTTAAAGATATTACAAACTCTTACTTAGTTGATCCGTATAAAGAAGAAAAAACACTATTATTTGATTTACAAATTCCTAACTCTACTGATACTGGTGATTATAAATTATCAGGAGAATTAATAAATTTAGCTGAGATTGAAAGTTGTTAACCCTATATTTTTTAAATATAAACCTAGCTGAAGTTCTAAAGACATTATCTGCATGGATTAAAACACAATCAAAATATTATACCGTGGGCTTGATCACGGTATTTAACAAAACAACTCAAAGTACTAATAATTTTAGTACTCTTTAGGACTTAATTCACAAGACTTATCCTTAGCTCTTCTTTTTCTCTACTTATTTTAACCGTTTTACCACTACTTATTTCACCTGCTAAAATCAGCTTAGCTAAATTATTTTGTATTTCTCGCTGGATAAGGCGTTTTAATGGTCTAGCTCCAAAACTTGGATCATAGCCTTTTGTAGCTAAATAATTTAAGGCAGATTCATCAAATTCAATAGTAATATTTTGTGCTAGTAAAATTTTCTTCAAGCTTTCAAGTTGAATCTTAACAATATCGTGAATATTGTTACGATTTAGGCGATGAAATAATATAATCTCATCTAGCCTATTTAAAAACTCAGGTTTAAATACTGCTCTAACATACTCCATAACCTTATTCTTAACTTTATAACTATCTTCACCTTCTTTTTGGTTAACAAGTATTTCTGCACCTAAATTAGATGTTAAAACTATAATAGTATTTTTAAAATCAACTGTTATACCTTGACTATCGGTTAATCTTCCCTCATCAAGTATTTGCAGCATAATATTAAAAATATCATGATGTGCTTTTTCCACTTCATCAAATAATATTACCTGATAAGGACGGCGTCTTACTGCTTCTGTTAGTGCGCCACCCTGATCATATCCGATATAGCCTGGAGGAGCTCCTATCAGACGAGAAATAGTATGCTTCTCCATATATTCCGACATATCTATACGCAGTATTGCATTACGATCATCAAAAAGAAAATTAGCTAATGCTTTGGTAAGCTCTGTTTTACCGACACCAGTCGGTCCTAAGAATAAGAACGAACCAAGCGGACGGTTAATATCCTGAATACCTGCACGTGATCTTCTAACTGCATCACTAACACCTTTAATCGCTTCATCCTGGCCTATAACCGATTCTCGTAATTTCTGCTCCATTACAAGCAAACGCTCACGCTCACTTGACAGCATAGTATCAATTGGGATTCCGGTAATACGAGAGATAATACTTGCTATATCACTTTCCAATACAATTTCTTTTAACAACCCTTTATTATCCATACTTTCGGCTTCCTGAATTTTTTTCATAATCTCAGGTATAATTCCGTATTTTAATTCACTAGCTTTAGCAAGATTAGCATCACGCTCAGCACGCTCTAGATCAATTCTTGCTCGTTCTAACTCTTCCTTAAGTTTTTGGGCTTGCTGTAATTTAGACTTTTCCGCCTGCCATTTAGCATTCATATCATATGATTTAGATTCCAACTTTTCGAGTTCTTCTGTTAAATGGGTAATTTTCTTTTTAGAATGCTCGTCATTTTCCTTTTTAAGTGCTGCAAGCTCAATTTTTATCTGAATAATACGACGATCTAATTCATCAAGCTCTTCAGGTTTACTTGACAATTCTATTTTCATACGGCTACAAGCCTCATCGATCAAATCAATAGCTTTATCAGGTAAATAACGATCAGTAATATAACGATTTGAAAGCGTAGCTGCTGCAACTATTGCACTGTCGGAAATTTGCACAGCATGATGTAATTCATATTTTTCTTTAATGCCTCTAAGTATTGATATAGTATCCTCAACAGTCGGCTCACTCACATAAACAGGCTGAAAACGGCGGGCAAGTGCGGCATCCTTCTCAATATATTTACAATATTCATCTAAAGTAGTAGCACCAATGCAGTGTAGCTCACCACGAGCAAGCATCGGCTTTAGTAAATTCGAGGCATCCATAGCACCGTCGGTTTTACCGGTACCGACTAATAGATGCAATTCATCGATAAATAAAATAATCTCACCACTTGATTCTTTGATTTCACTAAGTACTGCTTTAAGACGCTCCTCAAATTCGCCTCGATATTTAGCTCCTGCTATTAATGCTCCCATATCAAGCTCAATAATACAGCAGTTCATAAGTGATTCAGGTACATCTTTGCTAAAAATTCTTTGAGCTAAACCTTCAATTATAGCAGTTTTACCAACTCCAGGCTCACCAATCAATACAGGATTATTTTTCATGCGGCGTGATAGTACCTGCACAGTTCTTCTTATTTCTTCATCACGCCCAATTATTGGATCAAGCATACACCTTTCTGCCAACTCTGTTATGTCTCTACCGTATTTTTTTAGAGCATTATAGCTATTCTCTGCTGACTCAGTATCAGCTCTTTTACCTTTACGAAGCTGCAAAATGCTAGCTGCTACTTTTTTACTACCAACTCCATTATTCACTAAAATTTTACCGGCTATAGTATTATCATAAGTTAATGCTTCAAGTACACGCTCTATGGTTACAAAACTATCACTACTATCTTTAGCAAGGCTACTCGCTTTTTCTAAAACTTTAAGAGCTTCAGCAGAAGAATAAACTTGTCCTCCGCCTGCAACTTGTACTTGCGGTATTTTATTTAGCTCTGCTTTGACTTGAGAGTGTATTATATTTAAATCACCACCGATATTATTAATAATACTCCTGATAATGCCTGTTTCCTCACTTAAAAGACTAGATAATAAATGCAAAGGTAATATTTGTTGATGATCGTTTTTAGCAGCAAGCGATTGGCTACTAACTATCACTGATTTAGCATGTGCAGTAAATTTATCAATGTTCATATAAATAATATTTTTAATAGTTAATTTTCATATAATTATATGAAATTAAAATAACAAGGGGTGAAATAATTATAAAATATTACCTTATGACAGTATCACCTCTAAACCAAAATTCAGAATTCGGTGAACCTTTAAGAGCTAATAGAGAAGAGGTCAATAAGGCAATTAAAGATGGTAATTTTACTTAGGCATTGCAAAACTCGAAATTTTATATAAAGACAAAACCGGTATAAAGCTCATCAAAATTGAAAGAAAAGACGGATACTATATTAATATATGATGGTCGAAAGAATTCTAACAAATCATGGGTTTTATACACTGAATCTTTTGAAATATAATATTTAACCATCAGAGGAGTAATCAACATAGCAGATGGTAAAAATAAATCTGAGCTTGTGCTAAAATTAAATAAAGAAACTGTAAAATTTATTAAAAGTTTTAATGCCTTGAATATGAAAAAATCTCAAGAAAATCTCTCAAAGAAGATAAAAACAGAAATTGACGGTGTAGCAAATTACTAAGTGAAAACAGTGCTAAAGATGCCCATAAGAAACTAAATATCACTAAGGATTTTCAAAATTTTAACAATCAGCATTATTAATATAATTAACACTTGCTAAAATTACCGATAAGCAAGGAAAATATAATACGGTAAGTAGTTGAAGCAGAATGAGCTTCAAAAGGGAACAGACAAGCAAAAACAATAATATCAAAACTGAATAGATAAAAAATGGTTACCAAAATGCTAGTTTGAGAAAGAAAACTAGTCAATAAATAGGCCGATGTAATTCAAAACATTAAGCATCTTATCACAACACAATTACAGCAAGTCGCCGGTATGAAGAATGCTTTTGAAAAAATTACTGCAATAACTGACAAAGATGGTAAAGAATTACATAATTCAAAACATGAAGGCGCACTTACATCCCTTTCGTATAATAAGGGTTCTAGGCAAGAAACTACCAATTTAAATGAAAAATAGGTAAAATACTCCATACAAATACGTTAAATTCAGAACCTATCAATACATCTGGAGATTATTAAAACTATGAAAACATGGGAAAACATTAATTCGTCTTTCTAATTTAGCAAGAGGTGCAAATAATTTGATATTAAAGATGCTATTGAAACAAGAGCAGAAAATTCACATGAAGAACTTACAACATCATATTAGCCTAGATGAAGTTTGAAACGGCTTTCTGGAATTAATAAACCTGTAAAAATACAAAAACATTGATAGAGAAATCATTATTAGAATTGCACGATAAATAGACATTAAGAAATGCTATAAAATTAAGAGAAGATGTTGAAAAAACTTATATACCCTTTAGGTTATTTTTTGATAAAGAAAATATTAACTAAATTTAATTTTCTAACAGCAAAAACAAGTAATACTTGGCTCAACAAAAAGAAGCAATACTAACAATGTGTAAGTGGTAAGGATAGAACAGGTTTTTCTATACATAATCAGATAGTATGGGTGGTAGCAAATGAGTTAAATATATCAACATATAGAGAGCTAGATAAGCAATTGCTTAAAAACAGTCATACTGTCAAAACGCTGATAGCGCAACTATTGGGTATTATGGCACAAAAAACGAAAATAAAACAGGTATTCCAAAAAGTAGAAAAATACCTTGATGCTACAATGGAGGTAACAGCTAAAACAAATAAAATTGCAGAAAAAAGTATGGATAGAAAGTTTGATATGAAGCAAGTCATCCTCAAGAATCTGTCACAATATGCAGTGATAGGCAAGTTGTTAAACCAATAACTGAATCAGTGTCATGACTTAAATCCTTCGATAACACCAACGGTTAAATGCAATTGTAACAGGCAGGATTAAAGGAATAGGACAAGCTACTACTCTAGAATCACAAAATAAGGGGCTTGCAGTAGTTGCTAAATTTTTCAGTAATTACGATGCTGCTAAAGAAATGGAAGAAAAATACGGCATAAAAACTAAATGTTGGAATGTATAATTTTACAGATTTGTAGAAAAATTGTAATGATGTGATTAATATTAATCTTAATTCTTATTTTGTCTAGTAGTGTGATAGAGCAGATGCAAAACCAAGATTATGGTCGTATAGTAAATATCAGTTCAATTAATTCTCAAGCAGGGCAAGATTGAGCAAACTAATTATTGTGCTGCTAAGGCTACCATTATTGTTTTCACTAAAGTCTTAGCATGTGAATCTACTTCTCACCTTTAACTGCCTCCATATTGCAACAGAAATGGTATGAGTAGTACATGAAGACGTGCTTAAAAGTGTTAATCCTCCCAAAACTATGTACACCGTAAGAAATAGCTAGAGCTATAGCATTTTTAGTTGAGACTATTTCCATCAACAACGGTTATAATATGATTTAAAAAATTAGCTAATATAGATTAGAATATATATAGAACAAATATTATATTAAAGCACTCTGTGTATATAAAGAAGTATTTAATAAAGAACTAGCTGCACTGCACACAAACAATACCATTACTATGAAAAGGGTATTATTTATGCTTGCCAAGCAGACGCTACTAATGATCCAAGAGATAAATAAGATTTACATTATAAAGCAGGTAAATTAAAGAAAGCTGCGAGTGTACTTTACATGTAAAGAGTAATACAAACTTGCCGAGAGAATGAGACAACAGTTCAGGAAATTCAAAAGCAACTAGACAAAAAACATTACTTGAATTACACAGTTAAAATTGTCAGATAAATTTTTTAAAGATTGCTTCGTTTAAAAAAGTATTCCTTAATTTTAAATATTGTTAAAGTTTTTGTAAAACTTCTATTAGAAGAAGAAAATAAACCGAACCCTGAACTTGTATTTGACACTACATTTTGATATAAATGTTTGCATTCTAGAAATGATGTTGAAATAGCAGTTGTGAATTACTAAATTAAATAATATTACCAACATGTACCACATTCTTGATCATGTTCCTGCTATTTATTTATAAGTAGGACATAGAATAATAGAGTGTGAGCATTTGGCAATGCAATTAATTAAGTCCGGTAAATTACAAATAGCTACCAATGATTGCTGCAATTTTGCAAGATTTATCAATTCCGCTCTTAATATAAGCTTAATAGTTAGTAAAGAACAACTAGCAAACCTGCATTTAATCTATGAAACTACCAAGCTTTTTGAGAGTTTATACAGACACTCCGCTTCAGGTCAGAAAATAAAATCAATTTTTGACAATTTAAAAAAGTAAATACACAAGCTACAGACTGTTAAGCAAGAAGTATCAAAATTATTGACACGTATTTTTGTCCAATCTGCTCATCCAATCGTAATAAGGTGGCTTCTTCTTAATAAGACAGAAGTATTTCTTACCTACTCGCACAAATCGGCTATATAATTGATATGGTTAACTGGCAACTGGTAGGAGCAGCAGTATGCAAAATACTAACGGCAAGGATGTAGCTATTTTTGTTTAATGCAGCGGTAATCCTTTTGCTAAAAACAACAAAGGTTATCTGACTTACGGCAACAGCCTTACTGCAGCAGTAAAACTCAAGCTTATCCCAGCTCAAGAACTTTTAAAAATATGCAAACTAATTTATCACCGGCAGCTGACGTATATAAAAATAAAAACCCTAAAATTGAAGGAGCAATAGCTTGATTAAACCCTTAGCAAGAGTACCTAAGCAAGCCGTAAAATGGGGATATTTAAATACCAAAGAAACTAAGCAAAACCTTTAAAAAAATATTATTAATGAGGTGATACCTTCTTTAATTACTAACTATAATGTCGTTACCGGTAAAGATTATAAACGTGATTTTAAAAAGCCAAAAAGTAATTTCTTTACTAAAATTAATATTTTTAATAACAAGAAATTAGTAATAAAACCGGTCAGAGAATTATAAGCTATTGCTTTAATTATATGATTTATAGACATAATTACAATAATAATGTAAGATTAGCAGTGATCTAGTTATAAAAATGCCAGTATTGATCCTAAGATTACGTTTAAATTGGGTTAATTTATATAAAGAGGTAGGTAATACAGGGAAAGTTGTGGCTACACTTATAGTATTTCGAGATTAACTTTACACAAATGGTATAAAGGTGTAGATGGATTACATAATTTAAGCAGAAAACTACATACATTTCCTTTTTAGAAAGTAACTGATATAACAGATCAACAAATACTAGTTTTAAGAAAAGCAAGAAAGTTAGAAGTAAGATGTATTCAGAACAAACTAAAATGTCCACATAGCATTTCGTTTTCTAATTATGAATTTCGGCGTTGGTACAATTATTGTTCTTATTAATAAGAATTTTTAATTATAAGTAATTATAAAAACATTTTTTCTAAAGATAATACTAAGAAGCTATCTTTTTAAACCAATTAGACCAGTAAGTTCTGTGGAAAATAGGCATTTTAGTAGAGTTCTTCTCAAACTCTACTTACTATAGGTAATTTGTGCATCGATCTGATAATTACATTCTTGTACACTACTTATTATGTCTTCTACAAATTCCTTTCTATAAGCTCATTTGACAAGATTTCTATTAATGTTTGCAATCTTAATGTTAAAATTAAATACTACTTGTCCTCCTATAAGAGTGGGTTTTATAGATTCTATATTGATACTAATTTCTGTGATTATTGGTTTGTAAAGAGTTTATCCATGTAAATTTGTCACATAATATTTATAGATAAATACACCAAAAAATAAAAGCAATAATCATACAGTAAAAACTGTAAAAATATGCTAAACTTTCTAGTAGTAGTTACTATTAAGCAAACACAAAAAATGATGAAATTTGTTGTAAATGAAAACTCAAAATCAATTACTATACCCTATAAATAAAACGAACAACACACTCAATATTTAAATTATTATATTCTGCTTCCAAAGTTATTTCGAAACATTCTATTTCAACTAGAAATATAATATACTATATATTATATCCATAATATTTTCAATATGAGAACCAAATTTTCTTATAATTAAAAGTTAAACTCATATATTGCTTTTTATTAACTTATTTATTACAATACTCAACGTTTTTTATTTATATTAATATATTAATTTAAACTGAGGTATTTGTATGAGTAAGTTAATAGAACAAAACCCGCTTAAAAAATCAAGATTTTTAAAATATTCTCTGCTTGCCTCCATCTCATCAGTAGGAGCAATAATGACAGTACCTTTTGAGGGTATCGCGAGTAGTGAACATATTAATTTAAATGTTATTGAAAGAGGAGATAATGGTTTATTACCACCTGTAATAAATAATAAATTTGAGCGTGTTAAGTCTTTTGGTACTGCTGATAATAAGAGAAAAAGGCCTCCTACTAGAAGGAAAACATTAGTAGGTAATGAAACAACAGAACAAAATCAAAATACTTATAATCCTGAACCGACAGAGCAACCTACTGTTAGCTCAACTTCAAGTAGCTTTGTCACTGCACCTAACACCCCAAGTACTACACCAATATTTTTAACTCCGTCAACATCACCGGAACATATTTATACTACAGCACCTGGCACTCAGTATGAACCTACCACGCATGCTACTCCAAATAATCAACATGCAGTAGCAGGTCATAAACAGTTCAACCCAGCAGCAGTACAAAGAAGATTATCGTTTAGTGAGCCACAACAGATAGGGCAAGCTATTACAACGATTAAACCCGTACTTCCTCCAAAACCAACCACACTTGAAACTACAGCAGGAATTATAAATCATATATCTAAGTATAATGAAAACGCAAAAAGCAAGTTAAGTACGATAATAACAGCTATTGAAACATCAGATAAAAAAGTTAAACAAGCAGCACAAAAGATAAAATCAAGAATAGCCTCTGACCAGAAAAAAATACAAAAAGTAGAGTCACAAGCAAAAAATATAGAAAAAGAAATAAGAATATTAGTTAAGGCAAATACAAGTCTACAAGATGGTAACAACGGGATAAAAAGTGATAATGAGCGAGCAAAACACAAAACACAAATAACAAAAAATATAGAAAAAATAAAGCAATTTGAAAAAAAGTTAACAGATAAAAAAAATGAAGCAGATAAGTTATCTCAAGAAATAGATAGTTTAGTAAATGAATTAGTTTTAACAAAACCTCAAGAAAAAGCTCCGGTTACAGAGACAACGATAGCTGGACCATTCTTAAATCAGCAAAGAAAATTGGATGTGTTTAATCAACAGCAGAGAGTCAATGCTGTTAGAAAAGCTGTAGTTGATAAAAAGAAAGCGCAAGCAGAGCAAGTAAAAAGAAATAGTGCAGATACGAAAAAACTCATAGCTCAAATAAAGCAAGCTCAATTAGAACAAAATCAACAACATATTGCTGAAGAACGCAAAAGAAAATTAGATAAACGCGAAACAATAAAGATTGAAAATAAATCAAAAGCAGATAAAGTTAGAAAAGAAAAAACCTTGTTGCAGAAGATAAAATTAACTAAAACTGAAGAAGAAAAGAAAACTGCTAACGACAAAAAGGTTAGAACCATAGCAGAAAAGACAAGAAAAGAAAGAAATAAACAAGCAGAAAAGGCTGAAGAGATAAGAAATATAAAATTGACAGTTTCAGAGCAACTGACACAAATGTTGGATTATAAGAAGAAAGTGCAGGAAGCGGAAAAAATAGAAGCAAAAAATAAAGTATCAGCAAAAATAAAAAAAGAACTAAAAAATATAGAAAAATTAGTAAGTAAGGCAGAAAAAACAGTAAGTGATTTAGAAACAGAAACAAGTAGAACAGCATTACGAGCAATGCAAGATAAAATGAATGATTATTCTAAACAATTATATAAGATAGAGGATAAGATAAAGTTATTAACTCCTGTTGTTTATAATTCTAAAGATTCTATTTATAAGCAGCCGCCAAAAGCGAAGCCAGACATGCTATTAACTAGTCGAATTCAGGGAACTTTAGGCAAGCAACTTGATGAGAAAGATGGGTACTTAGTCCCAAACCAAGCTCATTCACAAATTTATACAACAGTGTTGCCGGATCAAACAGTAGTAGACCTTAAAAGTATGGATTTAGGCTTTGTAAGTTTAGGTAAAGAAACAGATACAGATGTTGGATTTAATCCAAGTTGGGGTGAAGGTACATATTTACAAGTTGGAAAAGAACCTTCGTCTGAAGTGGCTGCTTTGAAAGCTTTAGGGTATCAAGATAATATTAATCAGCAATTAGATACAATTGCTAGAGCAGATAGTATAGAACATCCTATATTATTTCAGAACCTATTAAAAGATTTAGAAAGAAAAAAGCAAGAAGCTCAGCTGGTAGCAGAGCAAGCTATTGTACATGTAACACATAATCCAAATGATAATAAAGCAAAAGAGCAAGCAGCATTAGTGAGCAAATTATTGGAAAAATATAATACGGATATAAAATTAGTTAAAAAAGCTTTAGAGGATAACAAAGAAAATAATAGAAGAAATAATAATATACAAAAACCATTAGAGCACTTAGATCCAGTACTTGAAGCAAAGCTTGTACCTCTAAGAGAATATGATGCTGTACCTGAGGAATCTCAAAAATTAATTGCTTCTAAGAGAGATACGGAAGGACAATACTTTGTACTTGAAGATAACCCAAAACCTGAGAAATTAACTATAGAGCATATGGCGCCACAAAAAAAACAGTCACAATTAGAACAAGATATAGAAGCCATAGATTCTTTATTTCAATCTGCTATATATTCAGACACAGGATGCTCAGAGTTATCACGCTCATCTTCAGTTGACAACATAAACAGTGTATCTAGTGGTATTGATTCGAATGATTCAACAACATCAATCAGAAATAAAATAGCTGTTTTGCAGGCATATCAAATAGCAGTAACGGTTAAAAGGCAAGAACTAGAACAATTACCAAGTACAAGCTCAGGAGTTGATCAAACTTCTCAGCAAATTAAAGAGCTAAAAGAAGAAGAACTAACTATGCATGATATTATAAATGCATGTATAGCAGATCCATCAAAATTAAATAATGTTTCTCTTGAAGAAATAAATGATGCACTTAAAAAAGTGAGTGCAGGGAGTTCCAGATCAGTTATTAATATTCTTGAATCTAAAGACCTGGAAGATCCTGACTCTACTTTGGATGCAACATCACAGAAAATGTTAAGTTCAAACAATGATGATACAACTATAAATTCTTTGCAATCAGAAGAGAAACAATCATCAGAAGATGAAGAGTCAATAGACACAGGTATTCAAAAAGCAGAAGATAAAGGATTACCTGCTACACTACCTATATCAAGTAATGAGTATAAATTAATATTAAGTGATGATAGTGAAGATGAAGATAACGATTATGACTCAGGAATAGGTTCAGAATCTGAAGATAACGATTATGACTCAGGAATAGCTTCAGAATCTGAAGACAACGATCATGACTCAGGAATAGGTTCAGAATCTGAAGATAACGATTATGACTCAGGAATAGCTTCAGAATCTGAAGATAATGATCATGACTCAGGAATAGGTTCAGAATCTGAAGATGAATTAGTAGATCAATTACCTGATGACTCTAGAGAGGATAATCTTACAACAACAGAATTTGATACAGTTACTTCTCTTAAACAGGAAGTAATAGAAGAAGCAAAAAAGAGTATTGCAGCAATTGCTCCTACCCTTAATCAAGGAGTTCAAGTCGTTAAAAATATAAGTAAGTCTATTCTTAGTGCAAGGTTAGATTCCTCTGAAGCTCTTAATGCCGTTGCATCCGGTGATGAAGAAGATTTTCGTATAAAAAGAGGTTTATGGATTCGTGGTATGTACGGCACTAATAATCATGGACGTGTTGACAATATGACCGGTTATAGAGGTATTAATAAAGCTGCTACTATCGGCTTTGACATTGAAATCGATAATAATATTGTAGGTATAGCTTATAGTAATGTTTATTCAGTATTTAAATTTAAAAATAGTAAAAATAATGACAAAGAATTTATTAAGAGTCATGTAGTTTCTATTTACGGACAAAAAGAATTACCGAAGAATTTTTTAGTACAAGCCTTAGTATCTGCTTCTAAAAACTTTATTAAAGATAAGACGACTTATTCATACGGTGGTATTAAAATTAGAAGTAATGTAAAGCATCGTAATCATAGTTATAATGCGGAAGCATTACTAAATTATAATTATCTTGTTAAAAACAATCTCATTATTACTCCAAATATTGGCTTAAGATACGGCAAGTCACGAGACGGGGTATACAATGAAACTGGTATTAATGTACAAGAAATAGCTCTTACAATGAAAGAGAATAATATATTGTCCGGAATTGTTGGTACTAAAGTTAAAGTACCTTTGAAAGATGCTTTAAAATTTCATAATTTAGGGCTAATATTCCAAGGAGCTGTAGAGCATAATTTTAAAGAGAAAACCCAAAGAATAAATAGAGTTGTTAAAATATTTGATAATACATTCAAGCAAAATTATCTAATACCAAAACAAGCAAAAACATCCTATAATTTAGGAGCAGGGGTTATGGGAATTATAAAAAATACTACTATTTCTTTGGATTATAATTATTATCTAAATAAACATTATCGAAGTCATCAAGGTAGCATTAAGCTTAAGGTAAACCTATAATTTTTATACTTGCAATATTTGCAAAGGTGTTGTATAAAACACCTAACTTACTTTCACCCGTGAGTAAATCACGGGATGGCAAGCTTTTAATGCATCTACCTGTTTACTTATAAAATTAAGGCCCCTTCGTCTAGCGGTTAGGACACCACCCTTTCACGGTGGGAACACGGGTTCGAGTCCCGTAGGAGTCACCACTCTCTATTTTCCATAAATGTATTACCTAAATAATCTAATTTTATAATTAGAACTTGAAATTCAAAAAAACATTAAAAATAATAGTTGATAACCTTTAATTCATAATGCTTCATGGTTAAAACAATAAATTCTAATTAGAGCTATACAATACAGCTAATAAAATCTTATGAAATATATTTATTAAATAGTTTTTTTCAAAAAAAATCCAGTTAACTATTCTCAAAATATATAAGTGACGATTAAACAGTTATAGCATGTCTAGATAAGAATGATCCTTTATTTATTCATCTTAATCTTAGCAATAGGTATCTGAACCAAGAGCAGTTAAGTGGGAACTCGCAAGCAAAATCCAAAGTAATAATTTTATTAGTAATGTAAGCTGGAGTAAAACGTCTAACGCTTCTATTGATCTTGTAAAAAAAATTGAAATTACAAAATTATAAGCATCACCCTAATGAATTTGTGTATGGTTTATTTAGTTTACATGTTTATTATAGATCCTATGAAAATGATGAAAAGATAAGAATTCACAATGAACAATTAGAAGATTAAAATATTTAATGAGCCTAAAATAGGAAGATATTACGCAGCATATATATAAAGTTAAATAGTATTTGCTCATTGTGGTTACTATATTTGAAAAATTAGAAATTTGCTCAAAACTAATTCACTGCTTAAAGCTCATCATTTTAAAAGTGTTTTAGCTGACAAATGATAGCCACAAGCGGGATCATATTAAGCTATAAAGGAAATTATTCAATACGCTGAAGAGAATAATTATAATCTATCTTTTAGCAGTTATTTATTAGATACTTGGTTTGCAGAGTTTATTTTATGTTTTGCTCATCAAAATTTTAATTACTTAAAAGCAATAACTTTTGATAATCCGGGTTCTGCAAAAATTATGGATATACTTAAATATTCATAGTCATGAAACTGATTTATATTTAAGAAACAACTAATTTATCTGTACCAAATTTTGTGAATATTTGTAATCTGCATATTCACAAAGTATATAAATTATTTCCTAAAATTACTGCAGCTGAAATATAGCAGTAAAATAATAAATACATTAAATATATATATATTTACTTACTTGATTCAATGTTATATAGATCCTAAAACAGGTAAACCTATAAAATGTGAGGAAATATTAGATTGGTCTTACATAAAAGTAAGAACCTAAAGATGACACATTAGTTAAGAAAACAATAAATTAAGATACTTGAGTTTATACCTGTTAATAATATAATTAAATTTGGCAAGTAAATTAATACATTGTCTATAAATCACATATTTAATACGTAATTCCCTGCCTTCCAATGAGCTTTTTGTATATCTTTATGTTATTCCCGCGTATACTGCGGGAATCCATAATCAAACAGCATCAATGCTATTAGTTATTAAAACTAATAAATTGTTGCTGACCATAATAAAGAAATAATATCACTTTCTGCCAATAATTAGAACCTTTAAACTTAAAGTCAGAGTTCATACAGCTATACCGCCAAGACGGTTTTCCCTGATATAAAGATTGACTCCTGTTACTGTGCCTTTATCGCTAGGACTCTTCATATGAATCTAAGTACACGGCAAACCATAATCTTTTTTAGTAATTATAGTGTTTTCTCACCTACTGCAACTGCTATCATACTTACCCCACCTGGGTGATATTAATGTTAGAAGTTACTGATTCATGTGTAACAGGCACTACAGATAGTGTTCCTTGTTCTGCTAAATGCTATACCGTTTCTTTTTCTTTATTAGGTGAGATTTGCACTAAGTTTGCTACGAATTGCTCTTGTTTTGTTTTAGCGTTTATAGCTGTACCATCACTACTGCTACTTTACAACTTCTTTAAGCTCAACTTTATTATTTACTAATTCCTGAGCAAGTTCTTACCATATGTTTTCTCTCTGATCACTTCTTGACGTGCTTCCAGTACCTTAAGGTCTTACGATACAGTAGGAACAGCAACATTAGAAATAACATTTTTGCTAGTTCCAGCTTTGGTGGTGTAACTGCTACTTAAACTTGTAGGCTCTGCTGCTGAGCCTGAACCTGCACTTGTGCATTAATTGGTAAAGTTAAAGTTTTCTGTACCTGTATCATAATTAATGACCTACAGGAGCAAACTTAGCGCTATGAACCGTGAAAAGAGAGCGAGACCGCCACTTCATCTGCGAAAGTACAACATTAACAGTAGTTGTGATATTTGTAGCGGCTACAGCAACAGGTACATTATTTAATCGGTGCCTACATCAAAAATTAACTTGAGTCCCTTGAATATTTTTATGCAGATTGTGGAACATGGTTACCTGTAAATATTAGCTTCTTTATTCTTTTATTTACTGCACCGACACTGTAAATATCAGGAGTATGTATATTAAGTTACTTTACCTTGATTAGCATTTTATATAGTAATATTACCGATGAAATCCTTATTGAATTTTTTACCACGACCTGTAAAATTCTAAAATTACCGGCATTTTCATTGTCTGTTATCAATAGCATACATATCAAGTTTTTTATTCAAATATAATATCTATTGACTGCTACTTTAATTGTCTTTTATACATCCCTTTTACATGTAGTTTTCTTGCCGGTTTCAATATTCATTTCAGCAATTCTTGTTCTTATACCTATATCCACACAGTATTCTTGTTATCCTTGCACTTGAATTTTACCATAACCATCCTCAATACTTCCAAGCTTATCAATAACAATCCCAGATTAAACATTTATATTTTGTTTAGAAGAATCTACGATTAGTACGGAATTTTTTCCAGCATAATATCTCTAAGAATGAACATGCGGATTTTAAAGTGATTGATTCATAATAATCTACTTACATTAGACAAATACTATTATTTTAACATTAGTTTTTTATTTTTATTATTCCTCTAGCAATACCGTTAGAATATTATTGTGTAGTATTTACCGTAATGTTTTTGAAGAAAGAGTTTAGTACCCTCCTCCTGCTATTTCTAAAAAATCAACAGAACTAATATCATACTGGTAATAATTAATTCAGAACCTGTACACTGGAACTGTCATTTGGGCTTAGTGGTTATTAATATTAACTGTACGAGTGGATTATTTACATGAATTACAAATCCATCTGAACTATAACCGTAAAGATTATTAATATTACCTATACTAATACTTATATATCAAAATCTATTTTCTGTTAAAATAATATTATTGACATTTTGTAGAGCATAATTACCTCCATTATACTGTAGGAAACCCTGATTCCATTAAAACATGTCCTCCATGGCAGAAGTATCTACTGTAAAGCTTTTTATGCTTGAAAGTAGACCAAATACTAATTGTTAGTAATAAAAATTTATTTAAAAAAGTTTTTTCTTAATAAGATCTCATCACTATAAATTGTTGTTTTTAATAGTTTTACCACTTAACTTACTTGCATATTATAGTTTACATACAATAATTAATTTACTCTCAATTAATATCTATTAAATATTAAATTTATGCAATTTAAGGGAATAAATTGTTTAGGTAGGGTTATGGTACTTGTTTTGTGGGTTAAAAAATTCATTCAGTTATCATACCGTGGCTTGACTACAGGTATCCACCTTTATAATATTAATATTTTAAACTGGATCCCATGAATGAGTGTTTTCGTTGCATAGCTCATAATTTCATTTTCGCGAAAGCAGGAATGAAATCGAACGTGTTTTTCAAGCAATGTAATAGCAATTTATTTATAATCTATAAAGCTCATCTTGTAATTCTTGAGAAAAGATATCCTCATCATCGTTAGAATCATTCGATTTCTTAAGAGAGTTTTTAAAATTATTAAAGTCTCTATTTTCAAATATTTCAATAGATTTGAAAGTCTCGTTTGGAATTATAAATATAATATTTTTACTTAATTTATCTAAATAATCAGTGGTGACAGAAACTTTCAGCACCCCTGAATATTTGCTCTGTTTGCTACTTACTATAAAATCTTTTAAAGATTTACTTTTAAAATAATTTTCAGAAGTAAAAATCATTGTTATAAAAAATAGTACTACCGAGATAGTAACACCTACGGCAAATCCTACTAACAGCCCTAAGAATCTATCAATAAAACCGTTTCTCATAAACGAAATTATAGCAAGAAATTTATAAAATATAAAAACACATAAAATTAAAGAAATAACATAAGATATAACACCGGCAATAATTATTCTTATAACCTCATTGTCCATATATTTCCCAATTAATTCAGCAATATATTGATATAAGAAATATGCTATCATTATAGAAGTAATAAAACTGAGTATTCTAGTTAAAAACCCAATTATGCCTTGATATAACCCAAAAAATGAGCAAATAGTAATAATAGCAAAAATAGTAATATCAAAAAATGTAATCATTATTGTTAACTTCTATTGAATATATTTGATTTATATCTTATATATTAATTATAATAATTAAAGTTTAATTTATGAGTGATAAAATTTTTCATAACTTATCCGGTAAAACACTCGTTGCTACACCATATGTGATTACAAAGGGCATTTACCATAAGTCATTAATTTATATGTTATCACATACGGAAGAAGGAGCAATAGGATTAATTTTTAATCGTTTAGTAAATCACATAGATTTAAAATCATTTTTTAAAATAAAAAATGATGAAATAATAAACCCTGTTATGGTTCCTATATATCTTGGTGGACCAGTAGAACATGAAAAAGGGTTTTTTCTTCATTCTAGCGATTATAATAAAAATTTGTTATTGGATTTCCATAATGATTTAGCAGTAAGCTCTAATTTAGAAATTTCGGAAGATATAGCTTTTGGTAAAGGACCTAAAAATAGTTTATTCATTGTCGGTTATACCGCATGGAAATCTGGACAGCTTGAAGAAGAATTAGAAAAAAACTTATGGCTGGTTATGGATTGCAATAAAGAATTTATTTTTGCTGATAATCCTGAAAGTAAATGGCATAATGCATTAAAGCACTTAGGTATTGATGAAACACATTTCTCATCACAAATAGGCAATGCTTAGATAACGTCATTGGGCATTGCTCATATGTTACTTCCTGCAAATTGCAAAAACAGGAGTCACCACAGTCAAAAGCACAAATACAATTGGGTTTAATTTAAAACTAATATGACTAAACTGCCTCACTTTTTTCTTGGTTTCCACTTTTATCTAGAAATGACGTTTTTATTTAATCAATATTTTTCGGTAAGCCTAAGCAATAATGCTTTAAAATTTTCCCTTACTACTAAATTAAATACACAAAGTTAGAATTTTGTGTAATTCATATTTGTTTATTTTCATATCGAATATTTTTAATATATAAACTACATTTAGTTTTTGTTAGTTCTCATATCATAAATAATTATTGAAATAAAACTTATTCTTGTCTAAAAATCATCTTCTAATATGTTTTAACTATTGTAATATCTAAACTGTGATATTTTTATTTTTTAGCTAAGTTGATTTTTTTGAGTTAACCTTAAAGTTAAATTATAAAAACAACTGTTTCGAATAATTAACATGGTACTCAATTTGCAAGAAACAGAAAAATCTGTTTTTGAAATATTAGAACCGGTTAAGCTAATAATGAATATGAGCAAAAATAAAAGCTATAGTTATTTTAAGACTATAAAGAGAATTAAAACATTCTAACTAATCTTTTTAAAGATCAAAATTAGGAGTTTAAGAGTAATAAAATAACAATAATTTAGCACAAAGGTTTAGTAGTAATATAGAAGAATAGTCAGAAGATGATTCATCTGTTGATCTATACAATACAAAATATAATCTCCTTCATAATAGAAGAAATACAGCTCATTCATAGAATATAGCTACATTTTCTAAAGAAAATGTAGCTTTTTTAGTCAATTATAATTATGATACAGAAAAAATATCTCTTAATAATTATTTAAATAGAAAAGTAGAAATTAAGTTGCTGATATAAAAATAAGCTATATTTAACAATGAATTAGATTATGACAAATAATCAGTTTTCTGAAGATACCAAAAAAATTGCCGATCAAATAAAAGATGCATTAATGGGTATTAGTGATGATCTTGTGGTTGAGAGTAAAGAGGTAGAGGAAATTTTTGAAGAATTAAGCCAAAATGAAGAATTTGAGTATGAGATAGAGCGAATACTTGCTATCTTAAACGAACAAACTATGGATTTGATTCAACTGCAAAGCCGAATTATCTTATTAATCCGTAAGTATTTAGGTAAAACTAGAAACTTTAAGCTTAAAATGCTTAAAGTGAATGAGAAGCACATTAACAAGAATGTTGCCGAAGTCAGTAATTATTTAATGCATCAACATTCTAAAATAGTTAGAGATGCTAATAAACACCTTGCAAACCCAAAAGATCAATTGCAAGGTTTAACCAAACAAGCTAGAATAAACTTAAAGCGTTTATTAAAAAGCTTTGCCGTTTATCAAATTTATATGTTTATGAACCCAAAAAGAATAGCAGGCGAAACGAAGCTAATGAACTTTGCCTATAATATGATCAAAGGTGGAATGAAACTCGCTCAAAAATATGAAGGTGGCAAGGAAAAAAATATTAAATCATATTCACCTAAACTTATTAAAAAGCTTGAAAAAGCTCATGCCAGTTTTAAAAAAAGCAGCAGTATATCAATTTAACTATTCTTCTCTTCTTTCTACTAAATGAAAAATATTTTTCTGCACTCCTTAATTTTTGAGAATTATCGTAATTTTAAAAATCTTGAACTGAAAACAGATAATACACCTATAATTCTTATCGGGGAAAACGGTAGCGGTAAAACCAATATTTTAGAAGCAATATCGCTGTTTTATCCAGGAAGAGGGCTCCGATCAGCTAAACTTGCTGATATATGTAAAACTTCAGAAGATCATTTCTCTATTAAAGCTTTATTACAAAGTAAATTAGGGCTTGCAGAGCTCACTACACAATTCAAGCGTAGTTCAAATAGAAGAATAACCGAATATAATGAAAGTAAAATAGCCAATAACGAGTTAAGTAAATTCACTAGTATGGTATGGTTAACTCCGCAAATGGAAGGAATTTTTACAAGCGGAACTGTAGAAAGAAGAAAATTCCTTGATAGAATAGTTTATAATTTTGATCCAAAACATGCAGAATTAGTGTGTAAGTATGAATATTACATGCATGAGAGAAATAAAATTCTAGCAGAAGAAATACAAGATTATAATTGGCTGAAAATCATTGAAGAAAAAATGGCTTATATTTCTAACCATATTGCTGTTAACCGCTTAAAAACCTTAGAATTTATGCAGCAAGCAATAGATGATCTTGAAAACGAGTTTCCAAAAGCCAATTTATCGATTGATGGCATTGTTGAACAAAAAATATTAGACGGTGAAGAGAATATAGTTAGTGTTATTACGGCAGAACTTTATAAAACAAGAAGCAAAGATAAATTAACCGGTCGTACTAGTTTTGGAGTTCATAAAAGTGACTTTCTAGTGAAGCATAAAAAGAAAAATATATTAGCAAAACTCTGTTCTACCGGTGAGCAGAAAGCCATATTAATTGCAATAATTCTTGCTGAAATGAATTATGCTATAAAGCTCACTAAAATAGCACCGGTTTTACTTTTGGATGAAGTCTTTGTGCATCTAGACGGTAAAAGACGTGATTATTTAACTGGATTTTTTACCTATTTAAATTTACAGTTATGGATTACCGCTACCAATTTAGAAAGTATAGAAAATTTTGCAAGTAAAGTACAATTGATTAAATTATAATTATGATCATTTAATTTGTATTATTTTCAAATAACCTAAATTAGCATATTCTACAATTTTTGATCATAAAGTAAAAATATGCATTAACTGTTCTAGCAACAGCTATAATAAATCTATCTGCCAGATCTTTATATTTATAATGAAGCAAAAGACAACTTTGTATTAAAATTAAAACTGAAATGTCAATTAAATTTATAAATGTATTGCTTAATCTTTTGAAACTGCTTAAAATTAACTTTTAATTTATGTATCTACTATGACAAAACAAACCAATAAAATATCCTATGACGAAGTACCTTATCCCCCATTTACTTTCAGTTATACTGCTCCGTCACATTTAAGAACTATCGGCAAGCTATTTGGGCTAAATCCACCACCTCTTGAAACTGCTAAAATACTTGATATCGGTTGCGGGGTTGGAGTTAATATACTTAACTTTGCTGAAACATATCCTAAATCAAATTCTCTTGGTATTGATTTATCCAAAACACAAATAGAATTAGGCAAAAAAATTATAGGTGATTTAAAAATAAAAAATGCTGAACTAAAGGCATTATCTATATTGGACCTCGATGAATCATACGGTAAGTTTGATTACATAGTTTGTCATGGTGTATATTCGTGGGTACCTGAAGAAGTACAAAATAAGATATTTGAAGTTTGTAGTAAGCTGCTAAATCCAAACGGTATAACTTTTATAAGCTATAATACTCTGCCTGGTTGGAATATGCAGAGAACAATACGTGACATGATGATGTTTCACTCAGAACTTTTTAATAATAGCCATGATAAGTTACAGCAAGCTAGATTACTTTTAAATTTTATCAATGAATCATTAGAAAGTTCTACAACGCCTTATTCTAGCTTTTTACGTGACGAAACAAAATTATTATCTGCATATAATAATTCATACGTATTACATGAATATTTAGGTGAAATTAATACAGGTATATATTTTCATCAATTCATAGAAAAAGCGCAAAAAAATCATTTAAATTACTTAGGAGATGCGTTGCTTGCTTCAATGTTTATCGGTAATTTACCTGCTAAGACAGCAGAAAAGCTACAAACTATTAATGATATTGTCCGTACTGAGCAATATATGGATTTTATTACTAATCGAAAGTTCCGCTCTACATTGTTATGTCATAAGAACATACCTATAAATAGAAAAATTGAATTTAATAATTTAAAAGATTTTTATACTAGCCTTAATATTAGACCGGTAACTCTGGAAAAAGATGCTGATTTAACTAACGAACAAGAAAATCTCAGCTTCTATTATGAAAATTTACCTGACCCTTTTATTTCAAGCACTTCACCAATTATAAAAGCCATTTTATATGTATATGCTGAAAATATTAGCAATCCAATAAGTTTAGAACAAGTAGCAAAAGAAGCTTTAAAAAAGCTTGATAAATATCGATTGCAAGATTTCCTATCTGCACTAGAGCAACATTTTATCAAATTAATTTTTCAAGGTTATCTAAAAATATTTGAGACCAAACCACATACTATAGCTACTATCACTAAAAAACCTAAAACCAGTGAATTTGCAAGATACCAAACACAACAAGCGCAGTTTAATAATGCAACTAATATGTTTAGTATTACTAATAGACTTAATGATATGATAGGTATAACATTACATGAAAAATATATTTTAGAAATGTTAGACGGTACTCATAATATTGATGATATTAAAAAAGAAGTTCTTGAAAAGATTAATTCAAAACTCTTAACTGCTCGCGATAATAAAGGACGGGAAATAACTGATCCAAAATTGTTAAAAGAATTTATTGACTATATAGTTACTTTGTCTCTTGAGAAATTTCGAATAAACTATCTTTTAGTAAGGTAAACCAGTATGATTTTATGTCGCCCGCCACAACTTGATAGCGGGCTTCAGTTAAAATACTAAGATTATGAGTACTTTAAGATCCCGTGGTCAAACCACAGAATAACCTGAAGCGTGTTTTTGATTCATGCGCAACGATGCATACTCACTAATGACAAAAAGTGCAACTATGCTACTAATTTTTCACGTAATACTTCAACTAATTTATTAATTGCTTCGGTTGGATGTATGTTTTCAAGGATAGCAAGTTCGCCTGCAAGTCTATTTAAAGCTGATTCATAGAGTGTTCTTTCACTGTAAGAACGATCGTTATCGACATTTTTATGTAAGTCGCGTAATACTTCAGCTATAGCTACAATGTTACCTGAATTAATTTTGCCTTCATATTCTTGTGCTCTTCTGCTCCACATTCTATTCCCTTGTTTTGGTTTACCTTGAAGAATTGAATATATGATATCTAAATCTTTCCTGCTTGCGACTGCTCTAAGACCAACAATTGTAGCCCTATTAACTGGAACTTTTAATGTCATTTTATCTTGAGCAAAAAAAATTACATATACTTTAATTTCAGTACCTGATATAGTATGATATTCTATATTTGTTATTTCACCCACTCCATGTGCAGGATAGACAATTCGTTGTCCTATTTTAAACTCGGATTTCGTTTTATGTTCGGATTGTGTTGTATTTGCCATTATTAATTCCTCCGTAGTGGTTTTAGTGCCTAAGAATTTAATGTTAGACTATTATCTTTCTATAGAATAACATATTTTACTTTTTTTATAAAGTAGATATTTTTATTGAAATAAAATCGATACAATCTATATTTTAAGTAAAGTTAACGTTAATATAAGGTAAGGATAAATATGCGAAGTATTTTTATTGTGCTAGTATTTTTATTGTTTTTGAGTAGCTATTCAGAAGCAAAAGCACAAGATCAGAACCACGGGGAGAAACAAATAATAGAGCAAGAAACCATACAAAATAACGAAACTTCTCAAGAAATAAATCAAGAAGCTGTAAATTCTAAAAATGCAGCTAAATTGATAGTACCTGCTAATGATAGCAATCAGACTAATGAATTACCAACGCCAGATTCACAAGAACAAAAAAATCCTGAAACAAAACCTATTAAAGTCACTTTTAAAGTTGATGACTATGATATGGTTCTCGGTAACAAAAAATCAAATGTTATAGTAGTTGAGTATTTTTCTCCTACATGTCCACATTGTGCTTATTATCATCAGAACATTTTTCCGGAACTTAAGAAAAAATATATCGATACTAATAAAATTGCATATGTGGTTCGTGAATTTATTGGTACTAAACAAGATTTAGATGCTGCAATTTTAGCCCGTTGCAAGGGTGATATAAGTAGTTTTATACAGTTTCATAATATCATATTAAAACAACAAGATAAGTGGGCATATAGCAATAAATACAGAGAATTATTAACAGATATAGGTCAGCTTGGTGGCATTTCTCCGGAAGAATATCAACAATGCTTAAATAGTGAAAAAATTACTGAAATACTAATTGCTAATACTAATTTAGTAGCAAAAGTACCAAAATTTATAGGCACTCCTTCTTTATTTGTTAATGGAGTACAAACCAAAAATTATAGTATAGATAATATTTCTGCAACGGTGGATAAAGCTTTAGATGAGCAAAAGGAAAAAGCAAAAAATGAGATGAATTTATAATTTAATATAATTATGATTGCTATACAAAGTTTAATTTGGAAAAGGAGCGTACATTATATTTAGTAAGTGAGCATTGTAACTTATACAGACGACGTAGCCAATTTTCAAATTAAACGAGCATAGCTGTGGATACAGAAAAACTAAATAATATCAAAGCAAGAATTAAAGAATTAAAAAGTGCTAAACTTTCTAATTCTAAAATTCAGCAAGAAATTAGTCCGTTCACTATCGCTATAGATTTAGTTGCAGGTGCAATGGTAGGTGTCGTGAGTGGAATATTCACAGATAAGTTCTTTTATTCTAAACCTTTATTTCTTATTATATTTACAATAATAGGAATAATTGCTGGTTTTAATATTATAAGGCAAAAAGTAAATAATAAACAGTAAGGAAATGATACATAACCCTTTAATACAATTTGATATCAAAAAATTGATAGAAATCAAAATTTTTGGTTTTGATGTTAGTTTTACTAATTCGAGTGTCTATATGTTACTTGCTAGCATCTTAGCTTTAACTTATTTTTACTTAGCTTTTTATAACCGGAATGTAATACCTTCTAGATTACAAGTAAGTGCTGAAATAGTTTATAATCTTGTAGCTGATATGTTAAATCAGAATATAGGAGTAAAAGGACATAAATTTATTCCCTTAGTTTTTAGTTTATTTATTTTCATTTTATTCTGTAATTTACTTGGTATGACACCCTATAGCTTTACTACTACTAGTCATATTATCATTACTTTTGCCTTAGCAATTTTAGTATTTTTAACGGTAACTATAGTTGGTTTTGTAAAACACAGCTTACGTTTTTTAACTCTTTTTTTACCACACGGTACTCCTTTATGGTTAGCACCGCTAATGATAGTAATTGAACTGTTTACATATTTAGCAAGACCGGTTAGTTTATCTTTACGACTTGCTACTAATATGATGGCAGGGCATGTTTTATTAAAAGTAATAGCCGGTTTTACCGTTTCATTAATGATTTACTTGAAATTTCTGCCAATCCCTCTTATGGTTATACTGATTGGGTTTGAAATTTTCGTTTCAGTACTTCAAGCTTATATTTTTACTATTTTGTCTTGTATGTATCTTAATGATGCTATTAATTTACACTAGACTTCTTACAAAGCTCTACTTCTAGAGGTAATTTGTATGTTGATCCGGTACTTGAATCATCATGTACTTTTGTGTACACTGTGGTTGTGCGCGTCTCCTTCAAATTCTTCTCTATAAGCCAATTTTGTAAGAATTCTTAAATGTTTTTAATTAAAATTGGAATTTCTTATGGATATAGTTTCTTTAAAATTTATTGGTATAGGGTTTATGGCTATCGGTATGTATGGTGCAGCTCTAGGCGTTAGTAATATATTTAGCTCTCTACTTAGTTCAATAGCACGAAATCCTTCAGCTGCAGAAAACTTACAAAGAATGGCTCTTATCGGAGCAGGTCTCGCTGAAGCAATGGGGCTTTTTTCCTTTGTGATTGCTATGTTACTTATTTTTTCTTAAAATGCAAAATAAGATGCCTCAATTTGATATTGCTACCTATTATTCACAAATTTTTTGGCTTATAGTTGCTTTCAGCTTATTGTATATCTTTGTTTATAAATTTATCACTCCAAAAGCTGAAGAAATTTTTAATAATAGACAGACAAATATTCAAGATAATATTACACAAGCTGATACACTGATCTTAGAAGCAGAAAAACTAAATAAATATTATAATGAGGAAATAGAAAAAACAAATACTGAAATAAATAGGCTAAAAAAAGAAAAAATAGACTCTTTAGAATCAGAATTCTTAATTAAGAAAAAGAATCTAGAACAAGATTTAAAAAATTCTATAAATAAAAATATTAAAGATATAAATTTAGCTGCTAAGCAGTTTAGAATTAATAAAGGTGAAGCAATTATAGAACTTGCAGTTCATATTATTGAAAAAGTAGCCGGAACTAAAGCAGATATAGATTTACTAAAAAAAATAAAATAATGAATTTCCTAGATGAAAGCTTCTGGCTTGCAATTAGTTTTGTAATTTTTATATATTTAATTTATAGACCAGCAAAAAAAGCTATTTTAAATTCTTTAGATGCTAAGATTTTAGAAGTCCAAGAAAGAGTTCTAAAAGCTGAAAAGTTAAAAGAAGATGCTACCTTACTCTTTAAACAAGCCAATGCACAAATAAAGCAATTAGAAACTTTACGCTCTCAAATGATAGAAGAAAGCAATGAAATTACAAAAAAAATCATTCAAGAAAAAACTAAAGAAATTGAAGAATTTTTAGAGCATAAAAAATCTAATGCTATGAAATTAATTCAAAACCAAAAATTAATCACAAGTAAAGAATTACAAGATGAATTTTGTGATGAAGTGATAAAACTTGTCTCCAAATATTTTCAGTCAGTTAAGCTTTTAGAGAGCAACATTGCTAAAAATTTTATAGATAAATCTGATTTTTCCCATAATGATGATAAAGTTACATAGCCATACTAACCATTATCTAATAGTTTGTTTAAAATGGTTTCACCTTTCTTCTTCTAGATATTTCATCTCTTTTTAGTATTATCTAATTTATTAGAAGTTAATCCAACATTATTATAGAGTTAGCATATAGCGATGATTACCTTGATATAATTTTTGAAATATTTTTAATGTTTCTTCAAACTCACAAAATATATTTCATTAATGACAATGCTTCTAATCTTTCTTATAGGTTTTTATCTGTGGAATCTACATTAATATTAGCGGTCATAATAATTTATCTTAATTTTTATGCAATTACCATATAATATGATAATTAATATCAATAAAAATTAAATATAGTCATATATTCAAAGAAATTGTATTATCTTACTCAAAAATATATTCATTATAAAAGATGCAAATTATACAAAAAACATTAAAAATTTCTTCAAAAGGATATATAAAAATCTTAAGCCTCTTAAATGAAAAAGGACAATCAAGACTTATAGGTGGATGCGTGCGAGATGCTCTACTTAAAAAGGATAACTACGATATTGATATAGATACTACTTTGATACCAAGTGAAGTAATAAATATTTTGTCTAGAGCTAAAATAAAAACCATCCCGACCGGTTTAAAATTTGGTACGATTACAGCTATTTTAGATAAGGAAAAATTTGAAATTACAACTCTTAGAAAAGATATTGAATGCAACGGCAGGCATGCCAAAGTAGTATTCACAAATGATTTTGCCAAAGATGCTGCAAGACGAGATTTTACTATTAATGCTTTAAGTTATTGTCCCTTTAAGAACGAGATATATGATTATTTTGACGGGTTTAAGGATTTACAACAGGAAAAGGTTGTATTTATAGGGAAAGCTCTGGATAGAATTAAAGAAGATTATTTACGAATTCTACGCTTCTTCCGTTTTTCTAGCTATTATGCTAATCAGCTTGATAATGAAGGGTTAAAAGCATGTCAAGCTTTAAAAAACGGCTTAAAAACTTTATCACAAGAGCGAACAAAAAGTGAAATGGATAAAATTATTATTTCAAAAAGAGCAGCACAAATTTTAGAAACTATGTTTGAAATAGGAATATTAGAACTAATATTTTCTATACAAAATTATAAAATAAAATTTTTTGAGCAGGCAAATGATTTTAAATTAGAATTAGCTACTCGATATGCACTCTTATTATATAATCAAAAAGAGTTAAACTTACAGGTTTTTCTAGATTGGAAATTCTCAAAACATGAGGCAATGCAAATACTATCAATAACAAACTTTTTGAATAACACTAAATTTAATATGAAGAAAATTTGGTTAGAAAAAAAGAATTATAAAGAATATTTATTAGCTGCCAGTATAATAGGTAAACTAGATTATTTACAAGTAAAAGAATTTATACATAAATATGATGCAGTGTTACGTCCTAAATTCCAAGTAAACGGTAATGATTTGTTAAATATGAATATAGAAAAAAAAGAGATAGGTACAAAATTAGAATATCTAAAAAATTTTTGGATAGAACAGGATTTTAAACCTAGTAAATTAGAATTGTTACGTGTAATATCATTCCCGCGAAAGCAGAGATCCAGTATTCAAAAGGAGCAAACATGAAAAATAGAAATTACTTTACTTTTTTTAGATTCCTGCTTTTGCAAGAATGACATCAGCAACCTGCAACAACACTGATCAAGTCATGGGATGACATACATAACATTAATATTCTTTACGTTCTTCAGCTTTGCTAGTTATGCTAAGCCTAAGATAGTTGTAAGCATTACGCCAATCGCTAGTATTATTTCAATGCTTGTTAAAGATAAAACAGATATAGAAAGTTTAGCTACTAATAGCAATTGTCCTCATCATTATCATTTAAAACCTACTGATTTAGCCAAAGTTAAAAATGCGTATATATCTATTTACATTAATGAACAATTTGATGGTTTTGCTAAAAAATTAATTGATAATCATAGCCAAAATATTATAAAAATCAGTGATATTAAATCTTTAACCACTATAAAAGACAATTGGCATATTTGGCTTGATCTTAATAATGCTGCAATTTTATTACAAGAATTTGCACAAATATTTAGCGAGAAGTTCCCTGAGTTAGAAGAAGATATTAACAATAACCTTTCAGCAGCACTTAAAGAATTAAACAAGCTACAAGAAATTAAAAATAATGAGCTTGCTACTTTAAAAGATGTAATTTTATTAAGTGATAGTACAGAGTATTTTTTTCTTAATACTAATATCAAAACTGCAAAACTATACAGTGAAAGTCAAAAAAGTCTCCAATATATAAGGAATTTAGAAGCTTTAATTAAAGGGTCTAATAATAAATGTCTTGTTTTAAGTAATGAACAAAATTCACAACTATATGATAAATTAAATACTAAAATGATAATATTAAATAGCGAAAACTGGAATGTAAAAAGTATTAATTCAAACACTTTTCAAAATCAATATTTACAAATAATTGATCAAGTTAAAAAATGTTTATAAACTTAAATAATGAAGAAGAGACAAAGAATCTTGCAAAACTCTTTGCACAAAACTTAAAACCAAATGATATAGTTTTACTGAACAGTGATCTTGGTTCCGGTAAAACGTTTTTTTGTCGTGAAATTATTAAATATTTTTGCGGTGAACATACAAGCATTATAAGCCCAACTTTTAATTTACTCCAAACATATAAAGCCTCTGACTTCACTATTTATCACTACGACCTCTATCGTCTAAAATCACCTGAAGAAATCTATGAGCTTGGATTTGAAGATGCGTTAAACTGTAATTTAATTTTAATAGAATGGTCTAAAATAATTAAGCACCTACTTCCATCTACTTTAATTGAGGTAAACCTAGAGGTATTAGACGAAAACAAACGTTTGTGTAGTATTACAACAAATAATAAACAAGAATTCTTCCTTTATTGATTTTTTACAAAATTCTCAGGGTACAAAGCTTGATATTCAAATAGATAAAAGTCTTTCTAAAAATTGAATTATAGTCATATCTATTCCTTTAATATCTTATTCTAAAAAATCCTTACTTTCTTTCTATAATAAAAAACTGCTTTTACTTATATTTTTTGCTTGTCTTGCCCCATATATATTCAAGCTGATTAAATTTCTCATATTCTTAATGCAATATAAGAACCACCATGGGTTTACCGTATTTATTTATAATTACAAGAGATTTTACTGTTTGATTCATTTATTTAGTTTATATAATTATTAATATTTAGCTAATCAATTAGTATATGGTAAAAATGCTTTTTCAATAGGAAATAATTTTAGTTTTGGTAACATCGACATAATTAAGTCTATTCCAACTTTTTCATTACTATTACCGTGTACTAATATAAAAGAACCATCTTGAACTTTTTCGCCTTTAGCAAGCCAAGCATCACTACCGAGTGGAATAAGTCCAAGATCTTTTAATTTTTCTATTAATGTTTGATCAGAAACTAATCCTGGAAAACGAAAGAAAGGTGATGGAGCAATATTATAACTTACCAATATTTTTCCTGCTTCTAATACTTCATTTTCAAAATCCTTCTTATTGGAAAGAAGGAAATTATCTTCAAGTGGTTTATCTTTAAAGTAAGGATGGCTAAATGAATGATTAACCCATGTTATTTGTAGATAACCATTTTCTTGTTGCTTTATTAACCACAAAAACTCTTCCGTATGTCTTTTAATCCATAAGCCTGAAACACATATAGCAATCGGAATAGGCTTATTTAGTTTTATTGCTAATTCTACAAGCGTGTTAAAAAACTCTTCTTCAAAATTTTTAGAAGAAGGACACATATCAATTGTAAGAAATTGTCCTTTTTCTTCATGTATGCTACTTGTAGCACCGTAATTTTGTTGTATATAAGGTGCAGAGCTATATTTATTTAAAGTTTTAATATACGGAGTTTTATTTAATTTTTTTAGAAGATTTTGTTTTTCTATTTTATTCATAGGTAAAATTACCCATTCTTTTAGAACTAGTTCAGTTTTAAAAGAATTCGGATCTACTAACACAAAATATGATTTTTCATTACTTAAATAAGAACGAATAGCAATTTTCATTTTTTTATTTTTAGCAATTACAGGCAAAAATACCGGTTTATAATCAGTTATAATTGCTGCCTTTTCACTTGCATAGCTTAAATTAAAAAATAATATTATAAAAATAAAACTTTTTTCATTTATTCGCATTCATAACACTCGTATAAAATTCATTGATTTTCTCTTTTACCGCCATAGAATCGTTCATTAAATTAACAGCACCTCTAAACTCTGCTGAATTAGGTAGCCCGCTACTATACCAACCAATATGTTTACGAGCAATAGATATGCCCACAGATTCACCGTAATAATCAAGTATTGCCTCATAATGCTCTGTTACAATATCTAGCTGCTCTGCTATAGAGGGAGCAGGTTTTGCTTCACCTGTTTTAAGGTAATGATCAATTTGTGAAATAAGCCAAGGTTTGCCATATACCCCTCTACCGACCATAATACCGTCCGCACCGGATTTTTGCAGAGCTTCTTTTGCTTTGGTAAAATTAGTAATATCACCGTTAGCAATAACCGGAATCTTTACAACTTCTTTAACTGATCGTATAAAATCCCAATCGGCATTACCGGAGTAAAATTGACACCTTGTTCTGCCGTGAACAGTAATCATCTGAATACCTGAACTTTCGGCAATTTTAGCTAAAGTTGGAGCATTTTTCGTTTGATCATCCCAGCCCATACGCATTTTAACCGTTACTGGAATTCTTACTGCTTTAACGGTTGCTTCAAAAATCTTAGCTGCAAGCTGTTCATCCTTCATTAAAGCTGAACCTGAATAACCTCCTATGACCTTTTTTGCTGGACAACCAAAATTAAGATCAATAATTTTTGCACCCATATCCTCATTCATTTTTGCGGCTTCTGCTATTACATTTGGTTCACAGCCTGCTAACTGCACGCAAGCACTTGTTGCATCATCACGCATAATGGCACTTTTTTGTAACGATTGTCTAGATTCCACAATCATTGCTCTACTTGTAACCATTTCAGAAACTACCAGCCCTGCACCAAATTTCTTTACTAATCTTCTAAATTCTAAATCCGTAACACCTGACATTGGCGCTAGTATAATATTTGAAGAAAGTACAATATCACCGATTTTGATCATAAAAACCGTTATAAAATAAACTCGTATAATAGTATAATTAAGTATTTTTGTCTAATATTACTAATTAAGAATAGACAAAAGCCGATGAATCTATTATAAGCTTAAGTTATGTTTCTTTCTGAATAAAATTTCATTCCCACAGAAGCGGGAATCTAGTAACTTAAAAGTGCTGATAATTTAAAAATTATATTTTTCTGGGTTCCGGCTTCCACAGGAGAATGACAGTCACTTATTATGGCCACGTAGCTCAGTCGGTAGAGCAAAGGACTGAAAATCCTTGTGTCGTTGGTTCGATTCCAACCGTGGCCACCACCATTTTTGCTGAAGTCTTATATGGCAAGTAGTAAATTTTATAAAAATCTAGGACCACGAAAACTAACGACAATTATAGATTTTTTACATGATATTATAGAGCCTCCTAAGATTCATGAAGATATAGCTATTCATGATATTAAAATTCTGCAAGAAGCATCCCCAAATGATATTAGCTTTTTAAGTAACACAAAATATTCCGAATTTTTAAAAACTACTAAAGCTGCTGCTTGTATTGTGCCAAAAAATTTTACAGGAGAAGTAAATCCAAATACTCTTTTAATACATGCTGAGAACTCGTATTTTGCTTACGGCAAATTGATTGATTTTTTTTATACTCCTATTAAATCATATCCTGCTAAAATAATGAAATCAGCTATTGTTGCAGATTCAGCAATTATAGGAAAAAATTGTTATATAGGTCACAATGTAGTTATTGAAGAGGATGTTATTATAGGTGATAATAGTATCATAGAAGCTGGAAGTTTTATAGGTAGAGGTGTAAACTTAGGCAGAAACGCTAGAATAGAGCAACATGTTTCAATAAATTATGCAATTATAGGCGATGACGTTGTAATACTCACAGGTGCAAAAATAGGACAAGATGGGTTTGGATTTTCTACCGAAAAAGGTGTACATCATAAAATATTTCATGCAAAGATAGTTAAAATCGGCAATAATGTTGAAATCGGTGCGAACACTACTATTGATAGAGGGGCACTTCAAGATACAATTATAGAAGATTTATGCCGTATAGATAATCTAGTACAAATAGGGCATGGCGTAAAAATAGGTAAAGGCTCTATTATCGTAGCACAAGCAGGTATAGCAGGTAGTAGTACAATTGGGAAATATTGTGCTCTTGGAGGACAAGTAGGAATTGCAGGACATCTAAATATAGGCGACGGAGTACAGGTAGCGGCACAAGGCGGCGTAGCACAAAATATAGAGGCAGGTAAAATTGTCGGCGGCAGCCCTGCAGTTCATATCATAGACTGGCATAGACAATCTATTATTATGAAACAATTACTAAAAAAGAGACCTAAATAAATGATGATTGATATTACAGAAATTATGGATTTGATACCTCATCGCTACCCATTTTTATTAGTAGATAGAGTACTTGAAATTGATCTTAACAAATCAATACTAGGTATAAAAAACGTTACCGTTAATGAACCGCAATTTAAAGGACATTTTCCGACAAAACCTGTGATGCCTGGTGTTCTAATGGTTGAAGCCATGGCACAGCTTGCTGCTATATTAGTTGCTAGATCTTTAGGTTCTACTAAGAATAAAGAAGTATTCTTAATGGCAATAGAGAACTCAAAATTTCGTAGAATTGTTCAGCCTGGGGATACTATGCATATCCACGTTGTTATTGATCAGCAAAGAACTAACGTATGGAAATTTTCAAGTACAGTTAAAATTGAAGATGAAATAGCTGCAGAAAGTAAATTTACTGCAATGATTAAAGATAAAGCATAGGAACCATATAGTGTCAAATTCTAATATACATTCTACAACTGTAATTGCTAAAGGTGCAAATCTTGGTAAAAACGTAAAAATCGGTCCGTATTGTATTATAGGTCCTGAAGCAGTAATTCATGATAATGTAGAGCTAAAATCTCATGTGGTAATTGAAGGGATTACCGAAATCGGTGAAAACACAGTTATTTATCCTTTTGCATCAATTGGTCAACCGCCGCAAATCTTAAAATATGCTAATGAGAGATCAAGTACGATAATCGGCTCTAATAATACTATTAGAGAATATGTTACAGTGCAAGCAGGAAGCCAAGGCGGTGGAATGATAACAAGAATAGGAAATAATAATTTATTTATGGTCGGTGTTCATATCGGCCATGACTGTAAAATCGGCAATAATATAGTATTTGCTAATTACGTAAGCCTAGCAGGTCATATTGAGGTAGATGATTACGCAATAATCGGTGGACTATCTGCAGTACATCAATATACTAGAATCGGTAAATATTCGATGATTGGCGGACTATCACCTGTCGGAACAGATGTAATACCATTCGGACTTGTAAGCAGTAAACGTGCAGTGCTTGAGGGTTTAAACCTAATCGGTATGAATAGAAAAGGATTTGATAAAGCAGAGTCTTTAAGTGCTTTAAATGCCATCAAAGAAATTTTTTCAAGCGAAGGTAATTTTGCTGAGCGTATTAAACAAGTTGCAGAGAAGTATAAAAATAATTCTATAGTAATGCAAATTATTGATTTTCTTAATCAAGATAGTAGTAGAGCATTTTGCTATTTTGAGAAATAACTTATATGTTTTATTATTCGCGACTTGATCACGGAACTCAGTAAAAACTAGATAAATACTAATATTATAATATTTTTCTAGATACCGTGGTGGTCAAGTCACGGTATGAATACCTATCAAACTAATCTTCTCATTTTTTCTTGTAAAGAATTTTTACGTAAACGAGTTTTTAAGCTCTCAAAATCAACTATTTCTGCTTTTTGATTTTGACAGCTACATGCAAAAATATATTTCTGCTCTCCTTTAACTTTTTGTATACATTGTCCACAAATTCCTTTCATCATACATTGCATCGATGAATTAACGCTAACTATTATTTCCGTATTTTCACCGAATATTTCATTTTTTAGACTTTGCAATTCTTCTATTATTTCAGGAGAAGCATTAATTATTACTCTATCCACAGAAGTTAATTTATAGGTTTTTATATCAGGATAGGTAAAAAATATAACTTCATTATTATTTTCTTTTAAAACTTTTAACAAACCTATATTACCAACTTCGGAACCAACAATAACTATTTTTTTATTTTGAGGTATTTCTAGTGGCATGCCTGTCGGTCCCATTAAAACCACTCTCTCATTTTCAGATAATGTTTTACATAAGCTAGTAGACTTACCTACTTCAAAAAGTATAAAACTAATCAAACCTTTTTCTATATCAATATCTTTGGGGCTTAAGGCTAACGGTTCTATTAATTTAGCAACATCTTCAGAATAATTTTGTAAGCGAAAGAACTGACCAAACTTAAAATTTTTAGCAGCAAGAGGTGAGTGAATTACCAACTCAAAAGTTTTATCATCTAAAATATTTATTTTATGGATTCTGCTGACCAATAAATAATCAAGCTGCGTTATAAAGTCTTTGTGACTATCCTTAAAGCTAGGATTATTATTTATAAGTCTTTTGTTAATATTTTCATATTCTTCCTTGCTACTTGCAAGTGCCTTAACCACACTACCTGAATACCTAGGATTACAATCGCCGAAATAACTATATTTATTTTCATTGAGTTCAAGGTTATTTTCTACACCGATTGCCATAATCACAGTTTTGGCTTTAAATACTTTAGTGTTATCCCGTGATTTGATAATATTGTCCTGATACTTTCCGTGAACCCCGGTTCGCTGGATAAACACCACAGACTCTACATGACCATATTTATCAGTGTTAATCCCTAGAGGTTGCATATTTTCTCTAAAATCAACACCAAGTGCCATAGCATATATAAGCTCTTCGTGATTTAACTTATACGCAGGTGACTCTTGAAGTTTTCCACGATAATAGATGGTGCTACCGCCAAGCTTATTAAAAACCTTTCTTAACTCTTCATTATTCTTAACTTCTTTAAATAATCTTGCATGAACAATAAATTCTTCAGCTATTTCTTTATCTTCCTCTGTTAAATCTTTTTCTATATAATCTTTGCCGTATTTTTGAACAGCAAGCTCATAATCTTTAAAAAATTTCTCTACTTGCATTTTATAGTAAAATAGACTTTCCGTTGCCGCATCAATTGAAGTAAGACCACCACCTATGATTGCAACCGGCATCCTAATTAGCATATTAGCATTAGAATTTTCTAAAAATGCTCCTCCACTTTGCAGAGTCATTAAAAAATCAGAAGCCGTTTTTATGCCTTTAGCTTCAAAATTTTCTATATCTAAAACTTTTGGCTGACCTGCTCCAATACAAAAAGCTATATGATCAAATCCTAAACTAAAAGCTTGTTCTTCCATTATATTACTACCCAAAGTCACTCCATCATAATATTTAAAGTTATCATTTCTCTCTAATATTAGCCGCAATATATCAAGGTTATTTTTATCCCAACGAACAGTTATACCGTATTCTGCTACTCCTCCAAATCCCCTTGTCATTCTTTCCGATAACAAACTTTTATATTCATGCCAAAATTTGATAGGTTTATTAATATCAAAAGGCAGGTGAGAAATTTTTAATCCGTCAATAGCTGTAACATTGTGACCTGACCGTAATAAATAATAGCTAAGACTAAAACCTGCAGGACCAAGACCAGTAACTAAAATATTATAATTAGTAGATTCTTTCGGAAGTGGTGAATAAATATTAAGCGGGTTCCAGCGGGTAAGGAGCAGATATATCTCTAGACCATAAGGTAATTTAAGCGTTTCTTCCAAAATATTAGATTCTATTAAAGGAATATTTACTGGATCTTGCTTTTGATAAATACAAGCTTTCACACAATCATTACAAATCCTATGACCCGTTGCTGCAACCATTGGGTTATCAATAACAATGATAGCAAGAGCACTTAGGTTAAAACCTTGTGACTTAACATAATTCATTTCAGAAATTTTTTGCTTTAAAGGACAACCGGTTTTCATCCCGCGACTTGATTGCAGGACGCAGTCTTTCTTAACTTTTTTTTGGATCATGTTGCAAGACCACGGAATGATACTCATTCCTTTAGAACATGAATCCTTATCCTGCTTATGACAATAAATACAATAATGAGAATTGTTTAAAGCTTCCTCTAAATTTGAAAAGATATCGATATAATTAAAATCTATTCGTTGATTCCTTTGATATTTTGATATTTTTTTATCATCTATTAGATTTTCTTTATCTAGTTTTTGTGGAAAATTGAATAATATACTATCATTTCTTATGTCATCCCCGTGAAAATGCAGATCTAGACTTAATTTTTCTAGATTCCCGCCTTCGCGGAAATGACAACGATTGTAAAGAGAATTACATTGACCATACACCCTATAAGCTGCATATTGTGCTGCTATGTCTAACTCTTGTACAAAACTCTCTTCCTTCTGTTGCCATATAATTATTTGTTTTGCAAATTCTCTAGAAGTAAAATTCGTACCTATTAAATCAGTTAGCTTTAAATATATCTCTTCAAAATCAATATTTTTTATTTTTTCCAGTGGATATTTTTTTACAGCAATACGCTGAACAAATTTTCTTTTACATTCATAAATAATATTAAAATCTTTATGTTTCAACCTTGATATTATTACTTCTTTTGAAATACAAAATAACTCCGCTAAAAAATCATCTAAATAAGGAGAAATTTTTAATAAAAACTTAGAATAATCTTGTGGAATAATAGAGAAAGGAATTGATCTAAATAATATTAAATCTTTATGCAGAGATCTATCGGCTTTAAAGAGATAATCTAAAAATATTTGATCTAATTTTTTAAGCCCAGTTAAATCTAATTCATTAAAATCTAGATTAAAACCAAGTTTCATAAATAATAAATAACTCTTTTAGAAAATTGTCTATAAATAAAATAACTTATACAAACAGTGATAAATGCAACTATAACAGACTTAACTGTTAATATCATATCAGGTAATGTTCCATCAATCACCAATGCTTGTACAGGTCTTATAACTAAAAAAAACGGATTAAACTCAAAATATATCCTTTTAGACTCTGGAATTAGCGAATAGGGATAAACTATCGGTATACTCCAATAAATAACTCCAAGAATAACATTTAATATTTGCGGAATATCTCGAATATAGGGTGTTAAAAATGCTACTGCAATAGAGCCACTAATCACACATATTATTAAGGGTAAAATTAATATCGGCATAAATACTATTTGCCAAGAAAATTTTTCCGGAAATAATAAAATAAAAGCAAAATACATTGCCGAAAAGGAACAAATTAAATTATATAATTGCCCTAAACTATCTGCAACAGGAAAAAAAGTCTTAGAAATTCTAACCTTTTTTATTATTTGATCACGTGTAACTAAGGAACTTGAACAAATAGTTAGGCTGCTTACTATAAAACTCCATAAAGGAATACCACCAACTAAGTTCATTACCATAAATTCTCTTGGTTGTCTTAATAAAAAACCGAAAAAATATGAAATTACCATTATGTGAATAAAAGGCTGAATTAAACTCCATAAAGAACCTAAAAAAGAATCCTTATTTTGTCTAATTATAGAAGCTTTAACCAATAATGCTATTGCCTGCCAGTATTCTTTAGAAAATAGATACTTTATCATTTATGAGTTTCTCCATTAGACTTCTTGTGTAACATAGCTAATAAAGAGGAAATTTGCAGGAGATACACACAGCATATCAAATGAGGATTTGAGTACCGAATCAATGCACAAATTACCCTTAGAAGCAAAGTTATACAAGAAGTCTATTATAAATTTTAAACATTTCTGATGGGGTTCCATCACCTATAATATTACCGTCTTTCAATAAAATACATCTATCGCAATTATCTTTTATAATTTCTTCTTGATGACTTACTATTATCGAAATAGGAGTATTTTTAAATTTATTCTTCATTAAACTAAGAGATTTTTCTATAAAATAACTATCGCCTGCCGCAAAAACCTCATCAAGTAACAAAATCTGTGGATTTTGAAATATTGATACAGAAAAAGCAAGGCGTGATAACATACCTGAACTATAAATTTTTATCGGTAAATCAATTTTGCTGCCAAGTTCTGAAAAATCTATAATCTCTTTTTCGATTTTTTTGCTATATTTATCCAGCATATTATTATATAGCATTAATATTTTTATATTTTCACGACCAGTTTGTTCTAGCTCAAAACCGACTCCCATATCTATAATTGCCGCAATATCTCCACGAACTTTTATTGTACCTAATTTTAACGGGTATATTCCAGCGATTAGTTTTAGAAGTGAACTTTTTCCCGAACCGTTACTTCCTATAAAAGCTACTTTTTCTCCTTCATAACAAGAAAAATTAATATTATTTAATATGGGTATATTTGGAGAAAGAGAAACTCCTTTTTTTAAAAAAAAATGTTTTAAACCTTGAGCTCTTTTGTTAGTATCTATACCTTCTACATAACCATCGGTTATCTCTATAAACACTTTTGAATGGCTATGGCTAAGTAACATAAAAAAATATTAAATAGATTTATTAATCCAATCTAAAAGAGAACTTTTTTGTTGCAAACCTATTTTAGTATCTTTCTGTTCACCATTTTTAAATAACATTATTGTCGGGATACTACGAATACCGTATTCTGAAGGAGTATTAGGATTTTCATCAATATTCATTTTGAGTACTTTTACTTTTCCTTGTAATTCTTTACTGATTTCATCTATTACCGGTGTTAACATTTTACATGGTCCACACCATTCTGCCCAAAAATCGACTAGTACCGGTAAATTCGATTCTAATACTTCCTTCTTAAAAGAGCTATCCTTTACGTTATTTGCCATATTTGTCCTCTATGTTTTTGTGGTATTGCCCATATGGCCTCTATGTCATTCTCACAAAAGCATAAATCCAGAAAAATTTTAAAAATTATAGAACTATTAAAATTTTTAAATTTATATAAAACTTTCTGTTTTCTTATATTTATAATGAATTCCCACTTTTATAGGAATGACATATTGTTTTTTCTGATCCATGTGAACAACATCTTTTATAAAAAATAATAAAGTACAGGTTTCTAATTGTAAATAATGAAAATCTTTTTATTTATTATATTTGTTTTTTCTATTATAATATATTCGCATTATTAAAGCCGCCGTTTCCTCTATTGATCTAGCAGATACGTCAATTACCGGCCAACTTCTTTGCTCACAAATTTTTCTGACTTCAAAACACTCTTTTTGTACTACATTAAAATCCGTATAGCTTTTATTTTCATTAATTTGCAATAAATTTAACCTAGCTTCTCTTATCTCAATTAACCTATTTGGATTAATGACAAGTCCTACCACCAACTGATCTATATCTTTTTCTATAAAATCGTGAAAAGGACAATTATAAACATAAGGAATATTGGCAGTTTTTAGACCGTTATATGCTAAAAATATGGAAGTCGGAGTTTTGGAAGTCCTAGAAGGACCTATTAATATTATATCAGCTTTCGATAATTCATTAAGAATTTGTCCGTCATCATGTCTTATAGCGTAATCTATAGCATTAAGTGTATCAAAATAAGTCTTATTGAATTTACAATTATAATTCTGTTCTTTTTCTATTTCAATACCTGAAAAAACAGACATTTCTTTAATAATTTTACCTATTACGGAAATACATGGGATTTTTAATTCATAACAAAACTTTGTCAATGTTTTTCTTAGTTCATGATCAGCAATCGTGTATAATACTACACCATGTTTAGATTCTATTTTACTTAATACTTCATTTAGCAATTCTAAATTTCTAATCATTGGCCAATGATATAATTTTGATTTCACAGAAGTAAATTGTGCAAGAGCAGAATTTGCTGCATATTTTGCAGTTTGCACGGAAGAGTCTGAAACCAAGTGAATAATTAACTTTGTCATACTTTACACATGTAATTGTGGATAAATTTTTTAATAACTTATTATTTTTCCTATTAAAATCTATTAAAAATCTTCTCAAATCCTTATTAAATAAAGAAAATCTAGCGTATTTCCTTTTAAATAAATAGTTTGTGGATAAAATTGTGAATAAATATTATTTTTCTTTGAAAGAATAGTCTTTTCTAAACTAGAAATGAATTTTACACTTAATTATACACTTTTATAAATTCTTTACAAACTTATGTGAATAATAATTAAAAATACTAATCTTTTTAAGAAAATCTTATTGAAAATTTTGTTGATAACTCTGTTCAAAACATTTAATCTACATAATTCTATTTATATAAACAACAAATATACTTAAACTTAATATTTTCAGTAATAGTATGAAGCAACCTTTAAATCCATTAAAAGGAAATAGCGATAAAATACCTGTTTGGTTTATGCGTCAAGCAGGTAGATACTTACCAGAATATAAAAAAACAAGAGAAACAATAAAAAATTTTTTAGATTTTTGTTATGACGTTAACAAAGCAACAGAAGTAACATTACAACCGATAAGACGGTATCATTTTGACGCAGCTATTATTTTTTCCGATATATTAGTTTTACCTCATGCTCTTGGATGGGAAGTGGATTTTAAAGAAAACATAGGACCTATATTAAGACAATTTAGATCGCAAGAAGATTTTAAATATTTGCAAAGCGATCCGAATAATAAATTAGAAAAGGTTTATGAAATAATAAGAAAAGTTAAAAAAGAATTACCATCCACTACTTCTTTAATAGGATTTGCAGGAAGCCCTTGGACAGTGATGAGTTACATGCTAGAAGGAAAAGGAAAACAGAATTTTAAAACAAGCAAAAAATTTATCTATGAAAATAAAGTATTAGCTAAAGAATTATTGAATTTTTTGATAGATAAAACAACTTATCATCTTATAAATCAAGTAGAATCAGGAGCAAACATTTTAAAACTTTTTGATTCATGGTCGGGAGTACTTGCAGAAGAAGAATTTACAGAATTCGTAATAGAGCCGACAAAAAAGATTATACTAAAAGTAAAAGAAGTTTTTCCAAAAACTCCTATCATTGCTTTTCCTAAAGGAGCGGGATTATTGTACGAAAAATTTATAAAAGAAGCACCGATAGATATTTTAGCTGTAGATCAAATGATTCCTCTTGAAAAAATGAAAGAGTGGAGTGATAAAGTAATAGTACAAGGTAATTTAGATCCAGTTGTATTACTTACTAATAAAGAAATTATTAAAGAAAAAGCTTACAAAATTCTTCAGATAATGGAAGGAAAGAATTTTATCTTTAACTTAGGACATGGTATTTTGCCTGAAACACCTCAAGAAAACGTAGAATTTTTAACAGAATTTGTTAGAAGTTTTAAAAAATGAGATAATATGAAGAAAAGAATAGCAATAGTACTTTTTAATTTAGGAGGTCCAAATAGTCTTGAATCCGTAAAACCTTTTTTATTTAATTTATTCTATGACAAAGCTATAATTAATCTACCAAATCCCTTGCGTTATATTATAGCCAAGATACTTTCTATTACTAGAGAGAAAAAATCTCAAAAGATTTATTCTTTAATCGGTGGTAAATCTTCCCTACTTCAGGAAACGCAAGAGCAGCGGTTAGTATTAACTGAAAAGCTAAAGCAACTTGTAAAAGAAGATTTTTCTGTTTTTATAAATATGAGATATTCAGCACCGTTTGCTAAAGAAACGATAAATCAAATAAAAAAGTATAATCCAAGTGAAATAATATTATTGCCTCTATACCCTCAATTTTCAAGTACTACGACAGGATCGTCGGTTAAAAATTTTTTACAAAATCTTGATATTCCAATTAAAGTAGTTTGCTGTTATCCTCTAGAAGAAGATTTTATAAAAGCTCATGTTTACTTAATAAAAGAAAAACTATACAGTAAAAATTTTCGTATATTATTTTCTGCTCACGGGTTGCCCGAAAAAATAATAAAAGCAGGTGATCCTTATAGTTTTCAGATAAAAGAAACAGTAAAAGCAATAGTTAAAGAATTAAATATAAAAGATCTAGATTATAAGATAACTTATCAAAGCAGAGTAGGACCTATAGAATGGTTGAAACCAAGTACGGAAGACGAAATAAAGCTAGCGGGAAAGTTAAAAAAAGACATAATTATTGTACCTATATCCTTTGTGTCTGAGCATGTTGAGACGCTTGTAGAGCTGGATATTGAATATAAATTAATTGCAGATAGATATGAAATTCAATATACTCGAATCCCGACGCTTGGTACAAATAAAATTTTTATTAATAGTTTGACAAATATATTACTACGATTTATTAATAATGCTGATACTAATTTAGTTATGAGTAGCTCTAGTACAAGAATATGTCCAAACGAATTTACTAAATGCTTGTGTAAATTAAAGAATTAATAAGAAAAAAAATGGCAAGTTATTATTTATGGTTTAAGTCAATCCATCTGATATCTGCTATATGTTGGATTGCAGGGCTTCTTTATTTACCTAGAATATATGTTTATCATACCAAAGCTAAAATAGGTAGTGAGCTAGATAATACTTTACAAGTAATGGAGCTAAAATTACTTAGATTCATTATGAATCCGGCAATGATTAGCACATTTATATTTGGTATAATAAATGCTCATATTTATGGATTTGTTGCTCTTGGCACTTGGTTTCACGTTAAAATGTTTGCAGTATTAATTTTAGTGATATTTCATGGTTTACTTGCTAGATGGAGAAAAGATTTTGTAAACGGTAAGAATGTCCATTCAGAAAAATTTTATGGTATAGTCAATGAGATTCCTACTATTTGTATGGTTATTGCAGTAATAATGGTTATAGTGAAGCCATTTGACTAGTATAGTGTCACTTTTCGATTGGCTTGACCGGTATTGTTCTATGAAAAAATTATTAGTATTGTAAGTTATATTTTTGAGTACTGTGGTTGAACCACGGTGTAGTATTTAGGCATGTTTTTTAATTTGTGCAATCAAACTTAAGTATTTAACACCATTTTACCTCGGGTGGTAGTGACATTAATATTGCTTCAACATTCCCATAAGTCATTAAGCCGAATTTAGTACCGCGATCATATAGTAAATTAAATTCTACATATCTACCTCGCCTTATAAGTTGGTATTCTTTCTGTTCAGTAGTCCAAGGCAAAGATAGCTTATTTCTAACGATTTCAGGATATACCGATAGTAAAGCCTTACCTACATCCTTAGTGAAAGCAAAATCTTGCTCAAAATTACCGCTATTTAAGTAATCATAGAATATTCCGCCTACTCCTCTTGGTTCCTTTCGATGCTTTAGATAAAAATATTCATTACATTGCTTTTTGAATTTAGGATAATAGCTAAAATCATATTTATCACATGCTTTTTTAAAAGCTGTATGAAATTTTGTTGTTTCGTTTTCTTCTGGGTAATATGGTGTTAAATCTCCTCCTCCTCCAAACCAACTTTTAGAAGTTTCTATATAACGAGTATTAAAATGCATAGCAGGAATTAACGGTGATTTAAGATGTGCAACTACTGAAATACCGGTTGCAAAGAATTTCCCGTCTAGTTCTGCTCCTGGAATTTCTGTACGAAATTCTGGAGATAATTTACCAAATACGGTAGAAATATTAACTCCTACTTTTTCAAATACTTCTCCTTTCATAATGGACATAACACCGCCACCTCCGCCGTTACGTTCCCAGTTTGAATACACAAATTTGGCAGGTTCTATATCTTTTTCTTTTGTATATTCTTCTTCAATTTTTTCAAATTCTGCGCATAATAAATCGCGTAAATCAGTAAACCAATTACTAGTTATTTTTCTATTTTCCATATTCACATACCTAATAAATGAGGAGTCAGTAGACGAATTTTAATAGAAAAGAGCAGAGCATTTTGAATGCTTACAGTGTAGTTTAATCTACGTAAGGACTATAAGCAAGAAATAACACTGCCAATTTTTTAAATTAAACGAGTATACTATCCGATATTCGTTTAATTATATTTCTCATCATATACATAATCACTAAAAATGTAGCAGCAATAATCATGATATAAAAAGCTGGAGCATAAAATACTCCTGTATGCTCTACAAGCCAACTAGAAATAATCGGTGAAGTTCCACCGAATATCGCTATTGCAAAATTGTAGCTGAAAGCAACACCAGTAAATCTTTGTTCTGCTGTAAATAATGATATAACGAATATATAAGCTGTGCCTGCTATACTTCCTGCAAGCATACCAAGAATTGTAAGTGCTATAAATTGTTGCCACATCTCTTCTGCTGACATAAGTAACATAGTAGGTAAAATTAATATTAAGATAGCAACTCCAACAAATATTGCCGTTTTAAATTTTCCAATGATATCGGTAGTACCGCCGGCAAGCGGCATCGCTATCATTGCAATAAATGAGCTATAAGCCAAATATGATAAAGCAATAGTATTACTAAGATGCATAATATTATGATAGAAAACATTTATATAAGTTTTTACTAAATACATAACACTGCTAGCAATTGCACCTGTACATATAGTTAAAAACATAGATCTCCAAGCAGTTTTAATTACGTTAGAAAAAGGTGCTTTAAGAACTTGTTTCTTTTCCTCAAGCATTTTAAAAATTGGTGTTTCTGATACACGCAACCGCAAATAAAATCCGACAAGACCCATGAAACCACCAAGCAAGAAAGCAAAACGCCAAGCAAAATCTATATGGGAAAAATAATGTTCAATTATAATACCGATAAATGTTGCAACTAAAGTACCTGCAATATTTGAACTGTGAACCAAACCAGCTGTAAAGCCAGGTTTTAAATTTTGACGATGTTCTAGAATAAAAATAGCTGCTCCTGTTCCTTCACCGCTAATACATAAACCTTGAATAAGCCGCATTATAACTAGCGTTATGGGGGCATAAATCCCAATACTTGTGTATGAGGGTATGAGACCCATAATAAAGGTTGGAATAGTCATACCTAACATCGAGATTATTAAAGCGGTACGTCTGCCGTACCTATCACCGATATAACCAAATAATATTCCTCCTATCGGTCTTGTCAGAAAACCGACCGCAAACACTCCGAGACTTAAAAGAGTTCGGATAAATTCTGACTTACCTGGAAAAAAAACTTGTCCAATAATCAATGAAAAAACTGAGTATACCGTAAAATCATAATATTCGAGTACATTACCTGAAATAGCAGATAAAAAAATGAACTTAGATCTATTCATCGAGCTTTAAATAATTTAATTACTAATTAGCTATTATAGACAAGTTACATCATTTTTAAAGTATAAAGTGTTAATATACTTGATGAACTTCAAAGATTGGTTATGTCGTCCTATCTATAAGTTCTGCGGTACTCACTTATTAATTTATGCTCTGCTCCTCATCTTATAGACTTCCTTGTTCTTTTTGAAATTGATCTTGGTATATCTTATATACTGCATTTACTTAGTTTTCGTGCAAGTGATTTTGTTAAATCCTTTTCATATTATTTGTCTTTTATTTAAAAGTAACTTATATTAGATTTAAAGAAATAAATATATAAAACTATGGAAATTATTAATAGTGTTGATGCATCTGTATCTTGTTGCGGCAAAGAACCTCCATATGACCACCCAAAAGTTTATTTAGAAATAGATAAAGAAAAGAAGGAAGTTATCTGCCCATATTGTATTAAGAAATTTAAATTAATAACAAAATGACTATTAAGTTTCTTTCAGAAAGTACTATCAATCGAATTGCTGCCGGTGAGGTTATAGAAAGACCTGCATCAGTAGTAAAAGAATTAGTGGAAAATGCTGTTGATGCTGGTAGTACTAAAATAGATATTATTTTAGAACGTGCAGGCAAAAACCTAATTATTATTTCTGATGACGGTATCGGTATGACTGATAAGGAATTAGAAATTGCTGTTGAACGTCATACAACTTCTAAGCTTGATGAAAGCAATTTTCTAAACATTCATACTTTTGGTTTTCGTGGTGAAGCATTATCTTCGATTGCTGCCATTAGCAAAATGATAATTACTTCTAAAAAACGAGGAACTGACAAAGCTTTTCAAATTAAATTAATTGGTGGTAGTAAAAAACAAGTTACTATTTCTGTCCATAATGAAGGTACTAAAATAGAGATACGAGATTTATTTTTCGCAACACCTGCACGTCTAAAATTTCTTAGAACTGATAAAACTGAACTTGCAGCAATTTTGGATATAGTTAAGAAAGTCGCTTTAGCACATCCTAAAATTTCTTTTAGTTTAACGCATGACGGTAAGAATTTATTAAAACTAAAGGGACAGAATAAAGATGTAGGAACTAACTTAAAACAGCGTATAATTGATGTAATAGGTGATGGTTTTATAAAAAATGCTGCTTATGTAGATTTCAAAACACTGGATTTCTCTGTTTGTGGCTATACTAGTATCCCAACATATAATAGAGCTTCAAGTGAAGATCAGTTTTTATTTATCAATAATAGACCGGTAAAAGATAAATTACTGCAAGTAGCTTTGAGGGTAGCATATCAAGACTATTTGGCCCGTGATCGTTATCCACTATGTGTTATATTCTTACAAATTGATCCACAATTTGTTGATGTTAATGTACATCCGGCAAAAGCAGAAGTAAGGTTTCATGATCCGAATTATGTACGAAACTTATTAATAGAAGCAATTAAAAGTGCTTTAACAAATAAAAGCCATGTTACTTCTACTACTATCGCCTCTGATACTCTTGAGTTATTTAAAAATTCTCTCATCAATAAACAACCGACTATAAATAAACAGGTAAATGTTAATAGTAAATTAGTGGATTATAGGTCTTATAGTTCAGCTAGTACGCCTAAAATATCACAAAATCATATTTATCAAAAACTAATTGATACATTGCCACATGCTAAAATAGAGCAGGAAGTAGAAAATCGTATAGAACATGAGCAGCAAATTAGTAAACAATATAGACTTGGAGCAGCTAAAGCTCAGCTTCATACGACTTATATTATTTCGCAAACCGAAGATAGTATAGTAATTACCGATCAACATGCAGCACATGAGCGTCTTGGATATGAAAAAATAAAAAACTATATTAATACAGAAAAACTAATAAAGCAACGTTTACTTATTCCTGAAATAGTAGAGCTGCCAAATGAAAAAAGATCAGATTGCTTGTATGAGCATAGGGAAAAATTATCTAAACTTGGTTTAACTTTGGAAAAATTTGGTGAAAAATCTATTATAGTAACTGAAATTCCAAATATTCTTGGAGATGTAAATGTACAAAAGTTAATCCAAGATCTCGCTGATCATTTATTGGACTTTGGCGAGAATATAGTTTTAACTGAGTTGATCGAGCATATAACAAAGACTTATGCCTGTCATTACTCTATTAGATCAGGGCGAAAATTATCGGTGGATGAAATGAATGCTTTACTACGTCAAATGGAAAATACACCGTTTTCAGGACAATGTAATCACGGTAGACCTACTTATATTGAATTAAAACTTAAAGACATAGAACGTTTATTCGGTCGCTAAATTATTTCATTTTACTTGACTATTTTTCAATTTTGTTTTATTCTCCTCATTCTTAGAAGAATAAATAATATCTTGATTTAAGGTGTCAGCTAATGGCAAAGAAAAATAAAAATGTTTTGGTAAAGTTAGTAAGTACTGCTGGTACAGGTGTTTTTTGGGTAAAAAAACGTAATCCAAAAACCCAAACCGAGAAGCTTTCTTTTCGTAAGTATGATAAAGTAGTTAGAAGACATGTTCTTTTTAAAGAAGAAAAAATAAAATAAATTGTAAGTAATATATGGCAGTAAAAATTCGTTTAGCTAGAGGCGGTGCTAAAAAGCATCCTTTTTACCGTGTAGTAGTAGCTAACGCAACAGCACCTCGTGACGGTGATTTTTTAGAAAAAGTTGGAACTTATAATCCAATGCTGGCTTCAGATAATAGTGAGCGTGTGATTTTAAAAAAAGATCGTATAGAATATTGGCTTAGTACAGGTGCTAAACCAACCGAACGAGTTGCAAAATTTATAGAGCAAGCTGGCGTTATTATTCCTAAAAAAGTCAAAAAAGGAATGGCAATTAAAGCAAAAAATCGTAAACCTAAAACAAGTAAAGGAAGCTAAAGAAGCTTAGTTTGTTTTTATATTGTTATTCCTGCAAAAGCAGGGATCCAGTAACCTGTCATCCCTTGGCTTGATCGTGGGATGAAAATGGAAAAATGTTGATCAATGCAACAACAGCTCATTATAATTAGGGTATTATATGCTTATTTCTAAATAGTTGACTTTATCTTTGTATGCCGGATTAGCTCAGTGGTAGAGCAACCGCCTTGTAAGCGGTAGGTCATCAGTTCAAATCCGATATCCGGCACCATCAAAAAAATATCTCTAACTTTAATTATAGTATTGTTACTATATGAACATTATATAGATGTCATACTGTGGCTTGGTCATGTATTGTACAAACGTTTAGGTGATCGATAGCTAGAAGCGGTGTTACGGAAGGCCTACTTACTCAATGTTATTCCCGTGTAGGTGGCGGGAAGGCTTTATTGTGTCGATCAAAAACGCATTCGGTATAATACCATGGCTTGACCATGGTGTCCAAAAAATAACTTTTAACATTTTATCTGGATCCCGTGATCAAGTCGCAGTATGATAACCACTTTACCGAGCCACACAACAATGCTTACGCTGGAGGTAAGTAAGATTAACATCTAAAATTTTATCCTATGATAGTAATTGATAAAACATCTTATAGAGCTGTAGGTTTTGATAAACGTATTAAATTCCTAGTGCTACATTATACACAGTGTAATTTTAAACAATCTTTAGATTTTCTAACCGGTGAAAAGTTAAGTAGTCATTATTTAATAAACGATAAAAACCCTGAACATATATTTCAATTAGTAGAAGAGAGTGATAGAGCATGGCATGCCGGAGTGAGTTACTGGCAAGGTCATGAGCATATTAATGATACATCAATTGGTATTGAAATCGTGAATCCTGCTTTTAAAGTAGATCCAAAAAATAATGATGTATTGTGGTTACCTTATTTAGAAAGGCAAATTAATAGTGTTATAAGTTTGTGTAAAAAGATTATTGCTAAATATGATATTAAACCTACTAGAGTGGTTGGGCATTCTGATATTGCTCCAGGTAGAAAGCAGGACCCAGGTCCGCTATTTCCTTGGAAGCTATTATATGATAACGGTATAGGAGCATGGTATGATGAGCAAACTTTTAACGAGTTACTGCCGCAAATTGATATAACCGATATTATGGCAATTCAGCAAAAATTTATTAAATATGGTTATAAACTTGAAGTTACCGGAGTTTTAGAATCTAAAATGAAAGATGTTATAATTTCATTTCAAATGCATTTTCGTCCTAGTAATTTTTCTGGTAATTTGGATGCTGAAACCGTAGCAATTTTAGATGCATTAATATTAAAATATAAATCTGAGTTAAGCAGCTAATATGGTACAATTTGTAACTATACCGAATCTTACAGATTATCAGGTTACTTTAAAATTAATGGAAAACTATGTTAATAAGGTAATCAATGCTGATGAGCCAGAAATTGTTTATTTAGTTGAACATTCTGAAGTATACACTGCCGGTACTAATTATAAACGAGAAGAATTATTAAATTACGGTGATATTCCGGTAATTTATACAGGACGTGGTGGTAAATTTACTTTTCATGGACCAGGTCAGCGTGTTATTTATCCAATTATTAATTTAGCTTCAATGAATCGCAGTAAAGATTTAAAGCTATATATAAAAATGCTTGAAGAATGGATTATAAATAGCTTAAATTATTTTGGAATTAAAGCATATATCATTAAAGATAAAGTAGGCATTTGGGTAAAAGTAAGCAAAGATGAATTTGCAAAAATTGCTGCAATAGGTGTTAGAGTAAGAAAATGGGTTACATATCACGGTGTAGCTATAAATATTTCAACAGATTTAAGTAAGTTTTGTGGAATTGTTCCTTGTGGACTTGAAAATTCTTTAGTAATATCTTTAAATCAATTAGGAGTTTATATTGAAATGTCTGAATTTGATAAAATTATTCAAACTGAATTTAACAAAATATTTAAATGATCAGAAATTTTTTACTCACAATTTTAGTAATTTTTGCTCTTTGGATCGGTGGTTTTAGTTATTATATATATTTAATAAATTCTTATAAGCTTAACAGTAACACTACTAATGCAATAATAGTATTTGCAGGAGGAGTGCATAAAATTGAAACCAGTATTTCGATGCTTAAGGCAGGCTATGCACCTATATTATTTGTTATCGGTATAGAATCTGCAGAGCAATTAAAAAATTTGTTAAAAGAACATAGAGTAATAGAACAACAAGTAATACTTGCTCCGAATTCTAAAGAAGATAATATTAAGAAAGCAGGTGATTTTATTTTGACTTACAATCTTACTTCAATAATTTTAGTAGAGCATAATTATAATATGCCTTTTATACTAAATAAGCTTGAAAAAGCGATTCCATCTTCCAATAATGTCTATATAGTACCATATCCTGTTTTTTCTAAACAAAAATATGATATTTTATTTAAATCCTATCATCGTTATTTAATGAGTATAATAAACTGATCTCCACTTTGTACTTAGTTGTTTGTCGACTTACCTATTGGTATAGGTTTCCTCCTCGTGCTTGTTACAAAATGGGGCTGAATTTATTATATACTGCTTTTTTGAAAGAAGTTTAAAATAATAAGCACTTGAGATGGAAAGAAAGTAGTTCCTATCTTGAATACAAACAAAACTTTTCATTTATCAGGAGTATATATTTTCTATTCCTTAATTTGACATTTTACTCTTTTTTAGTTCAATTTTTTAAAACGATTATGCCAAATATAATGCAGAAATTAAAAAGCCTATTATTACTGCAGCTTTCATAGAGTTTGAAATGATAACTACTCTCAAAGTTAATACTACATCCTTTTATTAACTAGGATTTATCATAATAAAAAAACATGTATACTAAGGAAGGAACTACCATACTGCCAAGGGTTACAGCAGCAGGTAATATTAATTTTTTATTTATCATTTACCATATAAATATTAGTGTAAGAATATATAATATTTATGTACATTAACTACTTAAAAGATTTGATCAGTTTTAAATCTATAACTCCTGAGAGTAATGGAGCTATTGAGTATATTGATGGTTTGCTTAAAAAACACTGCTTTAAGACTGAAATAAAAATATTCGGTGATTCTAAAAGTGAGCAAGTCACTAATCTTTATGCTGTGTATGGTAAGGGCAAACCTAATATTTGCTTTGTTGGGCATGTAGATGTGGTGCCTGCAGGTGATTATCATCTTTGGCATAATTCCGCTCCATTTAAGGTTAATGAACAAGACGGCAAGATATACGGCAGGGGTGTAGTTGATATGAAAGGAGCTATAGCGTGCTTTCTAGCTGCAGCTTTAGATCTTATAAAAAATAACCCTGATTTTAAAGGTTCCGTTAGTTTCTTACTGACTAGTGATGAAGAAGGAAAAGCAAAACACGGTACTAAAGAAATGTTGCAATATATTTATGATCAAGAGCATAAGATTGATTTTTCCGTTGTTGGTGAGCCTACTTGCGAAAAAGAAATAGGCGATACAATTAAGATTGGTAGAAGAGGAAGCATTAACTTTAAATTAAATATAGAAGGCTTAGCAGGACATGCAGCTTATCCTCATAAAGCTAATAATCCTTTACCTTGCTTAATAAAAATATTGAACGAGTTAATAAATATAAGACTTGATGAGGGAACAGAGTTTTTTCAAAGTTCAAATCTTGAAGTGACGAATATTGATGTTGGCAATAATACTTCAAACTTAATTCCGGCAAGTGTGGAAGCATATTTCAATATACGTTTTAATAATTTACATAATGCAGAAACTTTAGTGCAATTAATAGAGCAAATTGTTAAACAATATTGCAAAGGATATAAAGTAGACTATAAGCTAGAATATATTAATTCTGCTGAAAGTTTTATTCAGAATCCTAATAATAAAATAAAAGATTTTGCTGATGTAGTAGAGAGTACATTAAAAATAAAGCCAGAATTCTCTACAAGTGGTGGTACCTCGGATGCAAGATTCGTTAAAAATTATTGTTCCTTGGTAGAGTTCGGTTTATTATCTGAAACGGCACATAAAATAAATGAATACACTAAAATTAGCGATTTACAAAAATTATATGATGTGTATTATAATTTTTTGATTGAAACGCTGACCGATAAATAGTTATTCCTGTTATATGCTGTTTTGTGGATCAAAGTAAATCATACTATGGCTTAACCACAGAGTATCCTTATAATCCTAGTAATTTTAGCATTTTTACTGGATCATGTGATCAAGTCACGGGATGACAGCTAATTTATCTGGTCTATATAACAATTCTTTTATGGAAATAGCATCATTATGCGGATGTGATGGAACTGGTAGACATGCAAGATTTAGGTTCTTGTGCCGTGAGGCGTGGGGGTTCAAGTCCCTTCATCCGTACCACTTAAATTTTCTTATAAAAAATAATATAAAAATTTTATGCAGCAATTTAGTATTTATCAAACAAGTGGTGAATTACTTCTAAAATCGATATTGCTTCTGATAGAAAAATGTTATCACTCTGATCTTAAAAGTGTTATACTTGCGACTGATAAAGAACAGCAGGAAATCCTCAATAAAAATCTTTGGACTTATTCACGCAAGCAATTTATACCTCACGGTAGTAAGCTTGATCCGCAGCCTGAAAAACAGCCGATTTATATTACTGATGAGTTACAAAATCCTAATAATGCTAGTGTGCTTATCATTATTTCACCCATAGATATAGGAAAAATTTTACAAGTTAAGGACTATGTAGAAGTTTTTAAAAGAATAATTATTATAACTGATTTACCGGAAGATTTAAAAGAATTAACAGCTAAAGTAAATAAATTTACTGAGCAGGAAAATAAAATTGATTGTTTTAAACAAGATATGCAGGGTTTGTGGAGTAAAGTAAAATAAGATTATATTTTTTTATTTATAAATAAATATAATCCAATAGTTAAAGCAATAACCAAATTGGAATAACAAGCAAAAATAAAATCTGGATTTTTTGAAGCAAAGTTTTGTAATATAAAATGAATAGAAGTAACAAGCAATACTGTCAAAGTTGAAAATAATACCGGCATAAAAGTTGTTTTTTTGCTATAAGGATATCTCAAAAAAACTGCCAGTGCTAAAAAAGGTAATACAAAATTATATAAAGGCCAAATTATTCTTTGATGTGCTTCAGCAATTAATTTAATTTTTTTAGTAATAGCTAAATCATGAGGTGGGGCAAGTAATTCGCTTATATAATATTCGTTTGCTTCTTTATTATGTTTAGTTCTTTGTGATACTAAAGGATTATCATTTTGCAGCTTTATCATTAAAGAATCGAAAGTTAGTTGTGTTAAATTACCGTTTACGTCATATTCTTGTCTTAGACCTTTATTAAGTTCAAAAATCGGGCTATTATCATATATATTAAGAGTACCTGAATCTGCAAATACTACTGATGGGTTATTAGTATTACGATTATCAAATATTATTACACCGTTCATAATATTTCCTGCTGATTTTTTATCTATAAAAACAGTGATATCTTTAGTTACTTTATTAAAAGTTTTCTCTTCAATCATGCTTGATATATAATTATTCTTTATAAAACTTAAACGTGATTTTAAGTTTATATGAGATAAAGGCATAATGGTGGAAGATATATAATAAGCAAGCAGCATAACTATTAATGCTAAATACAAAGCAGGCAATGCCAACTGTACATTGTTAACTCCCGAGGCTTGTAATATAATTAGTTGTCGCTCAACTTTTAAATTATTATAGATATAGATTACTGCAATAACTGTTATTACCGGTAATAGAATAAATAATAAAGTAGGAAGTACTAAAACTATTAAACTGAGGAAGTCCATAACTTTTATACCTTTATCAAATAAATATAAAAGTTTTAATACTTGCGTTATCCATACTATACTAGTCATCGAAAAAGTAATGACTATAAGCAGTGGTAAAATATTTTTTATAAAGTATTTTCGGTATAGTAACATAATGTTTTTTTGATATTATTCCTGCTGTTCTCTTATGTCATTCCCGTGCAGGCGGGAATCCCCAGAAAGAAAGACAAAAACAATTTTTTATCAAATACGTAATTTTTGTACCAATGTTAAGGTTATTTTTTCTGGATTTCCAGCTGCACGGGAATGACATCAAGAGCCGTGCAAAAATAATGACCGACCTTTTTTATTACATTATTTGCAAAGATTCGATAAATTAACTTACCTATTAGTATTGTTATAAATGCAATAGCAATGCCGTAGGTTATATCACTTGGGTAATGCATAGCAAGACTTATGCGAGATAAAGACACGAGTATAATAACACAAATCATTAAGATTTTTAACCGTAATTTAATATAATCCCAAGCAAGATACGTTACCAAAATGCTAAGAGCAGCATGGCTGCTTGGAAAACTTGAAAAGCATCTTTCGTTTGCAGTATTTATTATGGTCATGAAACTATCTATAGGAAGACTGCAATAAGGGCGAGGTAAACTAACGGAAAATTTAAGAGTAGTAAAAACTAAACCGAATACTGCGTATATTATACCGATTTCAACTAATTTATTATAGTTGCCCCAAAATTTATTTTGTCGCTCATTATCATTTTTAATTTTCTTTAGTTGAATATAAAGATATATACAGTATAAAATATATATTAAGGCGAAATTAGCAATATTAAAACAAAAAGAAATTATTTTCAGAAAATACGGTATAAAACCTATATTAGTAATTTTATTTAAAAATAAGAATATTTCTTGATTTAATAGGCAAAAATTATAAAAAACTTCAAACATTATTTTAAATATTTATGTTACAAGTAACAATACTTGGGTGTGGAGCATCTATAGGCGTACCAGTGATCGGATGTGATTGCAGTATATGCACATCTACTTCAAAGTACAATAAAAGAACTAGATCAGCAATATATATCAATGATGAAAATAGTCAAATATTAGTTGATTTCGGTTATGATATTAAATATCAGCTAGTTAGAGAAAAAATTAGTAAGCTTGATTGTGCGATATTAACCCATGATCATTCTGATCACGTTAACGGTATTGAAGATTTGCGAGTATTTTCTTTTACCTCAAAAAAGCCATTAGAAATTTATACCAATTATAATACAATAGCAAAGCTACATAAGAAATTCGATTATTTATTTGTTATGCCTTGGCAAGTGCTAGCTACTAGACCTATTGATTTTTTTGATAAAATTAAGATCTCTACTATAGAAATACAGTTTTTTAGACAGTATCATGGTTCTATAGATAGTTTAGGGTTACGTATAGGTGATTTTGTCTATTCGTCTGATGTAATCGATTTTCCACTTGAATCGGAAAAATTTTTAAAAGATATAAAAGTATGGATATTGGATTGTATGGATTACAAATCAAATTCGAATCATGCAGGGCTTGATAAAGTTCTAGAATGGCGTGAAAAATATAAACCTGAAGAGATATTATTAACCAATATGAGACACACGATAGATTATCATGAAATTACAAAAATACTCCCAAGTAATGTTAAGCCACTTTATGACGGTTATAAATTTACTATTTAGTGTATGATAGTATTAGAAAAAGTCTGTAAGCGTTATGGCAAAAATTACGCAATTAAAAATATTGATTTAAGTTTTACTACTAAGGAAACTACTGTAATAATAGGTCCTTCGGGAAGCGGTAAAACTACTCTGTTACGAATTTTAAATAATTTAGAAGAACCAAGTAGTGGTACTTTTTTGGTAGACAGAAAAAAGCTACTGCTAAGGGATAGAAGAAAACTTCGTTTAAAAGTAGGTATGGTTTTTCAAAATTTTAATCTCTTCCCACATTTAACGGTAGGGGAAAATCTAATATATACACCAATAAATGTTTTAAATTTGCCAAGAGAAAAAGCAGTTCTTAAGGCAAAAGAACTACTCAAAAAGTTTAAGCTAACGCAGAAATTTGACTCATGTCCGGCAAGCCTATCAGGAGGACAGAAACAACGTATAGCAATAGCAAGGGCTTTAATGATGAAGCCAGAAATTTTGTTATTCGACGAACCAACTTCAGCCTTAGATCCTGAAAATATTAAAGATGTTATAGAGAATATAAATTTATTAAAAGACAAAATGAGTATGGTAGTAGTCACTCATCATTTGAAATTTGCAAAATTAATAGCAGATCGTATTATTTTTATGGATCAAGGGCAGATTTTAGCAAATCAGGATGCACCAGATTTTTTTAATAAACCGGTATCGCATCGAGCTAGGTTGTTTTTGGAAAATATTGGTGATTTAATGTAACTCTTCTCTATGAAAAAATGTATTTTTTCATAGAGAAGAGTAAATAAATAGTACCAAAGATGAAGGTGGCTTCAACCTTTGATATAAAATTTAATTTGTTGTTTGCATGGATCGTTTTTTCGTCTGAGCTAAGGGAAATTACGAAATAATTGACTAAGCAATGAAGAATAAAAATGCTAAAGATTAGCATTTTTTAAATTTTTTTAGATTGTCATGCTTCCTTACAGTCGCTTGCAATGACGATTTGGTATCCATACACAACACTGCCTATGCAGGAATGACATCGAATCAATAAACAATATTAACGTATGAATAAAAAACTCATAAAATTTGTTTTTATCGTTTGCAGTACCATAATTGTAAGCGGTTTATTATACAAATATATTAATCAACATTATCCGAAATTTTTTAAAGAATCACAAAATATAGGAAGTTTTTGTGCGTTGTTATTAATATTATTTAGTATAATTTATAGTACTATTAACCAAAATAAGGTACGCAAATTTTGCTTACAATTAGCAATGTGGACAGCAATTTTTTTAGTTATAATAACCTGTTATGCTTTTAGGTTTGAGCTGAACTATGCTTATCATAGAGTAATGTCTGCTTTAATTCCATCATATAAGTGGTCTACTGAAGTTGGAGAAATTATTATAGCCCGTAGTGGAGACGGGCATTTCTATATCAATGCTTTTGTAAATAACATTAAAATAAAATTTATGGTAGATACCGGTGCAAGTGATATAGCTTTAACTAAAGAAGATGCCCAAAAATTAGGATTTGACTTAACTAAATTAAAATATACTAAAACTTACCTAACAGCTAACGGTGAAAATAAAGCCGCACCTATAACCTTAAACAGTGTAGTAATCGGTACGGAATTTAAGAATATCAAAGGTCATGTAGGTCTTGGTGATCTTGATATTTCACTACTTGGTATGTCACTATTAGAACGTTTTAAAAGTTTCAGGATTGATAAGGATTTGTTGATCTTGAATTATTAGATATCTTTCCAAAGAATTTTACAGAACTTAGCAGGTTTTGTTTTATCTTAAAAAGAGTTCGATGTCATTCTAGCTAAGAATCTGGAACCTAAAAACCCTGCGAGCTTGTATTGGTATCTTAGAATAATCTAAGATCAAGACTCTGTTGTCAAGCCAAGAGGTGAGACAAATAACCTAAATTTCTGCTTTTAGCTAGAATGAAATGAGAGCCATGTTAGAACGGCATTTTAAAACCCGATGGTAAATTTATACCGCTTAAAGCTCCTGATAAAGAATTTTGGGAATCTTTATCACATTTTTGCTTAGCGTCATTAAAGGCAACTTTAATTAAATCCTCAAGCATCTCTTTTTCTTCTACTTTTAATAAAGATTCATCAACTGAAACATTTGCTACTTCACTATGGCCGGTGATAGTAATTTCAACAAGCCCGCCTCCGGCTTTACCGTTAAACCTTGCATTTGCCATTTGTTCTTGGGCTTCTTGCATTTTCTTTTGCATTGATTGGGCTTTTTTTAAAAACTGATTAAAATTTACCATAATTCTATCCTTTAATTTTTAAGTAAAATATCTGAAATCATTGCATTTGGGAAATGTTTTTTAATTAAAGCAAAATCATTATTTGCTTCAATCTTCCCTATGAGCTGGTTTTTTAAGGTTTGCTTGTTCTGCTCTTTTATTATTATAACCTCAAATTTTTCCTTGCTAAAAGTAACTAGTAAATCTTCTATTTGTTTTTTTATATTGCTTGTAGCTTCAAAACTGCAGAACTCTAATCTATTATCACCAAAATTTTTAAGTTCCGTATGATTGAGTAGGAAGTAATACATATCTATTTCATTATTTTTATATAGATATTCAAGAAAGTCTACAATTTCAAATTTTTTTTTTATTTCTGGATTGATTGATTGATTGGAATTTTGATTATTAACGTCAAAATCTGTAAGCAATGGTAGTGACGTCGAATATATAGATTTTATAACTAACATTTCTGCTTCTGTCAGTTGATTATAGGAATTTTTTATTTCCGTGACTCCTTTATTATATATTTGCCATAAGATTGACAGATAAGGCAAACTAATTTCACTTAAGATGTTTTTAATTCTACCATTAAATGATTCATATATGGGCAAACTATAATTAGGTAACATTTTTACTTTATTAAGATAAGCAATAAAATCTGCTACTGATTCTATAAAAATCTCAAGATTAACTGAAAAACCATAAAGCTTATTTATTAAGTTTATAGCTTTTTCTGTCTCTCTACAGATAATATATTCGAAGAATTCTATTATAACTGAAGTATCAACAAGTCCAAGCATTTGATTAATTACTTGAGAGCTAATTATATTATCGGATTTTGCCGACATACTAGCTGCTTGATCTAAAATAGATACTGCATCACGTGCTGAACCTTCTGATTTAAAAGATATAATTCTGAGTGCTTCTATATCGGCTTTTAAATTTTCTTGCTTAGTTATATATTTAAGTAATTTAAAAATCTCTTCAAAACTAAGACGTCTTAAATCATAACGCTGACATCTTGAAATAATAGTTGCAGGTATTTTTTGTACTTCCGTCGTTGCAAAAATAAATATTATATGAGGTGGTGGTTCTTCCAAAGTCTTAAGAAGTGCATTAAACGCTCCTTTAGAAAGCATATGTATTTCATCAATAATGAAGATTTTATATTTACCTTGTAAAGGTTTATACTCAGCTGATTCTATAATTCTACGTATATCATCTACGCTAGTTTTACTTGCTGCATCAATTTCAATTATATCAGGATGATTATGATTGTTAAAACTAATGCAATTCGTACATTCTTCACATGTTCTAATAGTATAGTCAATTGATTTAAAATTGTTTACATTGTCATTTGTCGCTCTATTATCTATAGTTTTCCCTCCTTGCCTCTTGTATTTAAGGTTAACTGAATTGACTACAGTGTCTTCAGTAATTAAAGCAGAACAATTTACTGCTTTAGCAATAATACGGGCTGAGGTAGTTTTACCAACCCCTCTAATACCCGTTAAAAGATAACCTCCGGCAAGCTTATCGTTTAAAATAGTATAGCTTAAAACTTTGACTAGTACCTCCTGCCCCTGAAGCTCGGCAAAGTTACTAGGACGATATTTCCTTGCAAAAGGAATATACTTATTAGATGAATTTATATCGGTCACGATTGTTATAAGATATAATTACCTAGCTCACTTGTAGGCATTGTTACTACACGATTTAAAAAATACTCGATGCCATACCGTGACTTGACAACGGTATCCAAAAGTATAACTACTAATTTTAGTATTTTAAATTGGATACTGCAATCAAGTTGTGGGGTGACAATGAAAAATAGGCATAACATCCAATTCTTTTAAGAATAATGTGCTAGTAATGACCCACCAAATCCTGCTCCGGCTGCTTCCTTTCAGACCTGACCAACTAAACAGGCATAATGCCCATTACTAGCATAATTAACATAACCTATTTATCTGGAAGAAACAATATATTTTTTTTCTATTTCTGATTTTGGTAACCTTTCAGGCGGTCCAAATATTTCAGGGTTTTTTAATTTAAACAAATCATCGGAAAATTTTTGTACTTTAGCTATTTTATCAAAAGTAATAGTGACTATATTATTATCTTCAAATATTTTGATTAGCTCAATTTGTTTAGTAGCTTTATTAAAAGTAATTTCGCTACGCTTTTCTGTTAGAGTATGGTAGATAGTAATTTTAAAAATATTTCCTTCATTAATTACTGATTCAAAAATAAAATCCTTGTCAAAATTCTCATTATCTTCTAATAAGAAATTAAATATATTTTCACTTCTATTAATACGACTTACTTGTTCCATATCATAATCATACATCGATACGAAATTTTTAGTACCTATTATAATTAAAGGAAACGGGGGATAATAATTACATCTAAAATAAGGTTTTCTTATTAATAATTTTCCTTTAGCTATAGTATTCTTAGAATCTTCTTGAGTAAAATCTATCGCAACTGATTTTATCGTACGTAGATAAGTTTTTAGCTCTAAAATAACAGTATGATTATTTGCATATACTGTAACAGAATTTACAAAAAAACAAATAACTGCTAAGAACAATATTTTTTTCATTTTTATTGTTTTATATTTGTGATTATGTTTAAACTACCTTAGTTTTTTTGTTAAAACAAATAATTTTTATGAAAATCGTCGCTTTAAAAGAAAAAGCCAAGTATGAAGCACGTACTGCTATAACACCTGAAGTAGCAGGTTGCTAGTCAAAAAAGCTATTTAGTTACTGTAAAAAAGATATAGGGCTTTCTGCTGGTTTTCTTGATGAAAAGTATATTGCAGCTGGTGCTAAAATATTTTCGGTATCGCTCGAGATTATTTCCAATGCCGATATTATATTAAAGATACAAACTTCATCTGCTACAGATAAATATAGTAAGCTTGAATTTGCAAAATCAGGTGCAATTATTATCGGTCTTCTATCACCCCTTATTTAATGATTATATAAAAGCAGCAGCTAAAAAAGCTTATACTTGTTGCTATAGAGTTTGTGCCGAGAATTACTAAAGCTCAAAATATGGATGCTTTATCTTCTCAAAGTAATTTAATAGGGTATAGAGCAGTAATTGAGGCAAGTTATCATTACACAAAAGCTTTTCTGATGATGACCGGCAGCGGGGACTATTTCACCGTGTAAAACTTTAGTGCTTGGTATCAATGTTGCTGGTCTTCAAACTATTGCAACAGCAAAACGGTTTGGTAGTATAGTTGTATGGTACGATGAAGAGCTGCTACCAAAGAGCAGGTAGAAAGCTTAGGAGCTAAGTTTGTTTCACCAGAGCTACAATAAGATTTGCAAGATAAATCAGGTTATGCTTTAGAAAGTTCGGAAGATTACAAAGCTAAATAAGAGGAGTTTTTAGCAAAAAATATTAAAGGATATGTATAGTTATTACTACTGCAAAAATTTCGGGGAAAAAACCCCTTTACTCGTTTCTATAAACATTTTCGGCGGATTTATAGTGACAAAAAGAATGATAGAGATGTTTAAGAAGAAATATACTTGTCTATTAACTCTTCATTTTACTTAGAAGTATAAACCTAGATAAGCATAGCTAATAAGGAGGAACTGGTAAGAGATGCAGGATATAGCACCACCCACGTACACAAAGTATGTAAGGATGCGAGTACCGAATCGATGCATAAATTTTTTCAGGGCAAGTTATGTAGCTAAAGTTCTAATTCTTTATATTTAATCTCAACTACTTCATATGATTTTGATCCTTTTGGTGTTGTGACTTCTACAAAATCACCTACTGATTTCCCAATCAACGCTTTTGCTATAGGAGAAGCTATTGAAACTCTTTTTCTAGTTATATCAGCTTCATATTCTCCTACAATAATATATGTTACTTCTTCTTCAGAATCGTCGTCAATTAAAGTAACTGTAGCCCCAAATTTTATGTTATCTCCTGATAGTTTACCAATATTAATAATTTCCGCTCTTGCCGTCATATCTTCAAGCTCTTTAATGCGCCCTTCTATAAATGCTTGTTTTTCACGTGCTGCTTCATATTCCGCGTTTTCAGATAAATCGCCGTGTTCTCGTGCTTCTGCTATATCTTCACTAATTTTTTTACGCTCTACATGTTTTAAATGTCTAAGCTCGTATTCTAATTTTTCAAAACCTTTAGTAGTGATAGGAAATTTTGTATTCATAATTATATTGTGTAGATTTAGTAATTTATAGTATACTCTTTTCAGATCTCAGCAAGTATATTTGTAATAGTTAAATTTGTCAAATAAGCCTTTTTAATTATAGATATTCATTGTGAATTGGCATTGTTGGATTTTGTTATGTCATTCTTGCAGAGGCGGAAATCCAGTAAAACGTATAAAAAAACTAGTTTCTTATGTGGTTATTTTACTAAATATGTAATTTAATTTTTATGCCAATACTCAGGTTATGTTTTATGTATCATTGTTTTCATAGGGATGGCACTAAAGCTTCTTGCAATGATGCAGGCATTATTTTTCACATATCTAAAAACATATTAACGGCTCTATGGTAATTAACGATTTTGACTTCGAGAAAAAGCGTAAAATTTTTCACCTATCGGCTATAATATTTCCGATACTTTATTTATTTATTCCAAGAACCTCTATTAAGCTCTTATTATTTATAATAACGGTTATTACATTATATTTAGATATATTACGTCATAATAATACAAGAATTAGCAAATTTGTAACTAGATTTTTTTCAAAAGTTATAAGGCCCGAAGAAAATAACGGCTCTTTTGTTTTAAGCGGCATTAGCTTTATGATGCTCGGTTTTTTCTTAACTGCTCTTTTTTTTCCTAAAAATTTAGTAATTTGTTCGTGGTTAATTTTAATTATTTCAGATTGTTTAGCTGCTCTTGTCGGCGTTAAAATAGGTAATAGTTTAAGTAATGGTAAATCAATAGCAGGTTCTATTACCTTTTTAGTTTCTGCAATGTTTATAAGCATATTAGTGTATTTCTATTTAGGATATAATACAAGTTTTATTATTATCATTATAAGTTGTATAGGGGCTACAGCATCTGAATTTTATTCAAAAGATTTAAAAATTAACGATAATCTATCTATACCTCTTGCTTATTGTCTTTTTACTACTATTCTTTTTTATATAATATAAAATATGCGAGTTGCATCTGAATTTTATGAGTTATTAAGAAACCGTATTAACATATTTGATGTAATACGGCAAAAAGTAGTTTTAACTAAAAAATCCGGTAACTATGTAGGTTTGTGTCCTTTCCATCAAGAAAAGACTCCTTCTTTTACGGTTAATGATAGTAAGAGGTTTTTTTATTGTTTTGGTTGTAAAGCAGCCGGTGACGTTATAAAATTTACTTCTAATATTAGTGGTCTATCCTATAAGCAGTCTGCTATAAAGCTTGCAACTGATTACGGTATAGAAATGCCAAAATTAACTGTGAAACAAAAAGAATTTTATGAAGAATCTGATGAAATTCTCAATATTCTAGAGCTCGCCAATAAGTTTTTCAGGACACAATTAACGCCTGAAATATTAAATTATCTACACGGGAGAAATATTACTGAAAAAACAGTCAAAGAGTTCTCAATAGGATTTGCACCAAAAAATAATAAATTTGAAAAGTTTTTTCATGATAAAAATATAGATGTTGTAAAACTCGGTAAAGCAGGTTTAATTGGCAAACGAGAAAACGGAGAAATATATAATTTATTTTCTAATCGTATTACCATTCCAATTAGAAATATTTACAATAAAATTGTAGGTTTTGGCGGTAGAGTACTAGGGGAGGGGCTGCCTAAATATTTAAATTCACCTGAAACTATAGTATTTCAAAAAAGTGAAACACTATATGGTGAGAACAAAGCAATAAGCAGTAGCTATAAAAAAAATCACTCGATTTTAGTAGAAGGTTATTTTGACGTTATAGCACTACATCAAGCAGGTTTTAGCGAAGCGGTTGCAAGCCTCGGCACTAACGTTACCGAGCATCACTTAAATAAATTATGGCGTGCCGGTGATGAAATTATATTATGTCTTGATGGAGATAATGCAGGCATAAAAGCTAGCATAAGAACTATTAACATAGCATTGCCGCTTATTAATAGTAAAAAGAAAATTTCTTTTATTAGGTTACCAAGCGGACTTGATCCCGACGATGCAGTAAATAAAAATGGTGCTGATTTTTTTGTAAAGCTTATAGATACAAGAATAAGCCTATCAGAAATGATTTGGCATATAGAATATAGTGGCAAGAGTTTTAAAACTGCAGAAGAAAAAGCTAATTTAGAAAAAAATTTAAAAGATTATTGCAGCAAAATATCGGATAGTGATTTAAGAGTAAGTTATTACAGGTTTTTTAAAGATCAAATATGGCAGAATTTAGTCATAAAACAGAAGAAAGTTATAACTAAAAGCTCAAATTTAATACCTATAGTTTCAAGTCATGGCTATTCAGAGCTTGAAATGCTAGAACATGCTTTTTGTGCTTTGTTGGTTAAGTTTCCTACAATACTTGAAGAAAAAGATATTAAAGATTTCATCCTAAATTTAAATTTTAACAATAAATTGCTTGAAGCGTTCCGTAATTGGTATTTAAACGAGATTATAGATAATAACGTAGAAACAAGTGAAATTACTGCAATTGTCAAAAAAACTAGCTTTTTTGATATTTTTTTATTATTATCAAAAACAGATAATTTGTTTTTAGATACCTCATTTAATAAAAATAACATCAGACTAGATTTATTATGGCAGTGGCTACATAAGAAATATTATCTAATAAATTTACAACAAGAATACACGTATATTATAAACAGTAATGATAATCACGATTTTGAAAAAGTTTTACTATATAAAAAAGAAATTCTGAAGATTGCAAATGAACTTCAAGTTTTAAACGAATCTTTTATTAACCATACTATAATTTAATATTTCTATACTTCAAGTATAATGAAGAGTAAAGAAAACAAAAAATATAAATTAAATTTGTATTTGAGATGGGCACTGCTTTCCATATCGATACACGTATTATTTTAATTTTGCTTTCAATAAGTAGTATTACACTACCTTTTGAAAGCAAAAAAACATATAGGTATTTAATGAGCAATAGTAATATAGATAATGATCTAGATAAGGTAGATAGTTTACTTAAAAAAGCTAAATCTAAAAAGATACCGGTCACTTATGATGATATAAACAAAGCTCTTCCTCTTAATAAAAATCCTTCGATAAGACAATTAGAGGAAGCTATATTAAAATTTTCCGATGCGGGAGTAGATATTTTAGAATCTAACGAAGATGATGAAATTAAGCTTGATATTGGAATGGATGAAGAATTTAAGTTATCTATCAATGTTGATAATGAACCTGATGATGAGGTAGAAGAAAAAAATATAGGTACTACCGATGATCCTGTAAGATTGTATCTTAAGGATATGGGGGGAGTTGATCTTTTAACTCGTGAAAACGAAGTAGAAATAGCAAAAAGAATTGAGGAAGGGCGTAAAACAATGACTGCTTCCTTATGCAGAAGCCCTATTGCTATGCGTTGTTTTATATTATGGTATGAAGATTTAGTGAATGAAAAAATATTACTACGTGATCTAATAGATTTGGAAGCTAACATGTTACATGATGAAACATCCGAAAATGATGAAGAAAATGGTAGTGATACTGAAGGAGAAGAGCATGAGGATAATCACTTATCTATGTCTAAAGTAGAAACGCAGATATTACCTAATATTATAGAGCGTATGAAAAAGATTTCTTTTATCTGCGAAGAACTACTATGTGAAGCTAAAAAATGTTATGAAAAATCTTTTGAATTGAAGGTTTTACAACATAGCAAAAAATATAATAATAACTTGGAATTGCTAATAAATGAAGTTTCAGAAATACATTTTAATTCTAAAAAAACAGAAGAAATTTTAAGTAAGATGTATGGAATAAATCGTGATTTAATTAATAAAGAAACAGCTTTTTTAAAACTTGCTGAAAAATACGGAGTGACTCGTCAAAATTTCCTTGATGAATACATAGGATCGGTTATCAATGCAGAATGGAAAGAAAAAATGCTAAAAAATAAAAAGGTCGCTTGGAAAGAGTTAATTACCAAAGAATCAGATTATATAGATCAAATGATTGTCGAATTATCGGTTATAGAATCTGATACCGGTCTTTCAGTTAACGATTTTAAAAAATTAGTGAATACTATACAAAAAAGTGAAAGACAAACACTGCAAGCAAAAAAAGATATGATAGAAGCTAATTTACGTTTAGTTATATCTATTGCTAAAAAATATGCTAATAGAGGATTGCAGTTTTTAGATTTAATTCAGGAAGGTAATATAGGGCTTATGAAAGCCGTGGATAAATTTGAATATCGCCGTGGCTATAAATTCTCTACCTATGCTACTTGGTGGATTAGACAAGCTATAACAAGAGCTATTGCTGATCAAGCAAGAACTATACGTATTCCTGTGCATATGATTGAAACAATTAATAAGATATTGCGTACTTCAAGGCAAATGCTTAATGAACTGGGCTATGAACCTACGGCAACGGAAATCGCTAACCGTCTTTCAATGCCGCTTGATAAAGTGCGTAAGGTCATGAAAATAGCTAAAGAACCTGTAAGTCTTGAGAATCCCGTAGGGGATGAGAGTGATGGCGGTCAATTAGGGGATTTTATCGAAGATAAGAATGCAGTAGCACCGATTGATGCAGCAATTCAGTCAAATTTACGAGAAGTTACTACTAGAGTACTTGCAACTCTTACACCTCGTGAAGAAAGAGTGCTTAGAATGCGTTTTGGTATAGGTATGAACACTGATCATACATTAGAAGAAGTAGGACAGCAATTTAAAGTAACTAGAGAACGTATAAGACAAATCGAGTCAAAAGCTTTAAGAAAGTTACAGCATCCTATTAGATCTAAGAAGCTTAATAGTTTTAGAAGTAGAGGAAAGCGTAGTGATAGTAATCCATCGGATTTGCTAGAAGCGTGATAACACTTATATTATGCTGCGGCATGACATCAGGCTAATTATGTATCGGTATAAGATCACCATTGAGTATTTAGGCACGGATCTTGCAGGTTGGCAAAGGCAAGTAGGAATAATGTCGATACAGCAAATATTAGAAGAAGCGATTTATAAATTTTCTGGTGAACAGGTAGTATTGTTTGGATCAGGAAGAACAGATGCTGGTGTACATGCTATAGGTCAGGTAGCACATTTTGATCTTTCAAAATATTTAGAACCTCACAAAATTATTACAGCTATTAACTATTTTGCACGACCTTATACAGTAATAGTATGGAACTGTGAAATTGCTCCAAATAATTTTCATGCAAGATTTTCAGCTATCTCTCGTCACTACATATATAGGATTCTTAATAGACCTTACTCATCAGTAATTAATCGTGATCGTGTTTGGTGGATTAGTTCACCTTTGGATGTTCTAGCTATGCAAAAAGCTGCAACTTATCTCTTAGGTAAACATGATTTTACTTCATTTAGGGCTAGCTCATGTCAATCAAAATCACCGATTAAAACTTTAACTGAACTTAATATCATTAAAGAAGACGAAGAAATAAAATTATATCTTTCAGCACCCTCATTTTTGCATCATATGGTACGTAATATTGTCGGTAGTTTAGTACTTGTCGGTAAGAATGTTTGGCAAGCAGAATACATTAAAGAACTTTTAGAAGCAAAAGATAGAAAAGCTGCGGGTCCTACTGCTCCCGCATTCGGCCTTTATTTTGTGAGAACTGAGTATTAACACTTTAATTATATATAATCTATATAATCGTCTACTTGAAAAATTGGTTACATTGTAAGTCCTTGGATTCTGAACGTTTAATATAGTCGCTTGTCATTTGTTTGGTGCGATAAACCTGCTGTGTCGTCCCCCCCCCATGGCCTTGATCAAAAACAACTTAAAATACTGATAATTTTAGCATTTTAAACTGGATACCGCTATTTTAAGTCACGGGGGATAAAAATTGCAAAATCAATTTACGTAACCAACGTCTACCTACGTGAGCATGGCATTGATAACAGTGCAACAAAACTACAAAGCTCTGCCAGGAATGATAATAAAACTTTTTTAAAATGTTCACAGAGCATATTACACTGTTAATAAACTATATAATTTTTCATGTATTTTAGTTAGCTTACCTATCTCATTTCCACCAGCTTGAGCAAGGCTTGCCTGTCCACCACCTCCTGTGCCACCTAAGAATAATGAAAGTTCTTTTGCAATATTACCGGCGTTGAACTTATCTGTTATAGCTTTACTTACCCCAACCGTAATAGATAATTTATTGCTATTACCTACAATATATACTACTATTAAATTCTCTATTTTTTTCGTTAAATTGTCTGCAGCCTGACGTAGTACTTTATTGTCTAAATTTTCTATGTATCGATAAATTAACTTAACTCCTTTTATCTCTTCAGCTTTTTTATTAATCTGCTCTATGCTTAAATCTAAATGGGCTAAATGGACTTTTTCAAGCTCTTTCTCAAGACTTTTATTCCGTTCTAAAATGTTGTTTACTTTGGTAATAAGCTCATTTTTGTTAGTTTTTAAACTGCTTTCTACTGATTTAAGTAAATTCTCTTTTTCTCTCATTAATTTAATTACGAATTCACCGCAAACTGCTTCAATTCTGCGAACACCTGTCGCTATGGCACTTTCACTTGTAATCTTAAAGCAACCGATATCACCAAGGCGTCTAACATGTGTACCGCCGCATAATTCTAAAGAATTATTGCCCATCTTAACTACTCTTACCTCAGAGTCATATTTTTCTCCAAATAAGGCCATAGCTCCTTGTTTAACTGCATCTTCAGTTGCCATTAATGTAGTATTTACTTCATGATTAGCTCTAATAATCTCATTTACCTTATCTTCAATCAACGTGATTTCTTCATTAGCAATAGATTTAGAATGGCTAATATCAAAACGTAAATAAGTCGGAGCAACTAACGAGCCTTTCTGTGTCACATGTTTACCAAGTACTTCGTGCAGTACTGCATGTAGTATATGTGTTGCTGAATGATGAATGCTTAAATTCTGTCTATATTTTATGTCTATATTAAAATTAGCATTTTCTCCTACATTAATTATGCCTTTCTTCAAAATACATTTGTGAACTATAATAGAGCCTAAATATTTCAAAGTATCTATTACTTCTATTTCAGAATTTTTTGCAAATATCATCCCATTATCACCCATTTGACCGCCGGACTCACCGTAAAAAGGAGTTTGGTTGCTGATCAACAGAAATTGCGTACCTGTTTCCTGAATATTATTAACTAAATTATTATCTTTGATTAATACAATTATTTTACATTCTGCTTTGTTAAGCGTATATCCTAAAAATTCCGTGCTACCATATTGCTCTTTGATGTCAAACCATAGCTGACCAGTTTTGAACTCACCGGAGCCAAGCCAAGATTTTCTAGCACGTGCTTTTTGTGCAAGCATTTGCTCTTTAAAACCTTTATGATCAATAGAAATATTACGGTTTTTTAAAATATCTTCAGTTAAATCAATTGGAAATCCGTAAGTATCGTATAATTTAAATGCTATTTCTCCTGATAATTCATTACCTTTTGTTAGCGTTTCTATTTCTTCGGAAAGTAATTTTAATCCTCTTTCTAAAGTAGTTTTAAATCTAATCTCTTCCTGTTCTAAGATATTACTTATAAAGCTTTCAGCTCTTTTAAGTTCTGGATAAACATTCCCCATTAAATCAACAAGCTTTGGCAGTAATTTATACATAAGCGGCTCTTTGCTACCTAACATATGAGCATGCCTTATGGATCTTCGTATAATACGGCGAAGTACGTAACCGCGTCCTTCATTTGAAGGGATAACACCATCAGCTATTAAAAAGCTACTTGCTCTTAGGTGATCAGCAATAATCCTATAAGAAAATTTAGCTTCTCCATCTACTTTCACTTTTACTATATTTTCGGTAAAATCAATTATTTTCTGAAATAAATCTATCTCATAATTATTGTTAACATGCTGCAATACCGCAGTCATACGCTCAAGACCCATGCCGGTATCAATAGATTTTTGCGTTAACTCTATTCTAGTATCCTTATCGATTTGTTCATATTGCATAAACACCATATTCCAAATCTCGATAAATCTATCACCGTCTTCATCTTTAGTACCGGGAAGTCCACCATATATATTTTCGCCGTGGTCGTAAAAAACTTCAGAGCAAGGACCACAAGGACCAGTATCGCCCATAGACCAAAAATTATCGTTGGTTTTGATCCTTATTATGCGATCATCCCTAAAACCTGCTATTTTTTTCCAGTAAGAAGCTGCTTCGTCATCGGTATGATAAATTGTTACATAAAGCTTATTTTTCGGTAGTTCAAATTCTTTAGTTAATAAATTCCAAGTGTAATATATAGCTTGTTCTTTAAAATAGTCACCAAAGGAAAAATTACCTAGCATTTCAAAAAATGTGTGATGTCTTGCAGTATAACCGACATTCTCAAGATCGTTATGCTTGCCACCGGCTCTAAGAGATTTTTGACTAGTTACTGCTTTGTTATAAACTCTTTTTTCTTGTCCTGTAAAAACATTTTTAAATTGCACCATTCCAGAATTAACAAACATTAAGCTAGGGTCATTGTGTGGAATTAACGAGCTAGCCGGTACATGTGTATGATTATTTGTTTTAAAGTAAGTTATAAATTTACTTCTAACTTCTTCGGTGGTAAATCTAGTCATATAAGTTTTAATAGTTTAAAATAATGAGTATTAGATATGGAAAGCGGTTTCTATCTCTAATATTAATTTATATTTTATTTTGACTATTCTTCATTTATTGGGAGTATACTCTGAATCATGAATAAAATAAATTTATTTATGAAAAATATTTTTGATTTGATCAAATTACATTTTGTTAAATTTGCTATAAAATTAAAAATTTTTTCTTTTAAAAGAAAAAATATTGTAGTGTTACTAGGTAATAAAGGGATGTTTCTTAGTACTTTTCTTAATAATAAATTATTAGAAAAATTATTTATCCCTAATCAGGAACAGGTAGACTTAAAGCCTTATAAAAACTTTTTTAGTAAATTTCCAAAAAGTGATATTTATTTTTTACTTGACGGTAGCACATGTAAAACACGGCACGATCATATACCTATATTGCAGTCAATAGTAAAACTTGATCCTATCACACAATTTATTGAAGGTTATTTTAATAAAGAAGATATCATAGCGCATTATGTTTATGAAATTACTACTACACCAACAAGTGAAATTTGGTCGACCTTAATTATGTCGTGTCCATTTGAAACACCTTTAAGCGATATAATTTCATGCATTATAGATAAAAGATCACTTGATTTAAAAGGAATTTATTTTTTAACATTAGAGCTAAAAGTTATTATAAATAAAATAGTGCAGAATATAGAAAATGATAAATATATAGATTATTTTCAAATTTGTGTATATGCATCACAAGCTAGCGGTATAAAATTTATTATCAAACATAAAAATAATATAATAACAATTAAAAATCTTGAGTATCCATTTGATAAAACTGTCTGCTATATTCAAGGTATTATAGAACAAGAAATTAATGATTGCTTTATATTATATAAAGACTATATAAGTAATCTTGATCAAAAAGTCTGTATAATTCTTATAATAGATGAAGAGTTAAAATCTTTATTAGAATCAACAAATTTTGAAGATCGTCCTGTAATCTTTATACCGGTTGATAATATACTAAATAAGCAAACTCCAGAAAAAGAAAGATTTATAGATACAAATATTAGTAGGCTGTTTTTAGAATATAAGAGTTTTCCTGCTTATAATAATAATTTAAAATCAATAAAAAAACTAGTTACTATAAAAGATCTAACATTTAAATTATATAATATATTACTTGTCATATTAATATTAGTGGTCGGTGTTATCAAATATAATACAAAACAGAATTACAAAAACATACAATCTATTAATGAAAAATATTATGCAACAAATCAAGAATATGATAATTTAAAATATAAATATCCTTATATTAAAAATACTACTAGTTTAGCTGATTTATATGTAATAGAAAAATTACTAGAAGCACCGGTACCATTGCCGTTTGATTTACTTAAAAGACTAATAATTACTTTAAATCCAGCTTTTAAATTAGAAGAAATTAAATGGGAATTAACAAATATAAATAATATTTTATTGGTTTCTAAAAGACAATTAATAATCAAATTAATACTTAAATATAATACTAATAATCTATCGGTCAATGAATCTCTAAAGATGCTAGATGATCATATGCAAAACTTAAAAAATACATTATCTAATTTACAAATAGATCATATTATATACAAGGATAAAATACTTAATATATTTGGTAATGTAGTAATTCCTTTGTCGGTCAATATAATTGATTATAAAACGTAATATTCTATATCATTTCTAGCTGGCAAGAATCTTAAAAAACTTATTTTTATAGGTTTATTTTATCAATTAATGTGTAATTTTTGTACTAGTATTAAAGTTATTTTGCTGGATTCCTATTCTCATGGGAATGATATAAACCATGCAACAATAATAATAACCCAAGGTAAAAATAATGTTTGAAAAATATATTATGTATTTAAAGAATCTTATATTTTTTCAGTTTATTATATATTTTTTCTTTATTCTATTAACTATTTGGATGATAAAAAATTTTCAGCAAGAATATAGTAAATCTATTCTAGATCAACAAGTTGCACAGGAAAATTTAACGGAGGAAGCTTTAAAGCTTTATTCTGTTATTAACTCTAAAGAAGAAATATTAGAATCTTACAAAAAATATGTAGATTTAAGCGTGCCAAGTAGTGTGAGTTGCTTAAATTATCAAGAACTAATTCCGAGAATAAAAAGCTTAAGTAATAAATATAACTTAGTAGAACCTATAGATGTATCTATAAATTCAGTATTGTCTAAACATAATGTCCAGGTGCTTAAAGGAGAAAGTGAATCGATTCATGTAAATAATTATAGCATAAATATAAAATATGCATGTGCAGATTTTTTGACTTTTCTAGAAATATTTTCTGAAATTTATTCTTATATGCCTCCTAATACTCTTATATCTTTTGTACGAGTGCGTAATGAAGAAGTATTAACGCCTAAGAATATCTATAAACTTTCAGTAAATCATGCTCCTAATCTTATTTATGCTAAATTAATATTATATATTAGAGAATTAGTTTCAAAATAAATTACTAAAATGAATAGTGCAATAATACTTAATAACGTAAATATTAATTTATTTAAAAAGGATATTGTTAATAATTTTGTTAATAATCTTACGAAATCTACTTGCTCTACTATTGCAAATATGCTTGCTATAGATTATACGCTAAGACTTAATTCTAAACCGGAAGCTGAAAAATATATTAACAAATGTATTTCTAGGCTCAAAAATTATTTAGGTATGCGGGTTATTAACGATGATAATTTTTCTGTAGCACTAGAGCTATTTGCAATCATGATTACTTCTGAAGACGAAAATGAGCAAAATAAGAATAATATTTTAAAGCAATCACAAGATATAATAGCAGAAAATCTTGTAGAAGTTTATTTTGGGGATGAAAAAATAAATAGTACCGAAAAAGAAAAAATTAAAAATATATTTAAAACTCTTTTAAAAGAGAAGAATTTTGATAAAATAATAAATTATGCGGAATCTCATAAAAAATTATTTAAGGCTTCCATGATGTATGCAATGAAGAAATATAATAATATTGATGAAGCAACTAAGTATATAAAAAAAGACTTTAATAAGATATTAGAGATGTATTTAGCATTTACACAAAAAAGTAATGTATTTAAACAATCAACTGGAAAAATCGCAGGTGCTGTCTGTGCTTTATTAGTCGGAGCAATTAGTGTTACAACTGCGGGAGCAGCTTTTTCTATCATAGTTGTACCAGTATCAATTTTTGCCGTTAGATATGCACCTGAACTTGGTGAAAAAATTGGGGAATTAATTTTGAACAATGATAATGCAATAAAACTAGAGCAAAGCAATATAGATAAGTTTATGAAAACATTACAAAATAATAAAGAAAGTCTTCTATCTCAAGAAAAAACAAAAAACATCAAACAAAATATTAGAGTTTCTACTTTTCAAATAAATGCTAAATTAACTAAGAAAACAGTTAATGAAAAACATAGATAAAGTTATTTTTACTTGAGAATAAAATATTACTCTACTCTTATTATCTTTTTTTTATCAATATAATAACTTGAATAAGAAAAGTAGAATATCTGGCATGATCAAACGCTTTAGAATGGTATGCATTATATGCTCAATTTGTTTATATTATAGGGCGGCATTTTTGTCAGATTTAGAAATGTATGATATTTTAACTTTTGCAGTATTTGCTGTAGGCTTTGTAGTGAGATTGCTTGGTAATATAGGTGATAATTCGGCAGACGTACTACTTTGACTATGGTAATACCGACTACCGGAATAGGTCTCTTACCAAGTGATAAAACTATTGGAATTGCCGCTCCTATTATTTTTACTATTATCAGATTTACACAAGGTTTTTATTTAGTAGGGAAATTTATCTGTTGTATTTCGTATGTTGTAGAACATACCTATACCTTGACAGAAGAGTGAGGACTTGCAGTGTGAGTAGCTTTTATTAGGTATGTGCGACGGTATGCCCCTTGGACGTGGTACAGCAGCCGGTTTTTCTTATTTTATATCTGCTAAGATGCTTTTTAAATGGGTCTGGAAAATACCTTTTATTGCCGGTTTATTTATTAGCTCCATAGGTTTATATATTAGAAAACACCTTGCAGAAAGTCCTATTTATAAAAAAGTTAAAGAGAGTGGACGTTTAACATGCTTACCTTTGCGTGAGATATTAACTAAGTATCCAAAAGAATTAATAGTAGCATTTGGAATCTATATTACCGTAACTACTGCTTTTTATACTTCTACAGTTTTTATCAGTAATTTTATGCAAACACTAGGTTATAGTCAGCAAAGCACAATTTTGAGTAGTATAATATTAATCGTAATGATGGTATTACCTATATTGGCATATATTCCTGATAAAATCGGACGTCGTCTGTGCTATAGGGGGTATTATATTATTAATTGTATCTGTCTATAATATTTATATCTTGTATCAATGAATTTTACCAACAATAATTACGCTATTGCATATTTATTTAATTGCATTTGCTTTGTTATCCTCTATAATTTTGAATTTCTATAAAGAGACATATAAGAAAAAGTTGGTAAACTAATTATGAGTGAAGTTTTTGAAATACCAAACGGTGAAAGCAAGGTTTTACTTCATTGTTGTTGTGCTCCTTGTGTTGCTCCTTTAATGGAAAAAATAATAGATAATGGAATTAAGTTTACACTATTCTTTTATAATCCTAATATACACCCTAAAAAAGAATATGAGCTTCGTAAAAACGAAAATATACGTTTTGCTGGGAAGCATAATATAGAATTTATCGACGCGGATTATGATCCGCAAAATTGGTTTAGAAGAGCTAAAGGGATGGAGTTTGAGCCTGAACGAGGTAAACGTTGCAGCATGTGTTTTGATATGCGTTTTGAACGTACAGCTTTATATGCTTATGAAAATGGCTTTAGGGTTATTACTAGTTCTCTTGGTATTTCTAGATGGAAAGATATGAATCAAATTAATGAATCAGGAATTAGAGCTGCGTCTCATTATGAAGGGATAACTTATTGGACTTATAATTGGCGTAAAGACGGTGGTGCTAGTAGGATGTATGAAATCGCTAAAGAAGAGCATTTTTATAAGCAAGAATTTTGCGGTTGTGTTTATTCTTTCCGTGATACTAACGATTGGCGAGTAGCTGGTGGTCGTCCTAAAATCGAGATCGGTAAAGAGTATTATTAGACCTATGTGTTATGACACGAGTTTGTAGTGGTATTGTATGAACTTTCCTGTGTCATTTCTGTAAAGGTAAGAATCTAAAAAATAAAATTATATAACTATAATTCTTATGAAAAAACTATCATTTCAGCAAATTATATTGACATTACAAAATTATTGGCAGGATTATGGCTGTGCAATACTGCAGCCTTACGATGCACATGTTGGAGCAGGTACCTTTCATCCTGCAACAGTGCTTCGATGTATTGACACTAAACCTTGGTTTGTCGCTTATGTGCAGCCGTCTAGAAGACCTGGGGATAGCAGGTACGGTATGCATCCTAACAGAATGCAACATTATTATCAGTTTCAAGTTCTCTTAAAGCCTTCACCAGATAATATTCAAGAGCTATATCTTAAAAGTTTAGAAAGTTTAGGTATAGATTTAAAAATGCATGATATTCGTTTTGTTGAAGATGATTGGGAATCGCCGACACTAGGTGCTGCTGGGCTTGGTTGGGAAGTGTGGTGTGATGGTATGGAAGTGTCGCAATTTACTTATATGCAGCAAATTGGGGGTATTGAATGCCGTCCTGTTGCCGGTGAAATCACTTACGGGCTTGAGCGTCTTGCTTTATATATTCAGGGTGTTGATGAAGTGAAAGAACTTGACTGGAATGGGCAAGTAGGAGAAAAAGCTTTAAAATATGGTAAAGTAGATTTTGAAGCTGAAAGGCAATTTTCAAAATATAATTTAGAGCTTGCAGATAGTGAAATGTTAGTACGGCTTTTTAAAGATAGTGAAGAACAATGTCAGTGGTTAGTAGAGAAAAATGTGCCGTTAGCTGCTTATGATGAATGCCTTAAGGCAAGTCATGCATTTAATCAATTAAATGCACTTGGGGTGATTAGTGTAACTGAACGTGCTTCCTACGTTTTAAGAGTGCGTCATTTAGCAAAAATTTGTTGTACAAAATGGTTGGAGATGAAAGAGTGAGTGAGTTATTATTAGAGTTATTTAGTGAAGAAATACCTGCATTTATGCAAAAGAATGCTGAAGAGGGTTATTTAAATATATTCACAAAAATTTTTGAAGAAAATGCAATATTTGCAAAAGTAAAAGTATTTGCAGGACCTCGTAGGATAACTCTGCATGCTACCCACTTGCCGAAAGTAACGTTACCACAAGAAACAGAAATTAAAGGACCTAGCTTAGATGCTTCGGAAGCCGCTATTAATGGTTTTTGTAAAACTCATAATGTTAGCAAATTAGAGCTTTATACTAAATTAATTAATAATCAGCTGTATTATTTCTTCATCAAAAACACAGAAGAAAGAGAAATAAAAGAGATTTTACCAGAAATTATTATAGAGGCTATTAATAAGTATAGTTGGGCAAAGTCGATGTTTTGGGGTAATTATAATATAAAGTGGGTTAGGCCTCTGCGTAACATTTTATGCATATTTGATGGTGAAATATTACCGGTGCAATTTGGACATTTAACTGCTAATAATATTACATACGGGCATCGGCTAACTGATAACAAAAAAATAGAAGTAGAGAATTTTGAAGATTACAAAAATAAACTTTCAGCAAATTATGTTATTTTAGCACGAACAAAGAGAGAAGAAATAATTAAAACCGGTTTATTAGAACTTGCAAATTCTCATGATTTAACTATAAAAGAAGATAACCGTTTAATTGAAGAAGTAGCAGGGCTTACTGAATTTCCTGTTGTTCTACTTGGAAGAATACCGCAAAAATTCTTAGAGTTACCTAAGGAGGTGTTAATTTCCTCGATGCGTACACATCAGAAGTATTTCTGTCTATTTGATAGGGCTGGAAATTTCGCACCGTATTTTCTGTTTGTAAGTAATGGCAGATTTGCAAATTCTGAACTTGTTATTAAAGGTAACGAAAAAGTATTGGTAGCTCGTCTTTCTGATGCTTTATATTTTTATAAGCAGGATATAGCTAAAACTTTAGAATCAAATTTATCTAAACTGCTAGCTGTAACATTTCATGCAAAGCTTGGTAACTTAAGAGAGAAAATTGACCGTATAACCGATATTTGTAGTTATATAGCTCCAAACAATAAAGATTTAATTACGGCAGCAAAACTTTGCAAAATCGATCTTGTTTCAGAAATGGTCGGGGAATTTCCCGATCTGCAAGGTATTATAGGTTATTATTATGCAAAACATGAGGGGGTAGATGAAGAAGTAGCTATAGCAATTAAGGATCATTATAAACCGCAAGGTTTGAGCGACAATGTACCAAATGGGAATGCTGCACTTCTTGCTATTGCTGACAAAATAGATAATTTAGTCGGTTTAATGATAGTAGGAGAAGCTCCAACAGGTTCAGGTGATCCATATGCCTTAAGACGTCAAGCTCTTGGTATTATAAGAATAATAATTGAGAATAAATTAGAGTTAAATTTAAATGATTTAATTAATTTTTCTATAAACTTATATAAAGATTCATCTGATAAAAATAAGGATTTAATAAAATCTTTCTTTGAAGAAAGAATAAAATTCTATTTTAAAAATAATTATGATATTTCATTAATTAATGCAGTTCTTGATTTAAGTGCAGAAGATTTGGTGAGTGTAAGTCTAAAACTTCATGCCTTACAAAAATTTTTAGTAAAAGATGTAGGAAAGCAATTATTAAATGCTTATAAACGAGCAAGTAATATAATCGACGGTCAGAAAATTACTGGTTTAGTTGATGAGAGTCTCTTGACTATGCAGCCTGAACGAGAATTATTTGAAGTGATGCAAAAGCTTGTGCCGCAGATTATAGATAGTATAACTGATAAAAATTATGATCGAGCTTTAAATTTATTATCATCCCTATTAGCTCCGATTACTAGCTTTTTTGACAAAGTACTTGTTAATGATCCTGATCCAAAAATAGCACAAAATCGTTTATCATTATTACAAAATACTTGCAAATTATTCCATAAAATAGCCAAGTTTAACCGCTTATGATTGAAACCTATCATACCGTGGCTTGACCAATTAGTCAACAAACATTCAGGAGATGTTATTTTCACATAATGTTGTTGCGTGAATCGATTTTTCTGTCATTGTGAGGGAAAACTGTTTTTTCTGGATTGCCATACTCATTACAGTCGCTCGCAATGATTATCCACTTAAGAATAATAACTTAAATAACTAAATTAATGATTAATAAAGCAGTTCAATTTATAAAATCTGGTAAAGTGGTTGTTTTTCCAACCGAAACAGTTTATGGAATCGGAGCAGATGCTACTAATAATGAGGCTTGTTTAAAGATTTTTCAGTTTAAAAATCGTCCTGCTATTAATCCACTTATCGTACATGTTGCATCCGTAGAGCAAGCAAAAGACATAGGTGAGTTTAATGATTTAGCTATAAAAATAGTAGAAAATTTTTGGCCTGGACCATTATCGATAGTTGTTCCTTTAAAAAAGAATGTTAATATAGCATTGTCAGTTACGGCAGGGCTTAACACAATAGCAATTCGAATACCATCTTATCCTTTAGCATTAGAACTTATCAGACAATCAGGTAAGCCTATAGCAGCCCCAAGTGCTAACCCCTCAAACTATATTAGTCCAACTAATGCTGAGCATGTTACAAAACATTTTAAGGATAATGAAGAAATTTTTATTTTAGTCCCTGAAGTTTATCAATCTGAATATGGGTTAGAGTCAACTATAATTGATACTACAACTGTTGCTCCTACTCTTCTTAGAGAAGGGTTTATAACGGTTGAAGTTCTAGAAAAAGTGCTTGGTATAGAAATTCTTAAAGCTTTAGAAAAAATTACTATAAAAGCTCCTGGAATGCTTGCAAAACACTATTCGCCAAAAGTACCAATTAGATTAAATGCTACAAATTTAGAGGGTAAAGAAATTGGATTAACTTTTGGTAATAGAAACCTTACAGGAAGATTCTTGTTAAATCTAAGCCCCAAAGGTGACCTTATAGAAGCTGCTGCAAATCTTTATGCATATTTAAGAATACTTGACGATTATGCTGTTAGTCATGATATAGAATGTATTGCGGTTGCTCCAGTGCCTTCTACAAATATCGGAGCTGCAATTAACGACAGATTAAAACGCGCTGCAAAATTATGAATTTCAGTGTTATATTCGTATTAATAGCTTTTTGATTATATTTGGTAAAATGATACAAATTATCATGTGGCTCTATTCGTGATGTCAAAATTACCATTCTGCTCTATTAACATCTATTACTACTTTATAAAAATAATTTTCAATATCGGAAGTAAATACTAAATTACCTGTTATCTTTTAGCTTATATTGCAAAACCTTAAGATGCTCTTTATTTAAAATACCTATTTTGGGAATAATAAAAATTTTGTGATATTTCTGCCTACCTGTAAGCTTTAAAACATTTTCAATGTTGTTTCAATGTACCTCTACGCCAAAAAATTGCATTAGGATTCATTTTTTAGCTTGGTTAATGAAATGCTCAAATATAAAGGCCGATTTCTATAAATTACATTTTGCATCAATAAGCTTTTCTTTTATAAATATTTCGGTAGTTCCGTATCAAATTTTTCTGCAAGTTTTTTACAGGCTTGTATCAATGTGTCTTGCATATGAATGATTTAAGTTATAGGAGTAAATAATATTACTCTACTGTAACCTTGTAGATCCTTATAAACGCCTTCAATATTATATCCTTGATCTAAGAAAATTTGAGTTACCATTTCTTTTTGTTTAAATCCTATCTCTAATGCCAACTTACTGTTTTGTTTCAAGAATTTTTTTGCATTTTTGGCAATTGTTCTATAACTCTGTAAGCCGTTTTCTTCAGCAAATAATGCAAGATGCGGTTCATAATTTATTGTTTCAATTGCCATCTCTGATTTTTCGGTGTTGGATATATAGGGTGGGTTGCTAACGATAAAATCGAACTTCTGGTTCTCAATATTCTCAAACCAATTACTGTGAATGATCTGAATACGATCTGTTACGTGATGTTTTAAAGCATTGTTTCTAGTAACTTCTATTGCATCAAGACTTATATCAGTTGCAATTACATTAGCATTCGGTAACTCACCTAATAGGCTGATAGCAATGCAGCCGCTACCCGTACCGAGCTCTAGGATTTTTATATTGTTAGTATGTAGCCCTTCGGTCTCATACCAGCGTAGGTGGCAGGTATCCATATAGTTTACTAAATTCCGGCTGTAGGTATACCCTGTCTTTTTTACCAATTCTACTACAATATCAATTAACAATTCAGTATCGCCTCTTGGAATTAATACATGTTTATTAACTATAAATTCATGTGAGTAAAATTCTTTTACACCTATAATATATGCTATCGGTTCATGCTTTAATCTTCTCTCTAACAATTCTTGAAAAGTTTCTATCTCTGATTGATTTAAGTGTTCATCACGCTTAATAAGCAAATATTGAAGCGATTTATTTATAACATGCCGTAGTAAAATTCGTGCTTCTAATTGTGATGAATTAATCCCTATTTTATTTAATTTATCTGTTGCGTCACTGAGAGCTTGTTTTATGGAGTATTGCATGAATAGTAAAATATTAAAATTATTGAGTGGTTATTTAGCTCCTTGATTGTATAGTATCTAATTATATTAGACCCCGTGTCAAGCCACAGGGTGGATGCTTATTGTCTATGGATTCCTGCTTTAGGAATTAAATCAAGCGAAATTATCTCTTCCATATCACTTGGCAGCTTACAAGAAAATTCCATAATCTCATTACTAGTTGGATGAGTAAAACTTAAATACCAAGAATGCAGAGCTTGGCGTTTAAAATCAATTAATTTTGCTTTTAATTCAGGTGGAGAATGAGTAACTTTTCGGTTGTTATTGCCATAAGTTTGATCACCAACTACCGAATGCTTTAAATGGCTTAGCTGCACCCTAATTTGATGAGTTCTACCTGTGCTAAGCTTGCATTCTACCATACTAATAGTGCCACCATAAAATAATTCTAGAGTCTTATAATGTGTTACGGCTTCTTTACCACCATATTTTAATATGGTCATTTTTTGTCGATCGCTTCGGCTGCGACCTACATTATTCTTAATCACTCCTTCTAGTGGGTTAATTACTCCCCAAATTAATGCTTTATACTTTCGTATTACCTGTCTTTGCTCTATCTGATTTGCAAGTAGCATATGTGCTTTATTATTTTTAGCAACTACCATCAAGCCTGTAGTATCTTTATCTAAACGATGTACTATTCCAGGTCTTTCTGATGAACCGATATCCGATAAATTCTTCGTATAGTGTAATAAAGCATTAACAAGTGTATCATTATGATGACCAGCTCCTGGGTGTACCGTCATACCTGCAGCTTTATTAATTACAATTAGATCATCATTTTCATAGATTATATCGAGTGCTATATTTGCTGCCTCAATTTTTAGTTCTTCAGGTTCTTTAAAAGAAAATAATATAATATCATTCTCCTTGACCAAAACGTCAGGATCAGAAATAATTACATCATTAACTAGTACTTGCAAATCTTTAATAGCTTTTTGGATTTGATTCCTTGAAACATTTTTAAGAAGTAATGATAGGGCTTTATCAAGCCTTATATCATTTAGTTCATGCGGTACAGAATATTTTAACATATTTTAAGATAATGAATAATACGCTTAAATGGTTAAGTACAATCGGTGTTGAATATTACTGCTCTACGCAGCCACAAAAATTAAATATTGATAAATCCCAAGAAAACAATCAAATTAATCCTATGCAATGCAAAACAGTTGATAAAATTCTTGAAGTAAATACTGGTAAAATGCATACTAGTATTAGTTTAGCGAGATCTCTTGCCGACAAAGCTAATAATATAGAAGAACTAAGAGAATCTCTACTAAATTTTAATGGCTGTGAACTTAAGAAATTTGCTACTAATACCGTTTTTGGTGATGGTAATCAGAAAGCTCAAATTATGTTAATAGGCGAAGCTCCGGGAAGTACTGAAGATTTAAAAGGTATACCTTTTTGTGGTGAAAGCGGGAATTTACTTGATAATATGCTATATAGCATCGGAATTTCACGGAAAAATAATGCTTATATTACTAATACAGTATTTTGGCGTCCTCCTGCTAATAGACAACCGACACTTGAAGAAGTCGATATTTGCAAACCTTTTGTTGAGAAGCATATTGCTCTCGTTAACCCTAAATTAATTATCTTAGTTGGTAGTACGGCTGCAACTAGCTTACTTGGAACAAATTTGGGTATTACTAAAATTAGACAAGAATATTATTTTTATACCAATCAATATTTATCTTCACCCATTCAAACTACTGCAATTTTTCACCCTGCATATCTGCTACGTCAACCTATGCAAAAACGTAACTCATGGTATGATTTACTAAAGATTAAGGAGTATTTAGTAAATAATAAACTCATGCTTAATTAACAACTAATTTTAGTTGCTTTGTATTAGTAAATATATTCTTTTGAAATTAGAAGTAGTAGTCTACTAACGTTTAGAATATCATTCCTAGCTAGAAGCATTGTTGTGTGGATTGAAAAGCGTGTTCTAAGTTACTAACCGTGACTTGTACCATTCTTCAAGTAAAGTTGTAAGAACATTCTTACTTTTTATGGTTAAATCTGAAAATGTGTTTCAAAATGCTCAGTTTGAAAACTATAAAATGTGGCCTAATCAAGAAATTTAAGTTGGTTTAGACCAAACTGCTCAAGGTAAATTAATACCTGGTGAGAAAGCTTTACAAAATATTAAAAATTTTCGTAAAGAGCAGTTAAATTCTAATGTCTAATTATAATTTTTCATTAACCTTATAAGTCTGAGTAAGATATAAAAGATATTTGGCTTTATATAGCAAGTAATAGTGTGAAAAATGTTAATCTAAGTATCTAAGTATGGGTAGTAGATGTGAAGATTTAACAAATAAAAGTGTATGATTTTGAAATCGCAATATAGAAAATTTTTAAGTCTTCAAAAGTCATAATTCATTTCTAATTTCCTTAAGGTAGGGTTATAATTACTGATGTATAAAATAAGGTATAGCACATATGACCAATGAAAATAATAATGATTCAGAATTTGCTGAATTAAAAATCAGAGGACAAATATTTAAATTACCTATACTTAAAGCAAGTATTGGTAAGGACGTAATTGATATAAGTAGGGTGTCTTCGGAAGCTGATTGCTTTAATTACGACCCCGGTTTTATGTCTACTGCTTCTTGTAGATCCACAATAACCTATATAGATGGTGATAAGGGAATCTTACGACATCGAGGATATGATATTAAGGATTTAGCTGAGAAAAGCAATTTTTTAGAGGTAGCATATTTATTGATTTATGGAGAATTACCAAGTAGTGAGCAGTATAATAATTTTACTAAAAAAGTTGCTGTTCATTCGTTAGTAAATGAACGACTACATTATCTGTTCCAAACATTTTGTAGCTCTTCTCATCCTATGGCTATTATGCTTGCGGCTGTCGGTTCTCTTGCTGCATTTTATCCTGATTTATTGAATTTTAAGGAAGCAGATTATGAACTTACCGTTATTAGAATGATTGCTAAGATACCGACCATTGCTGCAATGTCTTATAAATATTCTATAGGACAACCCTTTATTTATCCTGATAATTCGTTAGATTTTACTGAAAATTTCTTACACATGATGTTTGCAACGCCTTGTACAAAGTATGAAGTAAATCCAGTAATAAAAAATGCTCTTAATAAGATATTTATTCTGCATGCTGACCATGAGCAGAATGCTTCTACCTCAACAGTAAGAATTGCTGGCTCATCCGGAGCTAATCCTTTTGCTTGTATTAGTACAGGTATTGCCTCACTTTGGGGGCCTGCTCACGGCGGGGCTAATGAAGCGGTAATAAATATGCTTAAAGAAATCGGTAGTTCTGAAAATATCCCTAAATACATAGCTAAAGCTAAAGATAAAGATGACCCATTTAGGTTAATGGGATTTGGTCATCGTGTTTATAAAAACTATGATCCACGTGCCGTAGTACTTAAAGAAACTTGTAAGGAAGTATTAAAGGAACTTGGACAGCTAGAAAACAATCCGCTCTTAAAGATAGCAATAGAACTTGAATCTATTGCTCTTAAAGATCAATATTTTATTGAGAGAAAATTATATCCAAATGTTGATTTTTATTCGGGTATTATCTATAAAGCTATGGGTATACCGTCACAAATGTTCACGGTACTTTTTGCAATAGCGAGAACCGTAGGTTGGATGGCACAGTGGAAAGAAATGCATGAAGATCCTGAACAAAAAATCAGCAGACCGAGACAGCTTTACACTGGTTATGTACATAGAGAGTATAAGGGTATTCAAGAGAGAAAATGACTAGTAAAAATTTAAAACCTATTTATACGACTATTGAGAAATTAAACTGATCTAATAAAGTAAAAGTGTATTTTAATAAACTAGAATTTTAGAAATCATAGAAGATTAAATTATTTTAAAGTGATGAATTTAATGATTTAGATTAAACATTCGAAAATCGCTGGAGTTTTTGAGTATAATTAAAATAAATATAAAAAGAGTACCATTTTAGATGAATTAACTCCTATTGATTCGTAACAATGACGTAAGTAATTTCAAACTATGTATATTGGACAAAAACTTACTTATAATTATTAAATTTTTAAAAATTGATACCAATAACAAGAAAATAAAATGAATTTTATTGATGAAGTTAAAATATATATAAAAGGTGGAAACGGTGGTAATGGTTGTGTTAGTTTCCATCGTGAGAAATTTATTGATAGAGGCGGACCGGACGGTGGTAACGGAGGGCGTGGCGGTAGTGTTATTTTTAGAAGTAATCACCATCTTAATACTCTAGTAAATTATCGATATAAGCAGCATTTTACCGCTGAGAACGGCGAAAATGGTAAAGGTTCAAATAGAAGTGGCAAATCAGGAAAATCGTTAGTTCTTGATGTTCCTATTGGCACGCAAATCTTTTCAGAAGACGGTAAATTATTGCATGACTTTACTGAGGATGATCAGAGCTTTGAAATAATTAAAGGAGGAAGCGGTGGTCTTGGTAATAGCCATTTTAAAACATCAGTTAATCAAGCGCCAAGGAAGCATACAGAAGGGAAGATCGCTGAAGAAATGTGGATTCATTTAAGCTTAAAACTTCTCTCTGATATTGGATTTGTGGGGCTTCCAAATGCCGGTAAATCTACTTTTTTATCAGTTGTAACTGCTGCTAGGCCTAAAATTGCTGATTATCCCTTTACTACTTTAATACCGAATCTTGGGGTGATATATGTTGATGACGAAGAGTTTGTCATAGCCGATATTCCAGGCTTAATTGCAGGAGCTCATCAAGGTCATGGTCTTGGTGATAAATTCTTAAAACATATAGAGAGATGTAATGTATTAATACATTTAATAGATGGCTCTAGTAATGATGTAGTTGCAGATTATAATACGGTACGTCTTGAACTTGAATCATATTCCAATTATCTAAAAAACAAAATCGAAATCATATGTCTGAATAAATGTGATATTCTTACCGATAAGGAGATACGGGAAAAAATAAATAAGTTGCGGAAAATTACTAATAAAGAAGTTTTTCCTATCTCTACCTATACTAATACCGGAGTAAATAAAGTAGTCAAACTTGCTTTAGAGGTTATAAAAATCGGGAGTAATATTACCTAGTGAGGAGCTATTGTTATATGGATCGAAAACGTACATGGTATCATACGTCTTTATCCAAAAAATAAATAAGAAATACCAATAATTTTAAACTAGATTCTGCTACAAACTCAGGGTCCAATCGGGGGGGGATTGGGAATCGGTCCATGTAACAAACCATATGGTCGCTTGTTAATGACGGGATTAGCAAACTTTAAATCAAAGTAATACGTTGCTCTTCTGCTTCTAGATATTTCTCTAGTTCTTCCTTAGTATATTTCTGTTCTTTAAGTTTTATTTCATTATTAAATATATATTGGACAGTTTTATCTTCTAAAGCAGGGCCTTTCAGTTCCTCAATTGCTCTAGGATTTTTTTTATAAAAATCAAGAATTACATTTTCTTGCCCGGGGAAATTACGTGCTTGTTGCATAATAACTTTTCTTAAATCATCAGACTCTAATTGCAAATTTTTAGATTTTGCATATTCAGCAAGTAATAAACCTATTCGCACACGGCGTAATGCTAATTTGTTATAATATTCTGTTATTTCTTTAGAGGATTTATCTTTCAATAATGATGCATCTTGTTCACTTTTATCAGTCTCTGATTTTAAAATATTTTTTTCTTGCTCTAATAAAGATGCCGGCACATCAAAATCTAACAATTTTTCTAACTTATCAAATAAGTGCATTTTCATTATAGTATTAATAGCTTCTTCCGACTCATTTTCTATTTGTTTAGCAAAATGTGTACGCAATTCTTCAAGGCTATTACTTTGGAATTTTTTAGCGAATTCGTCATTAATAAGGGTAGGTTCTGCAGTATGTACTGCTTTAATTTGTACTACAAAACGAGCATCCTTACCTGCTAAATCTTTAGCATGATAATTTTGAGGAAAAGTAACATTAACATCTACTTCACTACCTGTTTTAGAACCTATTAATTGTTGCTCAAAACCGGGAATAAGTGTATTACTACCTATTACTACCTTAAAATCATTTAATTTACCGCCTTCAAAAGTTTCATCTTTAATATATCCAATTGCATCAATAGTAACCTGATCTCCATCATTTATTTTTACTTTACTTTCTTTGGTATAACTTTTTGTTAATTTAGCAAGCTTTTCTAGTTGTTCTTCAACATCTTTAGGGCTTACTGCTAATTTTGGACGGTCTAGTGAAATTTTCTTTAAATCTGGAATAATAATTTTAGGTAATAGCTCTATCTTTATAGTAAATTCTAAAGCTTTGTCAGGCTCATTTTGCAATTCTTCAATTTTGGGTCTACCGATTATATTTAGATTATGCTCTTTAATAATGTAATTTACCGATTGGTTAATTCTTCTTTCTATTATATCATTCCTGATGGAAGGACCATATTTTTTCTTAACAATTGAAACCGGTACTTTACCAGTTCTAAAACCTGCTATTTTAACTTTTTTGGTTAAATCAAGTAATTCTTTTTGAATCTCATCATCTATCTCACTTAAAGGAGTAGAGATTTTTGCATGAAAATCCAATCCTTCGTTTTTTAATACGGTAACTCCCATTATTAATAACCCATTATTAATTCTATATGTAGTTTGCTAATCAAAATAAACCAAAGAGCTGAAATATGCAATAGTTTTTATACACTCGATGAACTTGACAAATTGGTGAAAATGTCCTTGTAAGTTCTGGGATGTTGAACGTTTGTTATATGCTCCGCTCCTCGGCTTACAAAGCTATTGCTCTTTTTGAAGTTGATCTTTATATAACGACTTTTTATTTTACCGGAATAGAAAGTATAAGCTTATGAATTAATAAGATTCAAACGTACTTCTTCGTTGAGTTCTTGTGTAGCCTCTAATTCTATACCAAGTGTGGTAAATATCTTGACTAAAGCTACAGATAAATCATTGATCATTTTATCAGTATGGGCAGGGGTTGGGATGATTCTTAAGCGTTCTGTACCCCGTGGTACAGTTGGAAAATTTATATGTTGAACGTAAATGCCATATTTATTAAGTAACATATTTGATGCTTTAGCCGCTTTTATTGGATCGCCGATAATTATCGGTACTATATGACTCTCATTTTTCAAATAAGGTATATTAAAACGTTCAAAAGAGTTTTTAAGTTTTGCAACTACTTCTTGATGTTTTATTCGTTCTTTCTTTGATTCTTTAAGATGTCTAATACTATGTGTTGCAGCGGTAGAAATTACCGGTGGAAGAGAAGTAGTAAAAATAAATCCTGAAGCGGTTAGTCTTATAGCATCGACTAAATTATGATTGCTCGTGATATAACCGCCAATAGTGCCATAGGCTTTAGCAAGCGTACCTTGAATAATATCGATTTGATTGCTATAATTCAGAAGCTCTGCAATGCCTCCACCATGCTTACCGTATAAACCAACCGTATGAACTTCGTCTATAAAGGTTAAAGCGTTATATTTTTTGGCTAAGTTAATTATATCTTTGATAGGCGAGAAGAACCCGTCCATAGAGTAAGCCGATTCAAAAACAATAATTTTCGGTCTATTAATATCGACTGATTGCAGAAGTTCTTCTAGATGCTTAGCGTCTAAATGTTTATATATATATTTTTCGGCTCTTGAACTTCTAATTCCTGCAATGATTGATGCATGATTTAGCTCATCGGAAAAAAATACTATATCTGGCATAATTTTAGCAAGGCTTGCAAGCGTTGTATCGTTTGCAACAAAACCAGATGTAAAAACTAAAGCTGCCTCTTTATTATGTAAACTTGTCAGCTCTTTTTCAAGCTCAAGAATGGCGGTATGATTACCGCCGATATTGCGGGTTCCACCTGATCCAACACCATATTTTAGTAAAGCATCTATAGAAGCTTGCATTACTTTTGTATGTTTACTCATACCCAAATAATCATTAATGCACCACATAACTATTTGTTTATCTTCATGCTCTGCAAAAGGAAAATTATCTGCTTGTCTTTTTAAAGCTTTAAATTCTCGATATCTTCCTTCGCTTTTTATCTTATCTATATGTTTGCTAAATATAGTATCGTAATAAAACATTAGAACTATTGGTTTATTAGAAAATTTTTACGTGAAATCCGTTGTCAAGCAATGGTATGACAACAGATTTCATGTTTGGGGCCATTCTATATTAAAATTAAAGAAGCTTAAAGTTATAATATGGCTTTTTGTATAATATCGTTTAATCTTTTTGAAAACGCACCGGTATCAGCGACAGGTTCACCCTCTAAAATACAGGCTTGATCAAATATTAGATTAACTAACTCTTTATTATTTTTATTATTTGCTTTTAAGTCGTTAAAGAGTTTCTCTATAATTTTATTTTTAGGATTTAGTTCTAAATTTTTAGCTGATGCATTAGCTATTTGTTTCTGCTCTATTAAAAACCTCTCCATACGAATATCCATAGCAGATTCACTCACTGCAAGACAAGCAGGGCTTGAGGTAAGTTTTTTAGATATTTTAACGTCCTTAACTAAATTCCCTAGTGTCTCTTTAAAATAATCAGTTAGTAATTTATATTCATCATCGGATTTTTTACTATCTGTATTTTCTCCTTCAGATGGTGAAGTAGTTTGCTCTACATTGATATCGCTTCTAGTAGCAGATTTAATAGCATGCCCTTTATATTCACTATTAACATTTACCCAAAAATCATCAACAGTATCAGTGAAAAGTAATACATCGATATTGTTACTCAGCAATCCTTCGATTTGTGGGCTTGAAAGTAATTTATCAGGATTATCACCGCTTAAATAATATATAGTATTTTGTCCTTCTTTTAGATTTGCTATATATTCGTCAAGGCTAATCATTTTATTATGCAAGGCACTTCTAAATATACATACCTCTAATAATTTTTCATGATCGGTAGTAGCCTCACATAACCCTTCTTTTAACGCACCGCCGAAATTAGCCCAGAACTTATTGTACTCTTCAGGTGATTCTTCTTTCTTTTTCTTAAGTTCACCCAGCACTCTTTTTGTAATAGCATTTTTGATTTTCTCAAGTATGCTATTATGCTGTAGTGATTCACGGCTAATATTTAGCGGTAAATCTTCTGAATCAACCACACCTCGTAAAAATCTTAAATATGACGGAATTAAATCAATATTCTCATCAGAAATAAATACTCTTTTTATATATAGTTTTACTCGTCTTTTGCGATCAGGATGGAATAAATCAAATGTTTTGTTTGATGGAATGAAAAGTAGGTTAGTAAATTCTATAGCACCCTCGTTTTTATTATGCAGAGTAATCCACGGATCATCTATAGCGTAAGATAAGCTTTTATAAAATTCTTTATATTGTTCTTGCGTAATGTCTAATTTTGGTCTTGTCCATAATGCAGATGCAGAATTTAATTGTATTTCGTTGTTGCCGTTCGCATCAAAGAAATATATCGGTACTGCTATGTGATCAGAATAGCTTTTAACAATATGCTTTAACCTGAAGTGATCAAGGAAATTATCTTCTTCCTTTTTGATATGTAAAACGATTGCCGTACCTCTTGTGAATTCTTTATCTGAATTTGAGACAGTATATTCACCAAGTCCGTCTGATTCCCAAACATAGACTTTATCTTCTCCTGCTTTTCTTGAAGTTACAGTTACTTTATCGGCTACCATAAAACTTGAATAAAACCCAACGCCAAATTGACCGATTAGCATATTATCTTTTTTAGAATCACCAGATAAGTTTCTAAGAAAATTTGCCGTTCCTGATCTTGCGATAGTACCAAGGTTTTCGATTAAATCCTCTTTATTCATGCCTATACCGTTATCACGAATAATAATTTGTCCATTATTCTTATCAATTTTAACCGTAATTTTAAAGTTACTATCGCCTGCTACTAATGTGTTATTACTTTGAGATAAATAGCGTAGTTTATCACAAGCATCTGAAGCATTGGAAATTAACTCTCGCATAAAAATTTCTTTATGACTATAAAGAGAATGAATCATTAAATTTAAAATCTTGCCAACCTCGGCATCAAACTTTTTCTTTTCTTGTGTCATATTAAACCAATTTATAAATTATTTTTTCCTCATTTTAAGGAAATTTAAGTTTTATTGCATAGTTTGGTAAATACTCTTAATGTCATTATTCCTGCCTACGTGGAAATGACATCGGTGTACTATAGCAACAATATCCTCTCACTTAATATAGGAATTAATAATCGAATTTAAATAGCTTTTATCAATATTTTTTATCAATATTGTTTTTAAGCTATGAGTATGACCTTTAATAATTTCGATATTACTGCGTGATAATTTCCATTCTTTTGCTAGATAATTTATAATTTCTTTATTAGCTTTACCTTGCTCAGCTACAGCTTTTATAGATAATTTTAGATATGGAATATTTTTAATAATTACAAAATCGCTAATTAGATTCTGTTTAGAATTAGGTTTTACTTTAAGATTAAGTAAAGTCTGATTTAAAGAAGAATTATAATTGTAGAACTTATCCATAAATATTTTTTATCAAATTTGCTCTTATTATTTCAAAAAAAGAATCCTTGCAAAATTTTGCTTAAACTGATAGTATTAGCTTATTATAAATGTTTAGCACCCTTAGCTCAGCTGGATAGAGCAACAGATTTCTAATCTGTGGGTCAGAGGTTCGAATCCTTTAGGGTGCGCCACTCTTAGTTTTTCGATAAATTTGTAAGTGTATACGCCAATTACACTTTGAACTGTATCGATTATTATCCGTGATTAACTGCTGAATCTTTTACAAGCTAATAATCTACTAAGATTATAGTTGCTACAAAATAACTAAAAGTTATCGATATACAGCCAGACTTAAAACGCTACTTATTGTTGCAATTTTTAATTTTTGTTGTTTAATTGTAATTAACTATTATTAATATAAATAACATAACTTTTTATAGAAGATTTAAGCTCTTGGAAAGAAAAATTTAAGACTTGTTTTTATGGTAAAAAATTACTTGATAAACTTGAATATTTAAACACTATAGATATTCTTAAATCAAGAAACGGATATAATTATGCTTGCAAATATTACAGCTTACAAATGAGTCCCAATCAGGGTTACCCTTACTATTTCACCTGGTTGAAGGGTGATTATGCTAGCTGCATTTGCAGCATATTAAGTTCCTAAGCTTTAAATACTATTATGCCGCAAGCTGCACTACTTATACAGAAGTTATATATATATAAATGATCATCAAGATTTTTGGCAAAGAAATAGCAAAACATATGGAGGGTTAAACCTTAACTTATGGAAAAATTTAGTGTCGCAGAAAAGCTACGCCTATTAATTAGGCAAAAAGATATGAGACCGTACTTAATAAAGTTATTTGATCGTATTCATAATACAAACATTAGCAGCTAAGTCGCCTGAGAAAGCAAAGAAAATTATAGAAGAGACTTTTAATAATTTTATAATTCTTGCTAAGTAACTTAAGATAGGCAATGTTATAGAGATATTAAAGGAAAACTGCTATAAATATTTATCAATTAAGCAAACTTCACTGAAGAAGCAAAAGATTTTATCGGGTAATTCCCAACTTTCTTTCTCCAATCTTTTACAAAATGAAATATACCAAATCTAATATTTGTTGTAATAATTAATACTAACTAGTTTCCAAGAATTTTTATTAAATGAGCGCAACCAAAAGTGAGTAACATACATACCAGTACTGATAAAGTACATGAAGTAAAGTGTTTAGAGGTTGGAAAATGTCTAAAACAATTTGGTGCAATCGGCAAGATTGAGGCATAATCCATTAATAAATATTTGATTTGGCATTGAAGCTTTATTTAATAAATATGGATGTTATATTATAAATATTGAACATCCCTAATAATGCTGTAGACTTTTTAAAGTTTTAAAGGTTATATATTTATAACTTAATACCGTTACTACTTATTAAGTTCTATTAGATAGTCTGAATTTTGTTTGATAACTTGATCAGGAGTACAGTTAAATTTAGTTATAAGAATATCACCACAATAGATGTATACAAAATAAAAACATACAAGCCATGGGCCATGCACAATCCATTAAAATATAGAGTTGTTTGCTGTCTTTTATCAATTTTTTCTTTCCAAATAGGATTATTTTCTAAATACTTTTTTATATTTCTATTTAGCTTTTTCAAAAGTTTTAAGTAATTTATGCTTTGCATTGGCAAATTCAGGAGCTTCTCTTAATGTGGTTCTCATTAATGTTCCTGTAATATAATTAAATCTATAAGAAGTAACAATATTAGTAAATCCCTAAAGCCGAGCAAGTTCCTACAGCAGAGAGAACCGTAGTTAAGGCTACAATAGGATATTTATAATAGAATGCTTTTTTAGAACCATAACAACATTGGTTTCTTTTTGCCGTAATATTCTGAATTCAAATACTAATTATCACAAACCAGAGGGATATCTAATATATTAGACCAAACTTTATCCCAACCTTTTGTATGAGAAATATTAGGAAAAGTTTGCTTTTTTACACATGTTGAGCTGCTTGTTTTTACATAAAGTTCTGTTATGAAAGGTGGAACCCTTGTGTCATCCATGCCAGCGAGATGTAATTGCGGGATATTATTAACCTGCTTTGCATAATTTATTGGATTTAACGATTTAACTAAATAACCATGATAATTATGATATTTATCAAACTTTTTAGTATCTAAATTACCGGCAATCGTTATAATATCTTTCACATTACTATTTTGATTAGCGATTAATATTGTAAGTCCACCACCGCCTGAAAAACCGATTAAGCTAAATTTTTGTCCGTTATTAATAATATTTATAACATTGTTAATTGAATCTACAACTTCTTGTCCCATTCTTTTATCTAACCAATAATCGCTAATGCATTTTGGGTTCATTTCTAAAGGTGTATATTGACAAGGCCTTGCTATATAAACGACATTTGGTCTCTTATCGATTGCAGCAAGTTTCAAGAGCATTGGATTAACCGGAGTAGGATTATCAGAATTAGCAGATCCATCTGCAAGATGCCCATCCCCTTCAATATAGAATACAAAAGGTAAGTTAAGGTTGGTAATACGCTGATAAGTAGTAAGGGTAAAATCACCTCCGTTTACCAGCTGCATCTGAAAGTTATTTTGAGTTGCTATATCTTGCAAATGCTTTACCCTACTAGCTACATCATAAGTAGTAGAACACCCTGAAAGAAATATTGACACTAAAAATATTATTGTCCAAATGAAATTTTGCATAACAATTTTGATTAAAATGGTATTTCATCATCTAAGTCGCTATGATCAAAGGAATGAGTTTTAGTTTCAAGATGTTTATATTCGTTATGTCCTAAATCTTGAGTATGATTATTAGAATTTTTACTATCTAATAATATTAATTGTGCATTAAAGTTTTGTAACACAACTTCCGTGGTATATTTTTCTTGACCTGAATTATCATTCCACTTACGGGTTTGCAATGAACCTTCAATATATAATTTACTACCTTTTGTAACATAGCGTTCCACAACAGATACTAATCCTTCACTAAATATCACTACTCTATGCCATTCGGTTCGTTCTTTTCGTTCGCCGGTGACGCGATCTTTCCAAGTTTCAGTTGTTGCTAAGGAAAGATTAATAATTTTTTTCCCTTCTCCTGTAGTTCTAATTTCAGGATCACGTCCTACATTACCTATTAATATTACTTTATTTAAACTACCTGCCATAGATTAATACTACCTATTTTAAAATATTATTATTGCAATAATAAAATAAAAGAGCCTATAATACTACAGGTTTTTTAAAAAAAATCTCAAAAATTTTATAGTGCAGTGGTTATGAACCAAGAATATATTAAGGTACGCGGTGCTAAAGAGCATAATCTAAAAAATATAAATGTTGATATTCCAAGGAATAAATTTGTTGTTATTACTGGTCTTAGTGGTTCAGGTAAGTCTTCTTTAGCGTTTGATACTATTTATGCAGAAGGACAAAGGCGATATGTTGAAAGTTTATCTTCATATGCAAGGCAATTTTTACATTTACAAAATAAACCAAATGTGGAATCTATTTCCGGATTATCACCTGCTATTGCAATTGACCAAAAAACTACTTCCAAAAATCCGCGTTCTACGGTAGGCACTATAACAGAAATTTACGATTATCTTAGGTTATTATATGCAAGGGTGGGTATTCCTTACTCTCCAGCGACCGGTCTTCCTATACATAGTCAAACAGTTTCAGAGATGGTGGATATAATTAATGAATTACCTAAGGGTACGAAAATATATTTACTAGCTCCTATTGTTAGAGGACATAAGGGTGAGTTCAAGCGTGAAATTATGAATCTGAAAAAGCAAGGCTTTCAGAAATTAGTAGTTAATGGGGAAGTTTGCGAAATTGATTATTTACCGAAACTTGATAAAAATAAGAAGCATAATATAGAAGTCATTGTGGATAGAATAGTTCTAGACGAAAATTTAGGTAATAGACTTGCAGATAGTTTAGAGAGTTCGTTAAACCTTGCCGAGGGTATTACTTATTTAGAAATTGTAGAATTGCCGCTGGCAGTTAAGACCGAGTTTAAAAAAAATCAACGTATTACTTTTTCCCAGAAATATTCTTGTCCAGTATCTGGTTTTCAGCTTACTGAAATAGAACCTCGAATCTTTTCTTTTAATAGCCCTTTTGGAGCATGCCCTAAATGTGAAGGAATGGGTAAGGAGTTTTTCTTTGATAGAGACTTAATTGTTCCGGATCAAAGAATATCTATTAAAGATGGTGCAATCGTGCCTTGGGGTAGCACCTCCTCTAAATTTATCCTAGAGACATTAAAGGCTCTTGCTGATCATTATAAATTTTCTATTGAAGTACCTTTTATAAGTTTATCACAAAATGTTAAGGATATTTTATTTGAAGGTTCAGGAGAAGAAGCAATAAAATTTGAGTTTCACGATGGTTCTAAAACGCAAATAATAAAACGACCTTTTGCTGGTATAATACCAAGTTTGCAAGAAAAGGATCGTACTATAGAATCGGTTTTAATTAAAGAAGAACTTGTTAAATTTAAGTCAGAACATAAATGTACTGCGTGTAACGGATATAGATTAAAAGACGAAGCATTATGTGTTAAAATAGCAAATTTTCATATAGGCGAAGTAGCAGGTATGAGTATTGCCGCCTTGTACAAATGGTTTAGTCACTTAGAAGAAAAATTAAATAAAAAGCAATTATTTATTGCCGAGCGTATACTTAAAGAAATTACCGAGAGATTAAAATTTCTTATGAATGTCGGGCTTGATTATCTAACGTTATCACGAGAAGCAGGTACTTTATCGGGAGGGGAAAGTCAGCGTATTCGTCTTGCATCTCAAATAGGTTCAGGACTTAGCGGTGTTTTATATGTACTTGATGAGCCGTCTATTGGTCTTCATCAACGAGATAATACGAGATTAATTGAGACACTCAAAAGGCTACGAGATCTAGGTAATACCGTTTTGGTAGTTGAGCATGACGAAGAAACAATGTATAAAGCAGATCATATTATTGATATAGGACCAGGAGCTGGTATTCACGGTGGACGCGTTATTGCGGAAGGGAATGCTGAAGCAATAAAGAATGTTGAAGACAGTATTACAGGTAGGTATCTAAGCGGTCGTCAAACAATTAAAGTGCCTTCTGAAACACGAATAGGACATAATAATAGGGCAATCGAACTACTTGGAGCAGTTTCAAATAATTTAGATAATGTTGATATCAAAATTCCGCTTGGTACGTTTACTGCTATAACAGGAGTATCGGGAAGTGGTAAATCAAGCTTGATGATTCATACTCTATATAAAGCAGCTTTAAAGCATTTAGAGCCAACTAGCAAAGTATTCCCTGGAAAATATAGAGAGTTAAAAGGACTTGAATATATTGATAAAATTATCGATATTAATCAATCTCCAATAGGTAGAACCCCTCGTTCAAATCCTGCGACTTATACAGGTGCATTTACTCATATTAGAGATTGGTTTGTAGAATTACCTGAATCAAAAACTAGAGGTTATAAAGTAGGCAGATTTTCGTTTAACGTTAAAGGCGGTAGGTGTGAAGCATGCCAAGGTGATGGGTTAATTAAAATAGAGATGCACTTTTTACCTGACGTATATGTAAAATGTGATATTTGTAATGGTTATAGATATAATAGAGAAACGCTTGAAATAAAATATAAAGGGAAATCAATTGCCGATATATTAATGATGACTGTAGAAGATGCGATGAAATTTTTTGAGAAAATCCCGTTAATCTACGAAAAACTAATCACCTTAAATGAGGTCGGGCTTGGCTATATTAAGATCGGTCAATCTGCTACTACTCTTTCAGGAGGTGAGGCACAGCGTGTTAAGCTTGCTAAAGAATTATCAAGACGTTCAACTGGTAAAACGCTTTATATACTTGATGAACCAACTACAGGATTGCATATCGACGATATTAATAAATTGTTGAAAGTGTTACATAAACTTGTTGATATGGGCAATACCGTTTTAGTTATCGAGCATAATCTAGATGTTATCAAAACAGCAGATTATATTATTGACGTTGGTCCTGAAGGTGGTGACAAAGGTGGTAAGATAGTTGTATGCGGTACTCCTGCCGACATTGCTGCATGCATTGATAGTCATACCGGTATATATTTAAAGCGATATTTGAAAAATAAGTCTAATGCCTATGATCGTGGTGGTGAATATAGAAGCCTAGAGAAGAAAGTGCATTTGAAAATTCAGAGTTAGGAGTTATTTCATTTGGTATTCCGCTGCAACATATGTGACCGTTTAAGCATATAACTTGATCTGAGTTTTTTATTACGGTAAATAAATCGTGAGAGATCATAAAAACTGTAATATTTAGTTTTTTACGAATTAGATTAATAAGCCAGTAAAATTCTTGTTGACTTGTTACGTCTAAAGACTGCAACGGTTCATCTAAAATAATTAAGTCAGGATTATTAACTATTGCACATGCAAGAACCAATTTCTGAAACTGTCCTCCTGAGAGCTTGGAAATTTCTTGATCTTTTATATGTTCTAAATTAATAAATGAGTTAATCTCTTTAATATTGTTCTTAAAGTTATTTGGTGCTAATAGATCTAAAAATTTTTTCACTGTGATAGGTAAGTCAGGACTTAGTCCAAACTTCTGGGGTACATATCCGATTTTTAATTTGGGATTAATTATAATCTCGCCGCTTGTTGGTTTTTCAAGTCCAAGCATTAATCGTACTATGGTCGTTTTACCTGCGCCGTTAGGTCCAATTAAAGTGGTAATATTGTTTTTTATGACAGTGAAACTAACGTTATTTATCGGTAACTTATTACCGAATTTTTTAGATACGTTACGAAACTCTATTATAGGTTTTCCCATTTATTTATCTATGGAATAAATTCGTATTAGTTTTGCCTCAGCAAGTAAATGATTTTGGCAAAGTTAATACTAAATCTTGTTTGCTAGCACTCTCATCAAGTTCAAGATAATCATTTAGAGCGTAATTTGAAAAAACAATGATGAGGTTGTTTATCAGTAGGCGGACAAGGACTACCGTATTTTTTCTTTCCAGCTATTATTTTAATATTGCCATCTCTTGTCCTTCTGAAAATTCAGTCATTAATATATTATCCAATGATCCAATATACCATGCAGCGGTTATTTTTACCAGTGCATTAGGAAAAACTTAGGATCTGAAGTAGCATGGTGCCACTCTAAATGTGGTGAAAGATTTTGGCCTTTACAGATGGATTTATTAGAAGTATGGTCATTATGTTTAAATGCTGTACTTGTTATTATAAAAGTCATAATTATTTATTTCTATGAGTGTTGTGTACATTATTCCGCAAAAACAAGAATCCAGCTTTTTTGGACTTCATCCCGGGAGCTTGTAGTGAGTCCGGTCTTTTTTAATTTTTCTGGATGCTCGCTTTTGTAGGAAATAACATAGAACTATTTATCAATTCACAACTTGCCATTGTCCGTCAGGTTGGCGGCATGCATTACCATATGCTTTTTGTTCTTTCCCGCCTATTACAACTGTTTGAGTGTACTCACGGCAATATTGACCAGTGCTATTTTTATAAGTTTTGCTAGGCGTAACATAACCGTAATTACCGTTATCTGGATTATGCCATTCTATGCTAGTACCGCTAGGTATTGTTTCTAAAGCTCTTTGTGAGGTGCGTTCTGCAAGTCTTCTATCTTGCTCATCCATACCTGCACCGATTTGATTACCAAGGATAGCACCTAGTAACGCTCCAGCACCTACTCCAACAAGCTGTCCTTTACCTTTACCAAACTTAGAACCAATTAATGCACCTGCTGTACTGCCGATTAGTGTACCCTGACCTTGCTTGTTCATACCACCTGGACTGGTACATGCTTGTAACATAAAGGTTGTAAGAGCTATAATCATAATTTTAGATAATAGTTTCATATAAATTCTCTCTAAATTAATATAATTTAATAAGTATATGGTTTTTAGAATTTTGTAAAGTGTAAAACTCATTGAATTTTATATTTTCTTTGTTAAACTAAGAATATTCAATTGGAAAGATTTGTTATGGATACTAATAGTCGTAATCAGTTAATAAAATCGGCATCTTATTTATCCGTTACTATTGCATTAATTATTTTAAGTATCAAATTATATGCTTGGGTTGTTACCGATTCACAATCAATACTTGCTTCTTTAATTGACTCGATTCTTGATATCACTTCCTCCTTTATTAATTTAATAGCTTTAAGGTTTGCTCTGCAACCACCTGATTATCATCATCGATTCGGGCATGAAAAAATGCAGGATTTAATAATTTTTTCTCAATCGATCTTTTTCTTTGCTTCAGCTTTTTTTGTAGTTTTTTCTTCAGTTAAATCTTTATTTGAAAACACAAAACCGGAGAATATTAGCTACGGTACTACTGTAATGTATGTATGTATACTCTTAACAATTATTTTAGTACTTTATCAAACTTATGTAGTTAAAAAAACAGGATCGGATATAGTACAAGCAGATAAGCTTCATTATTTCACGGACTTACTCACTAATATTATAGTAATTATCTCAATAAATTTAAGTGATCATTTTTGGTTTGTTGATCCACTATTTGGGGTAGTTATTTCGTTATATATATTTCACTATTCTTATTCTTTGTTTAAAAAGGCATTTAAAAATTTAGTAGATCATGAATTACCTGAACAAGATAGGCAAAAAATTATCTCGATAGTTAATAACCATTTAGGTATAAAAGGTATGCATGAAATGAAAACTAGATATGCCGGTCAAAAAGCTTTTATCCAGTGCCATTTAGAAATAGATGGTAATGTGTCGCTGTATAATGCTCATAAAATTAGTGATGAAATTGCTTTTGAAATATTGCAGGAATTTCCAGAAGCTGAAATAATTATTCACCAAGATCCTCATGGATTCGAAGAACATGTAAATTATCGTGAATCTATTGTTAGAGAAAGAAACTAGTTTTAATAACTTTTTCATGCAGCAAGCTTTAAAACAAGCTAGGATTGCTTTTGATAAAAATGAAGTTCCGGTTGGAGCAGTAATTGTAGATAGATTAAATCAGAGAATTATTGCTAGTAGTTATAATAATACCGAAGAAAAAAACAATGCTCTTTATCATGCTGAAATAATTACTATTCATGAAGCATGTAACATTATATCTTCTAAAAATTTAAATGATTATGATATTTATGTTACTTTAGAGCCTTGTGCTATGTGTGCAGCAGCGATTAGTCATAGCAGGTTGAAACGTTTGTTTTATGGAGCATCTGATCCTAAACATGGGGTTGTTGAAAGTAATTTGCGATATTTTAACAGTAGTGCTTGTTTTCATAGACCGGAAATATATAGCGAAATTCTTGCCGAAGATTCAGGACTATTAATGAAAGAGTTTTTTAAAAAAATAAGAACTTGCTATTCCTAATCATGGTAGAGCATTGTTACGTAATTCAAATGATGTCATTTCTGTGAAAGTGGAAATTTTTTCATGGCTTGAGTAATAGCCCAATTTTCATTCTCTACGTAGGCGGCATAATAGTCATGTAACAGAATCGCTTTTAATTAGGAATGAAATTGAGAATAAGAAAAGAAAATATGTTAAAACTATTAATTCCCTATTATTTTAATAAATTATCAAAGGTTATAATACCTATATTAACTATATCTACTTTCATAATGATGGTTATAGGTCTTTATTTAGCTCTTATAGTTTCGCCGGTCGATTATCAACAAGGTGAGTTTGTACGCATTATGTATGTTCATGTACCTGCTTCTTGGATGGCCCTTGGTATTTATGTTTTTATGGCAGTTTGCAGCTTTGGTTATTTAGTATGGAAAACTACTATTAACTATTTGTTAGCTGTAGCTTCTAGTCACGTTGGAGCTACTTTTACTTTGATTAGTTTAGTAACAGGTTCTTTATGGGGAAAGCCTATATGGGGAATATGGTGGGTTTGGGATGCAAGACTTACCTCTATGCTTATATTATTTTTATTATATTTAAGCTATATTATAATAGTGAATAGTGTGGATAATATAAGAAAAGCACAAAATCCAGCTTCGATCATTGCTCTTATCGGCTTGATTAACATACCGATAGTAAAATTCTCGGTAAATATTTGGTATAGCCTGCATCAGCCAGCTAGTGTTTTAAGGCTTGGTTCTCCTACTATTCATTCTTCAATGTTGAAACCCTTAATTATTATGTTTATAAGTTTTGTATTATATTTTTTATTAATACTAACTATGCGAACTTCTGTATTAATTTATAAAATTAAGAATCGATAATAAAATGACTTATGTTGTAACCGATGAATGTATAAAATGTAAATATACTGATTGCGTTGAAGTATGTCCCGTAGACTGCTTCTATGAAGGGGAATTAATGCTAGTCATTAATCCAGATGAATGTATTGATTGTGGTGTATGCATTCCTGATTGTCCTATAGGTGCCATCAAACCCGAATCACCGGAGTTAATAGAATGGGTAGAACGTGCAAAAGATTTTATAGAGAATAAGGGATGGAAAAATATTACCAAAAAAATGCCTGCTTTGCCTGATGCTGATAAATTTAGAGATGAGAAAGACAAGTTTAATAAATACATGTTTGCTGAAGTATGCTCCGAAGTAAAATGAAGAGTGAGTTATATGAAGTTCAAATTGAAAAATAGCAAGGAATCTACAGAGTGATGAGGAACAGAGCATATAAATATGTTAGTACCATATTACTTGTAGGATGACGTAGTCAATTTTCAAGTGGTGTGAGTGTATTTATGTGTTTATTTTATCACAAAACTTAATAAAACGAATATAATAGCCGATTAAATATAGAACTAAAAAATATAATATGTTATCTCATTTAAAGATAATGTTTAATTATTAAATTTGAGGTGTTAATTATGAAAAAGTTACTTTTAATAGCTGCTACAAGTGCAACAATTTTATCTTCTACCGTATCATTTGCTAATAGTATGGATAATGAGTGGTATTTAAGAATAGATACCGGTGCATTAATGTTTAATAAAGAAAAAGATAAAGCAACTAATGTTAAATTAAAATCTAATACCGCTATTCCAATTGATTTAGGTATTGGTTATTATATTTCTGAAAATTTTAGAGCTGATTTAACTTTAGGTACTATAATCGGTGGAAAGTTAAAATCTGGAACCGCAACTAATGCACCTTTTTCTGGTACTAATTTTTCAGTAACCCATAAACCTACTATTACACGTTTACTTATTAACGGTTATGTAGATTTAACTAATTTTGATATATTTGATGTTTTTGTCGGTGCCGGTGTTGGTACTTCATTAGTTAAAGAGAAAGTTACATATAATGGGATAACCGGTCTTGCATCTACAACTAAAAACAAAACCAGTATTTCTTATAAGCTAACTTTAGGTACTTCTGCACAAATTGTTGACGGTTTCAAAGTAGAACTAGCTTATAGCTTGATAAACGACGGTAGAGCAAAAAGTAAAAACGTAGTTTATCAAGGGCAAAATGTACAAACCGGTGGAATGCGTTATCAAAGTCATAACTTAACAGCAGGTATAAGATTTGATATATAATTAAGAATATATTGATAGTTTTATAACCTAATGTCATACCATAGTTTGGTATCTAAGAAAACAATTTAAGATACTAATAATATTAGTATTTTCAGTTTAGATCCAGCTACAAGCGCGGGGTATAACAAGTCAGGGATATCACTTACAAACTATTTTTTATCGAATTTAGGTAGAAATTGTAATAATTATTATCTAATATCGTTTTTACTAACAACAAAAATTTAAAGGAAAAATTTAACAATATGAAAAAATTATTTTTAGTAGCAGTTGCAAGTACAACACTTTTAACTTCTGGTCTTTCATTTGCTAATTGTGATATGCATTCCTCTGTAGATTCATATACTAATTTACCGATGTCATCATCATCTATGGAAAATCAATGGTATTTAAAACTTAATGCCGGTGGCATGATTTTTAATAAAATAAAATCTAAAGGCACAGATTTTAAACTAAAATCTAATACTGGTTTTACCGGTAATATCGGAGTAGGTTATTATATCATGGATAATTTGAGAACCGATTTAACACTTGGAACAGTAGCAAATGTTCATCTGAAAAAATCAATAACTAAAAGTTCAAGAGATGCTACTCTTACTCAGTCAGCAAAACAACATAAGCCTAGTATTGTAAGTGTATTACTTAACGGTTATGTAGATTTTGCTGATTTAAGTATGTTTAAAGTTTTTGCTGGTGCCGGTGTTGGTCTTGCAATGGTAAAAGAGAAAATCACAGGCAAAGGCATTCCTACAAGTGCTAATGGTATAACTGTTAATGATCCTAGCCTAACTACTAAAAATAAAACAAATGTTGCTTATCAATTATCTTTAGGTACTTCATTTGAAGTAGCACAGGGTATAAAAGCAGAACTCGTTTATAGCTGGATAGATTACAGTAAAACAAAAAATACCACTAAAATTATTGATGGAGTCACATATAAATTTGGTGGAACCCGTTATAAAGGTAATAACCTGATGGCAGGGTTAAGATTTGATATGTAATTAGTTCTCAAATCTTTTTACAAGCTATTAAATTAACACGAAAAAGGAGTCTTTAAATTTAAAGACTCCTTATTTTTATTTGTGTACTTTGGCTGTGTTTTATCATCCCTCATATGTGGTAACCACTTTTAAAATTTAAAAGAACCATGCAACAACAATGTCATAAGATTTGTAGGAATGAATGCAAGAATATAAATGTTAAGAGATTTGATCATAAATATATTATAAAAACAGAAAAAGAATATGAAGAAGCATTAAAAAAATAATTTATTAGATACAAAAGAAAATTTCTCAGAGACTGAAAAATCAGAAATATTATCAATATTAGTAGAAGATTATGAGCTTAAACGTTATAAAATAGAAGCACCTGATCCAATTGAAGCAATTAATTCTAGGATAGAACAGTTTAGTTTGGTTTTTCTAGAAAAGATTTAGAAAAGAGCATAGGTTCAAGAAGTACAATATCTGCAATTCTTAATAAAAGAAGACCTATAGACCTATTACTTTTTTTATGATTAGAAAATTAAATAAAAATTTAAATATTACAGCAGATATTTTAATGCATATGAAATTCACAAGAAGAAAGCATAATGTTCATGCCTTAGAGAGTAAAGTTATTTTAAAGCTAATTAAATTTTTTTTGCTATAAATATTAAATATATAAATTTTTTGAAATATGAGCAGCTATTTCAGCAAAAAACTTATAATTTTCGCTATTAAATCTCTTTAATTATTAATTAAAATCACTTTACATGCAGCTTCCTAAGGCTTTTGCTTATAGAACGTTACATTCATTCGATGTATTGCATCAAAGCCTAAATAAATTTTAATACGTTCTAGTATAATATCTTGATAATAAGGTAATTCTGCTGCAATGGCATTATCTTCTGCTTGTATAAATAGTGTATTAATTTTCCGTTTTTTATAAGTATATGTGGTAATTTTTAAAGGTAAGGCTTTAGTGCTGAAGTTAAAACCGACTATTTTATTCCAGTTAATCATGATTTCAGGCAACAACGGATGTTGTTTAACAAATATACGTCTAACTATTTTATCAATATCCTCTTTGATGAGCTTCATTTTAATAAACTCTGCACTGTTAAAGTTATGACAGCTAAAGCAAGTATTATAGATATTATGGGAAAATATAAAGATATAACTGATATGATCATTAAAAATATATTACAAACTGCTATAATTGATATTACTTGTTTATGAGACTTACCTTTTTGTACTGCTTTTTGAAAAAAATGTTTTAAATGAGGTTGCCAAATTTTTTCTTTATTGAGTAACCGAATTAATATGGTTAACACTGCATCAGTAATGTAATATAAGCTAGCAATAACACAAGCTATAAATAAATTAGTATTTGTAAGAGCAAGTAAGAGTAAACAAAGACCTGTTAAGAATCCAAGACTAATACTTCCTACATCTCCTAAAAATATTTTTGCCGGATGCCAATTAAATATTAAAAAACCACAAGAACAACCAAGAATGATAACATTTACACTAGATATAAAATACGGGTTATCAATAGTTGAAAATTGTAAAAAACATAATATAAGCATGGTGCTAGCAAGATGAATAGATTCTATGCAACTCATACCGTCTATACCGTCCATAAAATTATATATATTAATAAAACCGCTTAAAGCTACAACTAAAATGAAATATATTAGTATATGTAGGGAGTTTACCTGCGAGAAAAGAACAATAGCACAAGTTGCGCAAATTAAATGGACTATTAAGCGAATTAGAATAGGTACAGCTTGTAAGTCATCTAAAAAAGAAACCGAGGAAATTACCAGTAATAATGGTAATATTTTTATTGAATTAACAAGATTATTGCTCGTTATATATTCAAACCCACTCAGGGCAATCATTACAACAATTACAATCGCAAGACCGCCTCCGCGCGGTGTTATCTTGTCATGAAAGCGACGACTACTCGGTACATCAACTAAACCAATTATAGGAAGATATTTAGTTAATATATATGTTAATATAGCGGTTGCTATAAAAGAAAAAATAAATAATGTACTATAGTTATTTATATTCATAGTAACGTATTAGATTTCAAATTATAATATTTACAGGGTTGCATGTTTCTACTATCTTATTTGTCATATGAATATCGGCTTTTAAAGGTTTAGAGCTACCACTTGGATGGTATGTACCAAGTATAAGGTTTATTAAAAAATAAAGCTCGTTTCATTACCTAGTGTGGATATACCACAGCGCTTGGTCTATAAAACCTCATCGCAATTAAAATATTTTTTTATTTAAAAATAATATATGAAATTGCGCTAAACGTATATTGCACATTAACTTTTAAATAATCAATCAAAGAACTCAAACAATAATATTTTTATTTATTATTTTTTGTTTCAATACTCTATTGATTAACTTGCATATTAGAGCAAAATTAGTGTATAAATTTTCATTACTAATTAATGTTTCCTTATCAAGATTAAATCTTTAATATCAAAATGGTTAGGTAATTTTTAGCAAGAGGTTTTGCGTCTTTATAAGGGATAAGCCAATAATAGTATCATTTCAAGTAATTTGTAATCGGCAAAATGTTCTGCTCCAGTGGCAATAACACGTTCTTTTACTCTTTTGCGGTTACCTATATAATGAGATATATTTGATGAACTTGAAAAATTGGCTACATCGTCTTTGTAAGTCCTTGGATGCTCAAATATTATTATATGCTCTGCTCCTTTGCTTACAGACTGCTTACTCTTTGCCAGGTTGATCTTCGTATGACTATTCTTTATTTCACAGGAGTATATGTCTATTTCATTATTGTAGAGTTCTATCAGATTATTATTTAACATATGGAGGATAATTAAGTTTTTTATGTGATAACGTAAATATTTCAAAGCCGTCTTTAGTCACGCCTATAGTATGCTCAAATTGAGCCGATAATGATTTATCACGGGTAGTCACCGTCCATCCATCTAGTTTACTTAATATTGTGTCATAATGACCGGCATTTATCATAGGTTCAACGGTAAAAAACATCCCTTCTTCTAGAGTTAGACCTGTGCCACTGCGACCGTAATTTAATATTGATGGCTCATCATGAAAAACTCTCCCGATACCATGACCTGTATAATCTCTTACTACCGAATAATTATGCTTTTCGGCATAACTTTGAATAGCATGTCCAATATCACCGAGTGTAGCCCCAGGTCTCACTACTTCAATGCCTTGCATCATTGCATCATAGGTTACCTGAATAAGACGTTTTGGCTTAATTGCTACGTCACCGACATAATACATGCGGCTAGTATCGCCGTACCAACCGTCTAAAATTACTGTAACATCAATATTTACTATATCACCGTTCCTTAAAGGTTTATCATTTGGAATGCCGTGACAAACTACATGATTTATCGAAGTACAAATCGATTTCGGAAAACCTTTATAATTTAATGGTGCAGGAATAGCATTATGAGAAGTAATAAAATTATGACAAAGGTCATTTAAAATATTGGTAGTAATATTTGGTTTTACATAATCAGTAATAAAATCGAGTGTCTCTGCAGCCAATTTTCCTGCTGCCCGCATCTTATCAAAATCTTTTTCTGTGTGGATTTTTATAGTCATGAATTTTAATTACCTTTCATTATGAATTACTTGAGAGTTTTATATAATTAAGTAAAAAAATATATTTTGCATAATACAAAATGATGCTTTTTATGTAAATAACTTATACCATTATTGAGAAGTGCTACCTATGTTACTTGATTTTTTAGGTTTTGGATAAAATATAATTTAAACATTAATGAGTGTAGTAGTTAGTTAGATTACTATTTGCCCTTTCATATATTTTTAAAATTGGTATGTAGAGAAATCACAGTACAATTTTTTTCATAATTTTCAGCTTCAAAGCAATTAATACAAGCAAAATAAAATTTTGGAAAAGTAGATATTTAATGCTTTATCATCCTTATATTTTCTATATTTTGACTACTTTCTTCTTGTGGCAAAAATTTTCAGCTTTAAGGCAATTGTATAATCTCTCCATTTTCAGCTAGTGTTTTATTTTTACAAACCTAACAATGTTTATTGGAATGAATAATACAGAAAATACTTTAATATTGAAACTCTATACCTTCTCTTTATCAATTTTTGTTAATAATGTCTATTTAGTTAACTTGGTTGGAAATGTCTTTAATTATTTATGTGCCTTGGATTTCTAAAAAAGAAGAATTTCTATCATTTTATCCATTTATATATTTAATTACTAGAATGATTCTTCCATTTAATGGATTTATTAAGAGACCCTTGGTCTTATAGATTCTTTCCTTCTGAACTTGCAATTTTCTTAATTGGCAGTCTAAGTATTTTATATTTCTACTAATTAAAGAATTAAATGAAGAAAAGTCTTGACTTAGTCAATTACTCTATATTAATGATTATTACTTTTACATTTATCTGAATAGCATATCAATTAAAACAATTACTTTGTTTATTTGCTCTATACTTTAGGAAAGATATTTGACGTAACCAAAAATCATAAGTTAGATAAATTAATTGCTTTATTCTCTTGCTCAACATATTGTTATCATTTTGTCTTGTATATTAGCTGCTATTTCATATTGGGCTAATAATAAGAAATTTCTTAACGTTAGTTACTTGAAAAAGATACATTAATTTATCTTTAAAATTTAAAACTATGCTATATTACATAAATAAAATTCTGTCAAACAATAAAATACAAGCTGTTACCTTAGTGCTAATCGGGCTTGGTATTGTTACTGTTCTCACATCATATAATATAGACGATCCTTCTTTTAACTCGGTCACAACAGAGTATCCTAGTAATTTAGTCGGAATTTTTGGCTCTTATTTATCAGATTTTTTATATCAATTTTTTGGATTAGCTGCTTTTATCATACCGCTTGCCTGCTTTGTTTGGGGGAGAAATTGTTGGTATGGACGATATCGTACATCATTTATACGTGTGTTTGTAATGTTGTTGGCCCTCTTAAGCAGTAGCATATTATTATCTAATCTCAAACTAGAATTCATGCCGACAAATGCAGGCGGAGCTATTGGAATAATAGCCTTTAATTTCTTTGCGCGATTTACAAATCAACTTTACTTATTATTAATATTTTTTACCTTTATTATATTAGTCTTTTTACTTGAAATTAAATTTACTTCTTTAAGTAATTTTATTATTAAGCTAGGCCAATTTTTGGCCTACCGGATACAATCTTTTTTACATGATGTATTGTCATGGTTGTCCTCAGTAAGATTATTTCCTAATAAGAATAATGATAAGTTAAATATAACTTTTTCTTACCAAAAATCTGTGAGTGAAAAAGTAAAATTCGTTGAAGACAATAAATCTGTACCTGTAAATCCTATAAAATTCTTTAGCAAACCACCTGCTTCTAAAATACTCCAAAGTGAAATATCAGAATTGCCACCTATTTCGTTATTATGTGATCCTGAGAACCGTCATGTACAAGGGGCTTCTTCCTCAGAGCTTAAACAAAAAGCTGAAGAGTTATTAACAGTATTGAATGATTTTGGTGTTAAGGGACAAATTATTAATATAAACCAAGGACCGGTAGTAACTCAATATGAATTTGAACCGGCAGCAGGTACTAAAACTTCGAGAGTAGTAGGTTTATCAGACGATATAGCACGCTCATTATCTGCTTTATCAACAAGGATAGCAGTAATACCGGGGAAAAATGTACTTGGTATTGAACTTCCTAATAAGCAACGTGAATTCTTCTGTTTAAAAGAACTTATAGAGACGTCTGAATATCAAGATAAATCAATTTTATTGCCACTAGTCTTGGGTAAAGATTTGGCAGGTAAGCCGCTGATTGCTGACCTTGCTAAGATGCCTCACTTGCTTGTTGCAGGAACCACCGGTTCAGGTAAATCGGTTGGGATTAACGCCATGATCGTCTCGCTGTTATATCGTTATACTCCTGAAGAATGCCGCTTTATTATGATTGATCCAAAAATGCTTGAGTTATCAGCTTATGATGGAATACCGCATTTGCTAACTCCGGTGGTAACCGAGCCTTCTAAGGCAGTAGTTGCTCTTAAGTGGGCAGTGAAGGAAATGGAAAACCGCTATAGAATGATGAGTAATATCGGTGTTAAAAACATCGCAGGTTATAATGCAAAAATCTTAGAGGCGATTAAAGAAAATAGAGTAATTGAGCGTTCGATTCAAACGGGTTTTGATACTGAAACCGGCAAGCCTATTTACAAAACCGTTACAATGAATACGGAAAAACTACCTTACATAGTGGTAATTGTTGATGAGATGGCTGATTTAATGTTAGTTGCAGGTAAGGATATTGAAATGTTGATTCAAAGGCTTGCTCAAATGGCAAGAGCGGCAGGTATCCATATTATTATGGCAACGCAAAGACCTTCGGTAGATGTTATCACCGGCATCATTAAAGCCAATTTTCCAAGCCGTATTAGCTTTAAAGTTACTTCTAAAATCGATAGCCGCACGATTTTAGGTGAGCAAGGTTCCGAGCAGTTACTCGGTATTGGTGATATGCTATTTATGGGGAACGCTTCAAAGATAAGTAGGGTACACGGACCATTTGTTAATGAAGCCGAAATTGAGAAAATTACAGAATATTTGAAAGAAACCGGTACACCTGAATATATATCAGCCGTTACCGAGCAGTTTGAGGAAGACGACATTAGCATTGATATTAGTGACGGTACACCTGATGAAGTACTTTACAAAAAAGCCGTGCAGATAGTACGTGATGAGCGGAAATCATCCATTAGTTATATCCAAAGATCACTTAGAATCGGTTATAACAAAGCTGCCAATTTAGTTGAAAAAATGGAAAAAGAAGGGATAGTCTCACCACCGAACCATACCGGTAAGAGAGAAATATTATTGCCTGAGAGATAGGGGCTTGTGTTATCTCGCGATTAATTTGTGGGATAACATCGAACATGCTTTCCACAAAACAATGCAATCCCTATTACAACACTTGTTATTAACATTATTATTAATGTATTTTTAATAATTGCCGCTGAAATATATTAATGATGTAGATAATCTATGACTGTTCTAAATTCCTTTAAACCATTTATTCATACTGTAAAAAATTAAAAAATATTTTAAGCCTGCTCAATATAATAATTCTTATATAGAAAAGCATATAAAAACCTTAATTGCACCGGAAATTAATTCTAATAGTGATATAATATCTTGGCGTCTAAAAGCAACATTTGCATTCAAACATTAGTCAAAGCTTTAATGGATAAAGGACTAATATTTTGATACAACTCCTTTAAATTTAGCTGTAGAACAAAAAATATCTAATCAGCAAAAGTATTAATTAGCAAAGAGCAAAGGTGCTAAATTTGAAGCGCATACGGCTCTAAGGTTTTTGATTTCACTATTGATTCTGAAGATGTGAGATTAATAGGGTCTGTAGTAAATCATACGCTAAGCAGTAAAAACACTAAGCAACACACTCTTCTAGAAAGAGTAACGCAAATTTATGACAAGTATCAATACCTAAAACTAGTAAAATTTTTTATTAAAGACTATGTAGAATGTGATAAAATTTTAGGACAAAAGCTTTACAAAAAGTAATATATGAGTGATTATAGTAGACACTTTAAATATAATATTGACTGCAAAGATCATTAGGATATCTTGCTCTGCAATAATGCTAAAAAGCTAACTGTGGTGAGGAATTAATACGGCTTTTAATTTGAACACATTACTGATATTAATTATCGTGATAAATTAGGGTCAACTTTCCTCCATTGGGCAGCAAATAATCATCATACTCTAGTTACAAAAGCTACAAAATTACAGCTTGTAGTCAATACTGATTTTTATATTCCGGATTATTTAGAGCAGGTTCCCTTAAGCCTAGCTAAATAATTATGGATATGATAATATTATGGATATTCTAGGAGCGGTTATTCATAGCATCTTTAAAAATGCTCCGATGTTATGCAGTGATCAAGCCTTCTAGGCTACAAACATTCAGTATATCATTTCCCAGAAAGTGGTGTTGCAAGGCTTGATTTTTCCGTTGTTGCCATGTGGCTGTGGCCTGACCAAAGGGGGGCCAGAAAAATAACTTAGAACGCGTATTGTTTAGCATTTTTAACTGGATTCTGTGGTCAGGTCAAGTCATGGGATGACACCGATAATTTAAATAATGCTACATTGTACCTGTCTTATCCACTATGCAATAATGTCACAAATTCATATCAAATTTTGTAAAAATATCATTTATTAATTGTTAATTATATAGACATATTTAAAAAGTTACTTTAAAATCAGGACAATTTATAAGTTATTTAATTTTTATTAGGTTTTCTGATATGACGAATGTTTTTCCAAAACTATTTCAAAAAGTAATTCAAAAAGGTCTTAAAACTGCTTTATTCACCACCTCAACTGCAGCATTAATGATGAGTAGTAGCGGGGCATTGGGTATTGCCGAATATGGTGTTATTTCTACTAATAATGCAGCATTTAGTGATAATGCTGATACCAATCTTTGGCATGGTATAACGAATGCAGGAGCAGATAATAATAATCCTGTTAATGGACCTCAAAATGGTGATGCATTTACTTTCGGTGGTAATCATATAATCACTGCAGATGAAGTTGACCGTATTATTCAGGCTATAAATGTTGCAGATACTCATCCTGAAGGCCTAATAATCAATGCAAATACCAAAGTAGGTTCTATTATTACAAACAATAACTTTTTAGATGTTAGTATTAAGGCCAATAAAAACTTAACTTTAACCGGCACAGCTGCAGTTGACCGAAAACATGGTTTTAATGCTGCTGCTAATATTTATACCGGTTTAAAACATGTAATTTTGGAGCAAAATTCTGAATTAACCATTCACTCTAGTACGCCTGCACTGATAACCATTTTGGGAGATATATATGGAGAAGAAGGTATAGTAACTGTCAATACAGATACTAAAATTGATGGTACAATAGGTAATGATGATCCATTAGCTAAAATAAGCGTTGGGAAAGCTATACTTGCTCTTAGAGGAGATGTAGTAAAAGCTAATGCAATAAATTTAACGGATAATGCATCAAGATTGACATTTACAAATCCTGTAGTAGTAACCGGAGCAATAGATAATACAGGTAATGCTAATAATGGTGTGGTGACCTTTGCCGGTAATAGTACAGTGACTGGCAATATAGGTAATACAAATGCCTTAGCAACATTGGATGTAGAAGCAGGCTTAGTACAATTAAAAGGAGATGTAGTAAAAGCTAATGCAATAAATTTAACGGATAATGCATCAAGATTGACATTTACAAATCCTGTAGTAGTAACCGGAGCAATAGATAATACAGGTAATGCTAATAATGGTGTAGTGACCTTTGCCGGTAATAGTACAGTAACTGGCAATATAGGTAATACAAATGCCTTAGCAACATTGGATGTAGGAGCAGGCTTAGTACAATTAAAAGGAGATGTAGTAAAAGCTAATGCAATAAATTTAACGGATAATGCATCAAGATTGACATTTACAAATCCTGTAGTAGTAACTGGAGTAATAGATAATACAGGTAATGCTAATAATGGTGTGGTGACCTTTGCCGGTAATAGTACAGTAACTGGCAATATAGGTAATACAAATGCCTTAGCAACATTAGATGTAGGAGCAGGCTTAGTACAATTAAAAGGAGATGTAGTAAAAGCTAATGCAATAAATTTAACGGATAATGCATCAAGATTGACATTTACAAATCCTGTAGTAGTAACCGGAGCAATAGATAATACAGGTAATGCTAATAATGGTGTGGTGACCTTTGCCGGTAATAGTACAGTAACTGGCAATATAGGTAATACAAATGCCTTAGCAACATTAGATGTAGGAGCAGGCTTAGTACAATTAAAAGGAGATGTAGTAAAAGCTAATGCAATAAATTTAACGGATAATGCATCAAAATTGACATTTACAAATCCTGTAGTAGTAACTGGAGTAATAGATAATACAGGTAATGCTAATAATGGTGTGGTGACCTTTGCCGGTAATAGTACAGTGACTGGCAATATAGGTAATACAAATGCCTTAGCAACATTGGATGTAGAAGCAGGCTTAGTACAATTAAAAGGAGATGTAGTAAAAGCTAATGCAATAAATTTAACGGATAATGCATCAAAATTGACATTTACAAATCCTGTAGTAGTAACCGGAGCAATAGATAATACAGGTAATGCTAATAATGGTGTGGTGACCTTTGCCGGTAATAGTACAGTAACTGGCAATATAGGTAATACAAATGCCTTAGCAATATTGGATGTAGGAGCAGGCTTAGTACAATTAAAAGGAGATGTAGTAAAAGCTAATGCAATAAATTTAACGGATAATGCATCAAAATTGACATTTACAAATCCTGTAGTAGTAACTGGAGTAATAGATAATACAGGTAATGCTAATAATGGTGTGGTGACCTTTGCCGGTAATAGTACAGTAACTGGCAATATAGGTAATACAAATGCCTTAGCAATATTGGATGTAGGAGCAGGCTTAGTACAATTAAAAGGAGATGTAGTAAAAGCTAATGCAATAAATTTAACGGATAATGCATCAAAATTGACATTTACAAATCCTGTAGTAGTAACCGGAGCAATAGATAATACAGGTAATGCTAATAATGGTGTGGTGACCTTTGCCGGTAATAGTACAGTAACTGGCAATATAGGTAATACAAATGCCTTAGCAACATTGGATGTAGGAGCAGGCTTAGTACAATTAAAAGGAGATGTAGTAAAAGCTAATGCAATAAATTTAACGGATAATGCATCAAAATTGACATTTACAAATCCTGTAGTAGTAACCGGAGCAATAGATAATACAGGTAATGCTAATAATGGTGTGGTGACCTTTGCCGGTAATAGTACAGTAACTGGCAATATAGGTAATACAAATGCCTTAGCAACATTGGATGTAGGAGCAGGCTTAGTACAATTAAAAGGAGATGTAGTAAAAGCTAATGCAATAAATTTAACGGATAATGCATCAAGATTGACATTTACAAATCCTGTAGTAGTAACCGGAGCAATAGATAATACAGGTAATGCTAATAATGGTGTGGTGACCTTTGCCGGTAATAGTACAGTAACTGGCAATATAGGTAATACAAATGCCTTAGCAACATTGGATGTAGGAGCAGGCTTAGTACAATTAAAAGGAGATGTAGTAAAAGCTAATGCAATAAATTTAACGGATAATGCATCAAGATTGACATTTACAAATCCTGTAGTAGTAACCGGAGCAATAGATAATACAGGTAATGCTAATAATGGTGTAGTGACCTTTGCCGGTAATAGTACAGTAACTGGCAATATAGGTAATACAAATGCCTTAGCAACATTGGATGTAGGAGCAGGCTTAGTACAATTAAAAGGAGATGTAGTAAAAGCTAATGCAATAAATTTAACGGATAATGCATCAAGATTGACATTTACAAATCCTGTAGTAGTAACCGGAGCAATAGATAATACAGGTAATGCTAATAATGGTGTAGTGACCTTTGCCGGTAATAGTACAGTAACTGGCAATATAGGTAATACAAATGCCTTAGCAACATTGGATGTAGGAGCAGGCTTAGTACAATTAAAAGGAGATGTAGTAAAAGCTAATGCAATAAATTTAACGGATAATGCATCAAGATTGACATTTACAAATCCTGTAGTAGTAACCGGAGCAATAGATAATACAGGTAATGCTAATAATGGTGTAGTGACCTTTGCCGGTAATAGTACAGTAACTGGCAATATAGGTAATACAAATGCCTTAGCAATATTGGATGTAGGAGCAGGCTTAGTACAATTAAAAGGAGATGTAGTAAAAGCTAATGCAATAAATTTAACGGATAATGCATCAAGATTGACATTTACAAATCCTGTAGTAGTAACCGGAGCAATAGATAATACAGGTAATGCTAATAATGGTGTAGTGACCTTTGCCGGTAATAGTACAGTAACTGGCAATATAGGTAATACAAATGCCTTAGCAACATTGGATGTAGGAGCAGGCTTAGTACAATTAAAAGGAGATGTAGTAAAAGCTAATGCAATAAATTTAACGGATAATGCATCAAGATTGACATTTACAAATCCTGTAGTAGTAACCGGAGCAATAGATAATACAGGTAATGCTAATAATGGTGTGGTGACCTTTGCCGGTAATAGTACAGTAACTGGCAATATAGGTAATACAAATGCCTTAGCAATATTGGATGTAGGAGCAGGCTTAGTACAATTAAAAGGAGATGTAGTAAAAGCTAATGCAATAAATTTAACGGATAATGCATCAAAATTGACATTTACAAATCCTGTAGTAGTAACCGGAGCAATAGATAATACAGGTAATGCTAATAATGGTGTGGTGACCTTTGCCGGTAATAGTACAGTGACTGGCAATATAGGTAATACAAATGCCTTAGCAATATTGGATGTAGGAGCAGGCTTAGTACAATTAAAAGGAGATGTAGTAAAAGCTAATGCAATAAATTTAACGGATAATGCATCAAGATTGACATTTACAAATCCTGTAGTAGTAACCGGAGCAATAGATAATACAGGTAATGCTAATAATGGTGTGGTGACCTTTGCCGGTAATAGTACAGTAACTGGCAATATAGGTAATACAAATGCCTTAGCAACATTGGATGTAGGAGCAGGCTTAGTACAATTAAAAGGAGATGTAGTAAAAGCTAATGCAATAAATTTAACGGATAATGCATCAAGATTGACATTTACAAATCCTGTAGTAGTAACTGGAGCAATAGATAATACAGGTAATGCTAATAATGGTGTAGTGACCTTTGCCGGTAATAGTACAGTAACTGGCAATATAGGTAATACAAACGCCTTAGAAACATTAAATGTAGGAGCAGGAGCAACATTACAAGCTGGAGGAAGCATAGCTGCAAATAATATAGATTTTGGAGTCGGTGGTACATTAGAGTTTAACGGTCCTGATGGTCCAATTTATAATTTAACCAGTGTTATAGTAAACGGTAATAATGGTACACTTAATATTAATGCTGCAAGTACAGTGATGGCACATGATGCTAGTATTGGTGAAGTTGCACTAATTGACATTCAAAATGATAAGAATTTTGGAATAGATGTTAAGAACGCAGATGTTAATTTATTAAACGGTCAGGTGATTAGTTTTAAAGGAGCAAATTCAAGTCTTTTATTACTTAACAATAGTATTATAGATGATAGAGTTATAACGCTTAAAAATGATTTGCCTGCATTTGCAACCGGTGGTGGTAATTTAACTCTTATTAGTGCAACAAAACTTATAACCTTACAAGGTGATGGTGGAGCTAAAGCAATAGGTACGGGAGGCAATGAATTAGGATCATTAAGTATTTTTGGTAATGTAGCATTTAATAATATAGATACTACAAATGTTATTGAATTTAATATCCTAAGTAATACAAAGTTTATTGATGTAGGCAGTACTACTAACCAAATTAATAGAATAAATATAGGAGCTGCAAATACAATATTTGCTGCTGGTGAAGGTTCTTATACTATTGATACAGAAGGTGCTAATGCAATAAATATTTTAGCCAATGGTCAGACTATTAATTTTGCACATGAAGATGCTGAATTAGTATTACAAAATAGTGCAGCTGGTAACGGTAGGATAACATTAAATGCTATACTTGACCCTTTTGCTCCGAATAAAGGTAAAATTGTGGTAAATTCAGAAGTTGCGGGTGGAAAAATAATACTTGCAAGTGTTGATGGTGCTACTTACGGTACTAAAGTAAATAGGTTAAAAGAATTAGAATTTAAAGGAAACGGAACAATCCAAGTAGATACGGATATATTTGCTAACAATTTAGCATTATCAGTACCGGCAATTAATTATAATAAGGATATCAATGCTAATTTAACATTTAAAGCTAATACTGTTTTAACTCAGAACGGCAATATTAACGGCAATGTAGATTTTAATAATCACGCAGCAGCTATAACACTCGGTATAGGTCAAAATATCAATGGTAGCGTTACAAGTAGCAACGGAGTTAACGGTACGATAATTGCAAGTGGTGCTAGCACTATTAAAGGAGCTATTACAAATCTCGCTATGTTAAAAGTAGGTGCGGGTAATGTAACTATAACCACAGGAGGTAATACTAGTATCAATGAAATCCAAGGTAACGGTATGGGGATGTTAACAATGCCAGCTATTAACTTAATAGGTGGTATAAATAAAACCGGGGGTCAAACGTTAAAGTTGAACTTTAATGGTGGTGGTAGTGTTAGCGATGTTGTCGGTAATGCAAATAGTCCGGTAGGTGATATTACCACCGCAGGCACAATGCGTTTTGCAAGCAGTGTTAACGCAAAAGGTACTGCAACATTTAGTGGTACTACCAGTTTTGCTGATATGTTTACTAATACAGGGCCAGTGATTTTAGGCAAAGGTTTTACCTATAATTTTGCTAAAGATGTAACGGCGACGAGCTTTCAAGCTGATGGTGCTACTATGAATTTTGGTAATAACCTATCGTTTAACAGTGCTATAACAGGTAGCGGTACTACTATTACCTTAGGAGCAAATCAAGTAATCTATAAAGGATCAGGTGATTTTACCGATACATTAACCTTAAATACTATTTTTGACGGGGCAGTTAAGTCAGGCGGTAATATCTTAATAAAATCGGGTAGTACTCTTGATTTATCGGGGGTTTCAACTTTAGCACTTGTTGTTACTGCTACTAATTTTGATATTAATAATATAGATCCAAATACAAAATATACAGTAATATATGCAGAAACAGCTGGTGGTTTAAAGCCTGCTCCCGCAGATAATGTTAAAATAACTATTAACAATGAAAACCGTTTTGTTGACTTTACTTTTGATGCATCGTCTTTAACTTTATTTGCAGAAGACATATCTGGAGCAGTGATAGAAAAAGATTTTACAGGGGTTACTCAAAGATCGCTTGAAATAATGGCACAAGCACAAAACGGTTCAGATGCACGTCAGGCTCTCAATAATGACTTTGGGTGTATGACAAATTCACAGGTAGTAGAAGCTGTAAGTCATCTAATACAAGATGTTGTAAAACCTAGCGATACTATAGCTAATGTTAATAATCAAATTATAACAAGTAATATATCAAGTAGTTTAATTAATCTAAATGCTAGAATTGATGAACTACAGCCGGCTTCCATATCTGCAGGTGATGAGGATAGAGATGCTAAGTTTGGTGCGTGGATAACCCCATTTGTCGGTAATGCAACGCAAAAGATGTCTAATAATGTAAGTGGTTATAAGTCTGATACAACTGGTGGCACTATAGGTTTTGACGGTTTAGTTAGCGATGATTTAATGTTAGGGATTGCATATACAAGGGCTGATACCGATATCAAACTGAAAAATAATAAGACAGGCGATAAGAATAAAGTACAGACTAACATCTATTCTTTATACAGTTTATATAACTTGCCTTATGAAAATTTCTTTGTTGAAGCTATAACAGCTTACTCGGATAATACAATAAGAAGTAAATCAAGACGTATTGCAGCGGCAGTGAATACTGTTGCTTATCAAACTGCAAGCGGTAAGTATAAATCTGAAAGTTATGTAGGTCAGTTAATGGCAGGCTATACTTATGTAATGCCTGAGAACATTAATCTAACACCAGTAGCAGGGCTTAGATACTTAGCTATCAAAGATAAAGGATATAAAGAAACCGGAGCTACTTACCAAAATCTTATCATTAAAGGAAAGACCTATAACAGTTTTGATGGAATGTTAGGAGCGAAACTATCAAGTAATATCAATGTCAGTGATGTAGTGCTAAAACCTGAGCTTTACGCAATGGTTGATTATGCATTTAGGAATAAAGTGCCAGCTATTGATGCAAGATTACAAGGTATGGCACAACCATTCCCGACTAATAGTCTCAAACAGAACAAAATAAGCTTTGATGTTGGCATTGGTGTTACTGCTAAGTACAAAATGATGGAATACAGCATTAACTACGATACAAATATCGGAAGTAAGTATTTCGCACAGCAAGGTAGTGTAAAAGTTCGTGTAAACTTCTAATTAACTATTCTATGTTACAGAGAAAACCTATATAGTTTTTGACTATATAGGTTTTTTTGCTTTATAATATGGCTTTTAGATGTAATAGTTTAAAAATCTAGAAGTGAGTGTTGCAGCGTAGCTTACTACGGGGCCTATGAAAATAACTTTAAAATACTAATAATACTTGATTCCGTGGTCAAGCCACGGGATGGTATAGTGAGTCTTAAATAAAAAATTATGTTAGATAGTATTAGAAAAACTGCCGATAGTTTTATAATGCGGTGTTTATTCGGAATGATTGCTTTTGCTTTTATTGTCTTTGGTATTAAAGATGTATTAAATGGAGGAAGAGGTGGCGATATTGTTACTTTTTCTCATGCAAAAAATATATCTCAAGCAGATTTTTTGCAAGCAAAATCTTTGGAAATTAATTCTATAAATAAGCAAACTGGAACAAGTTTAACCGATGAAGAAATAGCGCAGTTAAATATTGATAACCGAATCCTAAAAAGGCTTATTTATAATAATGTTTTAGATTATTTAGTTAGTTATTATGACTTAGATCTAAGTGATGATACAGTTAAAATTTTAGTTAAAGCATCACCAGTTTTTAAAAATGAGCAAGGTGTTTTTGATATTAAAATTTTTAAAACTTATTTTAGAAATTCTTATATGGATGAAGAAAAATATTTATTAAATTTCAAAGAAAAAGCTTTAAAAAATATTTTTGTTGGTATTTTTGCAGAAAGTTTCTATATTCCTAAAGCTATGACTGAAAATATAGTAGATTATATGGCTGAAAAAAGAGAAGTAGAATTAGTACAAATAGATTTACAAAATAAACCGAAAGATTTACAAATTCCTACTCCTACCGATCAGCAATTAAAGGATTTTTATCAAGATAATAAAACCTCGTTTGAAGTACCTGAGAAACGCAGCTTTTCTTATATTAAAGCTAATATCAAGGATCTAAAAGTCTCAGTTACTCAAGATGAATTGTTAGAATTTTATAATGAAAATAAAGATGAATTTGGAAATCAAAGTTTTGAAACGGTACAAAAACAATTATATGATTTATTAAAGGCTCAAAAAATCGATATACTTAATATGGAGTTTGCTAAAAAGCTGGAAGATGAGACGGTAGCCGGTGCTAGCTTGATTGACATTGCTGAAAAATATAAGCTACCGATACACAACGTTAATTATGTCAGTTATGCAGAGCTTATTGAAGATGAAATAATTGCCGGAAATGCTGATAGTATTTTTGAACTTTCGGAAGGAGAATTATCTTATCCTATAGAAGCAGAAGATAAAAGCTATCTTATGTTGGTGGAATTAAAATCAATTCAGCCGACAAAAATACCTGAATTTGATAGTATTAAAGAGCAGGTAAATAAAGTTTGGATAAAACAGCATATAGCAGATGTAAACTTAAACATTATTAAAGATTTAGCAAAGGAATATAATTCAGATCAAGAGAATATAAAAGAATTTAAAGCTACCGGAATAAAAATAAGTAAAAAAAATTATATTAGATCCGAAATAGAAAATGAACTCTCATTAACTCCTGAGATATTATTATCAATTTTTAACACTAAAATAGGAAGTAATACACCTGTGTTTCAGGTAGGCGATGAAGTATATTTTGCACATATTAAATCTAGAAGCATAGATGAATTAACAGCTAAAAATATTCGTTTCAATTCAGAAAAAAGTATAATATATAATATTAAAAATTCTATAATTGATGAGTTAATTAACTATGCAATTATTCAGAATGATATGCGGGTAAATGCTAATTTTAGTAAGTAGTGAAAAGTGTCTCTTATGTTATTCTCGTGAAAGAGTGAATCCAGCTTTCTCTATTGTCATTATGCGACTTGGTTGTGGGAATTCAGACTTTATTTTTTTTGGATACCTTGGTGGTCAAGCCATAGTATAATACTCATTTCTAGGTTTTTGTTTTCGCAGGAATGTAGTAGCTATATAATAAGCCACGTATTATAAACGAAAAAATAAAACTATGTGCTTTAAAGATTTGCTAGAATTTTTAAAATTTTTAGAAAAAAATGGTGAATTAAAGCGTATTTCTACCGAAGTTAAAACTGATTTAGAAATTACCGAAATTAGTAGAAGAGTATTAGCACAAGGTGGACCTGCCTTACTTTTTGAAAATGTTATAAAAACCGATGGCACTAAATCCGATATACCTGTTCTAACTAATCTTTATGCTAGCATAAAGCGTATTTGCATGGGACTAAAGTTTCAGAATGTTAAGGAATTAAGAGAGCTTGGTGTTTTACTAGCATTTTTAAAACAGCCGCAACCTCCGGCATCTTTAAAAGAAACATTGTCAATGTTACCACTTGCTAAGCGTATATTTGCTATGTCTCCTAAAACTATATCAAAAGCATCTTGTCATGAAGTCATTATTGACAAACCGAATATCAATATATTACCGATTCAAAGATGTTGGCCTGATGATATTTCACCTTTAATTACTTGGGGGATAGTAGTTACTAAAGGTCCAACTAAAGATAAAATTAGACCTATTTTCAAATTGGCTTATAGAGAGGAATTTAAAGGAGATACGAAACTCAGTACCAAATCATGTATGGATATACGTAAGGATGCGAGTATCGGGTCAACGTATACATTACCTCTAGAGGTAGAGTTTGGGAATAGGTCTATTGATAATTATAATCTTGGAATATATCGCATGCAGGTTATTTCAGAAAATAAGCTATTGATGCGTTGGCTTAAATTACGTGGTGGATCAATGCATCATAAACGTTGGAGGGAAGCAACACAAGAACCATTTCCTGCTGCTATTGTTATCGGAGCAAATCCAGCAGTAACTTTGGCAGCGGTTACGCCTATACCTGACAATATTTCAGAATATAATTTTGCTGGTTTACTTGGTAATGAAAAAGTAGAGTTAGTACAATGTAAAACTATTGACTTAAAAGTACCGGCACATAGTGAAATAGTGCTGGAAGGCTATGTAAGTTTAGAGGAATATTTGCCTGAAGGTCCTTTTGGTGATCATACCGGATATTATAATGATGTTGAAGAATTTCCGGTATTTATCGTAACGGCAATAACAATGAAGAAAAATCCTGTGTATTTAAGTACCTATACAGGTAAGCCGCCTGATGAGCCGTCAATACTCGGTGAAGCATTAAATGAAATTTTTATTCCTATCTTGCAGCAACAATTCCCTGAAATAGTTGATTTTTGGCTTCCACCTGAAGGATGTTCATATAGAATTGCAGTAGTATCGATTAAAAAATCTTATTCTGGTCATGCTAAAAGAATAATGCTTGGTATTTGGTCTTATCTGCGGCAATTTATGTATAGTAAGTTTATTATTGTTGTAGATGATGATATTGATGTTCGTAATTGGCAAGCAGTAATTTGGGCAATAGCAACAAGAAGTGATCCAAGGCGTGATACGACTTTTATAGATAATGCTCCGATAGATTATTTGGATTTTGCATCACCACAGTCAGGCCTTGGTAGTAAAATGGGCATAGATGCAACAGATAAAATATACCCTGAAACAAATAGAAAATGGGGTACAAAAATAGAAATGAGTCAGGAAGTTATAGACAAGATTGATAATATTTGGGATAGTTTAAAAATATAAGCTTTTTTTTATATGCTATTCTGCAACTTGATAACTGGGTCCAGTGTTTTTTAATTATTTTTTGGATACCGTGGTCAAGCTACAGTGTGATACACCTGATTTTGATACTGGAACTCAATATGTATAATATCCAACACGATACGATAATTATTTCAAAGAAATTGCCTATAAGTAATCAAGAACTTATTTTACATTTCATGCAAGGTAGAGGGATTATGATTCCTAGAAGCCTAATTGATAATTATAGCCATCTTTAATGGTAAAACATTTTAGGTTAATCCTAAATTTTGTAGGATTAATGTTGAGTATATTGATAAATTAAGAGAGCTTACAGCGAATAACTTTACAAAATTTCTTAGTAGTCTGGTAAAAGATGTATTTTATTCAGATTATTTAGATAAAAGATTTAAAGATTCTTTGTGGTAATGCTTAATGAATAAACTATCAAATGATCTTAAGCAACATTTAGAGTTTGCAACTAAACATTTTATAAGATATATTCACCTGCGAATTTTACCTTTTGTAATCCAAAAGTTTTACGTGAATTAAAAAGCAGAAATCTAGTACAAGGACTAGAAAAGTTCTTATGAGATATAAAAAGTTTCGGATATATTCGATACTGAAACTACTGATAGATCAGCATTTAAACTTGTGGGAATATTGCGGTAACGCAAGGAAAAATTATATTTCAAAGTGATTTAATTTGGACGGTTTTTATCAATAATTATTTACTTGGTAAAAAACAATGCATTTTGATTTGCTGCTATATTGGAATATTGATTCCAACCAACATATATATTGTATAATAACTTTCTAAAAGAGTTTAATACTTTAGAGATACTTAAAACAAAAATAGATTTTGGAAAAGTTGATTGTAATTCTTTTTTTGTATTAGCAAAAGAAGATCATATAGCTCCATGGCGTTCAATTATATGATGAAATTATTAAATGAACATAAGATTTTTTTTGTCTCACAGATTCAAGGTATGTAGCAGGCATGGTCCTCCGACTAGTGCTAAAAATTATCGGCTTAATGATGACTTAAATTTAAGTAGTCATGAGTGGTTTATGAAAGCTAAGGAATATAAAGATTCATGGTGGAATTGTTGGCTTGTAAAAATAATGATAATAAGTTAGTAGATTCTTTAGATTATCAGAATCTAAAGGTTATTGAAGCAGTTCTAGGATAGTGATTGTACAAAATAATATGTTGTTGCGTGGATTGGTAAATAATCTTTAATGTTATTTCCACAAAGGCAGGAATGACATCGTGTTCCACATGCAACAAATTCTTTAGTTGCTTGCAATGACGATTTGTAAGTCTACAGGCAATTTCTAAAATGGAAATAAGTCATGAAGAGAAAAAATGCTAAGTTTACAGAAATAAGTATTGTCTTTATCTTGGGAGTTGTTTTAGGTATTTATAGCCAGCATTTGGATTATTTTACTAATCTAATAAACCAAAAATTATTAGTTTCATCTGCTCCACAAATCAAGCATTACAATATTTCAGAGCTTTCAAGAAGGAAAGTTAGTACATGTTTTACCCCGCCTGCCGGTTGTACTAAGTTTATAGCCAATCAGATAGATAGAGCTGAAGAGTCTATTTATATGCAGGCATACGGTATGAGTGATACATTGATTACTACTGCACTTATTAATGCACAAGCACGAGGAGTAAAAGTGAGAATATTGCTTGATCGTAGTAATTTAAAGCAGAAATTTTCTAAGTTACGTGCATTACAACGAGCAAAAATTGATGTAGGTATAGATAAAGTATCAGGAATCGCTCATAATAAAGTTATAATTATCGATAAAAAGAAAGTAATAACCGGTTCGTTTAATTTCACAGCTGCTGCTGATAAACGTAATGCTGAAAATGTAATTCTTATAGAAGATCAGGAACTAGCAGAGTCTTATTTACAAAATTGGTTAAGCAGAAAAGCAAGTAATTAAAGGGTAATTTCTACTATGTCATACCGAAGCTTGATCACAGTACCTTATAAAAAGGTACTGTGATCAAGCTTCGGTATGACCGTTTTAGTTATTTTTTAAGCAGATTTCTTATTAAAGTTTTTTTGTACTTGTTCTGTAATGTGCTGCATTATTATGAGCATGATGAACATTCTCGACAATATGCTTATTTGCGGCTTCTAATATTTTGGTTGAAGATTCAGCTATATTATCCAGTTGCTTAGCATTTGTCTATAGATGTTCCATAAATATAAACATTTTTGATGACATTCACTAACTTAGTTTGAAATTTTTAGAATTTGCTGCTTCTTTAGTAGTATTTTAAATAGTATTAACATTATTTTGTATAATCTCGGAATTTTTCTTAAGACAAGATTGCATGCTTTCCTTAGCAATTTGGTTAGTTATTACAAGAATATTCATAGTTCTTTGCATTGTACTTGTTGAATGCAAGGTCTATAGGGATATTTTGCAGAGAACTCATATAAAATTCCAAATTCATATAGGGCTTCATTAAATCTAAAAATTGTGTATTATCATTATACATTCTCCTAAAATAAATATAAATTTTGTGAATATTTTACTTAAGAAGTTGTGTTGCCTTTATGTTTTTTTATATGTCACGTGATGTAAACATAAAAACCATTGATTCATGCTAATATTTATAAAATTATGAGTCAATAATTGTTAATAATAATATTATAGTTAAGTTTTCATGAATGTTAGATACATCAATTCAGGAATTAATAAATAAGTGGCAAAAATACCTCATTTTGCAAAAAAATTACTCTAATCATACAGTAATTTCTTATAATAATGACCTTAAGCATTTTTTGGAGTTTATTTATTATTATAATTCAGACATTGTAACGATAAATCATATTAAAACTGTAGATATAAGACTAATCAGAAGTTGGCTTGCAAAACGTAACTGTGATAATTTTACTATATCTTCAATTTCACGTGGTTTATCTGCAGTAAAAAATTTTTATAAGTTTTTAGAAAAAACAGCGCAATTAAATAGCCATATAATTTTTTCTATAAAATCTCCTAAAAAAACTAAATTGTTACCAAAGGCTTTATCGGAATATGATGTAGTGATGTCACTTGCACATATTGAAGAATACGGGAATGTTAAGTGGGTAGAACTTAGAAATAAAGCTCTACTTGTTCTTATATATGCTGCAGGGCTTCGTATATCGGAAGCATTATCAATGACGAAATTTCATCTACAAAATCTAGAATTTATAAGAATAATAGGTAAAGGTAGTAAAGAAAGAATAATTCCGTGGTTACCGATTGCTAAAAATTTAATTACCAAATATTTAGAAATATTGCCATATAAGTTAGGTGATAATGAACCGATATTTAGAGGAAAGCAAGGTAAGAAATTGCAGCCATCTGTATTTAATCGTGAATTAATTAAATTAAAGCGTTTTTATGGTTTACCTGAACATTTAACTGCTCATTCATTTAGACATAGTTTTGCTTCGCATTTGCTTGAGCATGGTGCAGATTTACGCTCTATTCAAGAGCTATTAGGTCATAAAAGTCTATCTACTACACAAAACTATACTAAGACAAGTATAAAGCATTTAGTGTCTGTATATACTAATTCATATCCAATTAAAGAATAAAATATATTAATATTAAATCTTCTTGCGTTACTTTTAAGTTATATATTATTATTAAAAACCTTCTAAATATAAATAGATTAATCTAATATTGAGATATTAATATGCTAGAAACACCTAAATTACCTATGGGATATAAACCTTCTAAGGATGAAGAATATATGTGTCCTAATCAACTAGAATATTTTAGACAAAAACTTTTAAGATGGAAAGATGATTTATTAAAAGAGTCTCAAGAGACTTTAAATCATTTAAAGGAAGAAAATTTGAAAGAATCCGATCTTAATGATTGTGCCACTCATGAAACAGAAAGAGCTTTTGAGCTTCGTAGTAGAAATAGATATTGTAAATTAAAGAGTAAAATAGAAGAGGCGTTATCACGTATTAAAAATGGGGAATACGGTTACTGTGAAGAAACAGGTGACCCAATAGGTATAAAAAGATTAGAAGCACGACCTATTGCTACATTATGTATTGAAGCTCAAGAGCGTCATGAAAATTATGAGAGAAGTCATGTGGATAAGCCTGGAAACTAAGCAGTTAGGTGCATGGATTAGTTTTTTATTGTCATCCCATGATGGGGTCTAGACAAAATTTAAAAAGATTGTACTCCGTGGTCAAGTGAACTGGGTGACATTGTGCGATATAAAAATCTTACTGAGATACCTTAAAACCTAGAGAAGTTAGAGCATTTACTGTTTCAAATAGAGGCAATCCCATAACATTTGAATATGAACCGGAAATAAATGAGATAAAAGCTTCTGCATAACTGGAAATTTTATAGCCACCAGCTTTGTCTATTCCTTCATCTAAAGAACAATAAAAGTTAATCTCTTCATCACTTAATTTTTTGAACTTAACAATAGTCTGAACTGTTTTTTGTCTAATTGTAAGCTGGCCATTTTCTTTTTTGATAATACATAAACCAGTATAGACACGATGACGACGCCCTGATAATATCTTAATACAATTCTTAACATCTTCGTAAGTAGTAGCTTTCGGCAATATTCTTCTACCTACTGCCACTACGGTATCAGCAGCTATAATTATAGCTGATTCTTCTATTTGAGATACGACTTTTATAGCTTTTGCGTAAGCAAGTCTTACGGCTAAGGAAACAGGTAACTCACGTAAATTAGGTGTTTCATCTATATCTGCCGTAATAATTCGTGAAGGGATGATTTTGATTCTGTTTAATAACTCAACTCTTGTAGAAGACCTGGAAGCTAATATAATCGATAAGGTTTTTTGGTTCCGCTTCATACTTTAAGATTAGTGACGATGAATCACACGCCCCTTAGTTAAATCATAAGGGGTCATTTCGACTGTAACTTTATCCCCTAATAATATTCTGATACGATTCTTACGCATCCTACCGGAAGTATGAGCAATAATTATATGATCATTCTCAAGCTTTACTCTGAAATTAGCATTAGGTAAAAGCTCAAGTACTGTACCTGTAAACTGAATTAGGTCATCTTTTGACATTATAATTTATGTTTTTGTGGTCGGGGCGGAGAGATTTGAACTCCCGACCCTCTGGTCCCAAACCAGATGCGCTACCAGGCTGCGCTACGCCCCGAGAATTATATTTATGTTTATAATATACTCTATTATTCGTATCAAATCAATTTGTTTATTTAAAAATTTATAGATTTTATCTAGCAAAAGTGGTTTTATTTATACCTAAGTATTATTGTGTTATACATGTGGAAGCAGGAATCCAGTAAAACATATAATTTTGCTAAAGGTTTATAGTACAGTGACTTAGTCCCTTAGGGATAATACAAATAAACGGTGGAGACGTAACACTTAAATAACCAAGTATATGTTAACAATATCAATTTTACCTCTTCACAATCTGCTACATTCACTTGTGCTAATACAAGTGTTAGTGGGTGGGGCTGTGACTACTGGCAATAAAATTCATACTTTTGTAATAACAAGTGATTTAACAAGCAGGTACTATGCTGTTTGGTTCAGACTCAAATTACCTTAAAACCGTGCAGTTTAACAGTGACAATGAAATCATAATCGACAGTAAAGATTTTTACTCTAGTATAACAAACCAAGACAAAAGATCAAGAGTACGGTACAATATTGAATGCTGATAGCACTTTATCGATGATTTAGGTGCTAAGAATTTAAGTCTTAAACTAGTTCAGTTCAGTATTAATAAAGGTATGGTAAAAGGGGATACCTATGCTAAAGATATTATTATTGATTCTAGTAAATCAGCCATATTTACCGGTAATGACAGTAGAAGTTTAGATATATCTGCAGCTGCCGTCGGCAGTGTTAAGATAAGGTGCCGAGAGGAAATTTAATTATACAACAAAAATTGTTTCAGATATTTTCAAGGTAGCAGTAGTCACTATTCAGCCAAATACACTAATGCCATGCTTTGTACAAGTGCCGATTAACGGCGGTAGTCATTAAATTTAACTATGAAGTGTAGCTCAAAACCACTAAACCGGTACTAATTTTATTGCTTTTACACTGAAGAAAATAGTCTTAATCCAATCAGATTTAGGAGTAGCTATCATAGTTGCCAATCAAGCAACGATTATTTTTACCAGAGGTAGCTTATAATAATCTCAGGAAGTAATATAATTTTTGACCTTAGTAATAATAAGATCACTTTAGTATGAGATTGGCAACTCCTGCTGATAAGATTACTATTATGTCTTATGCAACAAATGCCAATCAAACAGGTAATGCTAATTAGTGGTAATATAGTCTTAGTGAGTGGTAGTACTATAGATCTATCAATATGTTTCTTTAATCAAAGTATTTTTAACTGCACAAAGTGATCCTTCTGCTATCGGATAAGGTAGTGCTTATTATTATATTTAGTGTAGTAGGCGGTAATATAAAATAGTCGGTAATGCGGCAAATCTACTGTTAAACGTTACAGCTAATGAAGGATGTTTTGTTAGATGGTAGATCTAATTCATTTATACTTTATACATATAGAACCAACAGGGTATGTAACAATATATAATATAAAATTTTAATAAATACTCCTGTCGATAATGTTATAGTGAATACCCCCTGTAGGGAGTACAAAGATGTGAAGTATTTAACACCTATTATCTATAATTCAGAGACAAATGAAATACATAGAATAACTACAACGCTTATTAATCCAATTGGTTTTTCTATGTTGGTCCAAGCGTTGGAGGTTACAGTCTAATACAAACGTCTCCAACTGCCAGCAATATAGTGAACAATATATTCCGCCTAATAATCTGGGAGTATATAATACTTTATATACTCCGATTACAGTAGTGGCACCAGTGGATTTGGTCCTAATTGATCTGGTACAGGTGGTAACTCACCTGCAAGTGGCAAGCGGAATGTTGGCAGATATACTCCTTCAGTTGATAATGGTGGTACAAGTTATAATGGTCCAGCATCAACTGCGTATGTAGTGACAAGCTATGGTGGTGGGTACAGGCTCTAACTGCAGTATCCACCAATGGTGGAAACAGGCTCATACGGTAATAATGGTAATCCTGCTGCAAACAGGTGTATCTCCTGCTAATAATAACGTTATATGTCTGCAGAGATAACTATACAGGTACAGGTAACGGTAGAAATTCAGGTAGTGGACATTAAGTCGTTTTGAATTATGTAATGCTGCACATGCTAATATACACCACTACTGCTTAAGAAAGTAGGTAAGAGACTTAATATTCTTAAAGATGCAGATCACGGTAACAAATCCTGCAGCGGAGGAAGCTAATTCTCGAAGATACGGTGTGACTGCTGTCATAGGGTAGTAAATGTGAACTTGATTATGATGTTATTGCAGCATATAAAACGGCTATTACATAGAATAGCTAATGAAGATTATAAAAAAACAGTTGGACGCATTTAAAACAGACCATGAAAGACATGTAAAAGAGTTAAACTTTTATCAAAATATAACTATAGTCAAGGGACTAGTAAGCAATTGCTAACAAAAGGTAAAGTGATACTTGCTGATTTAGTTGATGATAAAGCTATATTATATGCTATGCATATAAATGAAGAAGAGACTAAATACTATATAAAAGATTATATGAGTATAAATGGAATGATGCATCAAAAACCTTAAAACAAGGTCTTTTAGATGAATAAAAACATAAAGAATGGATAGAAAAACAACTGGCAGAGTAAATGTAAATAGACCTCTTTCCTAACCTATCTTATAAGAGGAATTTGTAAGAAAACACGGAATGCAGCATCGCAGCGTATACAAATTGCCTTTGGAAGTAGGTTATGTGGAGAGTCTAAATATAATAAGGAGTAAATTCAATTGTAGTCCTTATATAATCAACAGCCAAAATGAGGCGCCTCACAAAAGCCCAATAATACTTAGGACAATCAAAATATAATATCGATATCACCTTACCTAAAATAATAATTTGAAATCTTTACATAGACTAAGAACTACAATAGTTTTTATGGTTATTGCATGTAGTTTTTTATTTAGTATTTAAGACAGGGCATTTTTTACTAAATTGATGTTGATTAATTAAAGAAAATACATTAGCACATCTAAATATTTCTAGTACATAATGGCCTTGATCTCCTACTAAATCAGTAATTTTTATTATACTGCTTGGAAAGTATTCCTTAACTATTTTTTCTAACTTTTTTGCATAAATTGCCATTATTTTATCAAAAAAAATTTAAGTTTTTTTACTTAAAGTAAAGTTTTATATGAATTTTTATTACAGAATTTTAAACATTCATTGATAAAAGCTACTCTTGTGCATATAATAATTAATATAAAATTATATCATTTATTAATTCTAATGAAAAAAGAAGCAAAAGAATTAAAATTATTTATCTTAGAATGTTTGAGTGAAAAAAAAGCAGAAAATATTGAGGTAATTGATTTAATGGGAAAACATAAATTAGCCGATTATATTATATTTGCTAGTGGTCGTTCGACTAAAAATATTAAAGCAATTGCTGAATATGTAGCTTTAGAATTAAAAAATAATGCTGGTATAAGTATTAATATTGAGGGGCTTGACAAATCAGAATGGGTATTGATAGATGCAGGTACTATTTTAATTAATATTTTTTATCCTGAAGTACGGGAGCATTTTAGGCTAGAAGAAATTTGGAAAAGATGAACGATCATATTCTTATTAACGTTATAATTTTACTTGGTACTGCGGTTTTTATCGTAGCTATACTTAAGCGTTTTAGGCTAAGTCCTGTACTTGGCTACCTAATTGCCGGAGCTGCGATAGGTGATCACGGTTTAAAAATCGTAACATACGATCAAACAAAGTTGCTAGGTGAGCTTGGTGTGGTATTCCTATTATTTGCAATAGGTCTTGAGTTATCTTTTGAACGATTAAAAGCTATGAGACGATATGTCTTTGGTCTTGGTAGTTTGCAAGTTTTAACGACTGCTATAGTAATTGCCGGTGCAATGGTGCTTATAGACGGTAATAGTAGTGCAGCTATTATTACCGGTGGCGGTCTTGCACTCTCATCTACGGCTCTTGTTATGCAGGTTATTGAAGAAAATCGTAGCCAATCGACACAAATAGGGAGAATTTCTTTAGCAATTCTTTTACTACAAGATTTAGCCGTAGTGCCATTGCTTGTGATAGTACCGTTACTTGCTAGTAACAATAATGCCTCCCTTGCTGCTGCCCTTGGTATTGCACTCTTAAAAGCCGTAACAGCATTACTTACAATATTTATTGTCGGTCGTGTTTTACTTCGCCCTGTGTTTTCATTCATTTCATCAGAAAGTAATAATGCAAGCGAGTTACCTATTGCGATGACTTTGTTAATAGTACTTTCTGCTGCTTGGGCCACCGAAACATTTGGTTTATCTTTAGCTCTTGGAGCGTTTGTTGCTGGAGTATTAGTTGCAGAAACTGAATTTAGATTGCAGGCGGAAGAAAGTATTTATCCTTTCAAAAGTTTATTTTTAGGGCTGTTTTTTATGACTGTCGGTATGAATATCGATGCTTTAGAAATGTATGAAAAAATATCTCATATTCTTACTTTATCGATTGCTTTAATAGGTATAAAAACCTTAATTATAACGGCTTTTTGTATTTTATTCGGTTTTAATAAAGGAGTTGCATTTTATTCGGGTTTGTTATTATCGCAAGGTGGGGAGTTTGGTTTTATATTATTCAGTTTAGGCAAAGATAGCGGAATATTAGAAGAAAGTACTGCCGATATATTATTACTTGTAGTTACTTTTACTATGGCACTTACTCCGTTACTTGCAGCTTTAGGGAAAAAGATTGCCGAGAAAGTTGATAAAGGACTTGGTAAAACCCCGACTCAAATGATTGAGCTTGGTGCAAGAGATTTAACAAACCATATTATTATTGCTGGACTCGGTAATATTGGTAAAATGGTAGCAAGAGTTTTGGAAGCAGAAGGTGTAAGTTACGTAATACTTGATTTAGATGATGATAGAGTTAAAGAAGAGCTATCAAACGGTTTGCCAGTTTTTAAAGGTGATGTATCGCAAGCCGATACTCTAAAGGCGTTAGGTACGGAAAGAGCATTTGCTATAATACTTACTATGAATAATCAAGTAACTATCAAGAAATCGCTTAAGACAATTAGCAGTAATTATCAGGATATACCTGTTATCGTTAAGTTAAAAAATTTAAAAAATGCTAGAGAGTTTTATGATTTAGGGGCCACAACTATTATTCCAGAAAGCTATGAGACAGGATTACAAATCGGTGGAATAGTCTTAAAACATATAGGTATTAGTGAGCAAGAAATTAATAGAATAAAAGTGCAATTTAGGCTTGGTAATTATATAATAGTAAAAAAAGAGGATGCTTTGTCTGAAGTGGAAGATAATGATTAAAATTTTTATCATTTTAATTACAATAGTATTATCAACAACAATTAATGCCGATAATAAAAAATTGCCTGTGCCAAGATTTGTTTCAATAAAATCTAATGAAGTAAATGCAAGGAGTGGACCAACGACTAAATCTGCTGTAGAATGGGTTTTTATTAAAAAAGGTGAGCCGGTAGAAATAATTGCAGAGTACGCACAATGGAGACAAGTCCGTGACATTAACGGTGAAGGTGGCTGGATACATTCAAGTGTTTTATCAGGTAAAAGATCAGTAATTATTATTGGTGATGAAGAAATAGAGCTTACCAAAGCTATCAATCCTAAAAGCCGAGTGATAGCAAGATTAATGCCTAAGGTTCGTTGTAGCTTAAAAAAATGTAAAGAACAATTTTGCCAAATTACTTGTAAGAATTACACAGGTTGGATTTCAAAGAAAGTAATTTGGGGAGTGTATAATGATAATGATAGATATTGAGAGTTTTACTCAAACGTTAAATTAGTTCTAGATTCAATTTTATAGGCAGCAAATTCTAGATATTGCACAAGAGATACAATCGCTATGATTATCTTGTATGGCTTTCTTTTACTAGGGGTGATTGGGTGTATGATCTACCTAAAAGGTGATGTTTTGATTATGCTTAAAAGTATCATATGGTGCTACTTTAAGATTGAAAGATATATATTAGAGAAGACGGTAGTAATAAATCATGAGCAAATATGTTCTTTAATAATTCATTAATATCTATAATTTTTGATTCAATAGATGTAAAATAGTCAGTTAGAAAAAGGGCGTTATTTTTATAATGATATATCACAAAAGAAGGTATTCTTTATATATGATAGCGTTGAATTTACAACGAATCTAAGGAGTTACATTGGAGTGAGAAAAGAAATTGCTAAAAAATATTATGAAGAGTGATTTAAACATGCTAACGAATGTTTTATTGATGTTTATAGTATTTTACTAAGAGGAACAAATATGCTTTTAAGTTACATCAATCTATGGAAAGTTTGTACAGTACTATTTTATTAGTTTTTTCTAATTATAAGCTTAAAGTCACATGATATAGAAGAATTAGTTAGTATGGCAGGAAATTAATATAATGAATTATGAACGGTATTCTATCTAAGTTAACTGAAGAACAAAAAAATGTTTTAAGTTGCTTTAAAGTATATCTTGATCAAGATATAATAGAAATTATAAAATTAGTACGGAACAGCTTTTATATTTATTGATAGAGTAGAACAGTCAAAAAAAATCAACGAAAGAATCGGTAATTATGACACTATTGCAGCTCTGTTTTTATTAATAGATTAAGAAGATGATAAAGACACTACTTAACTTGTGAATTTAATTAATATTTATTATTAAATCTTGTAATACATTATATAATGCTTTGGATATAGAAGGGAGTAAGAGACCTTTTGTTCAATTGCTGTCATTATTTATACTTGATTCTAGTATTAAAATCTACCTCTAGCCCTCCAGCAGTTCTATAAATCCAACTATTCGTTTTATTCTTAACCATAGATAAAATGTTTTCTATTACAAATCCTTCACAGCTGCCTCCGGAGAATATAATGTACGAATAGTTCAGCATAAGATTTAATGATTTAATGATTTAATAATGCATTTAGGATATCGCTATCACGAATGTATAGTTTCATGGTTCTGACTAATTGTTTCTTTATTACTTACCAGTGGCTTAGCAAGCTTATGACAAATAAATCTTCAAATAGATCTATATCTTAATTATAGTTAGTTACTGATATTTCAAGGTTTGCCACTATTTTACTAGCATTTAATAAATTACCTTGGCAATGAGTGAATATAGTCTAGATTCTGAGTAAAACTTCTATAGGTATAGCCGAGTTGCAGTATTTCAAGTCTAAATAAGTCATTATGAGAGATTGATTCCAATTCATACTGCTATTATTCAAAGCACTGAGTAAGTTGTCTGGAAAGTTACCTCTAAGTCATAATAAATTATCATCAATATATCCGGCTTTTCTAATTTTTTGAGCATTAAAACGACAAAGCTGATTATAAATTATACGACCTGCTAATGATTTCATAGAATGTTTTAATAATTCTTTAGAAGCAAGAAGTAAGCACTGTTTAACTTTTGATCCCTGTTGACGTCTTTCATCAATAACAATACATAAAACTTGCAAAAGCTGATGCATCATCCTTTGAATTTCACCAATAACTAAGTGGTTGGTATAAGTTGCAAGTAAAGTTTAGGACCAGATAATTTTGCCAAATCTGAAGGTTTCTATAAGTATAAATATAAATGTGTAGGAGATATCAGTTCTGCTATTTCTTTTGCTAAAAAACGTATAATCATTATCCATACAAATTTAATATTTCATGTTAAATTTATATAGATAGTTAAGATGTTACTTTAATTCTCTTACATCAAGCTTAAAAGACATATAGTTATTTGACAACATGTAAAAATAAAAATAATATTCATTTAAATATTATTAGGCAAAAAAGAGAATTTTATAGAAGTTATGCATACATAAGTTTGGTAAGCACGGATAGTTTATTATTCTTTCAGTTTTTAGATAAAGTCTTGCATATCTTAACTGTTGATTGATATAGTACTACATATGAAAGAAGATATAATTTATAATATTACTACTCCAATTCAAGCTTTAGCAAATCTGCAAGCAAAATTAAAAGATTACAACGATTGTATGGAGAAAAATTTATCTAGTGGATGAATTGATTAGAATAAGAAGAGCAGAGGCAAAACATGAATAATATATTACTAGATACTTCGATTTTACTTGCTTTAATTCAAAATGAAAGAGGTATTGAAATAATAAAAGCCTCTATTGTTATATTTGGTGATTCCGATTGGTGAATATTACCAAGGTGTTAACTGTTTTAAAACACATTAATATAGAGATACTGAGGAAATATTAACTTTAATTACGGATTTTATAGTAATAATTGTGCTGTTTGATTTAGAGCAAGTAAAATATGCTGCGGAGTTGCAGACATATACACATATTCACTGATTGTAAAGACTTTGTTGTATAGATCGAAAAACGCATTTGGGTGTCATACTGTGGTTTGAATAAAAAATAACTTTTAGTTTATGTGTTTGTGACATTTTTATCTTAATCCTGCGATCAAGGCGCAGGATTGATAGTGGTGAAATCGTGATCCATGCAACAATATCAACTTGATCACAGTATGACTAAATGTCTGCTTTCAGTTTATTTAAAATTTGATTAAATTGTTTAAATATTTTATAATGTAAAACTTTTTTATAATGTTAAAATTTTATGAGTAAGAAGCTTTATATTAAGACCTATGGATGTCAGATGAATGTTTATGATTCTGTCAAGATGAAAGATTTGCTTTATCCCTTTGGTTATGAGTTTACGGATAATATTGAAGAAGCAGATGTTATTATTCTAAATACCTGTCATATTAGAGAGAAAGCAGCCGAGAAGACTTATTCTGAACTTGGTCGTATTAAGAAACTACAAGATATGCGAAAAAACCAAGGTTTAAGCTCTGCAATAATAATTGTGGCCGGTTGTGTTGCTCAGGCAGAAGGGGAGGAAATTTTTACAAGGACTCCTTATGTTGATATTGTTGTTGGTCCACAGTCTTATTATAATTTACCACAATTAATTTCTAAAGTCGTTAGACATGAAAAACATTTAATCGATCTCGATTTTGTTGAAGAAGCAAAGTTTGATCAGTTACCTGAGCAATTATATCCGCAAGGAGCAAGTGCCTTTATATCAGTACAAGAGGGGTGTGATAAATTTTGTACTTTCTGCGTAGTGCCTTATACTAGAGGTGCTGAATTTTCAAGGAACATAGAACAGGTCTATAGAGAAGCGTTAAAATTAGTTAGCAGCGGTGCTAAAGAAATTATGCTACTTGGACAAAATGTAAATGCATATCATGGTAAGGATGTAGATGATAAGACATTTAGTCTAGCTGATTTAATAAGGCATTTAGCACAAATTCCAAATTTAGAAAGATTGCGTTATACCACGTCACACCCGATAGATATGACGGATGATCTAATAAAACTGCACGGCACTGAACCCAAATTAATGCCATTTCTACATTTACCGATACAATCAGGTTCAAATAAAATATTAAAAGCAATGAACCGCAAACATGATAGAGAATATTATTTTGATATAATTAATCGCTTAAGAGCCGCAAGACCCGATATAGTGTTCTCTTCTGATTTTATTGTCGGGTTTCCCGGTGAAACAGATGAAGATTTTGAAGATACTTTAGATTTGGTAAGTAAAATAAAATACGGTCAGTGCTATTCATTTAAATATAGTCCTCGTCCAGGCACCCCTGGAGCAACTAGAACAGACCAAATACCGGAACATATAAAATCAGAGAGATTAACTATATTGCAAAAAAAACTATCAAGCCAACAACTAGCTTTTAATGAAAGTTGTGTTGGTAGTACCATGAAAGTTCTATTTGATCGCATAGGTAAATTCGACGATCAAATAATAGGTAAAACTCCATATATGCAGTCCGTATATATCAAAAACCCTAATAAAGAGTTACTGTGTAAAATTATTGATGTAAAAATTATAAAAGCTGCAAGTAATAGTTTAACAGGTGAAATATATACTGAGATAGAACTTTAAAAATTGGTACCAAGTCCTACAAGTACGGTGTGGTACGAACTATATTAATATACCGTTATTCCTTGTTTTGTGGACCGATTACTCTTTTTGAAGTTGATCTTCGTCTACTTAATTATAATGTCAAAAAATATTACCTATAAATGTATAAGTTTCTATTTTTTTGTTTAAGAATTTTTGCAGTATTGATTTTAATTGGTTGCGTTGTTTTAGCGTATATAATATATCATTATTCACATGATTTACCGGATTACTCACAGCTTGCACGTTATTATCCTCCCTCAGTAACGCGTATTTATTCCCGTGACGGTAAATTAATGGAGGAGTACGCTTTTGAACGCCGAGTATTTGTACCGATTAATAGCGTGCCAAGTTCATTAATAGAAAGTTTTATTGCTGCTGAGGATAAGAATTTCTATAACCACCCGGGGGTCGATTTGCTTGGAATAATTAGAGCAGCATTTTTAAATATATCTAATTATCTACATCATAGACGTATGGAAGGAGCTTCTACCATTACTCAGCAAGTGGTCAAAAATTTTCTACTAACTAACAAGGTTTCTCTTGAACGTAAGATTAAAGAAGCGATTCTTTCTTATATGATTTCGAGAGTATTTACTAAGGATCAAATTTTAGAATTATATCTTAATCAAACATTCTTTGGTCGTGGTGCATACGGAGTTGCAACAGCTGCACAAAATTATTTTAATAAATCGGTAGAAGAACTTACCATTGCAGAATCCGCTTTTATTGCGGCGTTGCCTAAAGCTCCTTCCGAACTTAATCCAGAGAAAAATTATGTTAGGGTGAAAAGGCGTCGTGATTACGTAATAACACGTATGTTTGAAGACGGTTATATAACAAAAGAAGCGGCAAAAGAAGCTATAGATAGTCCAATAGTTCTACGTAAACGCGCTAAAGAAGAGACTGTTGTAGCTGATTATTATGCTGAGCAGGTGCGAGAAGAAGTAATTAAGATGCTAAATAGTAAGGAAGAGTTTTATACTGGAGGTCTTACTATTATTACTTCTTTAGATACAAAGATGCAGCAATTAGCTGAAAATTCTTTAAGAAAAGGTCTTAGGGAGTTTGATAGAAAACGTGGTTTTAGAAAACCTATAGCTAATATCTCTATCCAAAACTGGCAAGAGGAGCTAAAAAAATTATCTCTGCCTCAATCCCTTTTAGAGTATAAATTAGCTGTAGTTCTAGATGTGACCGATAACCATGCAGAGATTGGGCTTATAGACGGCAGCAAATCTAAAATTCCTATTTCTGAAATGAAATGGGCAAGAAGTGACCTTAAGTCAGTTAAGTCTTTGCTTAAAAAAGGTGATGTAATAGTAGTTGAGGTTATAAAAGAGTGGTATGCTCTTCGTCAAATCCCTGAGGTGAATGGGGCTATTATGGTTATGAATCCAAATACTGGACAGGTACTTGCAAGTGTTGGTGGTTATGATTTTTCGACCAGTAAATTTGATAGAGTAACTCAAGCACTTCGTCAACCAGGTTCTTTGAGTAAGACTTTTGTTTATTTGGCAGCTCTTGAAAACGGTGTTAAGCCAAATCAGATTTTTAATGATGGGCCTATTGAGATCTCACAAGGTCCAGGTATGCCTAGTTGGCGTCCTAAAAATTATGCAGGTAAGTTTTTAGGTGACATCACTATGCGTGCCGGACTTGAAAAATCTTGTAATCTTATAACTGTAAGAGTTGCAACTGCAGTTGGACTTACAAAAATCATTGATATAATTAAGCGTTTCGGTATTAATAATGAACCAAAAAAAGTCTATTCTATGGTACTTGGTTCAATTGAAACTACGCTTGCACGCATGACTAATGCTTATGCAATTATTGCTAACGGTGGTAAAAAAGTTGAACCTCATTTTGTAGAATTAATTAAAGATCGTAACGGACGTATTATTTATCGTAGAGAGAATAGAAAATGTGCGGCTTGCATTGTTTCAGATAGTAATTTAGACACTGCAATATTAGAAATACCCAAGGAAGATATCTATAGAGTTACAGATGAAGCTAGCAACTATCAAATTACTTCGTTTTTAACAGGAGCAATAGATAGAGGAACCGGCTATGCTGCAAAGAAGTTAGGGAAGATTATCGGTGGAAAAACCGGTACTAGTAATGATAGTAAAGATACATGGTTTGTAGGCTTTACACCCAAAATAGTAGTCGGTAGCTATGTTGGCTATGATACTCCAAGAACCCTTGGACAAAGAGCAACTGGAGCAAACGTTGTATTACCGATCTTTATTGATTTTATGAGTAACGCTTATAAGGATGAGCCAGTGTTGCCTTTCAAGGTTCCTGATTCAATAAAATTATTAGCAGTAGATAGGGCAACTGGTAAAATTACGCCAAATGGTAGTGTGATAGAAGCATTTAAAATCAATAACGTTCAAATGCTTGAGAATGAAGACATGATCGATAATCATGATCACAGTGATATTTTTGATTATGTGCCGAGTATAAATGATCAATCCCAAGAAATTTATTAAACTATATACTTGTTTAATTTAAAAAATTAGCAGCGTTAATTTTTGTTGATGATCCTCATGTAGTATGACCTACGCTGTGATTATAAGTTTTGAAGTGCATTGCTCTTTTCTAAATTAAACTTAGTCTACCCACTCTAATGTACTTAGAGCTTAATATATGAAACAAGTTATATCTAACTGCCCTAATATCACTTATTATACTTTTTATAACTTAAGTAGATTGTTTTTTAGTTAAAGAAAATAATAAATTTATTAGACAGGAAATTGTAATTCACATTCTTCTCCGTGTTCAACATTGAAAATTGCTATAAGTTTAATGGATTATGATGATAGGCTTTTAATTGATAATACTCATCCAAAATTACCTTTTAAAGAAGGAGATGTTGACTATCTTAAAGTTTGGAAGCAAACTCAAATACCTAAAGACTGGATGAAGAATAACTGTATTTGGTAATACTTAGGTTATTACCAAAGAATTAGGTATTGAAAAATTCTGTGATTATGTAACGTAATTTAATTACGGTAATCAGATATTTTAGGTGATAAAGTAAAAATAACGGCTTAACCAATTCATGGTTTGCTGGTGCTTTAGCAATTTCACCAGAAGAAGAATTAACTTTTCTTCAAAAACTCGCAGAGAATAAATTACCTGTACCTTACAGCCCAAGGAATGACTAAAAATATTTTGTTTATTGAAGATGGTGTAGATGGTTGGAAGCTTTGCAGTAAATATAGGCAGTTGGGGATATACTGATTCAAGATAGAATGCAAAAATTACAAGATAGGTAAATCGGATAGTTTGTAGGTGGTTATAAAAAATAATATAATAGTTTTCTTTGTACATATTTATTGAAGATAATACAACTGATGATTCTTATGCAGGGTACTCTATTAAGAAATAATAAAAGAAAAGCTAAAAGAATTGAACTGAACCTCAATTTGTGGTTTCAGAATACAATAAATCCTTTGCAGCTGTTTTATGTACTTCTAATACACTCCTAATGATTTTCTATACTTTTATTTTTTAAGTGATGTAAAACTGTTACAATTACGATTTTAATCGAAAAATTAAATCTTTAAATTTTAAAGAATTAATACTTCAAATTTTATTGAAATAAGAGAATATTTATTTTTGTCAAAAATTGCTAAGAAACTTGATAAAGAAAATGCTAGAACTTACTCTCATGAAGAAACGTGGAAATAAATTATAAATTTTGTTATCTCTTGCAGTATCTAAAAAAATGTTATAAACTCAAGGAGTTCATAGAAATTTGATGGTGTTATACAAGGCGTAAAAGCTTTAGAGCTAAATTTTAGCAGATAGATATGTTTTCTATTTTAGAACACAACATTTATCAAATTGGAATATAGAAGGAGTAGAGTTTAGAGGTCTACATTTATTATTTGAAGGACAATATGAAGGTTTAATTAAACGCTTAGATGAACTTGACGAAAGAATAAGAAGTTTAGGTACTAAATTCCCTGCATTATCAAATTTAGTGAAACTTACTGCTATAGATGAGGTAAGTCTGAATATAACAGTGAATGAAAGGCTTAAAGTGCTCACAAAAGATTACAATATTATTAAGGAGATATAAGGTCTTAAGGTAGCATAAGCAGAATGCGATTAGGGTGCAGCCGATTGTTGGGACAGATTAAAGTGCATGAGTAGAATAGGTGTATGCTAAAAAACATTATGGTTGTTTGAAGTTGCTTATGTCATGTTTGTTGGGAGTTGTTGTATGGATCGGTAAAATCTGTAGTATTGCCCCGTGGCTTGACCACGGGGTTCATAAAAACATTAAAAAGATTGGATACCGTGGTCAAACCACGGTATAACAATTAAACAAATTAACGAAATAAAAATAAAATGGAACAATACGATGTAGCTGTTATAGGCGGTGGTCCCGGTGGGTATGTTGCAGCAATTAGAGCAGCACAATTAAAGAAAAAAGTTGTATTAATAGAAAAAGAACATTTGGGCGGAGTATGCCTTAATTGGGGATGTATACCGACTAAATCTCTGCTTAAATCTGCTGAGGTGTTTGAGTACATAAGACATGCTAAAGATTATGGAATTGATGCTAAAGGTGCTGAAATCAATATTAAAAAAATAGTTGAGCGTTCAAGAGAAATTTCAGGTAAGCTTGCAGGTGGTGTTAAGTTTTTATTAAAAAAAAATACAGTGACTGTGATAGATGGAGTAGCAAATCTCGCAGGAAATAAGATAATAAATATAGATAAACAAGGTAATAAATTATCTATAAAAGCAGAGAATATTATTATAGCTACTGGTGCTAGATCAATAGTATTAAAAGGATTTGAGCCTGACGGTAAACAAATTTTGACGTCTAAGGAAGCTATGATACTTCAGTATGTGCCGAAATCTATAATTATAGTAGGTGCAGGGGCAATAGGTATAGAGTTCGCTTCATTTTATAATAGTATCGGCGTTAATGTTACCGTAATTGAAGCTCACACTAAAATATTGCCTGCCGAAGATACGGAAATTGCTGGAATTGCTCATGAGCAATTTGAGAAAAAGGGTATAAAAATTATTACAAATGCTAAGTTAATTAAGCAAACAAAATCACAAGATAAGATAGAAGTTGAATTAGAGTTAGGCGGAAAAACACAAAAATTACAAGCTGAAATCTTACTTATGGCAGTAGGTATTAAGGCGAATACGGAAAATTTAGGACTAGAGAAAACAAAAGTTAAAGTAGAAAACGGCTATATAGTTACTAGCTTATTAATGCAAACTGCGGAATCAGGTATTTATGCTATAGGAGATGTAGCAGGAACACCTTGTCTAGCACATAAAGCAAGTCATGAAGGTATTATTGTAGCGGAAAGCATAGCCGGCTTAAAACCCAATGCTATTAATAAACATAATATTCCCAGCTGTATTTATTCTTCACCACAAATAGCAAGCGTTGGTTTAACTGAAGAAGCATCAAAAGCTTTAGGTTATGAGCTTAAAATAGGTAGATTTCCTTTTAGAGCTAATGGTAAGGCTTTAGTAAGCAGTGATAGCGATGGGTTAATAAAAACCATATTTGATGCTAAAACTGGTGAGTTACTTGGAGCTCATATGATAGGTTCAGAAGTTACGGAATTGATACAAGGATACGTAGTTTCAAAAAATTTAGAAGGCACCGAACTCGATTTAATTAATACTATCTTTCCACACCCGACTTTATCGGAAATGATGTATGAGTCGGTACTCGCTGCTTATGATAGAGCAATACATATATAGGTCTAGGTAAAAAAGAGTAAAAACATAAATTAAAGTTGTATTGTGTACGCTCCTTTTACAAAAAGTATATATATATATGAATAAAAATAATTTAATAGGGAATTATGCTATAGCTTTATTTAATAATGCTATGGTTGATAGTATTCAGGATAAGGTATTTGAGGAAATCACCTTTATAAATAGTATTATTACTGATCATTTTGATATTAGGGAATGCTTATTTTCTCCTATAGTAAATAGGAATGATAAAATTAATGTAGTCAATTCGTTAGTAAAAAATACTAAAATTCACACAATAGTACATAATTTTTTATTATTATTGATAAAAAATTCCCGCATAACTATCTTATCAGATATAGTAAGTATATTTAATAAGTTGCTATATGAAAGTAAAAATATAAAGATAGTTCAGGTTATTTCTGCAAATAAGTTACAACCTAAAGAGCAAGAGTGGATTAAGTCTCATATAGAAAAAGAGTTAGATCAAAAAACAGAAATATTATTTGCTATAGATAACACTATTATTGGTGGTATTGTAATTAAATATGATAGTATGTTGCAAGATTACTCAATAAAAGGTAGTTTAGATAAAATAATGAAAGTTTTAAAGAAAGTTAATATTACTACTTGAATATTGTTGTTGTACCTTGTCCTGACCCACGGTATCCAAAAAAATAGCTTGTAGTAGTCAATTTTACTAGATCACGCGATCAAGTCGTGCGATGATAATGAGTATATTAGGGAGATGTAAACCACATGAAACTAAAGCCTATTGAAGTAGCTGAAATATTACAAAAGGAAATAGCTAATATTAATTGCTTAAGTGAACTTGAGGAAGTAGGACAGGTAATAACCGTCGGTGATGGTATAGCTAAAATTTTTGGTCTTGCTAATGTAAAATCTGGTGAAGTAGTAGAATTTAAATCTGGTGTTAAGGGTCTTGTTTTAAATTTGGAAAATGATAGTGTCGGTGCTGTAATTATGGGGGAGGATAATCAAGTACAGCAAGGTGATAATGTTAAAAGAACCAAAGAAGTTTTAGAAGTACCGGTTGGAAAAGCTTTGCTTGGTCGTGTTGTGGATGCTCTTGGTAACCCTATTGACGGCAAGGGCGATATTGTAAGTAAAGAATACAGACATATCGAAATGAAAGCCCCAGGGATAATAGAAAGAGCAAGTGTTAGTGAACCTGTGCAGACTGGTATAAAGGCTATTGATGCTTTAATTCCGATAGGCAGAGGGCAAAGAGAACTAATAATAGGTGACAGACAAACTGGGAAAACAGCTATAGCCATTGATACTATTATTAATCAAAAACAAGCTCATTTACTTACTAATGAAAACGATAAAATTTATTGTATTTATGTAGCTATTGGGCAAAAAAGATCAAGTGTTGCACAGATAGTAAGAAAACTAGAAGATGCTGGAGCAATGGACTATACAATGGTTGTTTCCGCGACTGCATCGGAAGCTGCTGCTCTTCAGTTCATTGCCCCTTATGCTGCCTGTAGCATGGGTGAATATTTCCGTGATAATGGCATGCATGCACTTATTATTTATGATGATTTGAGTAAGCATGCCGTAGCATATAGACAAATCTCATTATTACTTAGAAGGCCACCTGGGCGTGAAGCTTACCCGGGCGACGTATTTTACTTGCATTCAAGATTGCTTGAGCGCGCTGCTAAAATGTCAAAGGGAAAAGGTAGCGGTTCACTTACAGCACTTCCTATAATCGAGACGCAAGCAGGTGATGTATCCGCATATATCCCAACAAATGTTATTTCAATTACCGACGGACAAATCTTTTTAGAAAGTGAGTTATTTTATAAAGGCGTAAGACCGGCTGTTAATGTTGGTATTTCAGTAAGCCGAGTTGGCTCTGCAGCACAAATAAAAGCTATGAAGCAAGTGGCAGGTTCGGTAAAGCTAGAACTTGCTCAATTTAGAGAGCTTGAGTCTTTCTCGCAATTTGAATCAGATCTAGACCCTACAACTAAAGTACAAATCGAACATGGTAAGAGATTAGTTGAGATATTAAAACAAGCACAATATCATCCTTTTCCGTTAGAAGAGCAAATAGTCAGTATTTATGTTGGGACTAAGAAATATTTAAATTATGTACCGCTTCAGAAAGTAAAAGAATTTGAAGATAAAATGCTTACGGAAATAAGGTTAAATAAAAACAATATTTTGGAATCAATAAAAAATGAGCAATGTATAACTGAAGAAACTGAGCAGAAACTAAAAGCATTTTTAGAAAATTTTGTTAAGGCTTTTGTTGAAGCCGATTAATTAGCATAATGTCATTCTTATATTCTATTTCATTCTAACGAAAGTGGTAGAATATAAGAATGGCTATAGAATTACAAGAACTAAAGTATATGTCAAATTTAAAGCAGTTAAGAACTAGAATTAAAAGCATTAAATCTATACAAAAGATTACCAAAGCAATGCAACTAGTATCAGCATCTAAGATGACAAAAATAAAGAGTCAAATAGCCAATTCGAATTTTTATATTGAGGCTATTAGTAAAATGATGTCTGCTATATTATCAATGGATATGTATGAGCTATCTATAGAAGAACAAAAATTTTTTTATGCCGTACCTAATAAAGCAAATTTATTGATAGTGATAACATCACAGCGTGGTTTATGCGGAACATTCAATTACAGCATAATTAAGCAAGTTAAGAATGATATTAAAGAGTTAGAAAATAAAGGTGCACAAATAAAACTTATCATTATTGGAAAAAAAGGTTACGAAGTACTAAAAAGGCAGTATGCAAATTATATTGATAGTTATTTTGATTTACCAAAAATTCATGATGAACAACTGATTCTACAAGTAAAACAAAAAATTATGTCGGCAGCCTACAATTTTGAAGTTAGTAGCTGTGCTATATATTTTAACAAATTTAAAAACGCAATGACTCAAATTATGACTAGACAAAAGATTTTACCGGTAGAAAAATATCAGGATGATTCTACAGTCAAAAATGATCATTATAAGTATGAAGGAGAAAAATTAATTTCTAACTTGATTAGTTTATATGTTGATGCCCAAATAAATTATGCTCTGCTACAAAATAGAGCAAGTGAGGAAGGGGCAAGAATGACTGCTATGGGCAATGCAACCAATAGTGCTAATGATTTAATAAGTAAGTTAGTTTTAAAGCTGAATAGATCAAGACAAGCTATTATTACTACAGAGTTGATAGAGATTATAGCCGGATCTGAGGCTGTTTAGATATAAGGCTGTGTGTTAGGCCCCGCCTCATGTCCCGTGGGACCACATGGTTCAGTATTTTTTTATTTTTTTAGGATCCCCGTGGTCAAGCCATGGGGTGTGACAAACCTCAACATAAAGATACAATAATGACAAAGAATATTGGAAAAATTACTCAGATTATTTCAGCGGTAGTGGACGTAAAATTTACGAATAACTGCAAATTACCGGAAATTTTAAATGCCCTTGAGTGCTATAGTGATAATCAAAGGATAGTGTTGGAAGTAGCACAACATATAGGTGATGATACAGTGCGTTGTATTGCTATGGATTCTACTGAAGGATTAGTAAGGGGGCTAGAAGTAGTGGATACAGGTAATCCTATCCGTATTCCTGTAGGTACTGAAACGTTAGGGCGTATTATGAATGTTGTAGGTGAAGCGATTGACGGCAGGGGAGAAATTAAGAGCTCAAATATTTCTTCTATATATAAACCAGCACCTAGCTTTACCAATCAAGCAACCGAGAGTAATATATTGGTAACTGGTATTAAAGTAGTCGATCTACTTGCTCCTTATACTAAAGGTGGTAAAATAGGATTATTCGGCGGTGCAGGAGTCGGTAAAACCGTGTTAATAATGGAACTTATCAATAACGTAGCTAAAGCTCATGGTGGATATACGGTATTTGCGGGCGTTGGTGAGAGAACTAGAGAAGGTAATGATCTTTACCATGAAATGATTGACTCAGGTGTTATTAATCTTGAAGAGCCTGAAAAGTCAAAAGTGGCTCTTGTTTATGGGCAAATGAACGAGCCGCCCGGAGCAAGGGCAAGAGTTGCATTAAGTGGGCTTACTATTGCAGAAAGCTTTAGAGATATGAATGAGGGACAAGATGTTTTATTCTTTGTGGATAATATTTTCCGTTTTACTCAAGCAGGCTCTGAAGTATCGGCACTGCTTGGTAGAATTCCATCGGCAGTAGGGTACCAGCCTACTCTTGCAACTGATATGGGAGAACTACAGGAGCGTATCACCTCTACTAAGCACGGCTCAATAACTTCTGTGCAGGCTATATATGTACCAGCGGATGATTTAACTGATCCTGCTCCTGCTACTTCTTTTGCACATTTAGATGCTACAACAGTACTTAGCCGTCAGATAGCTGAGCTTGGGATTTATCCGGCAGTTGACCCATTAGATAGCAATTCTCAAGTACTTAATCCGATGATTGTCGGGGAGGAGCATTATAGTGTAGCAAGACAAGTTCAGCAGGTTCTACAAACTTATAAATCGTTGCAGGATATTATTGCTATTTTAGGTATGGATGAGTTATCTGAAGAAGATAAATTAACCGTGTCACGTGCTAGAAAGATACAACGTTTCTTATCGCAACCTTTCCATGTAGCAGAAGTATTTACCGGAACGGAGGGAAAATTTGTTGATTTAGCCGATACTATAGCAGGTTTTAAAGGACTTGTGGAAGGTAAATACGATGATTTACCGGAAGTTGCTTTTTATATGGTTGGAACTATAGAAGAGGCTATTGATAAAGCTCGGAATTTAAAATTATGTTGATGTCATTCCCGCTTAGGTGGGAATCCAGCTCTTTTATGTGTTATCCCTGGTTTAAGCCACGGGATTAACATTAAGGATAAACCACACAATATGAATGAAACAATTATAGTTAAAATCATTACTCCTTTAAGTATTGAATTTGAAAAGCAAGCTAAAATGGTAGTGCTACCTGGTGAGGAGGGTATGTTTGGGGTGTTGCCGAGTCACGCACCGATGCTTGTTAGTTTGAAAACTGGTTTAGTGCAGGTTTATATAGATGATATGCATAAACCCAAAAACACTTATCTTATTTCCAGTGGTGTAACTGAAGTAACAGGAAGTTATATTAATATAACTACAGAAACAGCTATCAACGTTACGAATTTAAGTGAAGCAGAAATAGCAACTAAGCTTCTCGATCTTCAAACAAATTAGCCTAAAGGTATATTTTAGGGGGTATTTAAGCGTCATTGAGAGTGAACTTTGTTATATGGATCAAAAAACGTGTTTGGTGTCAACCTTAACTTGGCACAGCATCTAAAAAGTAACCTAAAGTAGTAGAATTTTGTTGGTCATGCTGTGATTAAGTTGTGGGATAACAACAGCAAAGTTGATCCACACAATAATGCATAACGTAGGAATGGACATAGCTGGCAACGCCACCAAGTACCACATAATGAATATTAGAATGAGGAATGCATGCAAAAAGTGCATAATGTAGAATATATTAAGGAATTATCAGTCGATAATATTTTATATAAAATTTATGATATAAATAAAGCTGCAGATTATATTGAGTTGCCCTTAAAAAAGCTTCCATATAGTTTAAGAGTGTTATTTGAGAATGTATTACGTTCTAATGGTTCAAAGCAAAACTTACTTGCATTTAAAGAATGGCTAAAAACTAAAAAATCTAATGTGGAAATAGATTTTATGCCGACAAGAGTTTTAATGCAGGATTTTACCGGCGTGCCTGCTATTGTAGATTTGGCGGCTATGCGTGATGCGATGAAGAAAATAGAAGGTGGTGATCCGTTAAAAATTAATCCGCTTATTCCTGTTGATTTGGTAATAGACCATTCTGTAAGTGTTGACTCTTATGCAGCGAAGGATTCATTCGATAAAAATGTTCACATGGAAATGAAACGTAATATAGAGCGTTATGTATTTCTTAAATGGGGGCAGCAAGCATTTAATAATTTCAGGGTAGTGCCGCCCGGTACGGGTATTTGCCATCAGGTAAATTTAGAGTATTTAGCAAAAGTAGTGTGGAATAAAGACGGGCTTGTTTATCCTGATAGTTTAGTTGGAACGGATAGTCATACAACTATGGTAAACGGGTTATCAGTACTTGGTTGGGGAGTCGGTGGCATAGAGGCAGAAGCTGCAATGCTTGGTCAACCACTTACTATGATCCTCCCGGAGGTAATTGGAGTGAAGCTTACAGGTAAATTAACCGGTATTGCTAATGCAACCGATTTAGTTCTCACTATTACTGAATTACTACGTAAGAAAAAAGTAGTAGGTAAATTTGTTGAGTTTTTTGGTGAAGGGCTTAAAAGTCTAACAATTGCTGATCGTGCAACGATTTCTAATATGTCGCCTGAATACGGTGCAACTTGCGGTTTTTTCCCGCTTGATCATGAAACAATAAAATATCTAGAACTCACAGGAAGAGAAACAACACAAATTAAGTTAGTAGAAGAGTATGTTAAAATGCAAAATCTTTGGTATGATTCTTCAGAAACGCTAGAATATACTGAGGTTTTAGATATAGATTTATCGAAAGTACAAAGTTCTTTAGCCGGTCCAAAACGTCCACAAGATAGGGTCAATTTAAACGATGTAGCAAATAATTTTAAACAAGAATTACCGAATTTTACTATAGAAAATAAAGACATTGATACAAAATATGTCGTAGCAAATCAGAGTTATAAAATCGGTAACGGTGATGTAGTAATTGCAGCGATTACTAGCTGTACTAATACCTCAAATCCTAGCGCTATGATCGGTGCAGCACTTCTTGCTAAAAGAGCACTAGAACACGGATTAAAGGTAAAGCCTTGGGTTAAAACTTCTCTTGCTCCAGGTTCAAAAGTTGTAACAGAATATTTGAAGCTTAGCGGTCTTGATAAATATTTAGATGAATTGGGGTTTAACCTAGTAGGTTACGGGTGTACTACTTGTATTGGTAATTCCGGACCTCTAAATCTGGAAATAGAGGAAACTATTAACAAAAACAGATTGGTTGTTGCTTCTGTTTTATCGGGTAATAGAAACTTTGAAGGACGAATTAATCCCCTTACTAAAGCAAGTTATCTCGGTTCGCCTATTTTAGTTGTAGCATACGCACTTAGCGGCACTCTTAATATAAATTTAAATAGTCAACCAATAGAAAAAAATATTTATTTAAAAGATATTTGGCCAAGTAAAGAAGAGATAGATAACGTTATTGCGAATTCAATTAATTCCTCTATGTTTATAGAAAAATATTCCGATATATTTACCGGAACGAAAGAGTGGCAAGATTTACAGGTTACTACTAGCTCTACTTATAACTGGGATAAGAATAGTACTTATATTAATAAACCGCCTTATTTTGAGGATATAGGCAGCAAGAATAATATAAAAGACATAAAATCTGCACGAATTTTAGCAATTTTCGGTGATTCTATTACTACCGATCATATTTCACCGGCAGGCAGTATTAGTAAAACTAGCCCTGCTGCTAAATATTTAACAGATCATCATATAGAGCCTATATATTTTAACTCTTACGGATCACGTAGAGGAAACCATGAAGTAATGATGCGTGGCACATTTGCTAATATTCGTATAAAAAACGAGATGTGTAAAGGTGTAGAAGGTGGTTTTACTATAAACCAGTTAAATGGTATGCAGCAAACTATTTATGATACAGCTATGGACTATAAAGCACATAACACGCCGGTAGTGATTTTTGCCGGTAAAGAGTATGGTAGTGGTTCATCAAGAGACTGGGCAGCAAAAGGGTCGCAACTGCTTGGTGTAAAGGCAGTGATTGCTGAGAGCTTTGAGCGAATACATCGTTCAAATTTAGTTGGTATGGGTATTGTACCGCTAACTTTCACTGGTAATAAAACAAGGTTAGATTTAAAGTTAGACGGATCAGAATTTATTGATATTATAGGCTTAAATGAGCATATAAGACCTTATAATTCTGTTAAATGCATGATAAAAAAACAAAATGGAGAGACTCAGATAATAGATTTAATATTGCAAATATTTACGGATAATGAGATAAATTATATAAAGCACGGAAGTATTATGCATTTTATGGTAGAGAATTTGAAATGATGTCATTCCCGCCTACGCGGGAATTTAGAAAGCAGCAAAAATAATAAAAATGTATTGGGTAGATAGATATATTGTGTTCTGATCGTAATAGTACTTTGTATATTAGTATTAATAATAATATACTGAGTCGTACTTATGAACATAAGTAAAAAGTGATCAAGGGATTACAGCAAAATATAATATTATAAAAGCTTTTCTATGTAGAAGAATTGACTAATCTTAAAGAAGTACTTGCTAGAGAAAAAGTATTAAAAAATGGCATTATAGTTGCAAAATCAAATTAATAGAAAAAATTAATTCTGATTGGAAAGATTTAGGTAAAGATTTTTCTGGATTCCAGCCTACATTGGAATATGACATAAGGAGAAATATATGGATAAGCATCTTAAAGAATATGTTGAGAGTGGTACGAAAAATTTAATTGTAATATATATATTATATCTATGCGGGATAGTAGCTCCGGTATTACCATTAATTGGAGTATTTTTTGCATATCTCAATAAGGATAAAGGGGATGATTTTACTATCAGCCATTATGTATTTCTGTTGCGTACTTTTTGTTTCGGAGTTCTTGGATGGATTGTATGTTTCATGTTTACGTTTATTATTATTGGAGTAGTACTGTACTTTGCATTGGCAGTTTGGTATATATTGCGTGTTGTCATTGGTTTTAATTATATGGTAGAAGGTCAAGCTTATCCAAACCCTACGACTTATTGGATAAAATAATACGAATAGCGAATTATTACATAATATAATATTTGGACAAAGTAGTCAAAAATTGTCGCTGTACGTACCACTACAGTAACAATTTTTGAAATTAATAATTTTAGTAAAAGATAATGATTTTTTTTAAAACTTATTTTCAAATTAAGCGAAGCGCTGCTTCAAACTTGATTTATACAACTTTTAAAGCAGTAGCAAATTACTTAAGTCTATTTGCTACTGGAGATGAATAAAAGATGATAAAGCTTACTATAGACGGCTCTGAAATAGAAGTATCAGAAGGTAGCACCGTTTATCAAGCCTGTACACAAGCAGGCAAAGAAATTCCTCATTTTTGTTATCATGAGCGTCTAAAAATTGCCGGTAATTGCCGTATGTGTTTGGTTGAAATGGAAAAATCTCCAAAGCCTATAGCTTCTTGTGCAATGCCAGTCAGCAGCGGTATGGTTATTCATACCAATACACCGATGGTTAAGAAAGCCCGTGAAGGGGTGATGGAGTTTCTGCTGATTAACCATCCTTTAGATTGTCCTATTTGTGATCAGGGTGGTGAGTGTGATTTGCAGGATCAAGCTTTTAGATACGGTAGAGGTACTACTAGATTTCATGAAAATAAAAGATCTATTAAAGATAAATATATGGGTCCGCTGATTAAAACAGCGATGACTAGATGTATACAATGCACTAGATGTATTAGATTTGCCAATGATATAGCGGGAATAGAAGAAATGGGAGCTATTCATCGTGGAGAACACATGGAAGTAACTTCTTATCTAGAACAAGCTCTCGATTCAGAAATTTCTGGTAATATGATTGATATTTGTCCCGTTGGTGCTTTGAACTCTAAGCCATATGCATTTAAAGCCCGTAAATGGGAGCTAAGACACACAAATTCTATAGGTGTGCATGATGCTGAAGGTTCTAATATTCGTATTGATAGTAGAGGTGATGAGGTAATGAGAATATTACCCCGTGTTAATGAAGAAATAAATGAAGAATGGATTTCGGATAAAAATCGTTTTAGTTATGATGGGTTAAAATATCAGCGTCTAGATTGTCCTTATATCAGAAAAAATGGTAAATTAGTAGAAGCGAGCTGGAGTGAAGCTTTAAATACAATAGCTGATAAAATTAAATCTATTAACCCTAAACAAATTGCTGCTTTTGCTGGCTGTTTTGCCCCTGTTGAAGCAATGTTTATGCTAAAAATATTACTTCAGAAACTTGGTAGTAATAATTATAGTGTTAATCAATTGAACTATAAAATAGATACAAGTGAGAGAGGAAATTATTTATTTAACACAACTATTGCCGGTGTAGGAAAAGCGGATTTATGTTTATTAATTGGAGCTAATCCAAGACAAATAGCACCTATATTAAATAGTCGCATAGGGCAAAGGGTGCGTGTAGGTTCATTAAAAGTAGCAAGAATAGGGGCAGGTCATAATCAAACTTATGAAATTCAGGATTTAGGAAGTGATATTAAGATTATTGAGGAGCTAGTCATTGGTACTCACGAGTTTACGAAAGTCTTGAAAGCAGCAAAATATCCGATAATTATAGTAGGTGACGGTGTATATGCAAGAGATGATGGATATGCTATATTGTCGCTTATTCATAAGATAGTAGCTGAATATAATATTATGCGTGATGATTGGAAGGGTTTTAATATATTGCATAATCACGCTTCTATAGTTGGCGGTCTTGATATTGGTTTTAATAGCTTGATTGATGAATTAAAGGAAATAAAATTAGCTTATTTATTAGGTAGCGATGAAGTCCCATTTAATAAACTTAAATCAGCTTTTATAGTATATCAAGGACATCACGGGGAAACAGGTGCTACTAATGCAGATGTAATTTTACCTGCGGCTGCTTATACTGAGCAGAGTGGAATTTACGTAAATTTAGAAGGTAGACCACAAATAGCAGAAAAAACAATATCGCCTGTAGGAGATGCTAAAGAAGATATAACAATTATTAAAGAGCTTGCTAGTCATTTAAGAATAGATATTGGAATGGATCATTTGCAAGCAATACGGACTAAGCTTGCTGAAGAATATAAAGTGTTCGCTAGTATTGGTAAAATTATAGAGAATAAATTTATTAAATTTAGATCTAAAGATAAATTATTAAAAGAACCTATAACTGCAGAACCGATTAATTATTATATGACTGACATAATTAGTAAAAATTCGGTAACTATGGCTAAGTGTGTAGAGGCTAAGCAAATGAGAGAAAATAGAGTATTATCATCCCGCACTTGATCGCAGTATCTAGTATTTAAAAATGAATGAATACTATGTTTATTTATATACTTTCAAGTAAATACGATGGTACTTTATAATATCAGTGTTACTTCTAATATTATAAAACGTGTTTGGCAGTATACACAAAAAATAATAAAAGGATTTACTGATAAGCTAATTTATTATATTTTGAAATATAATAAATTAGCTTATTTTGGACAGTTTAATGCTATTCACCTAGCAATTAGTCATAGGAAACACTTTAAATAATATAAAAGAAAATGGTAATAAGATTTAATCAAAGCTAACACAACCATAATTGTTATAATTTATATTAAAATATTATAAAATAATTTTACTTAGATCCCGCAATCAAGTCGCGGGATGACAATGCAATATGGCAGAACTCTTTTTTGAATATATTTTTCCGTTAATTATAATTGCTTTAAAGGTAATGGCAATCACTATCCCTTTAATATTGTGTGTTGCGTATTTAACATATGCAGAACGTCGCGTTATTGGTTTTATGCAGCTTAGAAGAGGTCCAAATGTTGTTGGACCGTTTGGGCTTTTGCAGCCTATTGCTGATGCGGTTAAACTCTTATTCAAAGAGCCGGTTATTCCAACCAATTCCGATAAAGTATTATTTATTTTAGCACCGATGATAACTTTTATATTAAGTTTAATTGGTTGGTCGGTTATACCTTTTGCAAAGGGTGTAGTTCTTGCAGACATTAATGTCGGTGTTTTATATATTCTTGCTGTTTCTGCCTTAAGTGTTTACGGCATTATTATTGCAGGCTGGGCTAGTAACTCAAAATATGCATTCCTTGGTGCTATACGCTCATCTGCTCAAATGATTTCTTATGAAGTATCGATGGGACTGGTTATTATTACCGTGTTGCTTACTACAGGTACCCTCAATTTAAGTGGGATTATTGAAGCACAAAGTACCATTCCATGGTGGATCGATTTAATGCTATTACCAATGGGTGTTGTGTTTTTTATCTCAGTACTTGCCGAAACAAATAGATTACCTTTTGATTTACCTGAAGCGGAGTCAGAGTTAGTTGCCGGCTATAATGTTGAATATTCCTCTATGGGATTTGCTTTATTTTTCTTAGGCGAATATGCTAATATGATACTTGTTAGTGCAATGACTACTACTTTCTTCTTAGGTGGTTATTTACCACCTTTTAATATCTTATGGTTAGATTGTATTCCCGGTTTCTTTTGGTTTGCTTTTAAAGTTGGATTTTTACTGTTCTGCTTTTTATGGATCAGAGCAACGTTACCAAGATATCGCTATGATCAGTTAATGCGTTTAGGTTGGAAAGTATTCTTGCCACTGACACTATTTTGGGTGATATTGGTGTCGAGCGTACTTATGTATACCGATAATTTACCAAGTGTTTTAGAATAATAACATTAACTATAAATCATCCTCCTTTATTGAGAAATTGAAATCTTTACTTTTTATAAAGGAAGTATGGCTTTTTTGTTCTTGCAGTCGAGGTGATAATAAAAAGCGCTCTGATATTGATATTGCAATTATTTGTTCCAATATTACAAATCAAGAATGATAAAAAGTTGTAAATATTGTAGAAAATGTATACTCTTTTAAAGATAGATTATGTTAGGTGCTAGTCTACAAAAATAAGTACAGAGCTTTATGAAAATATATTGAAGAATAAAAATTTGAAAGAATATTTTTACGGCGAAAGGTATATAAGTCCTTAATTATCCTAAAGAAGTTCTTAAAGAGGTTTTTACTGCTGGTATAATAAATTATGAAGATCTATGCATTTATATGATCACTGACCGTAATATGACATAGCATACGTATGATGCGAAACTTTCAGATGGACATTATGTTCCTACTATTAAGGAGTTACTTAATGCTATCAATTCAAACTTAAAATTTTAATAGAGAATGATAAACTACTTAAAATCGTTTTTTCTATATGAGATAGTAAGAGGGATGGCTTTGACTTTGAGATATTTTTTTAAAGCTAAAGTTACAATCAATTATCCTTATGAAAAAAGTCCTGTTAGTCCAAGGTTTAAGGGTGAGCATGCACTGCGTCGTTATGAAAATGGCGAAGAACGTTGCATTGCTTGTAAACTCTGTGAGGCGATTTGTCCTGCACAAGCTATAGTGATTGAAGCAGATGAACTAGATGATGGCAGTAGGCGTACTACTCGTTATGATATCGATATGACAAAATGCATTTATTGCGGGTTGTGCCAAGAAGCTTGTCCAGTAGATGCAATAGTTGAGGGTCATAATTTCGAGTTTGCAAGCCTTACCCATACTGCACTTATTTACGATAAGGCAAGATTACTGCAAAACGGTGACAAATGGGAACAGGCACTAGCCAGTAAATTATATAAGGATTATGAATATAGGTAAGTAAATTACACAACATTCTTAACCGGAACAACAGTGATATTACTTAATCATTTGTCTGAAGTATATAATAAATTGATCATCTAATTTTAAATATTCTACTGCTTGAGTATCGCTAAGCTTAAATCGAAGCCCAATTTTAAACCTTTATGTCTTATAAATAAATCAAACTCTCCTTCTTGATTATTGTAATAGCAATCCTCGCTGCATTTATTTGTTTATTATAGAGCAAGTCCTTTGAAACTTGCTCCTAGTTTTGGATGTCTTAATAATTGCTCAGGTGCATAAATATCAATTAAATGGTGAAATATCCCTGAATCAGTAAAATATATTCGGTTTTATTTAGAAAATTTTTTAAACCAAGGATATAATTTAGTGAAAAGTACCTAAAAATATCTCAATAATTATGTTTAAAATTTATAGTATGGTAGTTTATTTTGTTACTACTATCGTTCTGTTAATAACACTTTCTATTAAATTTATTTCTACCGAATTATACTAATTAAAGAGGAGTAAAAGTACAGTACTAATAAAATTATATGATAAGGATTTATATGAACAATTAAAAGGGTTACTTCCAAAAGTACTAGAATAAAAGAGAATTAGTTATAAGAATGAATATATAGTAGTTACTAAAGTATGCGCTGCTGTAAGACAATAATTAATTGTTCAATTTGGATTATAGTGAGCTTGTATTTTTTATTTTACATTGGAAGATTTATAAAAATACGCAAAACAATAATAATTAATCCAGTTGTAATATCTGTGCAGATTTTATAGATTTTTCTAGATGTGAGGATAGGAGTACAATACCGCCGCTATTTGCTTTCATGATAATTAAATTATTTAGCAAATCTCTATTTTCTTTGCTTAAGTTCGTTTCAACTTCATCAAGTAACCATAAATCTGATGGGCAAGCAATAAGCCTTGCTACGGCTACAACTTTCTGTATCCCGCTAGATAAACTATAGCATTTTTCATCTAATAAATCGTGTAATTTGAAATAATGAATAGCGGCATGTAAGGCCTCAGTGGAATTATAAATTTCTGACCAAAATTTTAGATTCTCAAAAACAGTCATTTCAAGCTTTAGACCTAAATTATGACCTACATAAGTACAATAAGGTTTAGCTACAGCATATTTTGTAAAGCTTGATACAAGTGAATTTTGCGGGATGTGTTTTGGCTTATGTATTTTTATACGCTGCGCAGGCTCGCCTTTAAATTCATCTTGTCTGAAGCTTTCTGAAATATGCTGTGTATTGTTATTAATATTACAGTTTTTATAGTATATATTACCACTACTCGGTTGCATAATTCCTGCTATCATTCGTAGCATCGAACTTTTACCACAACCGTTAACTCCTTTTATATACGTAATAGAATAAGGAAGAAAAGTAAGACTTAGATCGAATAAATTTCTTTGTGCTATGTTAAACTGTAATTGGTGAAGTGATAGCATATGTTACTATGTCATTTCCGTGTAGGTGGAAAAAATAATTTTAATATTGGTATTACACATTAATTGAGAAAACAAGCCTAAAAAAACTTGTTTTCTATAGGTTTGACTGAAAATAACATTAACCATCAAAACCTCATTAACAAATTTTCTATCGATAGACGGAATATATTTATAAGAGAATTCGGTATTAGACCAAAGTAAATAATCAATAATATTAAAGGAGCTATTGAGATTATTTCGTATTTATATAAATCTCTGAAATGCATAATTTCTTTATTGGTAATTGTACCCAGCATAACATTTTTATATAATTTCAGCATATAAACTGCTCCAAGGATTATGCCAAGAGCGGCTACAAAAGTTGCTGCTACATTTACCTTATAAATTCCAAGTAAACTTAAAAATTCCCCGATAAATCCACTAGTACCAGGTAGTCCAATAGAACCAAAGATGGCAATCATAAAAAATGTAGCAAGCACAGGCATTTTATTTGCTACACCACCGTATTTAGCTATTTCTTTAGTGTGGAGTCTTTCATATAAAGTGCCGACTATTAAGAATAAACATGAAGAAATCACACCGTGGCTAAGCATCTGAAATATTGCTCCACTAATTCCAGCTTCAGTAACACTAAAAATACCTATTGTAACGTATCCCATATGTGCAATTGATGAATAGGCTATCATCTTCTTCATATCTTTTTGAGCAAGGGCTACAAGTGATGCGTATATTATAGCAATTATACTAAGGTAAATTACATAAATTGCAAATGTTTGTGAAACAGTTGGTAGTAATGGAAGTAGTACTCTTAAAAAACCGTAGCCGCCAAGTTTTAATAGAATACCGGCAAGAATAACCGAGCCACTGGTTGGAGCTTGTACGTGTGCATCAGGTAGCCAAGTATGAAAGGGAATCATAGGGATTTTAACGGCAAAGGCTATAAAAATTGCACACCATAAAACTTTTTGGGCAAATAATGGAATATTATCGGTAAGATCAGGAATATATGTTAAATTAAAACTATGAATCTTGCTATAAATATAAATTAATGAAAGTAGAAAAAATACTGAGCCGAAGAAAGTATATAAAAAGAATTTAAGCGCTGCATATATTTTATTTTCGCCGCCCCATACACCAATAATAATATACATCGGTACTAATATTGCTTCAAAAAACAGATAAAATAATAGTAGATTTATAGAGGTAAATGCTCCTATACAAAAAGATTCCATTAATAAAAAACATACTAAATATTCTTTAATATATTTTTTAACGGTAAATAAGCTTCTAATTATGCAAATAAGGGTAAGAAAAGAAGTTAGCACCACAAAAAATATCGATATACCGTCAACACCTAAATGAAATTCAAGACCAATCTTATCAAGCCATGCATAATGTTCAACAAATTGATAAGCGGGATTTGAGGAGTCAAACTCTACTAAAATATAAATAGTTGAAATGAATGTTAAAATAGAACTAAGCACTGCAACATACATTACATATATTGGTTTATTCACCTTTTTACTTTGACTAATGAATAGCAAAATATATAGCACGCTTATTAGCGGCAGAAAAATACTGATAGATATAATAGGTAATTCTAGCATCCTTGTATATAATACCCCAATAAATAAAGAATAGTGCAAATAAAAAATAAATTAAGAGTATGAAATACTACTTTTAAAAGAAAGTAAAAACAAAATAACTAATTGTTGCAACAATAAATGATACTATATATAAAGCATAATTAAAAACATATCCTGTTTGTGTTTTGCTGGTAAGAACGCTAAAACAATTAATGACTCGTGAAAAACCAGCCGGTCCAAAACGGTCAATTATTTTCTGATCACCGAGATAAAATAAACAGGCTAGGCAGTTAATAGACTTCACAATTAGATAGTTATATAATTCATCAAAGTAATATTTGTTATATAGGATATTACCTATTAACCTAAAAGATTTAATTTTGCTAAAAAATGTTATACTCGTACTGAGCTTTGACTGTGGTATCCAGTTTTTGATATTTTTACTGGATTCCCGCTTTTGCTGGAATGATGTACTTGACTTATATAAGTAAATCCCTGTAATAATCCCTATTATACCAACCACCATAGGTAGTAATTGTATATATAAAGGCGGGTGGCTAATTAGTAATTTATAAATATGTAAATTAAATATGCTTTCATGGAAATAGCTGTGTGGTTTATTCATAGAGAGTAAATAATAGCCAATCATACCGTTAAAAAAGCTTCCTGCGACGAGTAATAGAAGTGGAGTATTCATTATTTTAGAAGGTTCGTGAGCATGCTTAAAAACATCTTTTTCTAGCTTAGTTTTACCATGAAATACCAATATAATAATCTTCATTGAATAAATAGCAGTCAGTATTGCTGCCGCTATTCCAAAAATAAACATAAACGATCCACTACTATAAGATGCTTCTAAAATTGAGTCTTTAGAGTAAAATCCTGCAAGCGGATAAATTCCTATTAATGCAAGTGAACCAATTAAGAAGTTGCCGTAAGTGATCGGCATCTTATTCCGTAACTCACCCATTTTGAAAATATCCTGTTCATGAACTGCATGTATTACACTACCAGCTGATAAAAATAGTAAGGCCTTAAAAAAAGCATGAGTTACTAAGTGAAATATTGCACTATTATAGGCAGATGCTCCACAAGCTATGAACATATAACCAAGCTGACTACAAGTTGAGTATGCAATAATTTTCTTAATATCTCTTTGCATAAGAGCAATGCTTGCTGCAAAAAGACAAGTAGTTCCGCCGATTATTGTAATAAATTGTAGAACTATAGGGCTGTATTCAAACAAATACGAACAACGTGCCACTAAAAATACTCCTGCCGTTACCATAGTTGCTGCGTGAATAAGTGCAGATACCGGAGTTGGCCCTTCCATCGCATCAGGAAGCCATACATGTAAACCAATCTGTGCAGATTTACCAATGCAACCGATAAATAGTAATAAACAAATAGTATCTAGAATGGAACATTGTAGCAATGTTTTTGTATTAGATAATAACTCTGTAGATGAAAATACATCTTTATAATTTGCTGAACCACAGTAAAAAATTATTGTTATTACGCCTAAGATAAAAGCAAAATCGCTGGCTCTATTTGTTATAAAAGCTTTAATTGCTGCTTTATTGGCTGATTCTTTTAAATGCCAAAATCCGATTAGTAGATATGAGCAAAATCCAACCCCCTCCCAGCCAAAAAATAACTGTAAGAAATTATCTGCTGATACTAGCATTAACATAAAGAAAGTGAATAAAGAAAGAAATGATAAGAAACGTATAATCCCTTTATCTTCTGCCATATAGCCAAGCGAGTAAATATGCACAACGCTTGATACCCATGTTATGGCTATAAACATTATGATAGTGAGCTGATCTACATAAATAGCAAAGTTTACTCTGAATTGCTCTAAGACAATCCACGGGAATAATTTTATATGGATAATATTCCCACCTAAGCCCGTATGGCAAAATATTATTAATGAGAATAAAGCAGATAAAGATAAAAAGCCGGTTGCAATTACTTGAGCTAATTTTTTATCTATAACTTTTGAGAATAACCCGTTTATTATTGCAGAGGCTAGCGGTAACATAATGATCATTATGGCAAGGGTATTATACATCTTTATCCTTTCATCTGATTAATATCAGTAATTTCAATTGAGTCTGTATTACGGAAATATATAAGTAATATTGCAAGCCCTATAGAGGTTTCGGATGCTGCTACAGTTAAGATTATGATACTAAAAATTTGTCCTGATAATTCTTGCATATGCACGGAAAATGCAACAAAATTTATATTAACTGCAAGCAGCATTAACTCAATGGACATTAATATATTGATAATATTTTTGCGGTGCATAAATAATCCAAACATGCCGATAGTAAAAACTAAGCTACTTAAGATTAAATAATGATTAAGCGAAATATATTCATTCATATTTAATATCCTCAATTCCTTTCTTGAGAAGAGGTTTTGTCATTAATACAGCATTTTCCTTATTGTGGCTTAATTGTTTTGATATATCTTGACGTTTTACTCCCTCACACTTTTTAAGCGTTAATACAATGCAACTAATCATAGCAACAAACAAAATAAGCCCTGCTATTTGAAATGGTAGCATAAAATCAGTATAAAGTATATTACCTATTGCTTTAGTATTTGAGATATGATTTTTTATGGCAAACGATATATCGGAGTTGAAATTAATATTCTTAGTACCAAGTAAAATAATTATTACTAAATCAGCAAACATTATTAGAGATATAAAAATACTTAAAGCTAGATTTTTTTTTAACTGTGTTATTGCCTTATTAAAATGCAAATCGAGTATCATTATCACAAATAGAAATAATACCGCTACAGCTCCAACATAAATCAATATCAGCATCATAGCTAGAAATTCTGCACCAAGCAAAATCATAAGACTTGAGCCATTGAGAAACGCAAAAATTAACCATAATACCGAATATACGGAATTTTTGTTTAAAACAACGCAAAAGCTGCTTATAGTTATTAATGTTGCAAATAAATAAAAAAATATGGACATAATTTATTTTTATGTTTTTAAGTATTACTTTGGTGTCAACCCCGTAACTTAGATAAGCGTTGTTGCACTGATCCATGCAACAACGACTTTAGTCGCGCAGGTCATGATGAAGTATATTACACCAACAAAGCGTTAGAAGAAAATTTCTCAATCATTGGAGTAAATAATACTTCGAATTCTTTGCGTATTTCTTCTTTATTTTCTACTTTTTGACCTTCTTTACTTAAAGTTAATTCGCCTTTCTCTACATGACCAAGTACAGCCTCAATGATTGCTTTTTTATCATGCTTTCCGTCCATATATCTAAGTGCAAACTTCTCAAAGAAATTAATGCTGATTGGCTCATGTTTTAAATTTGTTACCCACATATAAGGTGTGTGGTTTGCTTGATGTATAGCCATTTTTGTTGTTTTAGGTTTATCAAGCTCAGGGTTATTGCGATGTTTCTGATTTGTAATACTAATATAACCTTGTAATACTAGCTTCATTGCATTATTTAAAAGCTCAGCTTTAATTTCATTTAATTTAGTATTATGTAGCTTTTTATTAGCTTCTGCAGTTATTTTCTCAAAGCTTAACGGGTTATTTAGATTCTCGCTAAAAGTGTATAAAATAGCTTTCATATAAGGTGAGCTAGTTGTTAAGTTAGAGTCTTTATTACCGTTTAAAAAAAATTTTAAGCTTTCAGAAGTATTGTTAAGATCCACTTCTTTAAGTGGCTTTTCAGGTACTATATTAAAGATCATATTAAATTTCGTTATATCCTCATTATTAATATTTCTATTAATTTTGATATTACTATGACATAATAAAGTAGTTCTAAAACGACGATTCGTAATAAAATCCATATATTGTTCGGTTCTCACTATGTCGTTCACAGCTTTTAACTGCTCTACTACTTTTGGCGGCATATTACCGAGATACATAGTCGAGAGATTACAATCGGCTAAATATTGTAAATTGTACTTTCTTGCCTCATTCATAAACTCATGGAAGTAGAATTGAGCATTTTCTTCTTCTAGGTGATCGTGACGTAAGTAATGATCAGTTTGTTTAGCAAGCAGCCCTGCTTCGGTTTTTAATACTTCTGCGTAAGGAGTGTTAGAGTTTTCTAGGCTATCCTTAACAAATTCTAGTAACAATCTAGATTGAGCTATTCTATCCCGCACATTTACAAATGAGCTAGAATGGTACATCATCATATCTCTAATAGTACGGACCATATTCCAGCCTGGTAGCGTATTATAGCTAATATATGCTATTCCATTTAGGTTAAGATTTTTATTACAAACTTCAAAAATTTTATCTCTAACGGTTTTTGGTACCCAAGAAATTACGCCGTGGCAAATTATATAATCAAACTTACCTAAAGAATCGTCAATATCGGTTATAGAACAATGATGGAACTCTATATTTTTTAATCCTAGTTCTTTAACATTTTTGTGTGCTTCATTAATTTGTACCTTAGACAAATCAATACCAACAAAATGAGCTTTGGGGTAAAGAACTGCATGCGGTATTAAATTACCGCCTGCAGCACAACCAAGTTCTAATATTCTGCTATGTTCAACTTCAGGAGCATTTACACCGAAAAGGGTTGCAAGTGTACTTAAGTGATAAGGATTGGTAAGAGCATATGGGTAGCTTTCATATGGTACTTCATCATAAGTGTTATGATCTGAAATCGTGCCGTTAACAACGGATTGTACGGAATGCGGTTTTTTGACTATCTTATCATGACCATTAGAGGTAGAAGAAGAGTTAGTAGCTTTTTGGGACATAGTTTTTTCCTTATATTGTTGGTTTATATTTGTGTTATTGCATGTAGCGGAAAAGTCTTCTCTTTCATACTGTGGTTTAACCACGGTATGATAACGGACAGAACTGCATTCCGGTTTTCTTTATATCAAATATTGCACAGAATTCTTAAAATGGCAATCTATAAGTAAATTCTATACCAAATTCTCCAGCGGCTATAGTTTTTTATAGGATTTACCGGTATTAATAATGCCGTTTTTATATCAAGCGTATCATAATTAATCATTACTCTATGATGCCGTTTGTAATTTTGCAGTTGCATCCATTACTTAAATTTGAAGTTTCATCTTATGAAATCCCAAGCCCTTCTTGCCACGCACCACAATTTTTATGAGTTCTTCTTGCTTTAAAATAATCACTATATTATATAACACTCCACCTAGAAGCGGTAGGCTTAATTTTCACTAGTGCTATTCCGCCTCCAAGTATTACAAAAGGTCTAAAAGTTTTTATTTTTGCTAAATCATAAATAAGATTTAGCATATATATTTGATAATACTTTAGTGTTATCTGCTGGAGTGGGTAATAAGTCATGTAGGAGATATTTAGGTTGATAAGTTGCCGAGAATGCAGCTATCTGTGGATATATTATATAGTCTATTTTCCCCCTATACATGCTTGATTTTTTTAAAATTATTGCAGTATTTGAGTGTTTATATTGGAATTTACTAATGACCGGTTCAGTTATTCCGCCTTCTGTTCCTATATAAAAACCTGTTTCTTTTGCAAGAGTAATGTTATTAAAAATCATGATAGTAAAAAAATAATTTTAATAATTTAGTCATGATAATTATTTAAAAAATAAAAAAATATTATATACCCCCTTTATTAAGGGTCAGTCATATTTTTTCTAATTATGGAAGCAATGATACTAAATAGTAATAAAGTAATAGTTACTGTGAGGGGAACATATACCGGCATCGCTATATAATGATGAATAAATATTTTAAATCCGATAAATATTAAAATTAAAGCCAAAGAATATTTTATATAACTGAAACGTTCTACAATCTCTTCTAAACAAAAGAATAATGCTCTAAGCCCTAAAATAGCAAAAATATTTGAAGTATAAATTATATAAACATCATTAGTAATTGCAAATATTGCTGGTATACTATCTATAGCAAAGACTAAATCTATTGCTTCTATCAGTACTAGAGATATAAAAAGGGGAGTAAAATATAATTTGTTATTACGTTTAACAATAAATTTACTACCTTCAAGATTAGGAGTAATATTTAGATTTTTCATTATTGACTTATAAATATAAGAATTCTGTATATAATAAGTTTTATGTGATACATAAAAAGTTTTTATACCAGTAGCAATAAGTATTACAGCAAAAATATACAATAACCAGGCAAATTTCTTTATAATAATAATGCCGCCGTAAATTACTATAGCTCTGAATATTATTACACCTATTATACCGAAAAATAAAACACGATGTTGATATTTCTCAGGAATTCTAAAAAATTGGAAAATAATCGAGATAATAAAAATATTATCAAGTGACATAGCTTTCTCAATGAGAAAGCAAGTATAATATTCACGAGCATGATCTGTTCCAGTATTATAGTAAACATAGATACCGAATAAACAAGCGATTATAAAATAGAAAAGACTAAAAAGTATACTTTTTTTAAAGCTCATTACAGTGTTTTTTTTGTGTACTATCCCCAGATCGAGAATCAATAAAGCAGCAATGACCGTATAAAAAATAATCCAACTCATTTTTTAATTTATCTCTTCATTTTATATTGCATGTGATAATATAGTCCTCCACCGTGCATCACTCTTAATTGGAACTTTATAAAATTTTCACCTTGATGTAGATAGGGTCTGATGTCAATAGGATTGCTTGTACTAATAAGTTGGTTATTAACTTTAGCTTGTAATGCTCTGCCTTGATCTCTACCATTATTACATTGTTTTGGATCGTCTAAAGAATCAATAGAAGATATTGGGGCACTAAAAACTTTTTTGTCATTGACATATAACAATGTACAATCGTCGTACCATAAATCTAATATTTTGAAATAATCTAAATCATCCATAATGGCATCTAAAGTTACTTTAAAAGTTATAGTATATAATTTTGTACCTTCTGGTTCATTTGATGCACTTATAAAAGTATTCGGATTATTATTAGGAAATGTCATAATATGCCATTCTGAATTCCATTCAGGTGCTACATTGAAAATAAAGTCACCTGTTTTAGTTGCATGATCATAAGGAGTGTTAACTAATTGTGTTGGAAATGTATTGTCAATAATATCTAACAGCAATCCTTTTGATTCTCTACAGCCGACATTTTTACCTAAAGGTGCGAACTCGACAACCTTTCTATCAAGGTGTGATAAGCAATAGCGTTCTAAAGGTTTACTAGGGTCAATAACTACCCAATTAATTGGGCATGTTCCTTTTACAAGTTCCCCTATATCGCTTTCAGGCCATAATGCATTACCATGTTGGTTTGAAGGAGTATTAATTGCTTTACAAGTAGGTACTAATATAGGAGTACAAAGATTTAGTTCTTGCCAAGTTTTATCTCTTACATCTGAAATTTCAGCGTTATATATTGGTGCAGGAGGATTATTTGCATCTTCTTTTGTATATGTCACTTTATAATATCTTAAAGCATCTAATATTGGTCCTATGTTAGGTTCTGGCTCGATTCTATCTGTATAATTCCTACTTAAAACACATATTGGAGTATTAGGGTTATCGTTATTGGTATAACAGTTACTCGGAATATTATTTATATTGCAAGTATAAATAGTAATGCCTTTTCCTGGACCTGGTACTGTTTCTTTTAGAGTGCAGCTACTTGTATCTCCACATAATCCAAGATTTGGATAGATAATGTTATATTTATTTTTAAAATCCTTACAATTTATAGTATCTTTGTTATGTAGTTTAGCAAGTACACAATTTATCGAGTCATTATTGTAACTGGAAATAGGCGAACCATTATACATCGGCATAGGTTTACAATGTTGGAAATTTTTCGGCATCAAGCAGGCATGTGTTCCGCCTTGTATATATTTACCGTTTATATATTCTAAATATTTTAAATATATTGCATCTGGGTTTGCCTTGCCCTTATTATTGTAAGGTTTCTGATCATTTTTATATTTACCGTGAATAGTCAATTGATTTAGAGCATTTTCTCCTGAAAACGGTATAGCAATATATTTATCTTCCGTTGGATTTTTTGGCGGATCTTGAGGTATAAATGCAACGGAAGAACTATAAGTATAACCAGCAAGCATTACTGTGCTTTCTGTGTCAGTGGGATTGGGAGGTGGAGGTCCGGTATATGATAACGGCGTTACAAGAGTGCTTGTTTCATCTATAATATTATTGCCATCTCTTACCTGCACTGAAGCAATGAATTGCGGGTTATAATAAGCATCGTGGGCATTGTTATTATTACAGGTAATTCCGGCATATTGTTTTGCACATTCGTAAACAACTAAGTTGTAAGAGTGATTTACTCGTGGTATACAATCTATTAAATTACTAGACTCGAATAAGCAAATATTATTAGGATTTTGCTTATCATCTTCGATATTACTAATAGCGACATAAAGATTTCTATCTTTACCATTATTGTCTTTTAAAGTGAATCTTGTTGGTTCAGGTTTACTTAAACCAGCTTGATCTTGTCCTTGTATTTTAGGAAATTGTACACTTACATCTTTAAATTCGCCAATGTTAACTCCCCACACTTTTTGGCAGGTAGTTGAATTAGAACTTGGACAGTCTGGTATATCGCTTATGTAATAATCGTTAGGTGTTTCTACAGTACCAATTTTCTGTGAATATACTATTCTAAATCCATTATTACAACCGTCAGCTGTAACACTACATGGGGTAGGGATTTCTGTATTAATACATGGGATACCGCCTGAAGTGTTCTTACACGGTTTTATAAGATCTCTAAAAGCTGTATTAGTATGAGTAATTTTTGCTGAAGCAAAATCTATATTTTTTAGTTGTACACAAGTTTTGAGGTCAGGGGTAGGTCCTGTGCAAAGTGGAACAAGATTGCTAAAGCTAACACGTATGGTATTATTAACAATATTGTTTCTAACATTAGACACTACACAAGCTGGACTAGTAGAAGATTGATCAAATTTGCCGTTGGAATCTTTTATACTACATACATTATTAGCTTTAGGATTAATTCTAATATAATCCAAATTTAGACAATATGGTGGTGGAAAAGGTCCTAAAGGTAATTGTACACAACCAAAAGAATAGCTATCTACAGAACCGTTCAATGATCCAAGTGCTTCAATAACTTTTATTATTAAACTAGGAAAAAAATTAAAAATCTCTCCTATTGCATTAAGTATTGATTGAAGTACTTTTATAAATGCTGAATCTTGATCTATCATACCAAGAAGCTGCCCTAATAAACTTGGCAGATTTGCTCCTTTTACTATTCCAACTAAAAATTTTAATAGTTTTGCAATAGGGCTAAGTTCATTAGTTTGGTGAAGAGGTTGACGATTAGGATTCCAGTCCATCGGATCAAGATGTACCCCGGAATCTGAAATAAGATTAACAAGTCCAGGATCACTATAAGCACAAAGCTTAGGCGATTTTAAATTCACTATTTTCCCGTCTACACCTATGATCTTATTATCATTTTCCGTGTAACCAACTTTATTGAGATGTACTCCATCGGTATAACCTGGATCTGCAGGAGCAGAGTTAGAATTGATTCCATGAGGTGGTGACATATCCGGTACGGCAATTCTAGCACAAACTCTAGTTAGAGGTATACCATAACCTGTAGGCCATACTACACATTCTCCATCCCAATTTAAAGTAGAGCTTTGGTGCCAACAAGCTGCAGCATTACAACTTTGAACTCTAATACGAATTTTTGGAGTAAAGTAACTACTATCAGGGGCTTCTTCTGCACATCTATTGAGTAAAAAACCAATAAATGTACCTGGGTAATCAAATTTTAATAAACAAGTATCATTGTTGCGGCCGTCACTTTTATTCCAAGGAGGACACAATGTATTGGGTTTAAAAGGTCCTCTTTTTACTTCATTGTGGCTGCCCTTATTCCAAATTTCTGTTCTCTCACTTTGACCACAATTACATGGGTCGCTAAGGCAATTGGCTACATCACCCCAAATAGATGCATATACATTAAATGAGAAAAATGAAAATAAGAAAAATAGTAAATATTTTTTTAACACTTTAGAGTATTCTTTATGCTCGTTGTTTTTATAATTAGTTACTTTGTAATTATCGCCAATAACATATGATAATTAATTTATATAAAAGGTGGAAAACCCCCCTTTTATGTTTTATATTCTATATTTTAAAACTAATGCGCTATTCTCATGAGTCCATATTTAACGCATGATATAAGTAGTTAACCCAATTATCTGGAGGACCTTGGTGTTGTTCAAGTATTTTTTTATAAATATCCATTTCCTCTTGTCTGCTTGATAAAATACGGACAATGCCTATTAAAGCGGCAATACTTAATTCAGAAGCTATAGATTCATTATCCTTACTAATTAAGAACATCCTTGTAGAAAGTATTAGTTGTGATAATTTTCGTATTTCCAGTTCGCTTAAGCCTAAAATTTTGTCTAAATCTTCTATTTTAACATCAGACGGTAGAATAATTTTAGTATTAATTAAATCAAGCCAAGGTTTTATAGTATATTTAGGATATGACTTAAGATAAATAAAATTGAAATTACTAACGAAAATACCATTATTGTTAGATAGATTATTATAAATTAAATTTATATTATCATAATAAACTTCAGGTTTATAAAGTTTGTCAAAATTATCGGCAGCAAATATTTTAGGTTTTGTGCCAACTAGGCTTAAATGATAAGTAAAAGCATAAATTATTGCTGCACTAATACTTTGATGCTTCTTTAAATTATTATTAAACTGTTCTAACAATTTTCTCTCCATCGGGTAAAATTGTTTAGAAAACGGTTCATCAGAAAGTTTATATAAGTTTAACCCTATGACTTCTCCTTCTTGAATGTTAAGAGATGGTCCATCAAATAATTGATAATATAATTGTCCTTCGGTAAAAACTTTAAATTTATCAAGTATTTGTATTCCCCCTGCTTCTTTAAAATCTTCTAATTTTAAAATATCGGAGAAAATACGTTTTTCTTTTTCAATTGATAAAATTTTATTTTTTAACTTTTCTAAGAAAGATATCTCTATTTCACTAAGAGGTGCAATATAATGACCGCTGATTAATTTTAAAAATTCTAAAATGAAAGCTTCTGATTGTTCTGTATCATCTACTAAAAATGGATTGATAATTTGTGTGTCCGGTTCTAACCATTTGCCTTCTATTGCTTCAATAAAAATTTTAGAATCATTATTATTAGAGATATAAATTATTGTGGGGTTATATTTAGTCGATTCTGATATTAGAAAGTTCAATAATACGGTTTTACCAGTTTTTTCTGTACCAAAGATGCAAGTATTACCTTTATTCGTTTTATCATGAAAATTCATGAAATATGGAGTACCTTTTTCAGTTCGCAGTAAAGTGATAGCTCTACCCCAGGGATTATATTGATTACCGAGTGTAGTATTATGAAGAGCGGTAAGAGAAGCAATATGTTCTACAGATAATGGTGACATTCTACGGATAAAGGCAAAGTTAGCAGGTAATTGCGACCAAAATATTTGTTCAATATTAAGATCTTCTTTTACATGAACAATACCAAGTTTAAAAAGTTCGGTTGATGCTTTAGCTACGGCTGTATCGAGTTGATTTTCATCTTCTTCTATAACAGTAATTGAGATTTGCTGATTACAAAATTGCAAAGCTAAGTTAGCTGCATCATTAAGTTTATCAATCCCTTTGTGATTAATTAAAGTTGAGTCGTTGGTAATTTTTAGAATATAATCTTGACCTTGCAATTTGGATATTAATTGTTTTTTGCTAACAAAGTAAAATATTTCAGTTATTATTAATTCAATCGGTAACTGTAAAAATTTATCAAGTGCGCTAGAAGGAGTTTCTTGATATTCTTTTATAGATAGTAAAGAAACAAATTTGTTATTTTTCTCATGATCTGTAACTACCATTTTATCGCCGCTAATTTTATAAGTACTTCTCCCTAATGCGTCAGATAAATCTATTATAGGTACTAAACAATCATGATTGTTAAGATTAGCTATTCGATTATATAAAAATAAAGGCTTAGAAAAAACATTATCATTTTCAAATATTATACCAAGTTTTTCAGCACTGAATTCATTTAAATCTTTTAAAATATTATTAGTGGTATTTTCTAGTTTTTGAAAAGCTGAATCTAAGTAGTTATTTTCAAAATTAGTAATTAATTTATGAGATAAAGAATTTATTAAGGAGTTAAAATTTGTGATATTAACTTTGGCGGAATCATGTACTATAGATACATATAAAGTATTAACGAATTTATCATTCCAATGATTTTTTCTTTGCCATAGTGCATGAATATTTGCTGGTAGTAATTTTTTATAAGGAGTGGAATCGTCTAAATTTTGTTTTTCTCGTATTGTATGTAGCCAAAAAGCAAAATCATAATTGGTTATATTCTTTTTTATAGAAAATCTAACCATTTCACGTAAATTCTTTAAGTTATCACTAATATGTTCTGAATTAATGCTGTGTATTTTAATAATTTGTAGTAATTTACCATCTTTGGTAAGTAAAGTATTTTCATTATAATGACATGCTATAGGTATAAAATTAGGAGCGTTATAATTGTATATATCCTTATCACACTTTCGTAAATCACTAAACACAAATAACCTGAATTTAAATTACCATTTTGTAAGGGCTTATAATATTAGTTTTCATAGTGTCTGAAAACTTCTCTATGTCATTCCAGAAAAAGTATTGTTATGTAGATCAATTGTCCAATTTTCATCCCGTGACCTTGATCGCGGAATCAAATTAAAAATACTGAAATTATTAGTATTTTAAGTTGTTTTTTTGCCTCGTAGTCATCAAAAGCTATGGGGTGATACAGTAGGTTCTACCAGTCTATGCAACACTACCTTAGTGGGAATGACATATAAACTATATAACCATTTTGATCTGACTTACTCTAAACCCTAGAATTATTACAAAACTTTACCTTATTATTTATATTTAATAAACAATTATTCACTATATGTAGTGATTTTTTGTAACCCTCCCATATAATTTATCAAGACATCAGGTATAGTTATTGATCCATCTTTATTCTGATAATTTTCTAATATTGCAATCATAGTTCTTCCGATAGGTAATCCTGAAGCATTTAAAGTATGCACTAAGGTAGTTTCATTACTGCCGAATTCTTTATATCTTGCTTTCATTCTACGTGCTTGAAAATCGCCACAATTAGAACAGCTCGCAATTTCACGATATTGCTTTTGTCCAGGAAGCCATACTTCTATATCATAGGTTTTTCTTGCTGTAAATCCCATATCTCCAGTGCAAAGTAACATAACACGATAAGGTAGATTAAGTTTTTGTAAAATAGTCTCTGATGCATTAGTTATATATTCATGTTCATTTTGTGACTCTTCCGGAGTAGTAATAGATACAAGCTCTACTTTACCGAATTGATGTAATCTAATCATACCTCTTGTATCTCTACCGCTACTACCTGCTTCTGATCTAAAGCACTGGGTGTAAGCAACGTAACGCATCGGTAACTTTTCTCTTGGTATAATAGTATCAGCAACTATATTTACTAAAGCTACTTCTGCGGTTGGAATTAGTCTATAACCGTTTGTTGTTGAAAAAGACTCTTCAGCAAATTTAGGTAGTTGTCCTGCGTTATACATAGCATTATCTCGAACTAATACCGGAGGTGATATCTCAAAGAAGTCAAACTCTTTAGTATGAACATCAAGCATAAAGTTAATTAAAGCACGTTCTAGCTTTGCTAAATCACCTTTTAATGTTACAAATCTAGCTCCTGAAATTTTAGAGGTTTGTTCAAAATCCATTAAATTTAATTTTGTGCCTAGTTCAAAATGCTGCTTATTTAAAGCATTTGGATTTATCTCTCCATAAGTACGCACTAATTTATTCATACTTTCATCAATCCCATAAGGTACTTCCTCATCCGGAATATTAGGAAGCATATTTAATAGCTCATTTAATTCATTATTATTATTTAGATCCTGTTCAAGTTCTTCCAACTTCTCATTTATATGTTTGACATCTCTTTGTAGTCCTTCAAACTCTTCGCTACTTTTAGAGGCCATATTACCTAAAATCTTTGATTTTACCCTACGTGCATGCTGAAATTCTTGAATTAAACTTGTAATTTTTCTTTTCTCTCCGTCAAGCATAGCAATTTTACTAGACATAGGTTCAATAAATCTTTGGCTAAGCTTTTTATCGAACAATTCTTGATTTTCTCTAATCCATTTGATATTTAACATTTAGTGTCCTCGGTTTTTCTATAAAATTACATATCACTATTGAAGTTTCATATAATAAAAGTAGTGGTATTGCAAGAGCAAACTGGCTTAAAATGTCAGGAGGTGTTAATATTCCCGCAATAATAAAATTAATTACCACGGCAATACGTCTTTTTTGCTTAAGTGTCTGTACCTGAACTATTTTTAATATGTTTAATATTATTGTCACGATCGGTAGTTGAAAAGCTACTCCAAAAGCAATAATAAGATGAATAACTAAACTTAGATACTCACTAATTCTTGCTTCCAAAACTATCGGTACTATTATATCACGTTTTTCAAAATTAAGAAAAAAATGCCACGCTTTTGGCATTACAAAATAAAATACAAAAATACTACCGCACCAAAATAAAATAGGTGACATAAAAAGAATAAAAGTGATAATTTTTTTCTCATGGCGGTGTAGCCCGGGACTGATAAATAAGTAACACTCTAAAGCAATCATCGGTATAATGATAGTAAAAGCAGTAAAAGCTGCAAGTTTAATATAGGTAAAGAAGGCTTCTGTAAGTCCTGTGTAAATTATATTTCGTGTTGTATCACCGCTTAGCTTAGCAAGCGGCTTTAATAAAAAACTATAAATAGTATCGCTAAAGTAATAGCAAATAGCAAATATAATTATAAAAGTAGTAAATATTCTAAGAAGCCTTATTTTTAATTCTAATAAGTGTTCTTGCAAACTATATAATTTCATAAAAATGCCTACTCTTTAAATTTCATAGAAGTATATAATCAATGTTATAAACCTTTTTTAAGAATTGTCATATTTTTTTAATCACTAGTTTCTTTCTATATATTTTATAAAATATCGGTATGAATAGCATACTAAACAGAGTATTACCTAAAAAGAATGAAGGCCAAGTAAGATATTTTGCACAAATACCGCCAAGGCTAGCTAGAATAATACGGCTAAGAGAGCTAAAAGATGCAATAATGGAATATTGTGTGGCAACAAATTCACTATTGCAAAGGCTAGCAAAATAGATAGAGATAATAGTTCCGGCAAATCCTGCACAAAAATTTTGCACTGTCACGGTTATTATAAATGTCCTTATATCATAGCCGATAGTAGCAAGAATCATAAACATAAGAGGTGATAATGATTGAATAATTCCACCAATTAAGACACTATGAAATATACCTCTTTTTGCAGTTAAAATGCCACCTAAAGCTCCCCCGACTATCATGATTAGTAACCCATAAGCTTTGTAAATAACAGCAATTTCATGAGTAGTAAAACTTAAATCTAGAAATAAAGGTGAACTCATAGCCATAGGTATAGAATCTGCAGCTTTGTACAAAAATACAAACAATATAATTAGCAGTAAATATTGTTGTTCCTTTTTTAAGGATATAATACTTTTTTTTATAACTTCAAAATATTGCTGTAATCCTATTAAGTTAATAGTTGTATGACGTATTGCTTTTGATTTTGGTTCTTTGACACATAAAATTACTATAGGTCCAAGTATAGTAATTAATAGAGCAAATTTATATACAATATTCCAGCCAAAAATAATTGATGAATATAAAGCGCCGACGCTGCCAAGTAACATACCTAAACGAAACCCTATGCTACTAAAAGTAAAAGCTATTGATAGTTCTTCTTTCGATGTAGGTCTCTCAATTCTATATGCATCAAGTACAATATCTTGAGTAGCATTGCAGAATGAAATAATAAATAAGATAACGGCAGTAATATATAAATTATTACAAGGGCTTATGTTTAAGAATCCCGTCATTGCTAGGATTAAACATATTTGCGATACTAATGCCCAGCTACGCCTGTGACCAAATTTAGCACATAAAAAAGGTATAGAGTATTTATCTATAAAAGGTGACCATATGACTTTTAAGCAATATGGAAAAGCAGCTAATGATATCGAACCTATTACATCAGTGGTGTATTTTGCCTCAGATAATTGATATGGGACTGTAAAAAAAATTAAATTAAACGTAAGACCGGAAATTAAGCCTAAAAGTAAAATACCGATTAAATATTTATATCTATGTATGTCATGCCCGTAAAAGCGGGAATCCAGAAAACAGTGAAACAAATTAAGTGTTCTAACTTTAGAAGCTGTAGTGACTTGAGCTTCTTGATTTCTAGATTCCCGCTTCCGCAGGTATGATATAAAGGAATGATTTAAAATTTTGTACATGAAATCTAATAGCTTTAAATTAGTTACTTAATATTTCATTTCTAGTGAGTAAGGGGCTACTTTGGAAAATATTTTACCGACTACCGGTATTTTGATTACAATATTGCTGATTAAGAAAAAGGAAGGAATAACGTTTCCTTTAACCGTAATTAATTGCTGCTTGGTATCAATATTACCTTTCATAGTAAAATCAAAAAACGGTCCATGTGCTTCTGTATCAAAAATTGTAATAATATTCCCTCTATAATTAAATTTGCCAGTCATATCTTCAAATAAAATATTTTTATTATTAGTTATTGAACTAAGAAAACCCGGTAGAGAAACAAAGGAAACAAGCCGTGTTAAAAAAGGAGTATCAATTACCATAAAATGTTTTATAGAAAATTTGCCGTCTAATATCGGCACTATTTCTCCTTTTTTTACTTCATATCTTTTTGTATTTAAGTTGATGTTAATTTGACCGTTCTGCATAGTTGTATACATTCCGAGTCCTTTAAGCAATGCTCCGGCATTATCTGATTCGATTAGCCATTGTTCAAAAGCTTCCTTAGCAGTGAGCGACATCTTAACTTTTTTATTATCAATATTAGCATTTAGAAAACCGGAGAAACACCGTACTTTATCACATTTGATTGCTAAATCAAGATTAGAGAGAATTATATTATTCTTTAAAAGAATTTTTGATATATTAGTTTTTAAATTAATATTACGTGTAGAATCCCCCTCTTTTTCTAAAAACTGCATCATATTAGCGTTTGATAAATCTAATCCGCTTCCATAAAGTTCTGTATTGAGATTATGGTTATCTATGATTATTTTTCCTTTTAAATCTGTATTATTATGCTTAACAGAGGCTAGATTAATATTATAAATATTTTTCTTAATTAAGGCATTACCATTAATTTTTAGATTATCCTGCCCTGAAAGATTAAATGCGATATTTGTATCGAAATTTTTGTCATTTAATTTAGTATATAAATATAAATTGGCTTTTTTATATAATTTTTTATGAATAGATACTTTATCTATATAAAATTCTAAATTATCAAGATTAGAATTAACGGTAATATAATTCTCATTATTATGCTGTTTTTTATACTCAAAATTTAGAACGGTACTGCCTGAAATTAATTTAAATACTCCAAGTCTTTGATTCTTAGCCGTAATATTACTTTTTATTTTAAGTAAACACTCATTATTGTTATCTGATATATCATGATCGTAAGTAAAGCTACTTGCATAATTATTAATTTTACCTTTACCGCTAATGTTTAGTTTATTATCTTTAAAGCTAACTTTGGCTTCGCCGTTTTGTAATGAAATATTATTGTCTAAAGTATTAAAGGAAATATTTGTTAATGTTGATAACACATTATAACTATTAGGGATATTTTGGCTAATAGGGATTATTAACTCTATTATTGAATTTGCCGTTCCTTTTATTTTTTTTAGATCAATATTTTGGGCTTTAATATTTTGATATGCATTACTTGGAATAAAGTCAATTAAGTCGTTAATTTCACCTTTAGCAGTAGCATTAAAAACGAATTGTGATTTATCCGGTCCTTCCCATTTGAAAGTCATAATACCGTCTGAAACAATACTGTTACCGCTATATGCTTCATTAATTAGAAATTTTATTTCCGGTCCTGAAATAATTATATTCGTATCGACTTTAGTTAAAGGCGGTATATCTTTATGATATTGATATTCAAAATTCGAGATATGTAAATTTGCTTTTAAATTATCTTCTACTAAAATATTTTTTTTTAAAAATTTTTTATCTAATTTAATATTTAATTCTCCGTTTTGTATATAACCTTGTTTTATATGTGCTCGTAAATATGAGATTATAGAATTATCCGGAATAATTTTTTCGAATGTTTGATAAATTATTAAAGGCATATTTGCGGCAGTTGCACTTGCGTCAATATTTTGATCGGTTATTATACCGTTTAGTGATAAAAAAGCTTTGTCTCCGAAGGTAAGTTTGCAATTAATGCTTTTTGGATTATCTTTAGAATAAGAAATGTTATACAAGCATAAGGCATTTCCTGGAGGTAAGCTTTCCCCTTGCTCATCAGCTAAGATATCACTTTTTATTGAAGTTAATCGTATGTTGGTTAGAACATCTTTTGTGAGTATATTTAACGAATAATCACCAGTCGTTGCAGTATTTATAATTTCATCATCCTTATTTGAGATTACGGAAAATTTATCAATATTAAAATTAGCCTCTATTAACGCATTAGAGAAGAAATTTTTGAAATTAAAGCAAAGATTAAAATCGTTAATTTCTCCTCTAGCATTATCTATAAGACTTAAGGAAATTTTATCTATAGATAATCGGTTTTCTTTAAATTCTAAATTATGTAGTACAGCTTTTATATCATTTTTACTTAAATAAAATTCAATTATTTTTCTCAAAGGTTCATTTAAGTGTCCTGTATTTGCACTATAAACAGTTAGAGTTATTGTAACAAACAATGAAATAAGAATTATAAAAATACTAATAAAGGTTTTTTTAATAAAATTCATTTGAGCTTGGCAAATTTATTGAAATATAATAAAAGCTTTGTATACTTGATGAACTTCAAAAATTGGTGTTGTCGTTCACAAGGGTTACGGTACTTTATGTATTAAGTGATACGCTATACAACTCCGCTCCTCACCTTGTGAACTTCCTATCTCTTTTTGAATTGATTTCAAAGTATACTGATCCTTCATTGACTCAAGGTATACTTGTTACGTTAGTTGAATATAACGTATAATCTAAGAATTTAATATAAAAATCACAAAAATTATGAATATTACATTTATCGGTAGCGGATATGTGGGATTAGTATCAGGTATTATTATAAGCTATTTAGGTCATAATGTTACTTGTCTTGATAATGATGAAGTTAAAATATCTAAGTTAAATAAGCAAATATTACCAATTTATGAGTTGAACCTTGATAAATATTTACAGAAAGCTCTGCTAGCTAGAAGATTAAAATTTACAAATATTTATAATAATGAACTGCGAAATGCTGAAGCAATATTTATTACGGTCGGTACACCTTCAAAAAAGTCGGGAGAAGCAGATTTAAAATATGTTTATGATGCTATTGATAAGGTATCAGTGTATATAAATAAGGATTGTTTAATAGTCATCAAATCCACTGTTCCGCCTGATAGCTGCAGTAATATTATAGCCTATTTAAAATCAAAAGGTTTTTCATTTAATGTTGCTTCCAATCCTGAGTTTTTAAGGGAAGGTAGTGCTGTAGAAGATTTTTTATATCCTGATCGTATAGTTGTCGGTGTAAATAATGAAAAATCAGAGGAGATCTTAAGAAAAATTTATGCTCCTTTAATAGAACAAGGAACAAAGTTTGTGGTGACTGATTTAGTGACAAGCGAGCTTATTAAATATGCTGCAAATAGTTTTTTAGCTACCAAAATTGCTTTTATTAATGAAATGGCTGATTTATGTGAAAAAATCGGTGGTAATATTAAAGATTTATCTAAAGGTATAGGGCTTGATCAAAGAATCGGTCAAAATTTTTTAAATGCAGGACCTGGTTTTGGCGGTTCATGTTTTCCAAAAGATATTCTAGCATTAAATAATCTTGTAACAAACCATCATATCGATTGTAAGATTCTTAAGGCAGTAATTACAAGCAACAAGCAGCGACCAAGTAACATAGTAGATAAGATAGCTACTTTGTTAGACAGAGATTTAAAAGGTAAAAATATAGCAATTTTAGGCTTAACATATAAAGCAGGGACAGATGATGTTAGAGCAAGTCCTGCTATCAAAATTATAAAGATTTTATTAAATAAAGGTGCATATGTTAAAGCATTTGATCCAATTGGTTGTGAAAATGCGAAAAAGAATTTTGAAAATAAAAATTTGCTATATTTAGACTTAGCAGTTGAAGCCTGTAAATCAACCGATATTATAGTTATTGCAACTGAGTGGTTAGAATTTAAAGAACTTAATTTTCAAGAAATTTATAATTTAGTAAAATCTCCGATAATAATTGATCTTAGAAATATACTAGATAGTGAAGTAGTGAAAAAAATCGGTTTTAGATATTATGCAGTTGGTAGTAAATTCGATTTCATTTCCTTATAAGTGTTATTATGTGGACTGAAAAACACATGCGTTGTCACATACCGTGGCTTGACCACAGTATCACTATACTAATAAAATTTTAGTATTTTTACTAGAGCTTGCGATCGATTTGTGGGATGACAGAGGTGAAATTGTGATCCATACAACAATGCTTTGTAGGTATGACATAAATAACCATATAACATTAATTTAAAATGCAACCTGAATTTATTCATTTAAGAACACAAAGCTCTTATTCTTTTCTAGAAAGTGCATTAACAATCGAAAAAGTAGTGGAGCTTGCTTTATCAAATAAAATGTCTGCTATTTGTTTGGCAGATAGGGGGAATTTATTTGGCTCATTAGAATTTGCTTTATATGCAGTAAAAAAAGGGCTGCAGCCGATACACGGTGTTATTCTCAATATACAATATGATATTAATATTTTTGCTCAAATTTTGCTTATAGCTAAAGATGAAGTCGGCTATAAAAATTTACTCAAACTATCAAGCCTTACTTTCACTAAAAATGATCGTAAGATCTGTGATCACATTAATTTTGAGGATTTAGTAAAATATCAAGAAGGGTTAATAGCATTATGCTGTTATACCGACGGTATTGTTGGGAAATGTTTACTGGCTCGTAATGAAGAGCAAGCAAGGCTGTTTGCATGTAAATTACAGGGAATTTTAGGTAATCGGTTTTATTTTGAAATTATGAGGCATGATTTACCGGAAGAACAGTTTATTGAGGATAGTTATGTTAGAATTGCTGCTGAGCTTGCTATTCCGCTTGTTGCTACTAATAAAGTTTTGTTTAGTGAGAAAAGCATGCATGATGCACATGATGTATTGTTATGTATATCAGCCGGTGTTACTAAGGAATATACTGACCGTAAAACAGTTAGTGAGAATTGTTATTTTAAATCACCAAGTGAGATGATAGAACTTTTTTCTGATTTACCTGTTGCTATTGAAAATGCGGTGAATTTAAGAGAACGTTGTTGTTTTGCAGCACATGCAAATCCACCGATGCTACCTAATTTTGCTACCAAAGATATTAGTGAAACAGATTTAATTAGAAAAGAAGCAAAAGCAGGACTACTTGTAAGGCTTGCTACAAAGTTTAAATCCGAAAATATTTCGTTAGAGGATCAAGAAGAATTGAACGCAGAATATTTTTCTCGTCTTAATTACGAGCTGGATATTATCTGTAATATGAATTTTGCCGGTTATTTTTTAATTGTATCAGATTTTATTAAATGGAGTAAACAAGAGGGGATTTTAGTTGGACCGGGTAGAGGGTCGGGAGCAGGTTCGGTTGTTGCTTGGAGCTTGCTTATTACTGATCTCGATCCAATTAAATTTGGTTTATTATTTGAAAGATTTTTAAATCCTGAACGTATTTCAATGCCTGATTTCGATATTGATTTTTGTCAAGAAAGGCGTGAGGAAGTAATTAATTATGTACGTTCTAAATACGGCAATAATAGAGTAGGGCAGATTATAACTTTTGGTAAGATGCAGGCAAAGGCTGTAATTAAGGATGTTGCACGTGTGCTTAGCTTACCTTATAAATTCGCTGATTATCTAACAGAACTTGTACCTTTTAGTGCAGTTAATCCTGTTACACTTGAACAGGCAATGCGTGAAGTTCCGGAGCTTGCAAATGCTGCTAAAGGTAATGGACTGTATAATTTAGAGGGTGAAGCAGAGTTAATTAAGCTGGTACTTGATACTTCGTTAATTCTTGAGGGGCTACATAGGCATTCCTCGACCCATGCTGCAGGAATTGTAATAGCAGGCACTAATTTAGTCAATATAGTCCCGGTATATAAAGATGTTAATTCTGATATGCTGATAGTCGGTTATTCTATGAAATATTCAGAGATTGCCGGTTTAATTAAATTTGATTTTCTAGGTTTACAAACCCTAACGGTTATTACCAATTGTAAGAAACTGCTTAAAGAGCGAGGGATAGAAGTAAATTTGAACAATATAACGTTTGATGATAATAAAACCTATCAAATGTTATGTAAAGGTAAGGGAATCGGAGTTTTTCAATTTGAAAGTGTCGGGATGAAAGATGCACTGAGACGCCTTAAGCCTGATTCTATACGTGATTTAATAGCGCTTGGTGCTTTATATCGCCCAGGTCCTATGGAAAATATCCCTACCTATATAGCTTGTAAGCATAAATTACAGCAGCCTGATTATTTACATGAGCTATTAAAGCCAATCTTAGAAGAAACTTACGGAGTGGTGATATATCAGGAACAAGTACAAAGAATAGCACAAGTTCTTGCCGGTTATACACTAGGTGCTGCTGATTTACTTCGTAGAGCAATGGGTAAGAAAATTAAAAAAGAAATGGAGGAGCAGGAAGAAATTTTTGTTAAAGGGGCAGTTGCTAATAATATTCCGGAATCTCAAGCTAGGTCCATCTTTGCGACTGTGGCTAAATTTGCCGGATACGGTTTTAATAAGGCACACGCGGCAGCTTATGGCGTTATTTCATATCAAACTGCATATCTTAAAGCTAATTATCCTGCAGAATTTTTGGTTGCCTGCTTAAATCTTGAATTAAATAATCACGATAAAATTAATTTATTTTTACAAGAAGCAAAAGACAGCGGAATAAAAATTATTGCTCCTAATATTAATATTTCTGAAGGGTATTTTAGTGTAAAGTCTGTCATACCGCGAGTCGCGACTTGTCATCCCCGCGTGGTCAGTGATCCAGAGAAAGTTCATGCAATGAAAATAGATTATTGCTTTCGTGGGAATGATAAAGAAAGTACTGAGCATGACATAAAAAGTTGTGATTCTGACAAAGAAGAAACTGCAATAATATTTGCTTTAGGTGCTATTAAAGGAGTGACGCCAAATTTTGGTAAGTTAGTAACAGACGAGCGAAAAGCAAGAGGAAAGTTTAAATCAATTATTGATTTTATTGAACGATTACCACCAAAATCTATTAACAGTAAATTACTGGAAAATTTAATTAAATCCGGCTGTTTTGATGAGTTACATGATAATCGATTACAATTATTTTTAAGCGTTCCAAAATTACTTTCTTATTCAACTTCATATCATGAAGAACAGGCATCTAATCAATTTAGCTTAATTAAAGTTTCTAGTTTAAGTCCAACTATTTTAATAGATAGTGATTATGCAGATAACAATACTTTAGCTTTTTATGAATTTGATTCTATGGGTGTATTTATTTCTAATCATCCTCTTACACAGTATCAAGAAATATTTAGCCGTTTAAATATTTTAAATACTGCGGATTTGTATAATAACTTACCCTATGGTACTAACCGAGTAAATCTTGCTGGTGTAATACAAAAAAAGGATTCTCGTATGTCAGTAAGAGGTAGGTTCGTGACGCTCGTGCTTTCCGATCCTGAGAATATCTTTGAACTGAGTATTTTTAGTGAAGAAGTTTTAAAAGATTATGTACATTTACTTGATGTTAAAAGTTTAGTAGTAGTTAATTGTGACGTAGTTAAAGATGAAGGCGGAATAAAACTAACGGCAAAAAGCTTTGCGTCAATTGAGGATACAATTAATAATAAACAATTTGAACTACAGCTTTATCCACAAAATTATGAAGACTTACGGCAAATAGTAACGATACTTGCGGCTCGCACTAATAATAATGAAAATAATGCTAAAGCTACAATATATTTACAAAGTAAAGAGGTAAAGAATTTTGTAGCAAAAATTACATTACTGGAAAAATTCTTGCTCCAAGCACAAGATTTTGAGGTTTTAAAAGGATATAGTAAATAGTGTGTATAGCGCGCTTTATTTCATTGTCGCTTCCGTGGGGAATCCAGTAAAACATATAAAAACTTAGTTTTTATATGTTTATTTTATTAAATATGTAAATTCTATGTCAGTATTAAAGTTATTTTTGGATTCCTGCTTTTGCGTGGACGACATTGAGAAAGTGTTTCGATCCATATCAATAAAACAAGGTTGATCAAGTTAGCTAGAATGACAATGGAAAACTTATCCACGTAAAATCCATGCCATAAATATTTATTATATTAACCTAGTGCATCTCCATCCAGTTATTACCAGCCCTGATTTCAGTAATAATTGGTATGTCCATATTAGTAGAATTTTCCATGATTTTTTTAATAATGGGTATTACGAGTTCTACTTCGTTAGTCGGTGATTCAAACAGTAATTCATCATGAATTTGCAGCACTAGTCTTGTTTTAAGCTTCAGTTTTTCTATTTTTTGATCTAGATTGATCATAGCAATTTTAATTATATCGGCATTAGTACCTTGAATGGGTGCGTTAATAGCTGCACGCTCTGCAAATTGTTTAAGCTTGTTATCATGAATGAAAGGTACAAAACATTTTCTGCCAAAGAAATTTGTAACATAGCCATTGCTACTTGCAAAAGCTTTTGTTTGCTCAATATATTCTTGTACTCCTTTATATTCGGCAAAATATTTCTTAATATATGAGGCAGCTTCACTATGAGTAACGTTTAATTGTTGAGCAAGCCCAAAAGCACTAATACCATAAATAATACCAAAATTTATAGCTTTTGCTTTACGTCTATGTTCACTAGTTAGTTTGTCTTTTTGCAAATTAAAGATCTGACAAGCAGTTTGAGTATGTATATCGTCTTTGTTGATAAATGCTTGTTTTAGTGCACCTATATTTGCAATATTGCTTAATATTCTAAGCTCAATTTGAGAATAATCGGCAGATATTAATTTATAACCTTCCTCAGCAATAAAAGCTTGTCTGATTTTATTTCCCTCAATAGAGCGAATAGGCACATTTTGCAAATTAGGTTCTTGTGAGCTAAGCCTGCCTGTAGTAGTAGAAGTTTGTAAAAATGTAGTATGTACTCGTCTAGTTATATTATCTATTTGTCTTGGTAAACTATCAGTATAAGTATTTTTTAATTTTGTAAGTTGCCGCCACCTTAGTAACAAATCGGCAATATTATATCCATGCTTGCTAAGTTTTTCTAGTATTTCTGCCCCTGTTGAATAAGAGCTTGTTTTAGCTGAGACTTTACCGAAAGGTAATTGCATTTTTTCAAACAAGATTTCACCTAATTGTTTTGGCGAACCGATATTAAATTTAGTGCCGCTAAGAGCAAAAATTTCTTCTTCAAGTCTATCTATTTCTGTTCCAAATTCAGTAGATAAGTGTTTCAAGTAATTAGCATCTACTTTAATACCAACTTTCTCCATTTTATCTAAAATAAAACAAATAGGTAAATCAATGTTACTGTAAAGTCTAAAGGCTTTATTATCTTTAAGCACTAATATATTTTGCTTATAAAGTGAGATGAAATTTAGTACTATTTTTGCCGATTCATTGATTATATTTTCTATTACAGTTTCTTTTTGAGCTGCTTCAAATAAATCTTTCTGTGATAGACCTGCAGATAATGTATATTGTATTAGCTCTAAATCTTCAATCGCTGTAATCTCATGACATTGGTTTGCATAAAACTTAAGTAAAGGTTTAAGAGAGTAAGTAATTTTTTTTATGGATTTGTCAGTTAGTAAATTAAAAATAATTTCTGAAAACCAGTTGTTATTAGTTTTGGTATTATAGGAAAAAAGGCTATTGGTCGTATTTGAAATTTTAATAATATAACTTTTATTTTGTAGTGATAAAATCAAAGCACGATTATCTCCTTTATACTGTAACAAATATATTCCGAATATTCCTGCTCTTTCAGCTTCTTTAGCAAAATTTTCAAGTTCAATTTTATTACTAATTTCTTTTATTTCCTCTACTTTATTATTAGCTACTATCTCTTTGTGGTCATTAATTTTAATATCAAATAAATTTTCTGTTCTTCTATATAAAGATCTAAAACCGTATTCCTGTAAAAATCCTATTAATTTCTCGCTATTTGGAGGTGACCATTCTAAATTATTCAGCTGAAAATCTAAGTCAACATTAGAATCAAGTCCTATTAACTGCCATGAAATTAAAGCTGCTTCCCTTGAATTTTGTAAAGTTTCACGTTGTTTTACGCTTGAGATTTGGTCTAAAGAGTTAAATAGATTTTCTATCGAACCAAATTGCGCTATAAGCCTACTGGCTGTTTTTGGTCCAATAGAGGGTACGCCTGGAATATTATCCGATCTATCGCCGATTAAAGCCATTACTTCACGTAATTTATTAGCAGTAGTGCCAAATTTTTTAACAATATCATCCTCTGTACTATATTTCCCTTTTAGTGGATCATATATTTTAATGTTTGCATTCATTAACTGCAATAAATCTTTATCGGAAGAGATAATGATTACATCTTCGCCGAGTGCAGCTGTTTTATTAGCGAAGGTTGCGATAATATCATCGGCTTCATAGCCGTTTTTCTCTAGAATAGGCAGATTTAAGTGACTTGCAGCATCACGAACTAATGGTAATTGCGTTATTAAATCTTCAGGTGGAGGGGAGCGATTAGCTTTATATTTAGGATAAATATGATGGCGAAAATTTTCCCCACCGCTATCAAACACTACAGCGACATGTTTAGGCTTAAAGTCGCTTAGTAATTTTATCATCATTGAAGTGAAACCGTAAAGAGCACCGACAGGCAAGCCTGTCGGTGAAGTTAAAGGCTGTTGAGCATAATAAGCTCTAAAAACAAATCCGTACCCGTCTATTATTAATAAGGTATTTTTTTTTGTCATTTTATGATTTAAGTGTTTTTAATTCTCTATGTCATGGTATCTAGTAAAAATAAGAAGATAAGTTATTTATCTATAGTTAAGTTGTTTTTTAAGATATAGTAATTTTTATAAACAAAATCTCACAGTCCTACTAAAATTTTAGCAAAATTATGTCGATCGAATACTTTTAAATCCTCTATCTTCTCGCCTATGCCGATAAAATACACTGGTAAATTAAATTTTTGTACTACTCCGACAATTACGCCTGCTTTAGCACTTCCATCTAGTTTAGTCACGATAAGCCCTGTTAAGTTAGTAGCATTATTAAAATGCTCGGCTTGGTTATAAGTATTTTGTCCTGTAATGGCATCAATTACTAAAATGCTATGCGTAGGTGTATTCTCATCTAATTTTTTTATCACTTTTACGATCTTAGCGAGTTCATCCATTAAGTTTTTTTTATTATGGAGTCTACCTGCTGTGTCAATAAAAAGTATATCGATATTTTGTTTGATCGATTCTTTCATCCCGCGATAAGCAACACTTGCAGGATCAGCTGATTCTTCACCGGTAATAAGTATTGCATTTGCTCTATCTACCCAAGTACTTAGTTGATTTATGGCAGCTGCTCTAAAAGTATCGCAGGCAGCAACCGCTACTTTTTTTCCTTGTGCTGAGTACATTGCAGCAAGCTTACCTATAGTCGTAGTTTTTCCTACACCGTTAACACCACAAACTAATACTACATTTAATTTATTTGCATTTAGAGAAAAAGGAATTTCTGAGTTTAACAGCTGCTCTTCTATCAATTTAGCAAGGGCTGCCTTTACTGTACTACTATCTATTTCTTTGTCGAATTTTACCTTTTTAAACTCTTCAATAACATTGGTTACTACCGAAACACTCATATCGCTTGATATAAGTAGCTCTTCTAGCTCTTCTAGAGTTTCTGCGTTTAATTTTTTCTTGTAAAATATTTTGTCTATACCTTCTGATATTTTATTAGAAGTTTTAGATAAACTTTGTTTTAATTTACTAAATATCGAAATCATATTAGATAGTTTTTGGGTGTTAGTGTCATTCCTGATGTAGATCAGTTTTTTTAATAATTGCGAGGAAAGTAATTGACTCAGCACAATACAGTCAATAGATTACCACGCTTTCTATGTTCATTTGCAATGACAATTAAGGTACTTATCTCTTCTTCTTATTCTTGCTGTTATTTTTATTCCAGTCAGTTTTATTGAATCTACCTAAATTTTTAACAAATTTTTGTAGTCCGTTAAGTTCCATTCCATATGCCCTAGTATATTCACGGACTATTTCTATATCTTGTCTATGAGAATTATCTATTATTACTACTTCCTGTATAAAATTATTAGTATCAAAGGTAATTTTTACTATTCTTTGCTTTTCAATTTTTGAATTAAGCCAAGCTCTTTGAGAAATAATCCTTTCAACATAATACCAAGTATTTTGGGAATATTCCGGTACCATAGTAGGCGTACCAATTAATTCTACGACTTCTGCTTTATTTAGTTTTTTAGACTCTAATTTGACAAGTACCGAATCATCTATCGATTGCCCTCTATTTTCGATAGTTTTACAGCCGCTTAAGGAAAAGAAGACTAATATACTAAAAATGTATGTTATAAAAATTTTCATAAGTTTAATTTTATCTAGATTTTATTACAATATTATTATAATATACTGCTTCACTAATTTGACAAATACTTTTTAATTTATATTTATAGAGGATAATTAATGGCAGTTCCAAAGAAGAAAACATCAAGATCAAGACGTAATATGAGACGCTCACACTTTGCGCTTAGTAAAGTTAATGTAATAGTTGACTCACAAACTGGTGAATATAAACTTCCGCATCATGTTTCTTTAGTTGATGGGACTTATAACAATCGTCAAGTAGTAACAAAAAAAATTAAAACTGAAGAAGAAGTAGCCTAAAGCTTAAGATTTATGACCTGTAAAATTATTGGTTGTGGCGGATATCTTCCTTCAAAAGTAGTCCGTAATGACGAGCTTACAAAATTCGTAGATACTAACGATGAGTGGATTAGAACAAGAACAGGTATTACACAGCGTCATATAGCAGGCGATACAGAATATACTTCCCATCTTGCTTTAAAATCAGCTGAAAAAGCTATAGAAGATGCAGGGATATCGGCAAATGATATTGATTTAATAATTATATGTACTACTACTCCAGATAATAGCTTTCCTTCAGTTGCTACTAAACTTCAAGGCTATCTTGGTTTGGCTAATATACCATCTTTTGATTTACAAGCAGTATGTGCCGGCTTTGTATATGGATTGCAAGTAGCAAATGCTCTGGTTGCGTCTAGTAAATATAAAACTGTGTTGCTTATAGGTGCTGAAAAAATGACATCGCTATTAGATTGGAATGATAGGTCTACCTGTGTTTTGTTCGGTGATGGAGCAGGGAGTGTGATATTGCAGCGTAGTAGCGATGATTCCAGTTTAATAGACAGTAATATTTTTTCAAGTGGTATCGATTATGAAATACTATATACAAATGGTGGTGTAAGTATGAATGGTGCTAGTGGTACAATCATTATGCAGGGTCAAAAATTATTCCGTCATGCAATAGAAAAAATGCAACAATCTATAGAAGAGTTATTGCGTTCTAATCAATTCAGTGTAAACGATATTGATTATTTTATACCTCATCAAGCAAATGTCCGTATTATCAATAAACTAGCCGAGTTGTTAAATATAGAAGAACATAAGATAATAAAGACTGTAGAAAAACATGCTAATTGTTCAGCCGCTTCCATTCCTCTTGCTTTAAGTACTCTCAAAGCATTAGGTAAAATAAAAAAGGGAGATATTCTACTATTTTCAGCTATCGGTGCCGGTTTAACTTGGGGCAGTGCATTGGTAAGATGGTAAATATACTCGTTTTGTTTGCAAAATTGGCTAAATCATATTATTATAGGTCTGCAGGTTTACAACAGTATTATACTCTCCACTCTTCAAACTTACTATACTCCTTGCTCTTTTCCAAATAAAGCTTCATCGATACTACTTTTATTTACCCAAAGTATCTACTAGCAAAAAATGATATTTTTACCACATTTATATATAAGTAATTGCATTTTATAATATTTAGTCTTTAAACTAATAAAATAATAATATATACTGACTCACATAGCTTTTGGTTAGTTTGAGTTTTAACTAACTAAAATGATTCAATATTAATAAATTATAATTCAAGGAGTTTAATTATGAAAACAAGAATTACATTAGCTTTTCTTGCATTGTTTGTGCTTGCAGGCTGTAATACAACAAAAAGAATACCACAATTTGATGGTGCGATGAATCAAGTAGAAGAAACATCATTAATGAAAGATTTCGAGAAGCATGCAAGGAATACAATATTGTTTGCTTTTGATAGTTCTGATTTATCACCAAAGGCTAAAGAGGAACTAGAGAGACAAGCTTGCTGGTTATTAAAGCATCCTGAAGTAAAAGCTAATATTGAAGGGCATTGCGATGAAAGAGGTACTAGAGAGTATAACTTAGGTTTAGGTGAAAGAAGAGCGACAGCAGTGAAAAAATTCTTAGCTCATAAAGGAATTGAGCATAACAGGTTAAATACAATCTCTTACGGTAAAGATAAACCTGCTGTGATTGGTAATACTGAAGAAGCTTTTGCTTATAATCGTAGAGCTGTAACAGTTATACACCACTAAAATTATTTACTAATTTAGTATCTATTAAAGGTCGAGTTTATTACTCGGCTTTTTTATTTATAACTTGATATCTTCCTATGGAATTGTTTGTATGGAATGATAAAATTCGCTGTATTACCTAGTGCGCTTGACTGCAGGCACCATTAACTTAAAATCCTAATAGAGGAGCCTGCGCCCAAGTTTGGGATTGCAATCAGAAAATTAATCCACACAAGTAGGCCTTTGCAGACATAACCTAGAGTAGGTTTCTTGATCTACATTATCCTTTTTTTGGCACCATATCAAAAAATATAAAAATTTTACTAGACTAAACTGCGTAATAATTATATAAACCTTAAATGAAAAGGGGCTGTAGCTCAGTTGGTTAGAGCACGCCGCTCATAACGGTGTGGTCGTAGGTTCAAGTCCTACCAGCCCCACCACACAAATTCTTATTTAAATTCGCATTAGACCTGAATTTATAATGATTAATCTAAAAACACTTTCTTGGTATCTTACTAAATTATATTCTAAGTGTTTCTTTATTATATTATTTCTTTTAATCGGGTTGTTGATTATCTCAAATATTTTTGATCTTTTGCAAAAATTTAAAAATATTTATGTTCCTTTTAGTTTTTTTTGGAGACTTATCTTATATAAGATTCCTTATTTACTAGGTCAAGTATCTTCGTTAATTAGTTTTACCACTATGTTATTTTTTCTTAGAAGTCTAACAAAAAATAATGAATTAACGGCTATATTATCTAGCGGTATTCATATTTGGCAAGTACTTGTTATTCCATGTATCGTAACTTTAATTTTCGGTATTTTGTTTACAACCATATTGAATCCTATTGGTACTTTAGGTTTACAAAAATATGAGTTATTAGAAGCAAAATTGACTAAAAAAGCCTTGAGTGAGGGTATAATATCTAAATCAGGTTTATTATTTTTTGAATCTTTAAATGATGAAAATCAAATTATTCAAACACAATTTATTAATGTGGCTGAGAAAAAATTAAATAATATTACAATTGTATTTATTGATAGTAATAATTCTTTTTTAAAGAGAATTGATGCATTATACGGTATTATTGAAAATAAAATGTTACATTTAAATAGAGTTAAGGTTTTTACAAAAGAGGAAACTAAGGCTTATAACAATTTAACTATAAAGACAAATTTATCAATTAATAGTTTAGTAAATAAATTTATTCGTCCTGATATGGTTTCTATTTGGGCTTTACCTAAGTTAATTAATGAATTATTAAATTCAGGTTTACCGGCTATTAATTATCAAATTTATTATTACAAGCAATTATTTAAGCCTATAATGATGGTGGCCACCGTAATTTTAGCAAGTTGTTTTATTAGTCTGAAACAGCGTGATAATTCCCAAGACAGAATACTGATATTAGGTTTATTTTCAGGTTTTATAGTATATTCGTTATCAGAAATTTTATTAAAAATACTGACTTATAATAATTTGTCTTTAATTGCTGCTATTTTATTACCTAGTGTGCTAATATTTTTTATTAGTAACTTTATTATTTTACATTATAAAGAAATTTAATATAGACTCAGTTTAATTTGAAAAATCGGCATAGTCGCTTTCCAATTTTGATCCTCATGCAGTCAAAAATTTCAAGCTGTTTGCGTTTTTCCAACTTAAACTGAGTCTATAGAAGTGTTTTTAGAATTTAGAGAGCAAAAATAAAATGATAATGAAATTTTTGGAAGGTTTTTTTTCTGGTATGGCCATAGACCTTGGTACGGCAAATACTATTGTCTATCAAAAAAGCCGTGGAATTGTGCTCAGGGAGCCTTCTGTTATTGCTTTAATAAAAAAAGACGGTGCTTTTGTGCCTTATGCTTATGGTCATGAAGCAAAAATGATGCTTGGGCGTACTCCTACGGATATTGAAGCAAAAAGACCTTTAAAAGATGGTGTTATTGCCGATTTTAAGGGTGCAGAAGAAATGATAAAGTATTTTATTAGAATGGTGCATAATCGTCGCTCTTTTTTTGGTCCGACAATTGTTATTTGTGTACCTTCCGGTTCTACGCCGGTTGAGCGTCGTGCTATCCAAGAAGCAGCAGAAAGTGCAGGTGGTAGAGATGTCTATTTAATTGAAGAACCTATGGCTGCAGCAATCGGAGCAGGTTTACCTGTAACAGAAGCTACTGGTTCAATGATTGTGGATATCGGTGGTGGTACTACAGAAGTTGCAGTTTTGTCACTAGGTGGCATAGTATATGCAAGGTCAGTAAGAGTCGGGGGTGATAAGATGGATGAAGCTATTATCTCATATATAAGAAGACACTATAACCTATTGATAGGTGAAGCTACTGCCGAAAAGATAAAGCAAGCGATAGGTACGGCTTATGTAGATGAAAATGCTGAGCCGAGAAAGATGGAAATTAAAGGACGTGATTTAATTTACGGTATTCCTAAAGAAATGATATTGAATGAAAGACAAATTGCTGATAGTCTAATTGAACCGGTAAGTCAAATTGTTGAAGCGGTAAAAGTAGCATTAGAGGCAACGCCTCCTGAGTTATCTTCAGATATAGTCGATAAAGGAATTGTTTTAACAGGCGGCGGTTCATTATTACGAAATCTTGATTTTGTTCTTAGTGAAGCCACTAAATTGCCAGTGATAGTTGCAGATGATGCCCTTTCTTGTGTGGCACTTGGAACAGGAAAAGTACTTGAAGATTTTACAAAACTAAAACATGTACTATTTAAACAGGATTAAAAATGGCAATACTTGCAAATAGAGTAAAAAATTCTTCAAGTGCGTTAGAATTAATAAGAATAATATCAAATATTCTTAAGCGTTTTTTTGTTATATTTGGGCTTGGATTGTCTATATATTTATTTTTTACTACGCCTAAAAAAATATCTAGTATATCTCTTGAGGTAACCGGTAGTATAGTATTAACTGGTTTAGCAGTTTATGAAGATATATTTGAATATATAAATTCAATAATACAGAAATTTGTTTATTTTCAAGATTTAGAACGAAGAAATGTAGAACTTAAACTTGAGATAGCAAGATTACAACATTTGCAAAGTGAAATAGAATCGATAAGAGCTGAAAACATTGCATTAAAAGATTTGTTAAAGATTGCTGAGGAAGAAGAATTTGAATACATTACTACTAAATTACTAGGTGTGTCCTTTAATCCTTTTTCTAGAACTGCTTTGATTTCTGCAGGTAAAAAGCAAGGCATCGAGCCTGATCAAATTGTTATTAATGCAGGAAAATTAGTAGGAAAAGTAATAGAAGTGAGTAATAATTATGCTAAAGTGATGTTAATTAGCGATGTTAATTCTAGAATACCTATTAAAGCTAATTCTTCAAGAGAACAAGGTATTTTAGCAGGTAATAATAATAATAGTAAGATTTTATACTTGCCTAACAATCATTTAGTACAGAAAGACGAGGAGATAGTAACCTCCGGACACGGTAATATTTATCCTGCAGGTATTTTAGTAGGCTATGTGTCTAAAGTTACGGAACATGATGTTATAGTGGATATAGCAGCTGATCTATCTAAAACAGAATTTGTACAGGTATTATTGCCTAAAGAGTAATTGCTGTTTTTTCAAAGTTGCACTCAATTTCATTCCTATAGAAGCAAGAAAAAAGGAACAATTAAACATTGTAGTTTTTAAGAACTATAGTGTTTATACTTTTGGTTACTAAGTTTCTGCTTATGCGGTAGATACATGCAACAATGTCCATCTTTAAATTTATTTTACCTAGTATGAAAAAGGATTATTCCGGCATTATTGTCGTGATAGAAAACGTTATTATTTCAATGAAATATATTGGATTACGTAATAAAGAAGTTGTGTTTCTTGAAGTCAAAGCAATAAGCTCGAAAATTGATTATAGATTTTTTCTTTTAATCAGCAAAAAAGAATTATTATGGTGGCTGAAATGTTTTTAAGTAGCAATTCTATAATATCAAGTTTAATTTAGTATATTATAAACACTTATAAATTATCTATAATTATAAAAAATTTTTGTAATACTTGATTGTATTTCGTATACTATTCTTTATTTATCAGAGGTATATAATATGGCACTTGCTACTAAAGTAAAAGAATTTTTAGAAGAAAAATTAAAACAAGAAAAGATAGATCGTAAATATCTTGCTCAAGTTACTGATATCCCTTACACAACCATTAGCAGAATTATGAGAGCAGAAGTTAATCGTGAATTTAATCCTGAAATAGATACTATTTTTAAAATAGCAAAATATTTTAATTGTACTATGGATGAGGTAATAAAAAGAAAAGTACCTACAAAATATGACAACAAAAAATAAAGGGCTGATTATAATTTTGTCTTCTCCTTCAGGTACAGGTAAGTCAAGTTTAGCTAAAGAATTATTGAAAATAGATAATAATTTACGTTTATCTATTTCGGCAACTACAAGAGCGCCACGTTTAGGAGAAGTAGAAGGTATAAACTATTACTTTAAGACCGGTCTAGAGTTTAAAGAATTAGTTAAGCAAAATAAATTCCTTGAATATGCTAAAATATACAATAATTATTACGGTACGCCTAAAGAATATGTTAAAATGTTATTAAATCAAGGTTTGGATGTTTTGTTTGATATTGACTGGCAAGGAGCAAGGAGTATTAAGAAAAATGCTACTAATGTTGTTGCTATATTTGTATTGCCTCCTAGTATTAAAGTACTGGAACAACGTTTAAGAAATAGAGCAACCGATAATGAAGAAGCAATAAAATTACGTATGCAGTCAGCACAACATGAAATATCACACGCTAATGAGTATGATTATGTAGTTACTAACGATGATTTTGACCATACGCTTAAAAAAATACATGCGATTATATTTACAGAGCGAGGAAAAAGTAAATAATAGCTTGGACCATAACATTATATTATATATGAAATTTGGAATGTAAGCTTCCAAATTTCATATATAATTAACTCAGATGATTAGAACAGAATTTCTTGCATTAATTACAAAGCATGTTAAAACTCATAAAGTTTATTCGTTGTTTATAGGACTAGGAGCAAGGTAGAAAAACTAATCTTTCTAAACAATTTATAGAAGTTCATAATATTCCTGAAATAAATTTTAGAGAAAATCCTTTAGATTTAAATGCACTGGTGTTTGCTTTGTCTTGATCTAAAGGGATTTGTATTATTGATGAAATCTAGTATAAACCAAATCTATTTCCTATTTTAAGAGTTCTTGTTTATACACGACTATTAAAGTTGGTATGGGTGATGTATCAAGAGACTTAATAAAAAAAGGTTCTGTGAAATACTAGCAGGTAGAATAGATTTATATTGAAATGACTCTATTTACCTTATTCTGCAGTGTCAGGTGTTCAGGCCATGATTGGTACGTGGTGGATTTTTTGTAATATCTTGCAGATGTACTTATTTAGTGTCAGAACTAACATTAAAATCTTTTTAGAAAGAGACATGTCAAATGTGGTTTTTGTCTGTGCAGTGAGTAGGTTTTGGTTAATGTTTTGTCATTATCACGGTAATATATTTTATGCTTTTGAACTTAGAAATTCTTTATCTATATCACATCATCAATTGCAAAATATTATCTTGATATTTTAGAGGGCACTTTTATTACCTGTGTTTTGCGGTTCTTGTATAAAAACCTTAAAAAAGACAAGTTAAAACTCCTAAATTTTTTTAGAGATAGTAGAATATATTACGCTTTATTTATTAGGTTTAAATAATTATGAAGCTTTAAGTACTCATCCTAAAATCAGTGCATCATGTGAAGGATTAGTCTTAGAACAAATTATTAGATGTGATAAAACTGCAGTAGAGGAGTGCTATTTTTGGTCATCTCATAATGGTGCAGAAGTAGATCTTTTAATTTTTAAAAATGGAACACGTTTGGTGTACAAAATTTAAAATAATATATTTTATTTTAGCTGTAAATTTTATTAAGATCTTTTTGAAATAGGTAGTTTCCTGCAAAAATCTTATTAATTTTTGCATAAGAATCTCTTAAACTACAAGTTAGTTTAATGCTGTACACAGAACCAAGTTCAAAATGATATAAGAACTACAACTATAAGTCGTAGTTCTTAGAATGTTAAATTATTTCACACAAGCTTTTAGAACCTTTACCAGCAAGTTTAGTCTCGTGCGTCTTATAAGCATTATCCACACAATTACCTAAATCTTGATTATATTGGTGGATTTGAGTACTTGCTTGTATAGCTTCTTGAAATATTGTGTTATGTTGTTGCTGTTTTTGTTCAATTTGTACTTTTGCAGCTTCTAAAGCTGCTTTTCTTTGTTCAGGAGTTAAATTTTTAAATTTAGACATAATAATATTATTATTTAGTTAAATTCCTCTCGTTTTATTATTTGTATGATTATTAGGAGTACGAGAAGGAGATAAACTCCTAATATTAGTATCTTTTACTTGAGTTTGCGTTCTTATTTTATTAGCTAAAGATTTAGTGTTACCCGCATTAATTTTATTTATTACTTTGTTATGATGTGCTATATCCTTTACAACGCCATCTGTCTCAATTGCTTTATGCTGATTTTTTAGAGCTACATATTTTTCATGTGCTTCTAAATATTTTGCTGGTTCTTTTTTATAACGCTCTTTAATATCACTTCCTAATTTCTTTATTTTATCTTTAGTTATTTTTTGTTCTTTTTCACGTTTAATAATTTCTTGATCTAATACTTTTTTACTATTTTCAATCTGTTCTACATATGGCTTATGTATTTTTAGCATTTCTTGGTAAAATTCTAATTCTCCTTTTAATGCTTTAACTTTTTCCGGCGCTAATCCGTTTTCTTGCAATTGTTCTGTTAAATTTGTTATTGCTGAATTTAATTCATTTAATTCTGTATGTGCTTGTTTATGTTCTTTAGTTATTTTTTTATGGTTTTCATGTAATACTTTATGTTCTTGATTTAGTTTAAATATTTCTTCATGAGTTAATATTTCATGATTCAATGCTTCATGATCAATAATGTTCTCTTTTTCCAGTTTATTTATTATCTTATCTAAACGTTTATTACTTTTTTCAATTCTTTTAGTATCTTTAGTAATATTTTTTATAAATTCATTATGAAAATTATTAAGTGCGGCAATCTTTAGTGCAATTTCTTTTTCTGCTTTGGCAAGTTTTTTTGCTCTTTGTGATTTTAGAAATTCTTCTTTTTGAGTTTGAGCTTTATTAAAATTTTGTTCTACTTCAAAATTTTTGATCTTAGTTTCGGCAGTCTCTTTTAGATTGGATATGTTAAAATTCAAGCCATACGAAGCTGCCTCGCTTTGTAAACTACTTAATTCTCCTAGAATTGTTTCTATTTGAGAGCGAGAATAAGAATTTTTAAGATGTTCTTTTAAATTATCGAATTTATACTTTAATGTAGCTGTTATATCAGACATACATGCTAATCATCCTTATATTAACACTAAGAACGTTAACAAGAGTTAATAATTAAGTCAAGCAAATTTTAACAAAAATTAATTTTGTATTTCTAGCCACCATATTTAGTTTCTTTTTATCATTAATTAATTGGTTAGTAATGTTAATTATATTTTTAAGGCTTTAAATATAAATTAACATTTTCAAGTTCTCTTTATAAGTTTTGGATTGAGAGTTCTAGTTTTTCAATATCATTTGACAATGTTTCAAGCAAACACTGATACTTGTAAGATAATTTTTTGATGGTCTTTTTGAGAAGTTGATAGAGTAGTTTTTTTAACAGTGGTAAAATACTATAATCCTCATAACCTCCTGTTATTTCATGAATTTTACCTTGAGTAAAAACTAAAGTTCTATTAACTAACCTATCTAAGCAGTCACAATTTATTTATGGCTAACTACAATTAAAGTGCCTGAATAATATGCAAGTATATCTAGTAAAATGTCTATATCAAGGTCATTGGTCCATCTAATATGAGTAAATTAGTTGGATTTATTAAAATTTTTGTCAGTAATATAATATTTTCGGTTCTAATATTAAAGCTTTGGCAAGGTTTGCTCTTCTAAGTTTATTACCTGAATAGGTGGGATTTATCTGCTCCGCTGATTTGTAATTTTCTAGGATTATGATTGATTTGGTATTTATTGTTTTATACATTATCTATTTGTTGCAAAATCATAAAAACATTTAGATTAGTTTTTATAGCAATATCTTGCTTTAAATAACTGGTTGTAGCTAAAGGATCTTGAAATAGCCTGACATTATTGTATTAAGCTTGAGTTTCTGTAGCAGTTACAACCTATAAGACAAGTATTATAGTTTTTGTACAAATAAAGCTCTAAATCAGATAAAATTTACTTTATCTGCAAAACTTAAATCACCATTTTTAATGTAATAAATTGGGGTCATGCAGGACTATTGCCTCCCACGACTTTGATCGCAGAATCTAGCAAAAATATTAAAAAATGCACATCAATTGTTTTTATTTATATTGTGGAGGGGATACGGTATGACAATGATTTAGACTAAATTCTTCTTAATACTAAACTAGCATTAGTACCGCCAAAGCCAAAAGAATTAGACAGTACATAGTCTATTTTAGCGTTTCTAGCTTTTAATTTTACTAAATCTATCTTAACCTCATCTATAGGATTTTCTAAATTTAAGGTTGGCGGTGCAATTTGGTCTCTAATTGCAAGAGCTGAAAAGATAAATTCAACGCTTCCTGCTGCACCAAGCAAGTGTCCTATTGATGATTTAGTAGAAGACATTAAAATTTTTGGATTCGCTTCTAAAAATAATTTTTGAACAGCGTTTAATTCAATTGCATCACCAAGATTAGTAGAAGTACCATGTGCATTAATATAATCAATCATATCGGGAGTGACTGCGGCATCTAGCATTGCATCTCTCATTGCTCTGTATGCTCCTCTACCTTCAGGATGTGGGGCTGTCATATGATATGCATCACCTGTCGAGCCGTATCCTATAATTTCACAGTAAATTTTCGCCCCCCGATTTACTGCATGTTCATATTCTTCTAAAACTACAACACCTGCTCCTTCACCCATAATAAAGCCGCTGCGGTCTCTATCCCAAGGTCTTGATGCTTTTTCAGGATTATCGTTATATTTAGTACAGAGAGCCTTAGCTGCGACGAAACCTGCAATTCCGACAGGTGTAATGGGAGCTTCTGCACCACCTGCAACCATAACGTCTGCATAGCCGTGTTTTATCATACGCATAGCATCGCCTATGGCATGTGCCCCTGTAGAGCAAGCTGTTACTGCTGTTTGGTTTGGGCCACTAAACCCGTATTTTATAGAAACAAGACCCGATAAAAGATTAATTAATGAAGCTGGAATAAAGAATGGACTAACTTTACCGTTATTTTCTTGATAAAGTTTGATAGAGGTATCTTCGATCATTTTAAGTCCGCCGATTCCTGAACCTAATATCAAGCCGGTTCTATCACGAGATTTTTCATCTTCAGGTAACCAGCCACTATCTTTAACTGCTTCAGTTGCGGCTGCTACTCCGTAATGGATAAATTTATCCATTTTATTTAGTCTATTAACGTCATCAGTTTGTGTAAAATTTTCAAGTTTAAATCCATCTCTCTTAGAGTTATCTATAAGTCCGGCAATTTTACATGCAAGTTTAGAAGTGTCAAATTCCGTAATAGTTTTTATACCGCTTGCCCCATTTATAATATTGTCCCAAGATGAACTAACATTAAGCCCAACAGGAGTAACAAGTCCAAGTCCGGTAATCACTACTCTTTTATTTATTCTTTGATTTGACATTTTTAATTATCTATTAGGGATTTAATTTATGCAGATTAAGATTGGCGTTCTTTGATATATTTTATAACATCGGATACAGTTTTAATTTTAGTTGCTTCATCATCAGGGATATCAATACCGTATTCAACTTCTATTGCCATCATTAACTCTACAGTATCAAGGCTATCAGCTTTCAAATCTTCTATAAATCTCGAATCCGTAGTGATTATCGATTTATCTTTATTTAGCTTTTCAGCAACCATTTCAATAACTTTCTGTTCGATTTTATCCGTTGTACTCATAATTTTGAACTCCATAAATCATTTAAGTTTATATGCTGTATAATAGCGGTCATTCAGCTATTAGGCTTTATTTTCATTGTATGAATATTTATTTAAAATATTCATAGCATTTTATCTTTAAAAGAACTTCTAACATAAAAAATTATTTTATGCTAGCACAAAATAATCTTATTAATTTTTATACCATTAACATACCGCCGTTTACATGTATAGTTTGACCAGTAATATATGATGATTGATCGCTTGCTAAAAATGCGACTGCATTTGCCACGTCTTCCGGCATACCGTAAGTGCCTAGTGGAATTTTCTGCACTATCAGTTCTCTTTGTTTTTCGTTCAGTTTATCAGTCATATCAGACTTAATAAATCCTGGAGCTACTGCATTAACTGTAATACCTCTAGTTGCAACTTCATAAGAGAGCGATTTAGTCATGCCGATTAAACCTGCTTTAGAAGCACAATAATTGGTCTGTCCAGGGTTGCCTGAAACCCCTACTATTGAAGATATATTAATAATGCGTCCATACCTGTTTTTCATCATTTTTTTTATTGCCTCACGATTTAAAATAAAATTTGCTTTTAAATTAATATCAATAACTTTGTCAAAATCTTCATCTGTCATTCTAATTGCTAGCGTATCGCTAGTAATACCGGCATTACATACTAAAATATTTAGTTTTGATGCTTTAGATATTAAATTGCTGCATTCTTCCTTATTTGTAAGGTTGCATATCTCTATTGTATAATTATCTTTTAAAACCTTTCCAAGGGATTTTAATTTTTCCTCATTACTACCACTAATAATTACATGGCTTCCAAGTTTGTGCAGTAACCTCGCTATAGCTCCGCCTATACCGCCTGAAGCTCCTGTAATTAAGGAAGTTTTACCTGTTAAATCAATCATTTTCTTCCTCCATTTGAACAAGATTTATATTAGTAATTTTTGATGATTTTTCACGTATTATTTGCTCAATTTCGTTGGAAATTTGAGGATGTTCTTTTAAATATTGTTTGACGTTTTCACGCCCTTGACCGATGCGCACATTATTATAGGAAAACCATGAACCGGATTTCTCAACAATATCAAGCTTAACTCCAAGATCGATTATTTCACCTTCTTTTGAAATACCTGAACCGTACATTATATCAAAATCTGCGGTTTTAAATGGAGGTGATACTTTGTTTTTAACTACTTTTACTTTAGTTTGACTACCTATTACTTCTTCTTTATCTTTAATAGCACCGATTCTTCTTATGTCTATTCTAACTGAAGCATAGAATTTTAAAGCATTACCGCCTGTTGTAGTTTCAGGGCTACCGAACATTACTCCTATTTTCATTCTAATTTGGTTGATGAAAACGGCAATACAGTTAGTACGGGAAATTGAAGCGGTAAGCTTACGCAAAGCCTGACTCATTAATCTTGCTTGAGATGCCATTTGTGCATCACCCATTTCTCCCTCAATTTCTGATTTAGGTACTAAAGCAGCAACACTATCTATTATTATCATGTCAATGCCGCCTGAACGGATTAAAGTATCGGTAATTTCTAAGGCTTGTTCACCTGTATCGGGCTGTGCAATAATAAGCTCGTCAATATTTACACCTAATTTTTTAGCATAAGCGGGATCAAGAGCATGCTCGGCGTCAATAAAAGCACATGTGCCACCTTTTTTCTGTGCTTCAGCAATTAAATGCAATGTTAGAGTAGTTTTACCTGAGCTTTCAGGACCAAAAATCTCGATGATTCTACCTTTGGGAACGCCGCCGACTCCAAGAGCTATATCTAGCCCAAGTGAGCCGGTTGATACAGCTTCTATATCAATATTTGGACGCTGCCCTAGTTTCATTACCGAACCTTTACCATAGCTTTTTTCGATTTGTGTGAGTGCTGCAGCAATGGCTCTTTCTTTATCTGTATTTAACATAAATTTTCATATTATAAACTTATCAATTAAAATATAAGCTTGAGAAAAAAAATCAAATTTTATTTTATTGTGCTTTTAAGAGTAAATCTTGACTTACATACAATGTGATGCTTAAATGTTAAATTTACTTGTGTTATAGTCAATTGATTTGGATTTGCCTACTATGTTACTCGTCACTTTCCTATTAGTGATAGGTCTTGCTCCTTATGTGCAAATCCAACTGAATTGACTATAGTTCCTGACAAAGATAGAGAATCCTTATTAAATAACTTATCACAATTCCAACAAACTGAATATATTGCTAAAACAATAGATAATTCATAATTTCTTTCTTCTAAATTTAGATTGTATATTTTAATTATTTTAAGCATTTACTTACTTTTAGTATTGATAGCTGCTATCAAATTCTTGATTTAAAACCATCTCATTTATAACAATTATGGATAGTCAATGCATATATAATTAATATGCTATTATCATGTCTTCTAATTACTGCAGGTGTACTAGGAGATAGATTTGGTTGTAAAAGATTATTGCTTTGAGAGCTTTGAGTTTTTTATCGCTTTAATATTTAGTGTATGTATTTGATAACACATTGGGATTAGTATTTTATCATGCTTGACTTAGGTTAGGAGGATCACTGATTATGCATTCCACTATATCTATAGTGCGTAACATTTTTACTAATATGCATAAAAAACATATGATTGCAAATATCTGTGTAGGGAATAATAACCCTAGGGGCTTAGTTATAGGACCGACTAGGAGGAGTATTGGTTGAGCTTTTAAGTTGCAATTTACATTTTTTGTGAATTTACCTATTGCATTAGTAATTATTGCTTTTGGTATAGTTTGGATGCCTGATTCATCTCATCTTAGTAATGAGCTATGGTATTGGATAGTAGTATTTCATTCATGTTTTGGAATGATAGCTTTAGTTCAAGGCATTAGGATATTGTCTAAATATGGGCTATTATAAATATAGCATCTGGTAGAATGCTATTAATTGGTATTATTATGACTAATAAATATTTACCTTAATTCAACTTAAAAGTAATGATCCATTAGTAGATATGTGTCTATTTTAAATTAGTAAATTTTATATTAGGAGTAATAGTTTATTTGTTGATTACTTGTGCCTTAGGATCCATAATGTATCTTATATCCTTATGGTTACAGTGTATCAAGGGTTAAGTCTTTTGCATGCAGTTTTTTAAATATGTTGTAGTTTTTGTTTTAATTGCATCTTTAATTATACCATATTTACTTAGACAATTTACCACATGTGTAATATATTTACTAGACTTATCTTTATATTACTGTATCATTGATTTTACCTAGTATATTAGACTATTACTATTTAAATATATCTTGGACTGCTTGGTATAGGAAATAAGTCTATGCCTTTCTACTACCGTAACAGTAATGATGAATGCAGTGCCGGCAGAGAGATCCAAAGGTGCAGCAGCGCTAAAAGAAACAGCATATGAATTAGTGAATGTATTAGGTGCTGTTACGTATTTAAAATATATATAGTAAGTAATAATCCCTCAAAGTGTTTTTTGTATCAATGGCAGACATAGCTCGTGACTCAATTTGGCAAAGGAATAATTATTACTTAACAACTACCATCTTCCCAACCGTGAAGTTGAGGATTATATCAGTTTTGTGAGTAATGTTCTTACTTTTTGTAGAAGTTTTGATGTCTTTTTACTATTTCGAGTATCATTTTATATAACTTTCAAAAAGTCAATGATGGTTTTATAGCTCTTGTTATGTCATTCGAAAGTGGGAGCCCAATAAATAATATGGAAATAGAGTATTTACATATACATTTTTTAAGAATAATTATTAAAACTCTTTAACCTTATATTCTCAAGTTTTTTCGGATTTCCACTTTTGCGGGCATTATATACTTATAAATCCATGCAATACGGGTTTAATTATAATGAATCTGAGCTTATACCTTGGCTTGACTCTCCTATTAAAAAAGTCTCTTCATGTGCATAATCAGTGTAGATATTTTCAATTGATAACATACTGAATAGTTGCTGAAAACTATCTTCATAAAGAGGAAATTGTTCTTTAATGCTAATTTTATTATTTTCTAGATTTCTAATACTTTGCAATATCTCTTCAAAGGTTTTTATTGTTATTTTATATGGTAGAATAGGATTATGAGTAGAACAGCTATTAACACTAGGCTTTATAAAAGAATATATATTATTCAGTATCTCACCTAGAGAATTTATATTAGAGAATATTTTATCTAAAGAATTTAAGTTTTTAAATTCTTGGTTTAAATTTTCCATTATTGCTTTTAGACCTACTAAATCGTAGTCTTGTGAAGTTAGTGTTATTATACTTTTATTATTTATTCGTGTACACCCATCAGTATTCTCTAATGTATTTAACATTTTAATTATATCATCTAAATCTTTAATTTTTAAAATGGTATCTAATATATCTTTATTAGAATTTAAAATTTGATATTTTAAATTTCCATATTCTAGTTTTAAGAATTCTTTATTCTTATTTCTTCCCTTATACCAATCCCATCCATATTTAGCTACCATCAATGAGGTTGCTATAAATCCTACTGCGCCAATAACATAACCCCACGATGCATCATTATTTGTATCATCGTTAGGGCATTTTGTAGTGGAAGTGGTTATCTCAGTGAAAGGTTTATTTAGTAGATCTAAAATATTTTTACCTACTTCTGTAGGGGATATATAATCCAGAGTTACGTTGAAATCCTTTAGAATAATATTAAGATTATCAATAGTGAATTTAACTGGTATATTCAATAAATTAAAAATTTTTTCCCCTACTTCTTGAGCATTGTTCAAAGTTATGTCCAAATGATTTAAAATATCTCTCAAATTATTAACAAGCATTTTTGCATTATGCTCTCGTAAAACGGCTTCGCCTTCGGTAGTAGTGCATTCCTTTAACTCTGAGAAGGTATCATTTTGAAGTAGGTGTTTGCCTTCTTCTAAAATGACGCTAGTACTGTTTCTATAAGTAACAATATACTTTATAGGGATTTTAATCTCTGTACATTGTTGAGTTACTACTGATAAATCATTATTTACTTTTGCCAAATGATTAAAGATTCCTACCCAATTGCATTTTATATTCTTAACTAAATAACCATTAATAAAACTGCCTTCAACAGTATTATATACTGATGAAAGTATAGTGTTGCCTAACTTATAAATAATATGCTTTGTATTTCCAGGTAAGATACTCACAATTTCATTTTCAAATATAGGCATGAAACAATTTAATACAGGTGCCATAATACTAGTCCTTCAATTTAAATTAATAAAACCATGGAACGTGGTTTCTAAAGTATGTTAATATTCTTGTCAAGAGAAAGTTAAAATAAATTAACATATAATAAAGAGGATTTGAGTGAAGTTATTGTGGTTAGACCTTTATGTTATTCCTGCAAAAGGTTTACTTGTGTTGATCAATTGTTACATTGTCATACCGCAACTTGATAGCGGGATCAAGTTAAAAATACTAAATTATTAGTATTTTTTATTTTTGTGATACTGTGGTCAAAAGTTGGGGTATGACAAAGATACTATACCCCATGATCAAGTCAGGGGGTGACAGCGGTAAAATCATTTTCCTATGCAGAAATTTTTAAAGATCTCACCTAGTATTTCTTCCGCATTAATAACGCCTGTAATAGTACCAATGCAACGTACTGTCATTCTAATATCTTCAGTTGCTAGGACTAAATCGTTATCTAGAGTAAAATTTTTTAGATAGGTAAGAGCTTGTTTTAAATAATAACGGTGACGCTGATTTGTAATGTAAGGCGTTTCAGTCAATCCTGTCATATTTTCGGCAATATTTTCAATATTTTTCAATATATCGTTTAAGGATATATTATTCTTAATTGAAACTCTTAAGCATTTATATTTATCTTCAATTGGAAATATTTTGCTCGGTTCAATTAAATCAATTTTATTAATTATAATTATAGTATTTTCATCAATTAAATTGATAATGTCTTCATTTATAGATGAATCTAATTTCTCAGCATCAAACATAATAATTTTAATATCTGCTGTTTTAGCTGAATTTATAGCTCTTTTTATACCTTCTTGCTCTATAATGTCGCTACTTGCTTCTCGTATACCTGCTGTATCTTGTAAAATAATAGGATAGCCGCCAATGTCTAAATGCCCCTCAATTATATCTCTAGTAGTGCCTGCAATATTTGAGACAATTGCTATATCTCTTTGCATGAGGAAGTTTAATAGGCTAGACTTACCTGCATTCGGCGGTCCGATAATTGCAAGCTTAAGACCGCTATTTAGTAGTTCTCCTCGTCTATTATCGTTAAGATAATTAGATATTTCATTTATAAGGTTTGTATGAGTGTTATTAACATCATTAAGGACTCGAACCGGTATATCTTCATCAGGAAAATCTATATAAGCCTCAAGTAAAGAGATAATTTGAAGTAACTGTTCTCGCCAACTATTATATAATTCTTTAAGCGCTCCACCTGCTTGTCTAATTGCTTGCCTATGCTGCATAATAGTTTCAGCATTAATTAAATCGGCTATTCCTTCAGCAGCTGTTAAATCAAACTTATTATTTAAAAAAGCTCTTTTAGTAAATTCTCCAGCTTCCGCTAAACGAATATTCGGTATATTTAACAATGCATTAATAAGCATTATAGAGATAGCTTTACTGCCATGCGTATGAATCTCTGCTACGTCTTCACCTGTAAAGCTACCTGGTGACTTAAAATAAACGACCATAGCATTATCAATTAGTGTGCCGCTTTCAGGGAATGTAATTTGTTGATAATACATTAGTCTCGATTTAAAGTTCTTTCTACCGGTAAGTAGCTGCAACACTTCTAAGCTTTTAGGACCGGAAATCCTAAAAACTGCTACACCTGCTTTACCGAATGCAGAGCTTTGTGCAAATATCGTTTCCACTTATTTTCTATGCCTCTTGCTTAAGTTATTTAATATAATATAATAACAAAAGAAATAATCATATTATTAATTTGAGCAAAGTATGACCCCAAAAACAACCTCTTTAAACTTTAGTCGTTTAAATTGTCAAATCCCAAATTATAAAACTAAAATTTTAAAACTTAGTACGGAACGTGAATCAAATCCTATATATATAGATTTTGTTCAAAAATTTTTAAATTATATTCCGATTGATTATGATTTTGAGAATAGAGAAAAATTATTCCAAAATTTGGCAGATGAAGCCTTTAAGTTTTTTAGGCAAAGGGTAAGAAGAGCAAGAAAAATAGCAATAACAAAGGTGACTATAGAAAATGATCCGGCAATAAATGTCTTGATATTACTTGATAATAAACCGCATATTGTTGATTTTGTTATATGTTTACTTAAAAACATGAATTTACAAGCTAAGTTTTTGCTCCATCCGGTAATAAACTGCATACGAAATAGTAAAGGAGAATTAGAAAAAATATTAGAAAATTCTGCACCGAATGAAAACTCAGAATCGATATTACATTTAACTATATTAGGAAATTTTGACGATAAAACTACTACATTTTTAACTGGGGCTATAAATGAAAGATTAGAGGAACTAGAACAAAGCTATAGAAGCTTGCCACATTTGCTCACAAAATTGCAAGATTTATCTCAAAATTTAATTAGTAACGATAAATTGAAACTTGAAGAGGCTAAAGAATTTTTAAATTGGCTGCAAAATAATAATTTTGTTTTATTAGGTGCCCTTGATTTTAAATTAGAATCTTTAAAATTAAACAATGAAATTGGTGTAAGGGCAATATGGCAAGATATCCATACCGAAATTGAAGATATTATAAAATGTTCAGCAGATTTACCGTATCAAAATCAATTGATAATGCTAGGTAAAATAAACAGTGGATCACTTATCCATCCGGACAATTTAATCGATTACGTGTTAGTAAAGCATTTTAATTCTTTGGGTGAGTATATTTCAGGCAGTATAATATTTGGGATGTATAGTTCAAATATGTATTATCATTCAATAAGTACTATCCCAATCCTTAGACAGAAATTTAATTTTGTAATAGAGAAAGCAGGATTCGCCCTATCAGGTTATAATGCTGATAAATTAAAAATTTTAATGGAATCATTGCCGCGTGAAGCTTTAATACAAATTGATCAAGATGATTTATATTGTATGTGTCTTCATATGCTTTCAAGTATGATTAGTAAAAAGCTTAAATTGTTTATTCAATATGACTGGTCGAGTTCTTTTCTTAATATCATCATTTTTTTACCGAGAGAACGTTTAACGGCTGAAATACATAATGTGATAGATTGTTATTTATCGGAAAAATTTGGTAGTAAAATTTTATCCAATTATATCACCGAAGTAGCAGGTAATTTCTCTTATCTTTTTGTAACTCTTGAAGCACATGGTGAACATAAAATAAATTTTGAAGCAGAAATAATACAGCAAGATTTAGATCGTATCTCTACACGTTGGAGTGAAGATTTTTATTTCAAGCTTTCTAAAAAATTCGGCGAATATCAAGCAGGTATTAATTTAAAGCTCTTTGATAGTATTTTTCCGACAGACTATAGGCAAAAATTTTCTCCGGAAATAGCTTTAGTAGATATTGAATATCTAAAGGAAGCAAGCAAGTTGCAAAAATATATGTTTAATTTAGTCGCTATAAGTGACTCGGAATTTTACTTAAAAATATATAGTCCAAAAGTAAAACTTGTACTTTCTAACATATTGCCGCCAATTGAAAATTTAGGTTTTAAAGCAATTGATGAACAGACTTTTTGCATTAAGGAAGCCCTCGAAATCAAAGAAAGCTGGATATATAATTTTATTTTAACTTCTATTGTACCCATAAAGGGTAATATTACCAAATTAAAAATAAATGTTGAAGAAGCTTTAGATAAAATGGCACTTGGGATGTTTGCTAATGATTCTTTAAGTAAACTGATAGTGTTGGCCGGTTTTAATTGGAAGCAAGTTAAATTAGTAAAAGCTTTAGCAAGATATTTACATCAAACAGGATTTAGTTACGGCAAAGGGTATGTACAGTTAACACTACTGAAACATTCCGAATATACAAAAATGTTAGTAAATCTATTTGACATCAAATTTAATCCTAAACATTCTGATAATAATTGTGATGTAATTAAAGGTAAGCTCACTAATTACTTAGCAAGTGTTGATATGAGTAGTGAAGATAAAGTACTACGTAATATGCTTGGTATAGTTAATGCTATTACTAGAACAAACTACTATCAACTACATAAACATATTTTTTCATTTAAGTTTGATTCTTCAAAAGTACCGAATTTACCTAAACCGATTCCATTTGCCGAAACCTTTGTTTACTCTAGAAATTTTGAAGCCGTTCATTTAAGAGGTGGTCCTGTATCGCGTGGAGGAATTAGATGGTCAGATAGAGCAGAAGATTATAGGTTTGAAGTTCTGGGGCTTATGAAAGCACAAATGATGAAGAATTCTGTTATTGTTCCTGTCGGCTCTAAAGGAGGTTTTTATGTTCATTTTACTGAGGAAGGTCTTACTCGTGATGAATATATGGAAAAAGTCATTGCATGTTATAAAAATTTCCTAAGAGGTTTATTAGACATAACCGATAATATCGTTGATGGTAAAGTAGTACATCCAAAAGACACTATTATTTATGATAAAGAAGATCCTTATTTAGTGGTTGCTGCTGATAAAGGTACAGCCTCATTTTCGGATTATGCGAATAGTGTAGCAAGAGAATACAATTACTGGCTTGATGATGCGTTTGCTTCAGGTGGTTCTGCAGGTTATGATCATAAAAAAATGGCTATTACTTCTAAAGGAGCTTGGATTTCTGTAACTAATCACTTTAAAACTCTAGGGTTAGATGTCCAAAAAGATCCTATTACCGTTGTAGGTATAGGGGATATGTCGGGAGATGTGTTCGGTAACGGTATGCTAAGGTCAGAGGTGATTAAACTAGTTGCTGCCTTTAACCATAAGCATATATTTATTGATCCTACTCCTGATCCTTTATCAAGTTTTAATGAGCGTTTGCGTTTATTTAATTTAAAAGGCTCTAATTGGTCTGATTATAAGCTTATTTCTAAGGGAGGTGGAGTATTTGAACGCAGTAGTAAATTAATAAAATTATCACCGGAAATTAAAAAATTACTTGATATAAATGATAATGAGGTATCACCAGAGGAGTTAATTAAATCTATTTTAAAAGCAAATGTTGATTTGTTATGGAATGGCGGAATAGGTACTTATATTAAAGCTAATACGGAAAATAATTTAGAAATCGGTGATAAAGCAAATGATAATCTTAGATGTAATGGGGATGAAATTAGAGCAAAGGTTATAGCAGAAGGTGGTAATGTCGGTGTATCACAGAGAGGTAGAGTTGAGTATGCTAAAAAAGGCGGACGCATAAATACTGACTTTATTGATAATTCAGCAGGTGTTGATTGCTCCGATCATGAAGTAAATATTAAAATTGCTTTAAGTAGTGCGGTAACCTTAGGAAAAATTACTTTAGAAGAACGTAACAAACTTTTAAACGATATGACAAAGCAAGTTGAAGAGTTAGTATTGCTTGATAATTATAAGCAAACCGAAGCAATAACGATTATGCAACTATCTCCTACTTTAACCGTTAATATACTTAGTCAATTTATAGACATTTTAGAAGAAGAAAAAGTATTAGAACGAGAAAATGAATTTTTGCCTAGTGCAGAAGAATTGAGTAGAAGAGCTATCAGCGGTGAAGTATTAACTCGTCCTGAGCTTTGCGTACTGCTATCATATAGTAAAAGGTCGGCTTATCATGAGTTACTTAATTCTACTTTTTCTCATGATAAATATTTTGATGCATATCTTATAAATTATTTCCCAGAAATGATGCAAAAAAAGTTTCGTAATGAAATTTTATCTCATCCTCTTAAACATGAGATTATTAAAACCGTTACTATAAATAAAATAATGAATCAGCTTGGAGGACCGCTTATTAGTATTGTAAAGCGTGAGATTGGAGCTCCTCTTTGTGACATAATAAGGTCGTATACCATTATTTGTGAAATTTTTGATCTTGATAACATATGGGAAACAGTGAGCAATTTATCTGCTAATATTGATTACAATGTAAAAATTGATATGTTTACCGAAATCACAAAATTAATGCGTCGTGGTATTTCTTGGTTTATTAAAAATTTAAAACATCCTATTAATATTAGTGCAACTATAGAAGAGTTTAGAGTTCCTGCGCAAAACTTAAGAAAAACGGTAGGTACTTTATTAGTTGGAGAAACTAAAATAAGATTTGAAGAAAAATTAAATTATTATACAACTAACGGAGTAGAGGAATCATTTGCTGCTACTATCGCTACGTTTGACAATTTAATTTCAGTATTTGACACTATATATATAACAAAACAGACTTCAGGTAATAATAAAGAGATAGCAGAAGCCTATTTTGCTATAAGCGATATGTTTAGTCTTGATTGGTTACGTAAAGCTTGCGATAGGCAGTTGAGCGATTCATTTTGGCGTCGTCTTGGAATTCAATCGCTAAAAGATGATTTATATGATAAACAACGTAGATTATTAATAAGAATAATTAATAAATCTAAAACAGCTATTGATTTAGATTTATGGATTAATAATAATAATAATTTAGTTAGAAATTTTCTTGATTTTATTAAAGAAATTAAATCTCAAGAAACTATAGACTTAAATATAATTATTTTAGCAAATAAGAAATTTGAAATATTCTTACAAAAACTTGAGTAAATTATGTCGTCAATGCTTAAGCAAATTAGGTTAGATTCAGGTAAAACTTTAAATCAGGTATCTAGTGATTTGAAAATTAGAAAAAAATATTTAGTAGCTTTAGAAGAGGGTAATTTTGATGTTTTACCGGGAGAAGAAGAGGTTACTTACAATTATACTTAGATTATCTTAATGTAAAAGATCGCAATGCAGAGCAGATAGAAGTACTAAACAGAACGAGAAAGAAACATTATTAAATAATAAAAGAGATATAGCATTAATAAATTATAAACGTAAACAACAATTAGTACTTATATCTATTATAATGTTATCGGTTATTATTGTAAGTCATAATTCATGCTTAGACAACAATGGATAATGAAATATTAGACTGCTTACAGAACGAAGCTAATAAGGAGGAATGTGAAGGAGATAAGGAACGCAGCACCGCAGCATACAAATTACCTTTAGAAGCAAGTTATGTAAGCAATTTAAAGAAATTAATGGAAAAGGTGGAGATAAACTCGATTATTTATTGAGTATGCTTGTAAATAATCAAAATAAAATTAAAAAATTACAAAACGAAAATAAAGCATTAAAAGATAATTATATAAAAATGCTAGATCAAATTAGCATTTATATTAATGAACTTGAAGAAATAAAAAAACAGCAAAAGTAATTATGTCAATTGTTACGATAACATTAAATAACAAGAGTTTTCAATTATATTGTAATAATGGAGATGAGGAAGAATTACTATCTTTAGCGAATAAATTGAATGATAAAATAACTGAAATTAAACTTGTTAATCCTACAGCCTCTTTTGAGCTATTATTAGTTATGGCATCCCTTAATGCTCAAGCTGAAATAGCAAGCCTAACAGAAAAGTTTGAAAAAAACGGTTTTCAAAAAAATCATCCCAATGAAGAAAAATTCGCAGAAACTTTAACTACTATAGCAGGTTATCTAGAAAACCTTGCACGTAAAATGGGAAAGTGATATATTAGCTCTTGGCTGCTTGGTTTGTGAGCTTAATATTAGCCTAGGACTACCACTAACTTTTAGGACATCGTCCCTGTCTAATACTCATTTAAGTTTAGACATATGAAGTCCACCTTTTAACAAAAGGTCTTTGAAGGATTTTAAGTAACGGCCAAAGCGGTCATGTATGCTCGTTTAATGTGAAAATTAGTTACGTTGTCTTATATAATCCTCATCGTACTAGTATGTACGTTGCGTTTATCAGCTTTAAGACATCTTACTTTTTTCTAAATTAAACTTTGTCTACCTACTTTTCGTTTACTCACAGTATACCTTTAAAATGAAACAAATAAGATCAAGCAATAAAGTTCTCGGTGCTTTTTTAGGCACTATCATTGAGTATTACGACTATAGTTTATATGGTTTCTCAGCAGCAATTATTGCCGACAAATTCTTTTCAGCTTGTACTGATCCATTAACAAAGCTTGTAAATGTTTTTGCTGTTTATGCAGCAGCATATTTATCAAAGCCCATTGGTGCTTATATTTTTGGATGCATAGGGGATATATACGGTCGAAAGAGAGCGTTAAGTTTTACGATTATCGGCATTGTAATTCCTACCTTAATAATCGGTTTATTGCCTGATTATTCTTCGATAGGAGTTTGGAGTACAATAATTTTAGTTTTATGTCGCTTTATGCAAGGTATTTTTATTGGAGGGGAATATGACGGTGCAGTGATTTATGTTATTGAACATTTAGGGGCAAAATACTGTTTTACTGCTTCAGCTATAACTAGATGTATGGGGGTGGTGGGTTTATTATGCGGGATTGGTGCAACTAATTTCTTTAATTCTCATATTTTTCCAGAATGGGGTTGGCGTATTCCGTTTTTGTTAAGTTTACCGCTTGCATTAGTAACTCTTTATTATCGTCAGAAATTTGATGAAACACCGGAATTTGAAGAATCAGATGATAGCCAAGATTCTATTGAAAAACTTAACTTCATAATTAAAAAACAATGGAAATATATTTTACCCCTTATATTCTTAGCCGGAGGTTTTGGGGCAACATATCAAATTGCAATCATTTTTATGAAGCAATATTTACCTATTGTACTGCCTTCAGTCGGTATTATTATGAGTTCTTTTTCAGTCTTAATAGTAATATGCTTTGCTATGTGCATGCCGATTGCTGGCTTTATTGCAGACCGTTTAGGAGTTAACTCGGTATTAAAAACCGCATTTATATGTACTATTATAGCAAGTGTATTTTTTGTAATAGCAGTAAAATATCAAATGGCTAATTTAGGGCTTGCAGCTAGTTTAATGTTAGCTGCATCAGCTGCCCCTTTTAATGCGCTTGCTCATAGTATGGTTATTAAGTCTTTTGTAGTTAAAGAACGTTACCGTGTTATAAGTTTAGGACATAATATCGGCTCAATGTTAATGTCTGGTACTGCTAATTATATTTGTGCAAAGATAATAAAATTATTTGATTTTAACCTATTCCCGATTTTATATCTTTGCATGTTTACCGTACTTGCTTATTCTATGACTATGTTGTTTAGTAAAAATACTGGCAAATAATATAAAATGGAAAGCAATTTATTTGATGAGATGTATAAGATTCTTACTAAAAATCAACTTGATTAAAATATTTCTATAGTAGATGATTTTTTGTTCTAAAATACATACCTACATAATTACTACAGGTGTTTTATTAGATTAAAAACCGTTTTTATTAAATAGAAAAAATACATCTATTTCAGGAATAATAAATTTATTGTCATCAATATTATGTTTTTTTATAGTGTGTCGGAACCCCAGTTAAAGGCTTAATCTAGCTAGTTACAAAACATTAAAATAGTATTTAGCGCCTAAATCCAAATGAGTAAATACAGTTTCTGCAGGATTTATATGCACCAGCCTTATAAACTCCTGGAATCAGGCTTATAATAAAAGTATTATATTGTTTTGATCTTTTTCAAAAGATTATAGTGTATAACCTGAATCACCTATAAAAAATCTTCTATCTTAAGTATTTATTATAAAAGCTCCCCATAATGCTTTATTTTTATAGCTGACCAAATACTGTGTTGGTTCTAAATAAATATTTTGTGCTGAGCTCCCCTTGTGCTTAGTTGTCCGTCCTCTCGCGTATAGGCTTGTTCCTCACGCTTGTTACAAAATGGGGCTGAGTTTATTTCCCCATCCTCAGGTAACAATTTCTGCATAGGTAATTAATTATGTTGTGTGATTATTAAGTCATTATTCATTAGCGATATAATAATCTTAGACTTATCTCGTCCCTATAGATCTTTTAATTTTTTTAATATCTCAATGGTTATATTAATATAATATCTATTTTAGATAAATCAGTAAAATTAATATCTGGTTTTATCACTCTCTTTGGTCCTGCAAAATTAAAAGGACTAAATCATTCTGACCATACCGGATCAGTTAGGATATTTAACACCTTCTATTTGAATTAAAAATGTTACATGCCCCACATAACTTATTCATATATATCGATGAACTTGAAAAATTGTCTCACTCGTCTTTCTCGGATGCGCACATATTATATACCCTCCGCTTTCTCGGCGTACAGACTCCTTGCTCTTTTCCAAATTGATTTTCGTATCTCAACTCTTTATTTTATAGGAGTATATATTTTCTGTTGCTAGTTATTTTTTTGTAGGAATGTCGTTAAAAGGAAGTGATAGTGTTGCCGGTATTTCAATCTTGTTGAAATTATTTTCCATTTTAAAATATCAAGTAAAGTTTTAGGTTTGATATTAGGATCGATAAAAATATACTTTTATTTAGATAGACCTGCCTTTTAGTTTATTAGAGTTTTGAATTTGTTCAGTGAAAGATTTTTCTTTAGTTGTTGTTTTATGCATAAATTCTCTAGTTTTTTCTCCTATCAACATGGCTTCTTGAAGTATGTTTTTTGGTAGCTTAACTATAGATGATGATATTTGTTTTACTTCTACCTTTATATTATTGTCTTTATTTATATCTCTGCCTATCAATTGATCTAGTGGAACATTTTTGTAATCTGCAAGAGCAACAATTGCTCCAGTGTCAGGCTTTTGTGTACGACCATCTAGGACATTTTTCCATAATGTTTCATGAGTATTTGTTCTTCTACTTAACTCATATGGGGTTATATTTTCTTCTCTTAACACATCTTGTACAAATTTTTCTAAATTATCTCTAATTTTTTTTAAATCTAAATCATCTTTATTTGTTTCTGATATGTTGTTAATTTGATTAACTCTTTCTTTTGACCTTATATCTTCGCTCATTATTTTTTCCTATAAAATTTACTCCTAAACATTGAGAGTTAAAATAATTTATTTTAAAATGATAGGAATTTCTGACTTGTAAGACTTATTTATTAATATAACTAATAAATTGTACATAGAAGATAATTATAATGAAAATAATAAATTTAAGCTATTTAATTAAATATATAGGTCCTAATATGAAATTTAAATTAATATATTTTAACTTTTTTTATCACAAATTATAAGATTTTTCCAAAATAAAATCTGTATCTTTTCAACATAACTTTAATATATAAATTAAATCCCAGCCCAGATACAGAATCTAGGATATTTTTAAAAGATTATATAAATTAAAAATTGTTTTCTCTGCATCTTGATCATTTATTAATAAGGTAATTTTAATTTCTGATAATTGCATCATGTTAACATTTATATTATCTTTCGTTAATTTTGATAATATTGTTTCAAGTAATTTACAATCATTTTTAATCCCATAACCAATAAGTGAGATTGTAGCAATTTCGGTGTCAAAAGTAAAATCTTGTATTTGCTTATCATTTTTTAAATTAGTAAGTAAAGTTTGTAAGTTATTTTTATCAGTTAATTTTGTAATAAAACTATATTCTTCATTATTTTTTATCTCTTGCATAAACTCAATATGATTATTGTTTTGTGTAATCATATTTGCAGTTTGCAGAAAATTTAACGAAACGCTCTTTATAAATATTTTTAATAAATTTTTATTAGAGGTAATACCACTAATAACGCCATTTTCCATATTATTATCTCTTGAAGTAATTAATGTACCTTCTGTATTTGGTGAAAATGTTGAAAGAACACGCATATCTATTTTATATCGCATTACTAACTCTACAGCTCTAGGATGTAATACTTTTGCTCCACTTGATGCTAGTTCTAACATTTCTAAAAAATCTATTTTTTTTAGCTTCTTTGCATTTGGAATAATTCTTGGATCAGCAGTAAATATGCCCTCCACATCGGTATAAATATCACATCTATTAGCTTTCATAGCTGTAGCAATTAATGCAGCAGTAGTATCAGATCCTCCTCTACCTAAAGTAGATAATCTATTAAACTTGTTAATTCCTTGAAAACCGGCTATTATAGGGATAGTATTTAGCTGTAAATATTTTTCTAGTAAATCTGTAGTAATTGATTCCACTAAAGCTTTACTATGATTATTATTGGTGAGAATTGGTAATTGCCAAGCTAGAAATGATCGTGCCTTCATACCTTCTTCTTGCAGAGCTAATGCAAGTAATGAAGCAGTGACCATTTCACCACTCGAAAGTGCTACATCATATTCTGCAAATTGAGAAGCTTTGTGAAGGCTTGATACTGCATTGCACAATGTGATCAGTTGACTAGTAACACCTGCCATAGCCGACACCACTACGATTACTTGGTTATTTTTAGCTATTTCAGATTTTATAATAGGAACAATTTCTTTTATTTTATCAATATTTGCAACGGAAGTGCCGCCAAACTTTTGAATTATTAAGGCCATATAAAGGAAGCCTAATAGAATTATGTTATATAACTAACGTTCTGCTTGTTATCATCTAGATCACTTATATGCTTTATTGCATAGCCCAAAAATACCCTTAATGTTAGCACACTTTTGCCGGAGAATGACATAGAAGCTATACAACAACACTGGTCAAACTATATGATGATAGTGATTATACCTTATGGTCTACACAAGCAGCTTATCCAAAAATGATATCAGTACTATACAGTGCTAAGTATTATTCTTGTAAGCACTTGCAATTTCTTTAACGTTCACAACTTTATGATTTCGCTTAGTTAAAAATTCTACTCTACCTTCTATCAAAGCAAATATTGTATGATCTTTTCCAAGCCCTACATTTATTCCTGGATGAATTTTTGTGCCGCGTTGTCTGACTATAATATTACCAGGCATTACATATTGTCCATCTGCTTGCTTTACTCCCAACCTTCGACCTGCTGAGTCTCTGCCGTTCCTAGAACTACCCCCAGCTTTTTTAGTTGCCATTTTATAATTCCTTTTAAGTTATTATTGTTTGGTAATATCTAATATTTTTAACTCTGTCAATTCTTGACGATGACCAGCCTTACGACGATAATTTTTTCTACGCTTTTTCTTGAAAATTATAATTTTATTATCCTTAAGCTGATTAGTAATTTCAGCCGTAACAATAGCTCCTTTAACTATTGGAGTACCAATAAAAGAAGGCTTGGAATATTCTCCAATCATTAAAATTTGATCAAACTGAATTTTAGAGCCAAGTTCTCCATCAATTTTTTCAACTTTAATAACACTATGTCTACCGACTTTATATTGTTTTCCACCTGCTTTTATAACTGCGAACATGAACAATATCTCTTTAAAAATTTATAAATATTGTCATATCATATTATTTTATTAGAAATTAGTCAATAATAAATGTTATATCTATTAATACGAATACAATTGCGTATTGAGTTATTGCAGCAAATATTGCAGCTAGCAAATCATCAAGCATAATGCCGATACTACCTTTAATATTTTTATCAAACCAATTAATAGGCCAGGGCTTTACTACATCAAAAAATCGGAATAGACAAAAAGGTAATATGAAAAGTAATATAATATTTATTGTTAATGGACTAAAATATTTTACTAAATGTGATTCATTGGCAAATAAAGCTGAAAAAAATACTGAAACAATAATGAGCATTTGTCCAACTACTTCATCAATTATTACTTCTTTAGGGTCGTCTAAATTTGTATAATTTAAATATATTCTAGTAAAATAAGTACCGAGAATTAACAATATCAAACATATACTAAAACTTATAATAAATATACTTACAAGCTGTGCTTCACCGAGGGTTAGATTTGAGAAAGGAATAATTATTTTGTTATTAACAATAAAATATATTAAGAAGTAAGCTAGCGGGAAAACAGCAAGTGAGCCAAACGTGCCAGGACAATATTTAATTTTCCCAATATAAAAAAAAGTAACAAAAAATTCTGACAACCATTTTTTAGTGAACATTTTTTAAATGAAAATTTACTAGATTAAATTTAGTTAAAATCTTATAATAAGATTTTAACGCACACAATAATAAATATCATGGGTATGAGTTTTAGTCATTTATTGATAGTTTTATTAATTATTTTTGTATTATTCGGTGCTGGTAAGCTACCGCAAGTCATGTCTGATCTTGCAAAAGGTCTTAAAGCTTTTAAAGATGGCATGAAAGATGAAGGCAACAACGATAACAAATAATTAATCTTTATTGTCATTTCTGTGTAGATGCACTTTTTTAGAGTTAAATCTCTAGTTTCCTGATACAGTAGAATATACACCATTCTCTTTCCTAAGAATATCATACCATCTCTGAGCTATTCCGTCAATGAAATGAATATTACCTGATAAACCTGTATAAGGTTGTCTACTGTTGATTCTATTTAAAAATCTTTCAGATGCAAATTCGTTGCCTATATAGTTTGCAGTCATACGACCTAAATCATAAGCAAGAAGATGTATGAAACCCATATGGTTAATACCCAAGTCTTTTGCCGTATCAGGAACGTTGCTATTAAGTAAATTTAAAGAACCGGTAAAGCTAATATCGATATTTTGAAGGTAATCAATATCAATACGATTATCACCGATTAAAATAGCTTTTTTATCTAAATTATATTTACGAATACTATCAGCAAGTAGGTTTAAATTTTTTGGATCGTCGGATATATAAATAACTGGTTTTGTTGTATCGCTACGTTCATTTATAATATCAGTATTATCTGAAATAGTTCTTACGGCTTTTGCTATAGATTCAGGATTATCCTCATAGAATTCAGTGTGTGATAATGATGCATTTTTCTGAATCAATATATTTTGCATTACTTGACTAATAGTTTCCGAATGTTTCCCTTTAGGTAATAATGCCATAAAATCTTTATGGTCGTTACTTGCGTAATAATTAACAATGCGTATCAGTTGTTTTAAAGGTGCATGACCGAACACAAATAATTTATCTTCTGCAAGAGCTGGATTATTTGACATAGTTATTATGATAATATCATTAACTTTTGCTTTTTCAGCTATCAATGAAGTAAAGTTAGAATATAGAGGACCTAAAATAATCTTAGTTTTACGTGCTACTATTTTATCGATAGCGGCTAAAACGTTTCTTTCGTCTGAGCCATCATAAGACGTAACATGTATGTAAGATTTTATCTCGTCGTTAAGTCCCATTTTAATCAAATCTTTATATTGTTTACCTGCAATACTATCAGGGCCCTGATTTGGCATTAAAATTGCAATTTCAATTTCTTTTGGTTCTTTTTTAGACAAACTTATAGGTTCTTTTTTAGGAGTTTGACATGATGATAAATATATTAAACAAAAAAATGATAGAATAATTCTTAGTGTATGTTTTATACTAGCCATAATTTACTTAAAATTTAAAAATTATGATTTTAAAACCAGGGTTATATATTGTTTCAACACCGATAGGCAATTTTGCAGATATAACGCTTCGTGCTATAGCAACTTTAAAAAATTCCGATATTATCTTATGTGAAGATACTAGAATATCACAAAAATTGCTAGCAAAATATGATATCCATACAAAATTACAAATTTATAATGATCATAGTGACAAAAAAGATAGGGAACGTATTATAAGTCTTATAGCAGAAGGTAATATAGTAAGTTTAATTTCTGATGCAGGAACTCCTTTAATTTCCGATCCAGGGTATAAGTTAAGTAGAGATTTGCGTATGCTTAACTGTCATATAGATGTAATACCCGGGGTATCTGCACCGATTACTGCACTAACTTTATCGACTCTTCCTACTGATCGATTTTTATTTCATGGTTTTTTACCTAAAACTATAGAAAGTAAAAAAAAGATTTTTTCTGAGTTAGTAAATCTTAAGGCTACTTTAGTTTTTTTTGAAACGGTTCCTCGTTTGCTAAACACTTTATCAGTAGTTAAAGAAATACTAGGAAACCGAGAAATATGTGTGGCTCGTGAGTTAACTAAACGGTATCAAGAAATAAAAACAGGGGATATAGATGAAATAATAGCGTTTTATCAAAAAAATATTTTCAAAGGTGAGATAGTATTATTGATTTCAGGAAATTTACAAGAAAAAGAAGAAGTTGATTTAGAAAAATTTATAGAATTTTGTTTAAATAGAAATTTAAGTAACAAAACCACTACTGAACTTGCTTATGAAAAATTCAAAAATATTTATAGTAAGAAAGAGATATATAAATTGGTGAATGAGAGTGATTAGAGTAACTTACTTATGTCATTGCGAGCAGCTGTAGGCTTTGTTGCTATGATGTTGATGTTATTCCTGCAGAAGCGAGAATTACATTAAAGGCTTTTAAAATCTATCTGACAAAGCACGACAAGTATATTTTTAATGGCAACTGCAATCTTTTTTAGGTTTATTTCTTTCTATCAAATCTTCAAGTTTTTGATTAGTTAGCTTTATATCTTAACTTACAACTTTGCCTTGTATTACAAGCACTTGTTACAGTTACTAAATATAGAAGTTATAAGTGTTGAACGCATAAATTTTACCTTTATCAAATTGAGACTAGATATTATGAATTAAGCAAAACATTGTCAACTTCAAATGCTGCATTACAATAATACTTACAATACTTTTTAATAGGGCAAATATCGCAATCAGGTTTTCTAGCTTTGCATATATATCTGCCATGTAATATTAGCCAGTGATGGGCATGCATTAACCATTTCTCATCAATAATTTGCAGCAACTCTTTTTCTACTACTTCAGGAGTGTTGCCTTGAGCAAGCCCGATCCTTTTAGCTACTCTAAAAACGTGTGTATCAACTGCTATTGTTGGCATACCAAATAAGCAATTTAGTATAATATTAGCAGTTTTTCTGCCGACACCGGGTAGTTTAACTAACTCTTTAAAGCTATTCGGTAGTGAATTATCATACTCATTTATCAATATTTTACATAATGCTATGATATTCTTTGCTTTGCTGTTAAATAGTCCGATAGATTTTATATATTTTTTTAACTCTTCTTCACCGAGGCCTAAAATTTTTTCCGGTGTATCGTAAATTTCAAATAGAGATTTAGTTGCTAAATTGACTGATATATCGGTGGCTTGAGCAGATAATATGACTGCTACTAATAAGGTAAAATTATTCTTATATACTAATTCGGTTTTTGGATTTGGATTATTCTTGCTTAAAATCTCAAAAATTTTATTAACTATTTGTGCTTGCATGTTTTACTATAGAAGGTGTATTTTAGGTTTTGTGAGAATTTCTAATTGATTTACTATTTTAAGATATTTTTTGCTCCAAATTATAAGATTTTTTTGAAATGGGTTATTAATTTTTGCTAAAAAATATCTTAAAATAGTAAATCAATTAGAAATTCTCACAAAACCTAAAAGATAAATTATTGAGTCTTAAAATGCTAGAAAATAAAAATTGTGAATTTATAGAAAATGAAGTAAAAAATAATAAAGTAGTGTTGTTCATGAAAGGTACTAAGGAAACCCCAATGTGTGGCTTTTCTGCTAAAGTAGTTGATATGTTAAATAAATTAGATGTAGAATTTCGTGATATTAATGTGCTTGCTGATCCGGAGTTGCGTGAATATTTAAAGAAGTTTAGTGATTGGCCAACATTCCCACAGTTATATATTGATGGTGAATTAGTCGGTGGGTGTGATATTGCAACAGAGCTATACAATAATGGTGAGCTTGAGAAGATATTGAAGAGGTAATGTTGTCGCTGTTATCCTGTGGCTTAACTACGGGAAAAATATTTATTAACTAGATCCCACGATTAAGTTGTTGGGTGACAATCTGTGAAAAAACATGAGCAAATATTTAGAATATCCTGAAGTAACAAGTATCCAGCAGCCACCAAAAAAGCTAGTAGTATTACTGCATGGTCTCGGCTCAGACGGGCATGATTTAATAGGGTTAGTCCCTTATATTAAGAATGATTTACCTGATTGTAATTTTATTGCACCTCATGGAATCCAGCCTTACGATATGGCACCATATGGTAGGCAATGGTTTAGCCTACAAGATCGTAGTCCGTATATTATAGTTAGATTGATTGCAAGTAATGTTAAACTTCTTGAGGATATAATAAAGCAAAAGCAAGAGGAGCTAAATCTAACTAACAAAGATACTATCATTATTGGTTTTTCCCAAGGCACGATGATTGGTTTATATTTAACTCTGATTCAGCAAGAGCCGTTTTTCTGTACTATAGGTTTTTCAGGGGCATTAATTCCGCCGACTAAAGTTAATAATAAGCTTACTCCTATATGCTTGATTCATGGGGAGCTTGACGATGTGGTGAGTATTAGTGAAATGGATAATGCTTTAAACTATTTATCTAAGTTGCATATATCTCATAGTGGACATAAATTAACTTCTCTTGCTCATTCAATAGATGGGCGGGGGCTTGAAATTGCACTGCATTTTATAAATAACACATGAGGATAAATGAATATTTTTAATAATAATTTATATGAAATAGATAAAGACATTGATGAAATAATAAAGCATGAAAAGATACGTCAAAGTAGTGTAATCGAGCTTATTGCATCAGAGAATTTCATAAGTCCTGCAGTTCTTGAAGCTCAAGGGTCGGTTTTAACTAATAAATATGCAGAAGGGTATCCGAGTCAGCGTTTCTATAATGGTTGTGAGGTAATCGATAAAGCTGAAAACTTAGCTATAGAGCGAGCAAAGAAATTATTTAATTGTAAATATGCAAATGTGCAACCTCATTCAGGCTCACAAGCAAACCAAGCTGTGTATCTTGCTTTGTTACAGCCTGGGGATACAATTCTTGGTATGTCCTTAGATAGTGGAGGACATTTAACGCATGGTGCATCCCCTAATATGTCCGGTAAATGGTTTAATGCTGTTTCTTATAGCTTAAATAAAGAGACTTATTTAATTGATTATAATGAAATTGAGAGGTTAGCTTATTTACATAAGCCAAAATTACTTATAACAGGTTTTTCTGCTTATCCTCGTAATATTGATTTTGCAAAATTTAAAGAAATTGCAGATAAAGTTGGAGCATATGTCATGGCAGATATTGCTCATATTGCAGGATTAGTTGCCACAGGTGAGCATCAAAGCCCACTTGCCTTTGCACATATTGTTACCTCTACTACTCATAAAACACTGCGAGGTCCAAGAGGTGGTTTAATTTTGTCTAACAACGAATGGATCGGAAAAAAGGTAAATTCTGCATTATTTCCGGGATTGCAGGGTGGACCGTTAATGCATGTTATAGCTGCAAAAGCCGTAGCTTTTCAAGAAGCATTACAGCCTGAATATAAAAGTTATATTCACCAAGTGATAAGTAACGCTAAAGCTTTAGCACGTGTCTTACAAGAAAGAGGATATAATATATTAACAGGTGGTACCGACAATCATATTGTTTTAGTGGATTTGCGTAAAGACAAAATCACGGGTAAGCTTGCTGCAAATTCTTTAGAGAGAGCAGGTATTACATGCAATAAAAATACTATTCCGTTTGATGAAACTTCACCTTTTATCACTTCAGGTATTCGGCTTGGTACTCCCGCATGCACTACTAGAGGGTTTAAAGAAAAGGAGTTTGTATTAGTCGCTCATATGATAGCAGATATTTTAGACGGTTTAAAAAATAATGAAGATAATAGTAAGGTTGAGCAGAAAATATTAACTAAAGTGACACAATTAATTAAATTATTCCCTTTCTATGGCTAATTTAAATAAACGACCTGATTGGATAAAAGTAAAAGCTCCTAATTCTGCAGAGTATTATAATACAAAAGATTTAATACAGAATCTGAGATTAAATACTGTGTGTGAGGCAGCAGCTTGTCCTAATATCGGTGAATGTTGGTCAAAAAAACATGCAACTGTGATGATTTTAGGCTCGGTTTGTACTAGAGCTTGCAGTTTTTGTAATGTCAAAACAGGTAGACCTGATTTGCTTGATCCGCACGAACCTCAAAGGCTTGCTGAAGCAGTGCAGAAATTAAATCTGAACCATGTAGTAATTACTTCGGTTGATCGTGATGATCTTGAAGATGGTGGAGCGTCGCACTTTGCGGAGTGTATTAATGAAATTAGAAAATCATCACCAAATACTACTATTGAGATTCTCACTCCCGATTTTTTAAGAAAAGAAGGGGCGGCTGAAATAATAGTTAATTCAAAGCCTGATGTTTTTAATCATAATGTTGAAACAGTACCATCTTTATACAAAACGATTAGACCGGGAGCTAGATATTATAACTCTTTAAGCTTACTTCATAATATTAAAAAATTATCTCCTGAAATTTTTACAAAATCTGGCATGATGGTAGGTTTTGGTGAAGAAATAAGTGAAGTAATACAAGTTATGGATGATTTAAGAGAAGCAAAGGTCGATTTTCTAACTATTGGGCAGTATCTGCAACCTACCAAAGATCATGCCGAGGTCGCAAAATATGTTACTCCCGAAGAGTTTAAATATCTAGAGCGAGTAGCAAGAACGAAAGGATTCTTAATGGTTTCTGCAAGCCCGTTAACTCGTTCTTCATATCATGCTGAAGAAGATTTTCAAAAATTAAAAGAAAATTACCGGCAACAACTGGTATCTTAAGATATATGATTATAAAAACAAGTTTTTATATGTTTTCCTAGAATCCTGCTTTCGTTGGAATGAAAGAGTTGCATAACAATGCTTAAAATATAAGAAAATGATAAATGTAGAAATTATAAGGAATTATGACAAATGGAGTGAGCATAAACAAATAAATAAAGCATTAATTAAAAAAATCGCTCAAAATGTTTTATTGCGATTTGATAATTTTAGTAAAATAAAACAATTTGAATTATCAATTTTACTTACAAATGCTGCAGAAATATTGACCTTAAACAAGCAATTTCGTAATATAGAAAAAGCTACTAACGTTCTTTCTTTTCCAAGCAACGAATTAAGTTGGCTAAATTTACGTTTTAGTAATGTTAGTCCTAAACTTGAATTGTTAATTGACTATGATTATATGCATTTAGGTGATATAGCATTTTGTTATGAGGTAATATATAATGAGTCATACGAGCAACAAAAAACTTCTGAAGATCATTTTATTCATCTTTTAATACATAGTATTTTACATTTAATTGGGTTCGATCATCAAAATGATACAGAAGCAAATATTATGGAAAATCTAGAAATTGAAATATTATCATATTTCGGTATTTCTTCCCCTTATTAACTAAATAAAAAATTTTATGTTAAAATCTTCGAAAAAAGAAGATTCTATTAAAGACAATTACAATAGTAAGTTAATTTTTACAAAATTATTCTCTTCGATAAAAAATTTTTTTAGAGAAACAAAAACACCCGATAATTTTTTTGGTGTCATAAAACGTATTAAAATTAATAGCCAAAAAATGACTTTAGACGAGTGTGATATTTTAGCTAATTTAATGAAGTTAGAAGATAAGACCATTGAAGATATAATGGTACCACGTTCTGATATTGCGGCAATAAAATTAACTACAAATCTAGAAGAATTAAGTGAGTCTATTAAGTTAGAAGTCCCTCATACACGAACTCTTATATATGATGGTACTTTGGATAATGTAGTAGGATTTATACATATTAAGGATTTATTTAAAGCATTGGCTACAAAGCAAAATGGTCGTTTAAAAAAGCTTATACGTAAGCATATAATTGCAGCTCCTTCTATGAAATTATTAGATTTGTTAGCAAAAATGCGTCGTGAGAGAACACATATTGCAATAGTTGTTGATGAGTACGGCGGTACTGATGGTTTGGTTACTATTGAAGATCTTATAGAGGAAATAGTAGGACGAATTGATGATGAACATGATCAACAGTTAGATAGCGATAATTTTAAGGTTATTAATAACTCAACAATTATTTCAAATGCACGTGTTGAAGTAGAAGTGCTTGAAGAAATAATAGGAGAAAAGCTAAAAAATGATAATGAGTTTGATACGATAGGTGGATTAGTTCTAACTAGAGTCGGTAGTGTGCCTGCTATCGGTACTAAAATAAATATTTCAGAAAATATTGAAATTGAAGTTACGGATGCCACTCCTCGCTCTTTAAAGCAAGTTAAAATTAGACTAAAGAATGGTTTGAATAGTGATTATATTTAATTATTATACTCCTGTGTTATATTCTACTTTCCCAATTAGTTCTTCTAGGGTATTGGTCCATATTTATAATTATAAACATGTTTCTCATATTTTATTGCAGCCAATGACCCATTATTACTGCAGCACATGCTATAGCAAATTTCGAAGGTGGATTAAGTACTAACTATATAAATTCCAACAACATATGCTCCTACTTACTAATGCAAGCTTATATCTAACAAGGGGTTTTTATATTATCTTTTACTATATCATTTATAATGTCGATTTTTACTAAAAACAGTAAATAATTATAATTTTATAAAAAATAATGAATCGAATGTAAATGGTTTAACTGTTCTGATTATTAAAATAAGGTATTGGGCTAGAATATTCCATTATTACAGCATAGTTTATAAAAAGTTCTATATATGATACTGTGGCTTAACCACAGTATCTAGAAATTAACTTTAAATATTAATAATTTTAGTATTCATACTGGACCTGTGATCAAAGTCACGGGGTGACAATAATTTATTTTATGCTATTTTTTGATACTCAAAATATATTTTCCTTACTGCATAAATCCACGCTAAGCATACAAAAGTAAACACTACCATTAAAATTGGTGAGATTGAGGTAAAAGTAGCGGTTGGAACTAAGGTAAAAATAATAGATTGTACAAGACCGCTAGAGGATTTGCCGACTTTCGCGCTTATCACATCAACAGCAGCTTTGCCTTTAGTTTTAAGTTCTTCATCAAGTGGGATGTATAACATTTCTCTTGAAGTATCCCATATAGAATATTTAGTACCTTTAGCTAAAATATTTTGAATGCCGCCGATCGAAACGGCAAGAGCAAGAGGCGACATTAAAATTGCTCCGTCAAATAATGATAAAATTTGTTTATCAAATACTATGAGTGCAAAGAACAAAACGCCGGTCACCATTATTATAATCGGTGAAATTACTGCCGCTACAAACCAATTATGCATACGCATTACATTATTACCGATGATAGTCATAACCATTATTGCAATGCCTGTCCAAAGTATATACAGACTGTTAAATTCAGCGTAAGTATTTACGGTTGGATATAACTCCTTGATTTTTGCTTTCCATACGGCTTCAACTAAGTTGATAGCGAAACCAAAAGTTGCAGAACAAATTAAAAGTAGCCATAAATATTTTGATTTTGTAATATACTTAAAGCTCTTAATTAATCCCATACGTTCTGAAGTTGATCTGCTGCTTTTTGCTTTAGTGTAAAATAATGGGTTAGTCAAAACATTTTTACTAATAAACCTGACTAGCATACAACAAATAATAGCAACAATTGCAACAATTGTTGTGGATACTTGAACTAAAGTGATTTTACTATCCGAAATACTCATAAACTTTTTAATAATCGTATCTTCCGATGATAGATTCATCATTAAAAAGCCGACTAATATTAAAGAAGAGTTGCCAAATAACGAAAAAAGAGTATAGAATCTTTTTGCTTCTTCAGTAGTAGTAAGTTCATTAGCAAACTGCCAAAATAATAATACGTAAAAAATATTAGGCCAAAGCTCGGCAAGACTATAATATAATATATAGCCCCAATGACCTACTAGTGATATATACCACTTAAAATGAGGATAACGCTCCATCCAGTCAGCTAAGTTATCCGGCTGTATATGGAAAATATGGATATTAGGATAAATAGCGAAAGCAAATAAAACAAACAAGCTGATGAAAAATGCACTTAAATAATAAAATATCTTTTCAAAAGTAAGGTGATTAATTGTTTTAGCATAAATAATTACGAATAAAACAGCAGCAGGTGTAACACAATAAACTTTAGCAAAACCTGCTATTTCTGCACTAATCTCAGAGATTAAAATACTATCTTTTAAGATTCGTAAAACATTTTGATTAAATAAAATACAAAACATTAATGTGCTCATCGGGATAAACTTGCCAAGTTCGTAACTATGCACAGGCCAAAATGCTGCTCTAAATTTGCTTTTAAACGATCGTGATGAGGTACTTAGCATTATACATCCCTAAGGACAAAAAAAAAACTTAAGCACTTCAAGATTTTATGAAAAGATACTTCCCCTAAAACTTTAGAGCACTGTTATTACCTTCTAAAGGTCTTGAACTTATACAATATATTTAGCCTTTTGTCAAGAATTACTAATAATGCCCAATGCTAGATAGTAATAAACTGCAGGAATATTTTTATCTATAATAATACAAAGACACATAAGCTTGGTAATTAATATTTAAAATCTGTTAAAATAGTAATGCAAACTGAGTAATTGATTGTTCAACCAATTCATGTTATGGGATGACAAATCGATTTACCAATGTGCATAATAAAATATTCGTAATCATCATTTCTATCTTCAACGCAGCTGCAATATTTTTTCTAGCTCGTGATAAAATCTTCATAGAAAATTTAAGAAATTATGGCACAGTCTATAATTAATAGATTGGTTAGAGATGCAAGAGCCTAAATAACTGACTAGATGACGTACATACGATAATGTAATAGATCAGTTTAAAATTAAAGAAATTAATTTAATAATTCATTGCATCGGTGGTAACCTTACAATAGTTACAAATGTAATAGTGCCTAAATCTTCCATTGTAAAATTATTAAACGTTCTAAGCTTGTACAAAGCGGACACAATATAAATTAGATAAGTTATTTAAGGAGTATATACCATGATACAACATAGTTTATATAACCCATGCGAAAAGGATAGCTTTCGGTGCGTTTATAGGTAGCTTTAGTAACTGCAGCACCTATGCTTGCTGCTCATTTAATGAAAGACATGATAGAAAACAGCAAAATCGATCCTGCTTTAGTAAATGAAGTAATACTTGAACAAATAATAACAGGTGGTGGTAGGGTGGTAGCGTGCAGAATCTGGCAAGGCAAACTCCGGTTCATGCAGGAATAACGAAAGAAGTGCCGGGCTATGTGATTAATAAAGTATGCGGCTCAGGTCTTAAAAGTGTAGTACTTGCTACACACTTAAATTGTGACAGGTGATAATGAAATCGTTATAGCAGGCGGGCAGGAGAATGTGTTGCTTGGTATGCATGGCAGTTATTAGCGCAGGAGTTAAATTTGGTGATACTAAAATGGTTGATTTAATGCAGTATGACGGATTAACAGATGTATTTTTAGGAGTATTTATGGGGATTATTGCCGAAAATATCTTAAAGCAGTTTAAATTTAGCAGACAAGAGCATGACGAATTTCTTTAAATTCTTATAAGAAAGTAGTAAAAGTTATGCGGAAGGAATATTTGAAGATGAAATTGAAGTAACGATAAAAACTACTAGTTTGTTTGATCATGATGAAACAGTAAGACCTGAAACAGCCTTGAAATTCTAAGTAAATTACACCCTGCTTTCGATAAAACTGCTATAGTTTATCACGGGTAACACTTCTTCAATTAATGATGGTGCAGCATGCCTTATGGTAGTTTCCGAAGAAGCTTTGCAAAAGTATAAATTTAATGCCGTTAGCTCGTATTGTTTCTTATGCTTCCGTCATTGTTGATCCAAATATTATGGGTATTGCCCCTGTTCCTGCATCGCAAAAAGCTTTAAGTAAAGTAGTATGATTTGGAAATTATCGAGGTTAATGAGAAATTTGCTGCTCACAAAATATTTATGTAAACCGTGCAATGAAATGTGATATGAATAATAGTGAATATTAATGGAGGAGAGGAGCAATAGCAATCGGTCATCCAATCGAGGTGTGGTGGTATGTGTTTATTACTTTAATACACAACTTGCAGAAGGGAGCCAAAGTTAAAAAAGCTTAGTTACTTTATGTATCGGTGGTGATATCGTTATGGCTATGTGTATTGAATGAATCAGTTTAACTATAAATTAATACACAAAAAAATTAGTTATTTCTTCTAGTTTTTATATTTAGAATATTTCTATTTTAAGTATGCACTTCTTTAATATACAACCAATCTAATGAATAAATCAAATCTATCCTAGATGTATGGAAGATTATTGCACTTTCTAATCCTCCTAAAAATGAAACTTTAAATAATTACTTCGCGTATGTGCAAAAACATGCTAAGTAGCACAGAGAGTTTTATAAAGAGATTAATACAAAAGAAGCTCTTTTTTTTATTACAAAATGCACCTTTTTACAAATGTCATAATAAGGCAAAATTAAAAGCAGAATTATAGGATTATAATATATGTGTTTCATTTGCACCTATATCTGATTCTTATCTTAGAATAATTCTACGGAATCAAGATGGATTGATATTCAAGGTAATCATACTAAATAAAGCTCAATATGCATTGGAAGTAGCATTTTAAGTATTGTTTAAACGATTGAAATTAGTTTTTAAATAAGATACTTCTACTCAATAATTAATAAAATCTAGATAATAACCATTATAAAAATTAATAGTTCTTAATATTAAATTTAGGTTAAAGAAAGAAGCGTATAAACTTAGAATGGAAAAGAAGGTTAATAATTTTTGTGATAGTAATATTGGTACTATTCACGCTTTTTTTGAGGTACAGAGGCAGACACTGTTATTATGGTACTAGGGACTCAATATCCTGAAGATTAGGGAGCACGAAATGTTATGATCCATAAATTTCTTGTCAGTATTAGTAGAGCTAAGAATAACCTTTATATTATTGGTAATCTTGAGATTTGTAAAGCCTTAAGTATTATGTGGAAAATTTATATTATAATATCCTTGGTGATCAGGTTTAATTTATGCTAAAATAATGTATAAAATAAAAAGCAGTGATTTTAGTGTCAAAATTTTCATTTACCATTCATCAGAGGCATAAAAAAGCGAGAAGCGGTGTTATCACAACTGCACACGGCGAAATCCGCACTCCTGCCTTTATGCCAGTTGGTACACAAGGCACTGTTAAAGCTATGCTGTCTGAATCGGTAGTTGAAACAGGTGCCGATATACTCCTTGGCAATACTTATCATTTAATGCTGCAACCTAGTAGTGAGCGTATAGCACGCCTTGGTGGTTTACATAAATTTATGAACTGGCATAAACCTATATTAACTGATTCCGGTGGTTTTCAGATAATGTCCTTATCAAAATTACGCAAGATAACTGAAGAGGGAGTAAGTTTCAGTTCCCATATTAACGGTGATAAATATATGCTAACACCTGAACGTTCTACTGAAATACAATATTTACTAGGTAGCACGATCACTATGGCTTTTGATGAATGTACGCCTTATCCTATCACTTTTGAAGAAGCTAAAACTTCTATGCAATTAACGACTAGATGGGCAGAGAGATCACGCAAGGCTTTTGTTAAGCGGGAGGGCTACGCACAATTCGGCATTATTCAAGGTAGTGTTTACAAAGAATTACGTGAGCAATCTGCTAAAGATTTAGTAAAGCTTGATTTTGAAGGTTATGCTATAGGGGGGCTTGCGGTAGGAGAAGGGCAAGAACTTATGTTTAAAGTACTTGATTATGCTCCTCATTTTCTGCCGCAAAATAAGCCATGTTATTTAATGGGGGTCGGTAAACCTGCGGATATTATTGGTGCTGTTAGTAGGGGTATTGACATGTTTGACTGTGTAATTCCGACTCGTTCAGGTCGTAACGGTCAGGCTTTTACCAAATATGGTACGATAAATATCCGCAACAGCAAATATGCCGATGATAACAAGCCGCTAGAATATGATTGTCTATGTCCTGCTTGTAAAAACTATAGCAAAGCTTATCTGCATCACTTAGTTAGAATCGGTGAAATACTTGGCTCTATGCTAATGACATGGCATAATTTAACATATTTTCAAAACCTTATGAGCCGTATTAGAGAATATATTAAAGTCGGCAAGGATTTTGATTTTATAGCTTAGTTAATATTTTAGTGTCAAGAGTTGATAAATATTATACAGTAACTAAAATCAGACTTGTATTTTTAGTTTCATATAATCAAATTATTATTATAAGTTTTTTTTAGTAAAAATTATGGAAAGCTTTTCTTTGCAGAACCTTGATACTATTAACAATAAGGCAGATGTTGAGGCTATAATTGTTGAACCGTTATTGAAATTTCTTGATTATTCTCAGGATTCTATAAAAAGGAAAGATAGTATTCAAAGATAATGATAAAAATATCAATAAAAAATTAATGAATAACCTTTTTTCTACTAATTATATAGATTAAAAATTAAGTTTATTTCCTAAGCAAGATCCTATAAAAAAAATATTCAATAATTTTAGAGAAGAACTTGAAATATTGATTACCAAAGAAGGTAAAAAAAGACTTTTTACTAAAGGTGAAGCATTAAATTTAAGTTTAGAGACTATAAAATATGTAGTAAAGCGATTAGAGAAATTTGATTTAAGCGATATAGACGAAGATTTAAACGGAAGAATGTTTGAAGTTTTTTTAAAAGTAGCAGTAAGAGGCCGAGAAATTGGACAATATTTTACTCCAAGGGACGTTATAAAATTTATGGTAAAACTTGCTGAACCAAATGAGTATACAAAAATACTAGATGCTTGTTGTGGTAGTGGTGGATTTTTAATTGAGTCGTTTGCTTACATAATGAACAATATACCTAAAAACTTATCCAAATCTAAACACGAAGAAATAGTAAAAAATATAAAGGAGAATCTTATTTTTGGAGTAGATAAAGAAGAAAAAGTTGTACGACTTGCAAGAATTAATGTTCACAAAGATGGTAGCAGTAAAATATTTAGGTTACAAGATGCTTTAGACAAAAATTTAACTATAGATCCTACCTTATCAGATGAAGAACAACAACAATATTAAAGACGCAAAAGAAGTTTTAATTAACGGTGCTTTTCAAATAGTGCTAACAAATCCTCCTTTTTCAAGTAATTATAAAATGAGAGATAAAGATACTAATAAGAGTGATACACGAATTCTAAAAAGTTATACGGTAGTCGGGAAAAAAAATAGTATTAATTCCAATATCCTATTTATAGAAAGATATTATGATTTACTAGAACTTGGAGGTAAATTAATTACTGTTATAGACGATTCGCTATTAAATGCTAAAAACCAAGAATCATTTAGAGAATGGATTTTAGAAAGATTTCATATAAAAGCTGTTATTTCTTTACCGTTTAATGCTTTTGTCAATGCTTCTACTACTATAAAAACAAGTATTATATATCTTGAGAAGAAAGAATATAAGTCAATTAGTCAAAACAAAATATTTATGGCAATATGTAATAATATAGGTCATGATGATTCTAGCAAGGATACTCCTGAGAGAAATAATTTAAATATAGTTTATAGTAAGTGGTTAGATTTTAACAAAGACTCTTCTCTACCTGATATTATAATTGAAAATCAGAATAAAAGCGAATTACTAACATGTTCCTTACAAATGTTTAGTATAGATTATAGCAAGATATCTTCTAAAAGATTTGATGCCTTTTTCTATAGTCCTGAATTGCAAAATATATATAAAAAGATTAATTCATTAGATAAAAGCAAATTTATTATAAAAACCAGTAAAGAATTTACTCTACAAAAATCAGTTAATGCAAAATATGTGCAAAATAATTTTAATAACATATTTAACTATATTGAAGTTGGAAGTTGTAATAAAAAAGGCGATATAGTCAGTAGTCAATCTGATAATTTAGGAAATTTACCTACCAGAGCAAGAATCGTGGTTAAAGAATTTGATGTTATAACTCCTAAGCTTATCGGTTGTTTATATTCAACATGTATAATAAATAACGATATTAATGATTGCCTTGTCTCTACAGGTTTTTTTGTTTTTACTAATTTATCAGAAAGAAATTCTTACTTACTTTGGTCAAGCTTAAGGAGCGAATTAGTACAGAAACAGTTTTATTATTTGTCTTCTACGGCAGTTCAGCCAGAATTATCTAAAGAATATTTAGAAAACTATGTTAAAGTTCCAATTCCGATAAATGAATATGCTGACGCAATTTATGAAGATGTTAAATTATGTACTAAATTACGGCACAATCTTGATTGTAAATTAAATGAAATAAGTAATAATTTGAAGTTTGATACAAACTTGATTTTTAAATAAAAGTATGAACTAATAATGCAGGATATTTATTTAATCTCTGAAGAGGAAGCAACAAAATTATTAAAAGAACTAGCTGATAAAATAGAACGCTATAATCATGCTTATTATATAGAAGATAATCATTTAGTTTCAGATGCCGAATATGATCAATTATTTAATATCAATCTCAAGTTAGAACAAAAATTTCCTCATTTAATCTTAGAAAATAGTCCTAGCAAAAAAGTGGGTGCTAAGATAGCAAATAAATTTGCTAAGGTTACGCATCAAGCACCGATGTTATCTCTTAGTAATGTTTTTGATGAGCAAGATGTTAAAGATTTTGTAGATCGTATCAAAAATTTCTTACGCCTTGATAAGTTTGCTCCTATCTTTTGTGAGCCTAAAATAGATGGTTTGTCTTTTTCTGCTATTTATAAAAATGGGCGGCTTACAACAGGAGCCACAAGAGGAGATGGCTATATAGGTGAGGATATGACGGGAAATATTAAAACAATCAAAAATTTTCCTCATAAAATTAATAATGCTCCGGAGTTTTTAGAAGTACGAGGAGAAATTTATATTGAAAAACAAGATTTTTTTAACCTAAATAAAGAACAAAACGAGCAGGGCAGAGATAAATTTGCAAATCCGCGTAATGCTGCTGCCGGATCACTTCGTCAGTTAGATTCTTCAGTTACTGCAAAAAGACCGCTAAAATATTTTGTCTATTCAGTAGGAGCAACTGAACAAAATCTCGCTTCTTCTCAAAATGAATTACTTAAAAAATTAAAAGAATTCGGCTTTAGTGTTAATGAAATATCTAAACTTGCAGATTCCGAAGAAGAAATTTTTGCTTTTTACGAATATCTAAAAACAAATAGGGAAGATTTACCTTATGAAATTGATGGTGTAGTATATAAGCTAAATGATTTTGCACTACAAAATAGAATGGGAGTTGCAGCTCGTTCTCCAAGATTTGCTACTGCTCATAAATTTCCTGCTATAATAGGGCAAACGAAGCTGCTTTCTATTACAGTGCAAGTAGGCAGAACCGGCATATTAACTCCGGTAGCTGAGCTTGAACCTATAGAAATAGGTGGGGTAACCATTAGCAGAGCAACGCTACATAATTTCCAAGAAATTATACGAAAAGATGTGCGGATCAGGGATTATGTATTCCTGCAACGTGCTGGTGACGTTATTCCTCAAATCACTGGAGTTGATATAGGTAAACGTTCCACCGATACAACAATGTTTAGTACTCCTTTATTTTGTCCTTCGTGCAATTCTAGGTTGCACTATCTTCCTGAAGATATTATTATACGCTGTGATAACGTTCTTAACTGTCCTGCTCAGAATTATGAGCGTATACGCCATTTCGTGTCAAAAAATGCTATGGATATTGAAGGGTTGGGGCGTAAGCAAATTGAGTTTTTAATAGATAAGGGGTTCATTAGCAATCCTTTAGATATCTTCTTCTTAAAAGAAAAAAATGAATCTCGCTTAATAAAGCTTGAAAATATGGATGGGTGGGGTAGAAAATCAGTAGAAAATCTTTTTAAAAATGTCGAAGAATCAAGAAATGTTAGTTTGTCACGGTTTATATATGCCTTAGGCATAAGGCATATCGGTGAACAAAATGCTAAGTTGCTTGCTAGAGAATTTGAAAGCTATGATAACTTTATAAGTCAGATAGAATTGCTGAGTAAAAACGATTCGGATATCTACCAAAAACTAAACAATCTAGCAGGAATCGGTGATAAGATTCTAGTAGATATTATTGATTTTTTTGATGTTAAAGAAAATATTGAGCTTATCAAAAAACTTGGTGAAGTATTAAATATTGAAGATTATAAAGAGGCTAGAGAACAAAGTAGTTTTACAGGTAAGATAGTGGTATTTACCGGTAGCTTACCAACTATATCTAGAGCAGAAGCTAAAGCAATGGCTGAAAAGCTTGGAGTTAAAGTTACAGCTAGAGTATCATCTAATACGGATTTAGTCATAGCAGGTGTTGATGCAGGTAGTAAACTTAAAAAAGCTAGAGAGCTGGGAATTAAAATTATTGATGAAGAGAAATGGCTTGCCATAGTAAAGAATGTTTAAAACAATGAATAAAGAAATAGAAAGTCAGTTAGTAATTTATCAAGATGAAAATTGGGAAGTTAATGTTGCAGTTAATATTATAAGAGACAGTTTAGTTATCTTTAAATCAAATAGCAGCACTATTTGCACTAGATAAATCAGTTAATTTCAAGACATTTAAAGACAGGGCATTGGAATAAAAAGCAGCTATTGCTTTTTTATCACAGTTTAAATAGAAGGATAGCATAAATATTATAATTTAGATGCAATATTTGTAGGGTATAGAATACATTCTAAGATATGTATAGTTTGTAGAAAGTGTGCTACTAACTGACTTAGAGAATATCTCATTAAATATAGTATTACTCAAGATGAAATCACTTACAAGAAATTAAATAATCTACAACACAGTAGCACTTTTAACAAATACTTTGATAAATCAAAATTTGGTCAATAGTATGGGACAAGAATTAATTAACATAAAATTACTCTATAAAACATGGTAGATACTGCTTTTGAAAGAAGCATTAAAATAATTAGTAATAAAGATGAAAGACTACATCCATCGTTATTACAAAATAATTTATTTTTGTTTTTACTTGGGTATACAGCAAGAATTAATGATTAGTTTTATGGTTAGTAAAGCTCAATTAATATGAGTCGCAATTAAAAATTACTTGGATTAAAAAAAAGATAGTAGAAATTGTTTTAGAAAGACTAATTAATAATAGTAATCAACTTATTACTTCAGAATACAGTAGCAGCAGAATTGTTAAACAAGAAATATGGATTATAATTTTGAAATATCGGTATATTTATCATGAAGGCAATTTTGCCGATATAGTGAAACATGTAGTGCTTATTGCGATCTTAGAGCAGTTTAAGAAATAGCAAAACCTTTCGCATTTTTAGATGTTTTTGCAGGTCTAGGTATTTACGATTTAAGTTCGGAAGCTGTTTGTAAAACTCTAGGAAGCGACACAGGCATTAATAAATTACTGCAAGCTACCTATTTATTCCTGAACTTTTAAAGTTTTTTTTAATATAGTAAACCTAGCTGGGCAAATTATTATCCTAGCTCACCTTTGATAATTAAACAATTATTAAGACCAAATGATCGCTTAATTGCTTGCAAGCTTCATCCAAGCGAGTACTTGAAGTTAAAAGCTACTACCGAATAATGCGCATAATATAGGTGTTTATAATGCTATAAAAGCTTTATACCGTTTAAAGAAAATAGAGGATTAATTTTCTTAATTCGCCTTTTGAGGTCAAAAATGAGTTTCAAAAATTGCTCAAAGCACTTGAAAAATTAAGCTATGATCTCTTATAATACGTCTTAATTTGGTATCCTATCAGTGGTTTTAGTCCCTGATTGTTACCACAATTACAAAAATATGGTAAAGTGTGTATTGATGTTGATTAAATCCTCCGAATATTAGAGGCGAATTAGATAAATTAACAGAATATTTAAACACTTCTCTTAATTTAAATTAACTTTTAATGTTCTTTTGAAAAAAGATCTTTTTACAGTGGTTTATGGTTTTTCTTATTTGAGGTGTGGCAGTATTAAAGAATCTAGTGATACTACTTTACTTTCTACAACTTCATCTCAATTAAAACAAAAATATAAAATCATCATGTGGATTTTAGTACAGTATGATTTAGCAAATAACAATAGTAAATATATATCATATATGCAAAAAACTTAGGTCTAAATGATTAATACCCCTAAACACAATAAGATTTCTTTACAAAAATTTTATAATAAAAATTTGGTACAATTTAATAAAGCAGCTGTGATCAAAATAGCCGATATAAAGGCGCTTATAACAAAACTAAATTCACAATATAAGTTTTGCTCTAAACAGGCAGCTAGTTATTTTGCAAAAAAAACAAACTTATAGGAATAATATTTCAGAATTAACCAAGTGTGATAAAATAATTGCTACAATATACCGGAATACGAACTGCAAATTACCAGTCATTACAGCATTAGAAGAAGTCCTAATAAAAAGAAAAGAAAAAAAATGTTTCCATAACGGTATTGATTTACAATTTAAAAAAGCAGCCCCGATATAATGTAGAAGCAAGTGGGATCATTGTAAAAGTTGCTAGAGTCCCTACGGACTTTTTGTCGAGATTAAAGATGTAAATTTGTTACGCAATATGCTCATTTTAAGGCAATACAAATTAAAGCAGGAAACAATATTAAGTGTGGTCAATTTATCGGTATACAAGGCAGAACTGGTAATGCAACGGGCGAACATTTTGCATTTTAAAATTCTACTACACAATAAAGCAATCAATCCGTGTAACTTAACTGCTGTAAATGCTATAAATAGGTTTATTGTGTAGTTCTGAAACACTCTGATGTCATACATTAGTCCCTTACACGGTATTAGTATTTCTAACTGGATCTACTCTCATAAGTGATAGGATGACAATAGGAAAAGCTGAACCACACAATAGAACCAATATTAACCTAATTTGTATTAATATGATCAAGCTTTTATATCCTAAATTCTGGCAGAAGCAAAGTATTATATCTTATTTGCTTTTACCGGTAAGTCTGATATATCAATTTTTAGGTTATGTGCGAGCTAGCCTAGCTCAACCGATTATGTTGCCTGCTAAAGTTATTTGTGTCGGTAATTGTAGCGTAGGAGGTACTGGTAAGACACAAATAGTAATATATCTAGCCAAATTACTAAAAGCTAGAAATATAAGTTTTGTAATAGTTACTAAGGGTTATGGTAGCATGCTTAAAAGTGCAGCTATTGTAAATGCAAGACATACTGCTCTAGAGGTAGGAGATGAGGGGGTAATACTTGTAAAATACGGACTAGTTATTGCTACTAAAAATATCAAAGAGGTTTTGCCGTTAATTAACGAACTTAAACCTGATGTAATAATAGTTGATGATTTTCTACAAAATCCTCATTTTCATAAAGATTTTACTATACTTTCAGTAGACAGCCAAAGGCTTTTCGGTAATGGATTTTTGATTCCGGCTGGTCCTTTAAGACAATATCCCAATCAAGCTCTTGATGCGGCTGATTTGGTTTTTTTAGTTAGTAGTACCAATGATAAAATATCAAATATTCTAACTCCTTATGTAAATAAGTTAATAAATGCTCAAATAGTGCCATTAAATAATATAGACAAAACTAAAAATTATTTTGCTTTTAGCGGTATCGGTAATCCTGAGCGTTTTTTTTCTACTTTAAAGAATTATGGGCTACATATAGTCGGTTACAAAATTTTTCCTGATCATTATAATTATTTACAAGCAGATCTAGAAAATTTATATTCGTTAGCTAAAGAGCATAATGCTACCTTAATTACTACAAGAAAAGATTATGTTAAATTTAATGATTTAAATAATATTATCTGTTTAGATGTAGAATTATCTATAAACAACTCTGATTTATTAAATGAAAAAATTTTTAAAAAAGCTCAGATATTTAATTGAATATTTTATCGTTCTTATATTCCTTAAAGTAATAGGAATGTTCGGTATAGATAAAGCAGCTGATATTTGTAGTTTTATAGCGAGAAAAATCGGTATATTATTTGCTGTTAATAGAATTGCTAGAAGGAATATTCAAGCAGTATTTGGGGATATGTGTGATGTTGAAAAAATCATAGATCAAACTTGGGGTAATTTCGGTAGATTTATTGGTGAATTTGCATATGTCAACAAGATGGATGAAGTTGAGTTAGAGCGTAGAATTGAAGTCATTGGCATAGAAAATATTCAAAAATTTGAAGGACAACCTTTTTTATTATTTAGTGGTCACTTTGCAAATTGGGATATCGGTCTTAAGCTTCTTCATAAATCTTATCCAAAATTTGCTGTAATTTATCGTAAAGCAAATAATCCGTATGTTAACAAATTAGTTAATGCAAGTCGTGCCGGTGATAAATTAAAACTTATACCGAAAGGTCTTGAAGGCAGTAGAGCTTTAGTGAGGGCTATCAAGGAGGGTGAATCTATTGTTATGCTTGTTGACCAAAAAATGAACGATGGAATTGAAGTGCCTTTTTTAGGATATCCTGCTATGACTGCTAACGCTATCGCTAAAATTGCATTGCAGTATAAATATCCGATTATACCTTGCCAAATCATTAGAACTAAGGGCAGTTATTTTAAAGTAATATTTCACTCACAATTGATGTTTGAACAAAGCGGTGATAATAAAGTCGATTGCTATAATATTATGCTTAATATTAACAAAATACTAGGAGAATGGGTTAAACAAAATCCTTCTCAATGGTTTTGGTTTCATAATAGATGGAAGAAGTATATGCAATAAACTTCAAAAATTGGTTATGTCGTTCTTAAGATCTGCGGTACTTGCATATTCATTCAGCAGTGTATGCTGTATTTTTCGCCTTGTAAAACCTCCTTGCTCTTTTTGAGGTTGATCTGCGTATACCAAATTTTTATTTTACTTCAGAGCAATCTGCTATAGTTGTCAAATTGTGCTTAATTTTTCAAATACCTCTTGAGCTTGATTTTTAGCATTTACCGATCGCTAAATATGTTTAACGATGCCTTGCTTATCAAAGTAAAAACGTAGCTCTTCTATCAATGCATATATATTTTTTCCTGAACATTAATTTTTCTATCCATACCTCTCATTGTTCACATAAATTGAATTTGCATCAGAGTCTAATTCAAATTCCAAACTATATTTTTTTAAATTTATTATGAGAGTTAAACTTATCTTTAGATACTACGATAATTACCGTATTAAGTTTATCCAATTCTGGTTTTAGTGTGTTAAAATCTTGTGCTGCAATAGTACTAGGGTATATCGTCTTGTAACAATATAAATACTATATATTTTTCTTTTAAATCCAATAGTGTAATTATTTTATCTTTACATATATGTAAAGATAAATCAGGATTTTTTCTAGTTTTAATGTCATAACATTCTCAAATTCATCTTATATAATAACTATAGAAATTGCTTTTTATAATTCTGGTATTTTAAACCTAAAGTTTAATTTTGATTAACTATCTTTCAAAAAGAGGTGTTATGGAGCTATAGTTGAAGTACTTGAAGCATTACATAACAAACTTACTTAAGGGTTCTGCTAAAAATTACTGCTGACTTTAATAAACAATGTCATAAAGTGATGGATAAATTATCTGTCAAAATTAAAAATTTGGAGAAATATAATAAGGATCATTCTTTAGAAATTATATATAAAGAGCAATATTAAAATTTAATGAAAGAGTTTGAGGGTTATCAAAAAATCAAGGATGATAAAGTTGCAGAATATAGACAAAAACTTGTAAAAAACAGGATGATTTTAAGTAAGAAAATTGAACAATATAATAATAAACATAAATAATTGGAGAATATAATGAAAAAAATTTTAATAACATTATGGGGCTACCACTGCCTTATTATTTATTAACACCTAACATTTTTGCGGATTTGTCTCCTAAGGACAAGACGTAATCAAATGCAGTGCAAATTGAAGCAGTAGCTATTAAGTAGTATAATTACAGGCATTAAAAGACAATTTAACAAACCTAGCACAAATTGGGGCTGATAAATTTAATCAGACCTTAGTAATACTTATAATTAGATAGCATAATAAAGCGTTGCAGAGATGAAAGAAAATATGACAAATCAAAACGATAAAATTAAAGTGAAGAACTACAAAAAGCTATAAATAATATAAAATTAAAGATAAAAATTTTGAGTGTATAACAATCCAGTGTTTGTTCAATCTATGTAACAAAGTGGATCGAGTTATGGTATGGAATTATATTCTTAAAAAATCGGTATTATTTATGACTATTACTAAAGAAAAAAATTGCAATTATGTTAAGCTCCAAATTAGGTTATTCAAATAACTTATGTGAAGAAATAGCCAAGAAACAAAAATTAACTTTAAAGAATTTTAGTACTTTGAGGTTAAACAAAAAAATGCACGTCCCGGAATAAATTTTTATACTAAATCACTGCTAATTATAGAATCAAAAAAGAATTTACGTTTTGTTCCTTCTGCCAAATTAAAAGCTTTAATCAATGGATCTGCTTTATGAACTTCAAAATTGGCTACGTCATCCTATAACTATAAGAGTTGTGGTGCTCGCGTATTTCAAGTATACGCTTCACTCCTCGCCTTGTAGAGATTCTTTGCTCTTTTTACAGTTGATCTTTGTATTATATAATACTTTTTATTTATTTCGAGTATATGACAAATAATAAACTAACAAAAAAATATTATTCCGCTAGTGAGGTAATTAAGCAGTTAAATATTGCTTTACATCAATTAAGGTATTTAGAGACAAAAATCCCTGATTTATCCAGTTATAAAATAAATAATAGAAAATATTATACAGTTAATGATATCGATCTACTTCAAAAATCTTTAAATAAAGATGTTATATCTTTTCCTACCGAGAGAATTGATACATTACTTACTAAATTTCATAATTTATCTCTTCAAATAAAAAAAATCTTGCAGATGACGCAATGACTTGCGTATAGTACTTATCATATAGTGTTTTAAAGCATATTATGACAATAAGACAAATGGTAAAACCGGTAATTATCGGTATATCTGGTCCTGAATTAACCGATGCCGAAAGAGAATTATTTGAAGAGCATAATCCTTTAGGTGTAATTTTATTTCGTCGTAATATTAAAAAGCATGAGAACGGTGAGCAGGATAAAGAAGCACTTAAAGCTCTTATTGACGATGTAAAAGGAGTGCTAGGGGAAAACACTATCATCGCCGTAGATCAAGAAGGGGGTAGGGTCAAAAGGCTTATTGCTCCAACTTTTTATGATGCTCCAGCTGCTCAAACTTTCATTGATGTGCAGGGGTGCAAACAAAATTATAGTAATATCGCAAAAGAGTTACGAGAAGTAGGGATTAATTTAGACTTTGCACCGGTCGCAGATTTGATCCATGAGGGAGCACACAATATAGTTGGAGATAGAAGTTTCAGCTCGGAGCCGGAAGTAGTGGTACTTTTATGTTTAGCCGCCGTAGGCGGATTACAAAAAGAGAAAGTCCAAGCTTGTATTAAACATATTCCAGGGCATGGTAGAGCTAAAGTAGATAGCCATATATGGTTACCTATTATTGATACTAGCTTAAAAGAATTAGAAAACACAGACTTTAAAGTATTTGAGGAGTTAGCGAAACAAAATAATATTAAGCTTGCTATGACGGCACATATAATTTATAAAGCTCTTGACCCAAGCAACCCTGTGACCCTATCAAAAAAAGTTATTGATTATATTAAAAGTAGTATTGGTTTTAAAGGGCTTATTATTTCTGATGCAATAGATATGAAAGCTTTAAACGGTAATATGAAAGATATTACTAAAGGAGTTTTAGATGCGGGTGTAGATATAGTGCTTGAGTGTACCGGAGAATGGGACAAAATGTCTGAAGTTCTTAGTAGTGTTTCTAAGGTATCTATGGGTAAATTTTTCGACTTATTTATTGTTTGACTTTATATCATGCCTGTGAAAGCATGGATCCAGAAACAATAACATGAATATTGGTACGAAATATATTTGGTAAAATAAACATATAAAAACAAGTTTTTTATATGTTTTGCTGCATTCAAGCAAAGGCGGGAATGATATACCAAAGGTTCGTATAACACAGGGGCAAGTCACATAAATTGCTATTAAGAAACTATTCAATTACAGAAATAAATTTTAATATATTTTTTAAGTTTTTAGTTAAAGAATTAATTTTTATAAATTACTTAATAGTATGATGAATAGTCTTGTGGACTTAAGTACTAAAAGCTATAGGCAATTTTTACTTAAAATAGAGGTATATAGAATTTTAGGTAGTAAGAGGGGATTTGATTTGTGATATTATTAATCTGCTTAAAGAAGATTTAGATAAAGCAGAGGTAGAAAATAAGATATATATGCGTCTTAAAGAACCCTACTCTATTCTAAAAAAGATGAAAAGGAAAGGAGTGTCAATTGATGCATTGAAAGACTTAATTGCATTTAGGATTATAGTTAACTCTAAGGATCTATGCTATAATGCTTTAGACATAGTTAAGAATTCTCCACATTTAACTTTACTATATACTAAAGATTATATCAATAGACCAAAAAGCAACGGCTATCAGTCTCTTCATAATATAATGCAGCTTTTATACTCTAAACGTAATTTTGAAATACAAATAAGAAGTGAGGAAATGCATAAAGATGCTGAGCTTGGTAGAGCGGCTCATTTAAATTATAAAGCAGCACAAGACCGCCATTTGGAAAAAGTTTTTGACGTTACTAACGACCCGATATTTTCTACAGCACGTCAAATGGTGAAGCAATTTAAAGGATTGGAAGAGCAAATTGTAGAATATGAAAAAGAAATTATGCATATTTGGCATACCAAATATGATGAAATGCTAAAATTGGAAAATAAAGCTAAAATGCTTATATTTAATTAAAGAGTAGGAAAATTATTTAGTATTTTTTAAGATTATTTTTAGATTCCATGGTCATGGCCACGTGGAATAACTTAGTTGTGATAAAAATATAACAGTTATTAAAACTTTATAAAAAAACTACTATGTGACTTGTAATTATACATAATATATAGTATACTTAGCCGTAGTTTAGAGATTATTAAAGCAAAATGTTAGGTTATTCCCTTATTCGGGGTATAGGTAATCTTACCTTTAGTCGGCTATATTGTTTTAATGCTAGGTACTAAATTTTTAACTTAAATATAGGAAAAAAAAATGGCTCAAAAACCAAATTTTCTAAAAAAATTAATTTCCGCAGGATTGGTAACTGCTTCTACAGCTACCATAGTAGTTGGTTTTGCAGGCTCAGCTATGGGTGCTGCTAACCATAATATTAATGCAAACGTTAATTTAAATGCTGTTGGTATTCCTGGAATAACAACAGGTGATTCTTTAACTTATGTTGTACAAGGAGGAGGTCCTTTCACTGCTACAGCTGATGGAGGACAAGATAAAGCTGCTAATGCTACTGTGCTTTTCAGATCAATTAACATGTTGCAAGATGGTGTTTTTGCAGTGAACGGTGCAAATATAGCAATTGGTGCTGTTTCCGGTGCTGCAAATAAATTATTAACAGTCAATATAAGTACAGGACATACCTTAGCTTTAAACGGTGATCCTGGTGTCGCAGCTTTTCCTGTAAATACTTACACTAACATTGGGCCTATTAATTTTGAAAATGCTAATTCTGTATTTGAAGTTAGCCTTGCAGCTAATGGTGCAGACGGTACTAAAACAGCTGTTTTTGGTGATGCTGCTACTTTCAACGGTAAAGCTGCAGCAGGTATAGGTCGCATTAACATTGGTAACGGGAATATAGCTATATTTAATGGTGTGATTGGTAATGTTAATGGTATACAAGATTTTACATTAGGGGCAAATGCACAAGTTACTTTAAATGCAAATACTAAACTTGACGGTGCTGTTGCTGCTGGTGGTATTATTTTAGGTAATGCTGCTGTATTAAATGTTGCAGATGGCGTTAATATAACAGGTATTACTGCTGCTAATAATGTAAGTATTCACGGTGCAGCTGCTAATAATGGTATGGTAAATTTCTTAGGTGATTCTAAGGTTAGTACAGATATAGGTGGTGCTAATAATAGCGTAGCTGTAGTTAATGTTGCCGGAAAATTAACATTCCAAGGTGGAAACAATGGGCAAGGTGGTACTTTTGCTGCTCAAGCTATTAATTTAACTAGTGCTGATTCCTTCATCAAATTTACAACACAAAATCATAATGTGGCAGGTAATATACTTAATACTAGTGGGACTAATAACCAAGGTGGTTTTAGTGTTAATGGTGGTGATGTAACAGTTGCCGGTGATATTGGTGCTGATGGTAATAGTTTAGCTACAATTAATTTTGATACAGATAATACTTTAGTAGTGCATAAAGCAGCTGCAAATGCTATTTTTGTTCAAAATGTTAATACTAATACAGCTAATAAAGGTGTGTTACAGTTACAAGGTGCTAATTTTGCCATTAACGGTAATGTAGGTGGAAATAATGCTTTAAAAATTGTTCATTTACAAGATGATGATAATGGTGCTGCTACAAACTTTACTTTAAAGCAAGGTAGCAAAATTAATGCTCAAAATATATATTTATCTAATGCATTTGATAATACCCTTACCTTAGAAGAAGGTACAACCGTAACCGGTAATATTATAAATATGCTAGCAGCAGGTAATGGTACAATCGTTTTAACCGGTGATGCAACTATTAATGGTAATATAGGTGTTGATGCTGCTGTCGGTGGTAATGTTGGTAATGCCCTAAAAAATATTAATTTAGCTGGTAACAATTTATCTTACGGCGGCAACAGTATTTTATTAGTTAATAATCTTGCTAATGCTATTACTTTTGGAGCTAATGAAACATTAACTTTAACTAATACTACAGATGCAGCTTTGCAAATTAATGCTAATTTAGCCGTCACTACCGATAAACAAGGTATATTAGATGCGAGTGGTATAACAAATGCTCAAACTTTAACTATTAATGGTAGTATCGGTACTATTGCACCCGGTGCTGATAAAACCCTTGGACAATTAAAAGTCGGATCAAGTAAAATAATTTTAAATGCTGGTGATGTTGCTATTCATAACTTAGATATTGGTAGTAACGGTTCAGTACAACTTGGTCACAATAATTATTTAATAACAAAAACTACTAATGCTGAAGGTCAAGGTAAAATAATAGTTGCTGGCAATCCCGCTAACCCTACTACTACTCTTTCTGCAGGTACAAATTTAGGTAGTGCAGCAAATTCACTTGCTGAAATTAATTTTGCAGTTCCGGCAGCTCCAAATAATTCTTTATTAGAGGTTGGTAAAGGTGTTAATTTATACGCCACTAACATTACTACTGCTGCTGCTGACACAGGCTCATTCAGTTTTAATGCTGGTGGAACAAATATAGTTGGTGGTGTAGTTGGTGGGCAGCAAGGTCGTAAGTTTAATACTGTAGAAGTAGGTAATGGTACTACTGTTCAGTTCTTAGGTAGTGCTATTTTTAACGGCAAGAGTACAATTGCTGGTGATGCTACCTTACAAATTGGTAGCAATTATACTACAAGTCTTATCGAATCTGCTGACAATACTGGTGTAGTAGAGTTCATTAATGCTGATGATATTACCGTAACATTACAAACACAAGCTGCCGCTGTTGATGCATTAAAACAAATAACAGTTTCCGGTCCTGGAACAGTAGTATTTAATGAGACTGGTAATTTAGCTGAGCATGGTATTAATACCACTAATATTGCTTTTGAAAATGCAAGCTTGGGTGCAGGTTTATTCTTACCTAGCAAAATGCCATTTGATGGTTTAACAATTACAAGTACAGTCGGTAATGGTCCGGTAGCTGACTTTATTATTCCTAAAGTTATTGTTTCAGATGTTAATAGTAAAATTGTTCCAGCTCAAGTAATCGGTGATCAGCATAATATCGTAGGCCTTGGGCTTGCAAGTGATAATACGATTACTGTTGATGCTCCTACATTATATTCAGGTCTGTTTACTGTAAATGACGGTCAAGGTACTATAGAGCTTAACGGTGGTGCTCCTAATGTTCCTGGTACAATTTACGGTTTAGGGACAAAACCAGAAGGTGAAGCTCCTCTAAAATTAAAGCTTGTAACTGTTGCTACAAACTATAAAAACTTAGGAAGTACTTTCGTTAATAATTTAATAGTTAATGATGGTTTAACATATCAAGCAGGCGGTGTAATCGGAAAAGACTTGGATGGTATAATCACTCTTGGGAGTGCTAACGGTAACTCTAATGTAATTTTTGCTGATGGTACAAACTCTACTGCTACAAGTACGGTTGCTACCATTAAAGCTAATAGTGGTTGCGTAACTTACTTGGGTAGTGCATCTGTTGGTAATATAGGTAGCTCTAATACTCCTGTAGCTTCCGTACAATTTACGGGTCCTGCCAGTTCATTAGAAAAATTACAAGGCAATATATATTCTACGGCAACCAATTTTGGTAATGTGAACTTAAATATTGTAGAATCAAACGTAATTTTAGGTGGCGGTACAACTGCTATTAACGGTAATATAGATCTTGCTTCAAACATCTTAACATTTGCAAGCGGTACTTCAACATGGGGAGCCAATACTTCTCTTAGCACAACGCTAACATTAGAAAACGGCAATATAGGTCATATCGTTATAGCAGAAGATGCTCAAGTTAATGCAACAATGACAGGAACCACAACCATTAATGTACAAGATAGTGCTAATGTCAATTTCAGCGGTACACAAACTTATACTTTAATCCACGGCGGGGCTCATTTTGTGGGTACTTTAGGTGATCCTAAATTTAATGTAACCGGAAGTAATATTTTTGTAAAGTATGGGTTAATACGTGCCGATAATAAAGATTATATATTAACACGTACTAATGATGTAGCAAATGTAGTTACAAAGGCTATTGAAAATAGCCAGTTTGCAGGTGTAGGTGATCAGAACGTTACAACATTTTTAAATGCAACTAATACTGCAGTATATAATAATCTTCTTTTAGCTAAAAACACTACTGATTTAGCTAACTTTGTTGGAGCTATTACTACCGATACAAGTGCAGCTGTAACTAATGTACAATTAGATTTAGCTCGAAATATCCAATCTCAACTTAGTAACAGGTTAGGTGCTCTTAGATACCTTGGTACTTATGAAACTGCTGAAATGGCAGGAGCTGAAGGTGGATTAGTATCTACACAGCAAGGTCCGGTTGCATCAGGTGATGAGGCTGTTGATAATGTAGCTTATGGTATATGGGCAAAACCTTTCTATGCTGATGTACATCAAAGTAAGAAAGGTGGTATAGCAGGTTATAAAGCTAAAACCACCGGTATAGTAATCGGTTTAGATACGCTAGCTAACGATAACTTAATGATCGGTGCTGCTATCGGTATCACTAAAACCAATATAAAGCACCAAGATTATAAGAAAGGTGATAAAACCGATATTAACGGTTTCTCATTCTCTCTATACGGTGCACAGCAGCTTGTTAAAAACTTCTTTGCTCAAGGTAGTGCAATATTTAATTTAAACCCAGTGAAGAACAAAAGTCAGCGTTATTTCTTCGATTCTAACGGTAAGATGAGTAAGCAAATTGCTGCCGGTAATTACGATAACATGGTATTCGGAGCTAACTTAACAGTTGGTTATGATTGCAATGCAATGGAAGGCATGTTAATAACTCCAATGGTAGGACTTAGCTACTTGAAGTCTTCTGACGAAAACTATAAAGAAACCGGTACAACAGTTGCAAATAAGCAAGTTAATAGCAAGTTTAGCGATAGAACTGATTTAAGAGTAGGTGTGAAAGTAATGGGTAATACTATGAACTTTAGTGATCTTGCAGTATATCCAGAAGCTCATGCTTTTGTGGTTCACAAAGTAAATGGTAAATTATCTAAAATTCAGTCTCAGTTAGAAGGACAGGTTACTCCATTCATCAGTCAGTCTGATAGAGCCGATAAAACATCTTATAATTTAGGTTTAAGTGTAAGTATGAGACCTGATGCTAAGATGGAATATGAAATCGGTTATGATTCTCAGATTGCAAGTAAATATACTGCACATCAAGGTACTCTAAAAGTTCGTGTAAACTTCTAATTACTTCTGTAAGTTTATAACTTATCTTAAGAAAAAAGCCCTCTTTGAAAAAAGGGGGTTTTATTCTATATTCCAATTTTTGTTTATTCTTATAAGAATTTCTAGTGATTGCTTGTATCCCTGAAGGGGTGTTGTTGTATGACATCGTTTTATGTTCATTCCTGTAAAATGTTTGCTTGCGTGGAGCAATTCCACCCTTGTCACATTCCATGACTTGATGACGTGGTTGAGTTCAAATACTACATGCTTTAAGTTATTTTTATGGATACTGTGGTCAAGTCATGGTATGATAACTGGGGTTGTGTTTTAATCAATGGAATATCTGTAAATCTCACTCAAAGCAGAAGTATATTTATTCAAGGTCAAATATCTAATTTAGTTGTGCTAGAACAAAATCTTAATAAAGTATGAGCAGTCTAGCGTAGTATAGGTAAGTGGTATGGGTAAAATGCAGCTTGCTAGGATGTATGCTTGTAAAAATAAAGATAACAATAATTTATTTATTAATTGTAATCTAAACAGGAGCAGCAATTACTCAGATTATCAAAGCTATTAATCCCAAGATAAAAGTACAAGTGATTTCAGCAAGATATGGCAACAGTGATGATGAAAGATTTTATTCCTTATCTACTACTAAATAAAGATAAATGTTTATTAGTGTTTGATAATTTGAACATAGTCAAGGATAAGAAAGTAGAGGATTTTATTAATTGGTAATATACAGTTTGTTCCCAAGAGCTGGAATTAGTCAATTTTTTGACTCAAGAATTTGGAGGTTATCTGATTCTCTTAGTACAATGGACACAAATATTAAATCAAGTATAAGATTTAAACTTAGAGGAATATAAGAAAAGATAGGAACCTCTAAGGATAGAGCTAAATATAAAACTGTTATTATATGGATTAAAGCCTAGTGTTAAGAGATTACAAGATAGTACTCAATAATCAAAGAATTTAATAGTAGTCTAGATGGATATATTTATCAGCTTTCTAAATTTGCTTTGATCCATAATATTAAACCTAATGAAGTTAATCCAATATTTGAAATGCATTATGTTATAGCTGAAAAAATATTACAAATAAATGGGAATAAAGGAAATAAAGAATATATTTCTATACCTAAAAGTTTAGTAAAGGAGGATTTTTAGAAATGCTAAAACTATAACGGATAAATATTGAGATAATTACAAAAAATACGATATATGGATACATAAAATTTTAGAGTAAATTTATTAATATAATATGATAATTCTTCCGATTTATATAACTCAAAAAAATAAAATTAGTAATGTGGTTTGATAAAAACGATCAAAAGAATAAATTTAAGTTACTGAAAATGAGTAATAAAGTCTAAGACAATTTTTCCTAGCGATTCAATTAGACATAATAAAGAGGTTATTATTCAACGGATATAGATTTGACAAAAGCATTTGCTGTTGAAGGGAATACACTAGTATAAAATTAAGAGGCAGTAGATGCTTATGTTACTGCTGCAAAATATATTGGAATAACTATAGAGAAAATATGCAGAATGTGTATGAAATAAGCAATATGTATATTGCAGCTGCTAAACCTAACTGTATTTCACCTAAGAATATTTTGTTATAAAAAATTCCATAATAATCAGATAGAAAAATTTAGAGTTGATCATCCAAATAGTACTAAAATTTAAAAGTTTAAATTTCATGGTTTAAATTAAATGTTTACATTAACTAGAATTTTTTCTGATTAGTGCAATAAAAAAGCCGGAAGCGGTAAGAATAATTCCAAGCCAAATAAAGCTCATCATTGGCTTGTAATATATTTTAGCATGAATTATATCACCGTCTATTTTGCTTAAAATCGCGTAAAGATCATATGATAAATAAGAGTATATATAGCTTTCTTGTGATAAACTATTTTCAACTATATAAAGCCTATTTTCCGGCTTTAATATAGTTATATTACGGCTATTATCCTCAACCCAAAATTCAGCAATTTGTCTATAATAATTTTTACCTTGAGCAAATTTAATATTTTGCAATGTTACTTTAAATTTATTAAATGTTTTATTTGTTCCTACCTCTCCAGTAAAATCCATTTCACTTTGTAATAATGAATTCATAGTTATACTAAAGCTAATCAGTGCAAAACCAAAATGCCCAAGGATCATACTAGCGTTACTTGCTTTAAGTCTATTTCTAAAATAATTAGTTTTAATCAAAAGGTGATGAACATTATGAAGCATTAGAAATATAGATGTAATTATAGTTAAAATTGATATAACACTAAATGTTATTTTTGATGATATTAAATAAGTAATTATTAGGGATAATATTAGAATTATAATATGTTTTTTAATAGAGCTTCTAGTAGTAAATAATCCTATGATACAAAGAATAGGAATAACGAATATAATAAAATTATTAATAAAAAATGTTTTACTAATAATAATAGGTTTATCGTTGAATAAAGAGTAAATTGGTGGATAAAGTGTGGCAGTTATTAGCACAATAAGGCTAAGTAGGAAAAATATATTGCCTAAGAGTATGCCGAGTATTTTATCATACCGTGTCTTGACTCCAGTATACACATTATTAATTTTTTTTTTGATGCTATGATCAAGTCGCGGGGTAACACTATATAACCCTATACTTCCAATACTCAAAATTAAAAATATCCCAAGTAGGTATAGTCCTCTCTCAGATGAGAATGTAAAAGCGTGAATTGAGGTAACAAAACCAGAACGTACTAAAAAGGTGCTAAATATTACCAATAAGAAAGTAACGATTGATAAAATTATCATCCAACTTTGCATACGGTCAGTTTTTACTGTTACAATTATAGAATGATATAGTATTATTCCAGATAACCAAGGAAATAACGAAATATTTTCTACTGGGTCAAAAAACCAAAATCCACCCCATCCAAGTTCTCTATATGCCCACCAAGAACCAAGACTAATTCCGATAGTAGTAAATAAAATACCACAGCCCGCAAATCTTTTAAGAAGACATAAAGTACTATAATTTATGTAATAGCATGTCTTGACCACGGTATCCATATTATTAATTTTTTTTTTGATACCGCGATCAAGTTGTAGTATGACAGGAGTAAGCAACATTGCGGTAGCAATAGTAAAAGGCACTACGTAACTAACATAGCCGAGATAAAGTAATGGTGGATGAATGCTAAGAGCAATATCTTGTAGCATTGGGTTTAGCCCAAGTCCCTCTTTAGCTCTAAATGAAAAAACGTTAAAAGGATTTGAGGTAAAATAAATAAAGCTACTAAAAAATAATTGTATAGCTGATAATATAATAATAGATAAAAATTTAAGCCAATTATCTTTAAGTAAAAATATATAACAACAGCTAATGATTTGTAATAAGGAAAACCATAATAACATCGACCCTTCGTGACTTGCCCAACTACCGGCTATTTTGTATATTAACGGCTTTAAGGTACTAGAATTTAAGAAAACATTTTGTAGTGAAAAGTCAGAGATAATAAAAGCGTAGACTAGGGTATAAAAAGCAAATAACGTACATAAGGCAGCTATGTAGAAAGGAAGTATGGTGGTCACCCCAAGATTAAATCGTGGAATCCACTCTTTTTTGATTTTTTTCTGTATACTGTGGTCGAGCCACGGTATGACAACTGATACACCACTTAAGCACATTGTAGCTAGCAGTAAAAAATTACCGATTTCACTCACTGCTTATGGTGTCCTCAGTATTAGGTAATACGGTAATTTTTACCCTATCAATCTTATTGGCAATTTTCTTTAAAATAATTACCTTTAAATTAAATATTTTAATTACTTCTCCTTGATTTGGAATCCTAGCAATTTTATGGATTATTAATCCTGCTATAGTGTTTACATCCTCATCCGATAAATTCCAATCAAGTTCTCGGTTAATATCTCTAATAGTCGTAGTTCCTTTTATAATGAACTCAGTATTAGACTTTTTAATAATTTCATTATTAAGCCTATCATGTTCATCAGTAATAGGTCCTACGATTTCTTCTATAATGTCTTCAAGAGTAATAATACCTAGTAGAGTACCATATTCATCTACAACACAAGCAAAATGATTATTACGTTCTCTAAATGCATGTAACTGGTCTACTACAAGTGCATTTTCAGGGATAAACCAAGGTGGGGTTAGAAGTTTATTAATATCAACTTTTTTTATATCATTATTATTTTCATATAATGCTTTAAGCAAATCTTTTAAATTAAGAATCCCTATTATATTATCTCTATTATCTTGCCATAAAGGTATACGTGTATGAGCACCTGATAATAAAGTTTTAATTATTATTTCATGAGGTAGATCGATATTAAGGGCTATAATACTACTCCTGTGAGTCATAATTTCCGATACCGTCATATTACGTATATCTAATATTCCGCCGAGCATATTACGATCAGATTTATAAACCCCGCCTTCTTGATGGTAATGCTCAATTACGCCCCTTACTTCCTCAGTGCCTGAGATTTGAGGTTTTAAGTTAATACGAAATATAAAGCAAAATATTTTTGTAATATAATCAAGAGCAATATTAATAGGTTTGAAAAGCTTTAAAAAAATTATTATAGTTGAAGCCATTTTTAATGCTAATTGTTCAGCATTAGCAACAGCTATTGCTTTCGGTACTACTTCAGCAAAAACAATAATTATAAAAGCCATAACACCAGAAGCAACTATAGGTCCATTATCTCCAAGTAAGCTAATAAGGAGAGTAGTTGCAATAGTGGTACAAACAGTATTGATTAAGCTATTACCAATTAATAAAGTTCCTATGACTTTTTCTTTTTTCTTAAGAACCTCTAAAACTGTTTTAGCACGCTTATTACCAGCGATTTTAAGCTTATGAATCTTACCGGGAGAAGAGGCAGTAATAGCAGTTTCGGTGGCAGCAAATAAAGCAGATAAAGCAATCATTATTATAATAACAATCACAAGTATTGTAGTCATTCTTTGTTAAAGTATAAATTAACTATGAATAATTATATTAGTAATTAGAAATTTTGCCTAATGTTTTTTTATTATTAGAGTTGTCTAGATTGATCATTCGTTTTTTGACTAACCATCTTATGAAATTTATTACTTAGTTGTTGTCCTATATTTGTTTTTAATGCTTGTCTAATTGCCTTTGCTTGTTGTTGTGTTAATAATGTATTAGCTTGAGTCTCCCTTAAATTTATACTTTGTCCTTTAGATTCTAAAGTAGTTAGAATGTTCTGCCCTTTAGATAGGTTTATCGCACTATTGCATACGAAAACTCCACAATCGTATGCATTTTCTTGTTGTTTTGTTTTTAAATCTATTATTTTTACATCGGAATAAACTTCGTTAATATATTCTACCACTCTTGGGCGAGTTTCCAATGGCTGACCGGTAGGGTCATTATAGATAAAGGTTATATTACCTTTATCATCTTTACTAGCCATCATGAATAGCCAGTGATTGTGTCCTGTATTGAGTGGTATAATTGGCTTTTTATTATCTACAATTAGACCCTCAAGTGCAGCACGAAAAGTATCTTTTAATAGTGCCGGTTCTTCTAAAGAGGCATGATGGAATATAGAGAATTTATTCTGATCTATATTTGCTTCTAATATATTTTTTATATCATCTTCAGTGTATAAATAATTAGGTTTTTTTATATTTTCTATATTAGAAATACCAACTTGAGCTTCAGTATTTATAATCGGTGATGATTTTTTTTCAGGTATTTGTATTTTTTGTTCTGCTACCAGTGTAGAAAATTGCTTTTTTGCTTGCAGAGATTCCTCGTACACTTTTTGTGTGATGCCTAATTCTGCCCATGTTTTTGTATTACTAACGGCAGCTTGTTGCTCCAGTTGAATTATAGAAGGTGCAACAGCTTGCAATTCTTGTGTTACTATTAGTTTTTGTTGCAGGGTTGAAGTTACTAGAGTTTGAGGTTTTTCTTTCTTGCAAAGAATACTAATTACTATATCTTTAAAATAGTTAAAAATTCTTCTAAACAAACCTTGCGATTCCGTTTGATTTTCTTTTGGAGGTTGATATGACGTTAAGTGTTCTTTTTTTATATACTCAGGTCCATTTTTTATAATTTTTTCTATATTAAAATTAAAATCAATAGGATTTATTTCAGATCTACCTAAATCTTTTTGAAATTGTTGAGATATTTGTGATACATATTTTTTTAAATTTTCGGCAGCATTGTTTTGATCTTTTAAGATTTCATTAATTTCAAGCTTTAGTCCGTAAATTTGATCTTCAGAGGTAATACCGAATTTAGCAGTTATAAGGTTTATTGCTTCGTCTTCAGAAATAGGCCAAGCTTCTATAATTACTCTACCACCTTGATTTTTAGTATTTTTTATTATTTTATCTAATTTTGCTTTATCAGGTATTGTCTCAGAGAGTAATTGGTCAATTTCTTGATTATATATAAGATTATTAAAAACCGATGTTAAATCTATATTTGTATCTTTAATTGTAGTGGTTTTATCTTTATTTATAATATTTTCATTTATAGCTAAATTTTGATCCGCTTCATTGACAAAAAAAACATGATCAACTTGTTCCATAATTTGCTTCCAGTAAGCTTTTAGTTCAGGATTTTGAGTTAATGAGTTATATTGATCAAAAGTAATAGTAGTTTTTATATTTAGATTTTGTGCATTAATTAAATCTTGTACCTGAAAAATTGATCTTACATTATTATTAAGTTGAATGTTAAAAATCGGTATTTTGCCCTCTTTGTGGGATTGTTCTAAGATCTCTGAAAAAATACGTTCTTTATCGGATATATGTACTTCTTTATTAACTTGTAGCGGGATAATAGGTAGTTTATTCAGTGGGTTCTGATTGTTTATTCTCTCTAATATCCGATCTTTATTGCCAAGTAAAAGAGTAAATATAATAGGCTCAGCCATTATTACTAACCTTTATTAAAGAATATTACATAATTATTAGAATTTTTGAGCTTTAAATCAAGCTATATTTAATAATCCGTGCTTTAGCTTATATAATTTATCCATTTTATGTGCTAACTCATGGTTATGTGTTACCATAATAACTGCAGTATTTTGTTCTCTCGCTACTTTTAAAAATAAATTAAATACTTCATTTGTGGTTTTGGGGTCTAAATTACCAGTCGGCTCATCTGCTAAAATAATTTTTGGCTTGTTAATTAAGCTCCGAGCTATGCTAATACGCTGTTGTTCTCCTCCTGACAATTCTCCAGGCATATTATAGAGTTTTTTCCCAAGTCCTAAATCATCTAATACCTTTGTTGCATCTTGTACTGCTTCTTTTTGATCAAGACCGCTAATAAGTCTTGGCATAATGACATTTTCAAGGGCAGTAAAATCTTTAAGTAAGTGATGTTGTTGATAGATAAAACCTAAATAATGAAGACGAATTAGGTGATTTTTCGTATACTTGCTATTTTGTATGATGACTTGACCGTTTGTAGGTTTATCAAGCAAGCCGGCAATATGTAGTAAAGTTGATTTGCCACTACCTGAAGTACCTATTATAGCGATTAATTCCCCTTCACTAACTGTTAAATTAAGATCATCTAATACTCTAACAATAGTTTTGCCTTGGCTGTAATGTTTTGAGATATTTTTTAGAATAAGAACTTTATTATTCATATCTTAGGGCATCCACTGGATTTAATTTTGATGCTCTATAAGAAGGATAAATTGTTGCAAAAAAACACAATATTATAGATAAGGAGGTAATTAAAATAATATCCTCAGCTCTTACTTTTGAAGGTAAACTATAAAGAAAATAAATAGCTGCCTCGAAAATTTTAGTACCAGTTATACGCTCCAAATAATTCTTGATAGTTTGAATATTATAAGAGAAGGTAACACCAAGGATTATGCCTAGTGTTGTGCCAAGCAATCCTATAAACATTCCATTGTAGATAAAAATAAGCATTATTTGCTTTGTACTTGCTCCCATGGTCCTAAGAATTGCAATATCTGAAGTTTTATCTTTAACGAGCATAAATAAGCTTGAAATAATATTAAATGCGGCAACCGTAATAATTAAAGAAAGAATAGTAAACATAGCTGTACGCTCAACGGTAAGGGCACTTAAAAATGGCGCATTTAATGTTTGCCAACTAGTTACTCTTAACATTGCTCCTAATAATATTTGCAATTTATATGAATATGAAAGAGCTTTATCAGGATCTAAACTATTAATTTCGATTAAATTAATATCATTGCCAAGAGATAAAAATTTTTGTGCTGCGGTAAGCGGCATTAATATCGTTGCTGAATCATAATCATACATACCACTATTGAAAATTGCTATAATTTTAAATTCTTTTGACCTTGGTATACTGCCAAAGGCAGTAGCAACTGAATTTGGTGAAATTAATCTGATCTTATCTCCAACAGTTACACCTAAATTACTTGCTAATTCTCCTCCGAGTGCTATTACGTTTGTGCTGTGAAAATTATCAAAACTACCAAAATTCACATTTTTAAAAATTTCATTTCTTAAACTGAGATCCTTTAAATGAATACCTTTAATAAGTACACCGCTATTATTATTTTTACCAAGAGCTAAAGCTTGACCGTGAGCAATAAATGTTACATGTTTTATATAATCTTGTTTTAGGAGTTTAGCCTTAATCTCTTCATAGTTATCAATGCTACCGGCTTGCGGATTTATTACTATATCTCCATTTAACCCAATAATATTTTTAGTAAGCTCTATGTGAAAACCATTCATAACTGACATAACGACTATTAATGCTGCAACGCCGATCATGACACCCACTAAAGAAAAGGCAGAAATAATAGAAACAAACTTTTCGTTTTTCTTAGCTCTAAAATATCTGAACGCTATTTTGAATATAAAAGCTTGATTAGTCATTTTTTATTTTTCCCTCACTGGAAATTTTACTAACCCAAATAGCGTAAACTCATATTTAGTAATACTACGTGGGATACAAAATACTGTTATAAACAAGTCTACAATTGTAGACCAAATGCCGTTAAAATCAATCTAGCCGTAGTAAAATAGTTGTCATATGTGCTGTGTCGTTTCCGGAATAGCTTCTAAACGCATTAGCAATAAGATGTTTATCGGATATATCATATCAAGAGATCATAATAGAGTAACTATATTATATACAATTAGTATGCTATTTCCTAGTAAGAATAGTATTATAACTATAATTTCAAAATAGAAGTAATTTTTAATACCGCATTTTTAAAAGCGATCACTGCTTGTAAAGCCCATGATCGAGAATAAAGTTGCTATTGATATATAATCCATAATATTCTGAAGTTATATCTAAATTTTGCCTATATAATCTCACAATTCCAATAAATATCTGATATCCTTGTGTAAGGAATATCATTGTAAGTATATAAATATATAACTTTCAGTGATTTGAAAACTGGTTGCATTTTCTTGAAATGCATATTTTCTTGCTATAGCTTTTATGTATTCCTGCAAAAGCAGGAATAACGTTGGTGGCTTAGCTTCTATATTCTTTATAGTTTATTATTTTACTAAAGGATAAATGAATTTTTATACACAGCATGATAAATAACCGAAGGGCTTCAGGAGATCAAAAGCAAAAACTTTTAGTGATATTATACTTTATTTCTTTCAATAAGTAGTATTACGCATACTCTTTTTGACAGGCGTTTAAAATAATAAGTATTTGATGTTAAGTAGTCTCAATCTTAGATGTAAATTTAATTTATTTTTATTCCAACTACTTTATTATTTACCAGGAACATATGTTAAGAATCATTGATTCCTAACATATATCAATTTCAAAAATTAATTAAAATATTACTGATTAATTCCTAAAGCTTGTTTTTGAGCATCGGTGGTATGCTCCATTACCCACTTTTGAACATCAGTGCTTAATATATTATACTGATCTGATGTTAAGCTAGCAACCCAAGCTTGTTGATCATCAGTACTCATAGCTTGTATTTGGGTTATTGTAACTGAAGTAGGGTCGGACGGCATATCAGCAAATACTGGTGCTGAGAAAGCTAGAATTAATAAAATCTTTAATAAATTTTTCATTTTGTAAACCTTTTTTATTTTGTAATTGCAATTATAACAAAGCCACGGTAGCTTTCAAGCTAAATTATATTAAACATTTAAATTTTTTATACTAAGGAACTTTTATTGTAACTAATATATCATTAGACTCCTTACATAACTTGCTTCTAAGGGTAATTGATTACTTCAATCTAGTACATCACATCCTCCACGTATTTTTTTGTACGCTGCGCGGTGCTGCGTTCTGTGTTTCATGAGGGAGACTCCTTATTAGCTATATGAAATTTATTTAAGCTAGCTGTTCTCTACAAATATTCCGATAAATTTCTGAATTTTGTAACAAATTATCATGGGTCCCGCTAGCTATCATGCTACCTTTATCTATTACTAAAATACGATCAGCTGATTCTATACTACTAATTCTATGGGCAACTGATATAATAATTTTCCCGTTCATTATTTTTTTTATAGCATTTAATAATTTCTGTTCGCTTATTGTATCTAAAGCACTCATTGCTTCATCAAGAAGTAAAATGTGTGGCATGCGTAGTAATGCTCTAGCAATAGCTATTCTTTGTTTCTGTCCTCCTGATAATCTAACCCCTTTCTCACCGATTTTAGCATTTATACCGTTATGAAGTTTAGTAGCAAAGTCTTCTATTCCCGTAATTTTTATTACCTCGTTTATTTCATCGTCGCTTGCTTCCATATTACCGAATATAATATTTGATTTTATAGTGCCGGAAAAAACACAGGGTTCCTGCGGAACATAAGCAATGAATTTACGGATTTCGATAGGGTCTAAATAAGATATATCTTGATTGTTAATAAGGATAGTGCCGCTTTTTGGCCAGTAAAAATGTAGTAATAGGTGAATTATAGTACTTTTTCCCACTCCTGATCTACCTACAATACCAACAAATTTATTAGCATTTATCTTGAAAGACATGTTATTAATAATTCTTAAATTAGGTCTTGAATGGTAGGTAAAATCTACATTTTTAAATTCTATTGATACGGAGTCAGAATTATTTAATTCTAAATAATTTTTAAGTTTTGTAGGCTTCTTATTTATAATTGTCATTATTCTCTCCAGTGCTGTAATAGGTAAGTGCATTTCGCTTAGTAGCTCAAAAATACCGCCACAACTAACTCCAGCAATAATTGCATAATAAATAAATGATATAATTTGTCCTGGCGATAAATGACCTTTAACTATATCCGACGCTCCGATCCAAATGACTAAAGTAATTGAAAGAAATATAACAGCTATTGCAATTGCAAAGAATAAAGCACGAATTTTTAAACGTGCTTTACAGTATGTTAAATAGTTTTGTAGTTTAGTATCAAAATCGGCAATTTTATTTGTTTGATTGTTAAAAGCATAAATAGCTCTAATATTGTTAAAAGTTTCATCAATATCTGAGGCTAAAAGTGATTTAGATTCTAGAGCTTTTTTAGATAAAGCCTTAACATGCTTGCCAAATTTAATTAAAGGAATTAATAAGATAGGAATGGTAATAATTACTATAAAAGCGAGTTTAAAGCTTTCAAAAAACATTAATATAACGCCACCGATTAGCATTACTGAATTGCGGATAAAAAAAGATAAGAAATTCACTATAAGTGTAGATATTTGATCTATATCATTTGTTAGGCGTGAAATTATATCACCGATTTTTAATTCTTCAAACTCTTCAATTTTATAATGAATTAAATTACTATAAGCTTCTTTTCTCATTTGATTAACTGTCTTTTCAGCAACATTATTGATAAAATATGAACGGAAAAAACTGGCAATACTTAAGATGATAATTAATAAACAAATATATAATATAGATTTATCAACTGATAAAATATGGTCTTTGCTCAAGCCTTTATCAACTAAATTTCTAAAAATATTACCGATGAGTAATAATGAAGCTGATACGCTAAGTAAAGAGATCATAACAATGATCAAGTCTTTTGTATAGAACCTTAGATATTTAACCAGTCTATATAAAAGTTTGATACCCATACATGAAGAAAAAAATGGGGCGAGTGACGGGATTCGAACCCGCGGCACTCAGAACCACAACCTGATGCTCTAACCAACTGAGCTACACTCGCCATATTAGTAACTTAACAGCGTAACCTTAGATTATTATAAGAATTTAGTCAAGAATATTTATATTTATGTTTTATTCTTTAGAAAGGTGTGTTATATCCTTTTCTAAAGAAAATTAGAAAATAATGAATAACAAAGACGAAAGGTGGATTCTTCCTTTGTTATGAATTTAATCTTTTTATATTTTATTGTGAATCTCGTGTTATTATTTCATTGGTATACATATTTGATGTACTCATTACCTGTGATAATTTATTATATCAATTTTATAACTCTTTGATTGGAATTTTTCTTTTTTAATTTAAACACTATCTTTAATTACTAGCGACTTGTTTTTGGATAGATATTTTTCTAGTCATTAAAGATTAATATATAATATAAATTATATTATAATTATCTTTTATAAATAATTAGTATATGTAAATGAAAAAATCAGTTAATTTGGTTAGTGGCGGGGCGGATTCTGCTACGGTTCTTGCAATAGCACAAAAAATGGGTTATGAAATCTATGCTATGAGTTTTAACTACGGACAGCGTAACAATGCAGAGTTACGAAAAGTTAGAGAGTTAGTAAAAGAATATAAAATCAAGCAGCATAAGATTGTAGATATAGATTTACGAGCTTTCGGCGGCTCTGCTCTTACCGACAATAATATAAGTGTCCCTCATTATTACAGCGTAAATGCACTACCCGCAGATGTGCCGGTTACTTACGTGCCTGCTCGTAATACGATATTTTTAAGCTATGCACTTGGTTTTGCAGAAGTAATAGGAGCAAAAGACATTTTTATAGGTGTGCATACAAGCGATTCGGCAAATTATCCTGATTGTCGTCATGAATATATTAAATCTTTTGAAGAAATGGCGAATTTAGCAACCAATATGGGAGTGCAAGGTAAAAAAATTACTATTCATACGCCTTTAATTGACATGACTAAAGAGCAAATCATTAGAACTGGTCTTGAACTTGGTGTAGATTATAAAAATACGATATCATGTTATGAACCTACTGCAGATCATTTATCTTGCGGTACATGTCTTGCTTGCATGATACGGCTTGATGCTTTTAAAAAGAATAATGTACAAGATCCTATTAAATATATATGATAAGTAGAGAATATTTATATGCTTCCTTTCCTATACTTGATTTAAACGATATAGTTTTACGTGAGTTAGTTGCAGATGATGCACAAGATTATTTTAATTATATGAGTAAGTTGGAAATGGCGCTTTATATAACTGATAGTAATAGACCTAAAGATTTAGAAGAAGCTAGAGAAGAAATACGTTATTGGTCTAGTTTATATAAAAATCATAGAAGCTTTTATTGGGGAATCGCCCTTAAAGGCAATAATAAATTAATAGGTACTGCAGGTTTTAATATAATAAATCTAGAACATCATAGAGCAGAAATAAGCTACGATTTAGATTGTAGCTTTTGGGGTCAAGGTATAATGTTAAAATCAATAAAGAATATTTTAAAGTTTGCTGATTATATAGGTATTGTGCGAGTCCAAGCAACAGTCATTACAGATAATTTTCGTTCAATCAATCTGCTTGAGAGATGCGGTTTTGCTAAGGAAGGGATCCTTAAGAAATACGAAATAGTTGCAAATGAGCATAAAGATTATTATATGTATGCAAGAATAACATAATAATGTTGTTATATCGCTCGTTTTAAGTCATTTCCGCCTGCGCAGGAATGACTTCCTGTACAACATGCTTGTAGTATGTATAAGAAGAATTTAAATTAAATAAAAAAAGAAAGTTAATGGTAGTAGAAGTTGATAAAAAAGAATTAATTTGTTCATTTTGTAGTAAAAAACAGCATGAAGTAAAAAAACTAATAGCAGGTCCTGCAGTATTTATTTGTGATGAATGTATAGATTTATGCATGGAGATTATGAAAGAAGAAAGTAAAGTTGCATTAAAGCAGATTACTTCTTCAATTCCAACGCCACAAAAAATATGTACAATTCTAAACGATTACATAATTGGGCAGGATCAAGCGAAAAAGATTTTATCAGTAGCGGTGTATAATCATTATAAGAGGCTTGAGTATGTACAATCCGGCAATAATGAAGTTGAGCTTAATAAGTCAAATATCTTACTGATCGGTCCTACCGGTTCAGGAAAAACTTTACTTGCTCAAACGCTTGCTAAAATTTTAGACGTGCCTTTTTCTATGACGGATGCTACTTCTTTAACAGAAGCTGGTTATGTTGGTGAAGATGTTGAGAATATTTTGCTACGTTTATTGATAGCAGCCGAGTTTAATATAGCAAAAGCACAAAAGGGTATAATTTATATTGATGAGGTTGATAAAATTGCCCGTAAATCGGAGAATCCTTCTATTACACGGGATGTATCGGGTGAAGGAGTACAGCAGGCATTACTTAAAATTATGGAAGGAACAGTTGCTTCCGTGCCTCCTCAAGGTGGTAGGAAACACCCACAACAAGATTTCGTACAGTTAGATACTTCAAATATCTTATTTATTTGCGGGGGTGCTTTTATGGGGATTGATAGCATTATAACCGCAAGAACTAATAATAGTTCTATAGGTTTTGCAGCTAACTTAAAGATGGATAAAGAGAAAAATAATAGAGAGATTCTTCAATCATTAGAGATCGAGGATTTAATTAAATTCGGGTTAATTCCTGAATTTATCGGTAGGTTACCTATCGTTACTACTTTAGATGACTTAGATAAAGAAGCTTTAATTACGATTCTAACTAAGCCTAAGAACGCCATAGTAAAGCAATATCAGAAACAATTTGAGCTTGATGATGCTGAGCTTATAATTGAGAATCCCGCGCTAGAAGCTATTGCCGAAAAAGCTTTAGCTAAAAAGACAGGAGCAAGAGGACTTCGTTCAATACTTGAACATCTTTTGCTTGATAGTATGTATAAAGTTGCCGAGTTAAAAAAACATCGTGTTATCATTACAAAAGAGGTAGTGAACGGGTTAGTAGAACCGATAATGACCTCTCTCATTCCTACAAAATCAAGTAAAAAACAACCAGTTCTTGAATATATACCGGCGTAAATATTATTTTACCTGCAAAAGCAGAAATACAAGTAAAACATTAAAAAATGAGTTTTTTATATGTTTATTTTTGTCAATATTCAGGTTATTTTTATTCCTGCTTGCACAGGAATGATATAATAGAACCCATTAAACTTAATTTGTGGTTTTAATATTATCTCATAATAAAATAATTACATATTAAGAGATTTAAATAAATATTTAAGAGGTTTTTATATTTTTTGTTTTAACTTTAATTGAGAATAAGGAACTTTTACCTGAAGAAATTAAACAGTCTTTTCACTTAAAATATAAATGTTTCGAAAAAGATAAGAATACACAAATAAAACTTCAAGAAATATATAATAAATTTACTAATCAATATTAAAACAGATATTAGTACATATTATGGATAGAATTGTGCTACTATGTGTTCAGTAATAGCAATCGCTGATTTTGGATTATATCTGTTTTTATTTTTGTAATTCAGGATTAGAATTTATGAAGATCCAATCTTCATCAACATCTATTAAATATAATGCATCTTGCTTCTTTATTAATATAGTAATCAAGTTATATAAAATATCATTGGTAACTAATTATGTGTTTTTTCAAAAGTTTTACTATAATGATGAGGCAAGACTGACTGTAGGATAGTACTGTAATAATGTTTAAGTTAAAGATTTTAAATTCTAGCAACTTTCATAGATGTTTTAACAATTGCTTATATATCAGATTTAAGTGTCTAGTAGTGCAGGCAAGAATATTTCCGAGACAACCGCTACTATCTTACTTGGCTTTAATAAGATTGTCTCAGGTACAAACAAAATACATTTTAATCATTTAATTGAGTGCTATTAAAAAATACCTACAAAAAGGTATGCTTATATAATTTGGATGATCTATATAATCAAAATCTATAGAAGATATATCAATAATGCTCTTTTAGTCTAACGGAGTCATAAGTGACAAATATCTTTAATTACTAATCTTTTTGACCAAAAACATTATTAATAATAAGGTTATAATTGTTATGCTCTATCACAATTATTTTTGTGTTTTCTTCAATTATATATTTATATAATTGGCAGCTTGCTTACTGTAGAGCCTGGCCTATTAATAAAATTTACTCTATAATATGTTTATTTTTTTTCAGAAGCTTTAATCTTATATATGCTTACACATGAGTATAAAAATTTATTTATAATTTTTCTTCTATTTTTGGCGGATTTTCTGCTGCTATTTCAATAATTTCTGATTTGGAGGAAACAATTTGATAACGTTCAAGGCTTGCCAACATGGTTTTATTCTTTGAATCAATACCAAGTTTTTGAATATTCTTCACTCTTGACATTAAATTACGATTAAACGAGGCGGCAAATTTATCATAATTAGTAACCATATTTTGTAGGTTATTACCAATCTTTTGAGAATAATCAGCTATACTACCTATAGAGCTTAATAACTTTCTCACTTCTTCAATGATTACCTTATAATTTTCTGAGCGGCGATGATCGGTAATTTGAAATCTTGCAAATGATAGCATATTCATAAGTCCTGCAGGTCCTACTGGAAAAATATTACACCCCCAAGCTTTTTGTAAAAATTCAGAATCGGCTGCAATAACTTTCTCCACTGCTTGTTCAGTTGGTAAAAACATTAAAGTAATAACATTGTTAAAACTCTGATCCTTTTTATTTAGATTAGTTAAAATATTTTCAGCATAGTCTTTATTAGCTAGAGATTTTAAATGATAACTCATAGTTTTACTAAGGTTCCCACTATTATCTTGCTCGTCTACTAGAAATTTAGAAGCTTTGGAATCAATAACCATTAAATTACCGGAAGGAAGAAAAATAAGAGCGTCGGGTCTTAGCTTCCCACTATTTGTTGTAGTTAAGCCATATTGCATAATGAAATCTAAATTAGGACGTAATCCTGAAGATTTTAGAATATTCTCAAGCGTGATTTCGGCAAGTAATCCTGCACCTATAGGAGAAAGCAGAGACTGTTTTATCAAATCAACCGTACCTTTGGACTGCTCTATATCTTTATTTAATGCTCCTACCATAGTAATTAATCGCTCAAACTCACTATTAAATTTTCTGGAAGCAGTAGCAATATTTTTCTCGGCTAGCTCTCTTGCTGCTATATTTTCTATTTTGTGTATCTCAATTAATTGCTTGGATAAATCTTTCCCAAGATCAAATAAGGCAGCTTTTGCTAATGAAAACGACTTTTCTCTTATTTTTTCTGAATCCTTAATAGTTTGTTCTTGATATTCTATTTTACACTTTAATTGCTCAATTGTCTGTAAATATCCTATTTTTTCTTGGTTCAATAATTGGTTATTATTGTTAATTTCTAGATTCTGTCCTGATAAGAATTGTAGTTGTGTCCTTAAGGTTTTAGTTTTTATATAAAACCAAATTGTTAAAGTTAATAAAATAAATGCTGTAGTTATGATCACTGGTAACAAGTAAGGCATATATTTTATGTGACTATTACGTTGTAAATATTAAAATGGTCTTGACCAATTCAACATTTACTTGTTTTTTTCTAAACTATAGAGTTATTATAATATATAGCTTATATAAAAAGCAAGTTGAAGAATATCTAAAAATAAGTTCGTATTTATACGCGGAGCAAGACAAGTAGGAAAAACTACAAATATTAAAACAAGTATTTAAGTTTGGTCCCAATTCACCTTAATACTGGATGAAATTCATAAATATAAAGATTGGAAAAATCTTGTAAAAGGATTGTATAATAAATAATGCGGAGAAAAATATTGAATTTATTATAACTGTCAGTGCTAAATTAAATATATAAACGGTGGTGATAGTCTAAGGATGGGGCATACATAAATTGAACTATACATCGGTTATCGGTATCTGAAATAGTTAAAAATTTTGATAATAACATTGATTGTATGAAAAATCTTAAAAATATCACTACCGATGAATTTGAAGTATATTAAAAAGCCACTACAACATTTTATAGAATATAGAGTGATCAAAGATTTGAGCAATTATTTAGGGAAGAGATATACTGAAGATATGTTTATTCGTTAGAATTACTTGCTATCGTTATAAATGATCTATACAAATCTTGCTAACAAAATTAGAGTTTTAGATCAACAAATAAGGAGGTGGTTTGTTTGCTATAGAAAAACATTATTATTGTTTTGAGCTTAAACCTTGGTATAAAAATGTTGTAATATAAAGAACCTAAATATTATCTTTGGGACTGCTCACAAATATAAAGATATAGGAGCAAAGTTTGAAAATCTTGTTGCTTCTCATCTTGTAAAAACCGTATATTTTTGGAATAAAACAGGACTTGGTGATTTTGGTTTATACTATCTTTGTGATAAATAATGTGAAATAACTATATTAAGGATAACAAACCTGAGATTTTAGTGGAAGCAAAAGTAAGTAATTTAGTAGTGTCTCTTAGTTTAAAATATTTTTATGCATTACTTAAACCTGAATTTAGTTTTCAAGTAATTCAAAATAAACAAGCTATTTCTAATTCTTGCTTTGATAAACCGGTCTTATTGAGATAGTACCTGCTATTACTTGTTTTACCTTAACTTATTTAATGCGAATTTTTGCAAAAACAGGAATCCAGCCAAATGTATAAGAAACTTATTTTTATACATTATATTTTATCAATAATATATAATTTTGTATTAATATTATAGATTATTGTGTCTAGGATTTCCGCTGTTGTTAGGATGAAATCAGATCCATGCAACAACGCTGCTAGAAGTATAAATTTATCAATATTCGTACAATAGTGAATTTTGTTTACACATGCACATCTATAATAAGCATTCCATTACAAATGTCGAAATAGTTATAACCAACTCAACATTTAATTAATACGCTTTATCCTCTATATCACTAAAACTGGCTGAATTGACTATATTTACTTTATCTTCTAGTGGTTCGAACGGCTGAGCAGGTTTTAACAATTCTGGTGTAAGTATCAATTTGCTTTTTTGCTCGATATTTGATAAAAAAGGCATATGTAAGCTGTGGGAATTCTGTATCAGTGCATACTTATCCCATTCCGGATATTGCCTATTTAGCTTTCCTATAGGATCAGCTGGACCATAAACCTCTATACTACCGAATTTATATTTTTTTAATGGGTATAATTCATTATAATAAAACGCATCATTTGGGTACTTAGTTCGAACTGCTAAATTAGAGTATATAACTTTATCTTTCTCTTGATGAAAAATGAAAATATCCAAACACCCTGTTTTACATATATTATAAGTTCTCTTGTAGGAAACAGTATAACCGAGCTGCTCAAATTGCGGTAATATTTGTTGCAGACGTATTTCGTCTTCATGCATAATACCGATATCTAAATCATCATCAAAAGGAATTATGCCTTTATGTCTTACTGCACCAAGTAGAGTGCCGAATTCTATCCAATAATTAATATTATTCTTGCTAAGTAGTTCATGAGTGTCTTTCATTAGCTGATAAAGAGCAATAGTTTTTTTCTCACTAATTCTGTATTTTTTTACTTGTTCATCACTTAACAGTACATATCGCCAATCATGCTCTAATATATAAGCATAAAAAAATATACCGGCAAAAATAATAAGAATTAAACCTAAAATATTTTTAAAGGATAATATCGACTTTAATTTTATCACCTTGAGTCTCAAATTTTAGTTCTTCTGCTGATGTAACATTTTTTAAATCTTCTGCTAATTCTTCAGATAATACTATACCACTAATTTTAAGCAATTTTATCGGAGCTTTTATAGATAACTTCTTCTCAGCTTTGAATTTCCTGGTGATATCTAGGATTTTAAGCAGACCTTCTACTTGTTTTATATCGATATTGTAATGTAAATTATCATAGTTAGCGAAGGTACCTTTTATATGGATAGATTCTTTATCATTGTATAATATTTGGTATAATTCTTCGGTAATATGTGGCATGAATGGTGCAAATAGTTTCAGTAATGTTTGCATCACATGATATAAAGTTAATATGCTACTATATTGTCCGCTTAGGTTTTTATTTTCTTTATCATACGCTCGTGTTTTACTAATCTCTAAATAATTATCACAAAATACTGCCAAAAAGAATTTTTCTGTCAAATGCATAGCATTTGCATATTCGTAGTTTTGTAATTCATTTGTGGCTGCCTTAACTAGCTCGACTAACTTATTAATCATCCATTTATCAAACTCGTTAGTGATTGTTTCTTTAACCTCTAAAAGCTTTGCTTTTTTATCTTCATCTTTTAATTTATCAAAATGAATAGAAATAAATTTAGCAGCATTCCACAGCTTATTAACTAGTCGTTTGCCGTTTTTCATAACGTCTTCCGAGTAGATAGTATCAGCACCTAGTCTTGAATTTGCCGACCAATAACGTATTACGTCAGAACCGTACTGCTCTAGTAGCTTTTCAGGAACTAAAACATTGCCCTTAGATTTTGACATTTTACTTCGATCTTCAGCTAAACACCAACCGCTTACCATGATATTTTTCCACGGCAAAGTATTTTGATGTAGATGTGCTTTTAGGATAGTATAGAATGCCCAAGTCCTGATAATTTCATGTGCCTGAGGTCTTAGATCCATCGGAAATAATTTATCGTGCCTATTTTTATTAGCAGTGAAATTATCAGAGATGCCATGAGTTGAAAGTTGCGGTGAAGTGGAGCTTGTTGCCCAAGTATCCATGACGTCTAGATCAGGTTCAACTTCATCTCTACTATAACCAATAGGTAAATCTCTTAAGGGATCAACTGGTAGCTGTGAAATGTCAGCATATAAAATCTTACCTTCTTCTCCTACTCTCTTAGAGTACCAAACAGGAAACGGTACACCGAAATAACGCTGCCTACTTATACACCAATCCCAGCTAATAGCATTAATCCAATTGTTTAAACGAATCTTCATATTTTTAGGATGCCAATTTAGCTCGTTTACTCTTTTAAGTAATGCTTCTTTATGTTTTATTGTTTTAACGAACCATTGTGGCACGGTTAAAATTTCAAGTGGTGAACCTGACCTTTCGGCACATTTGACTATATGAGTTATTTCTTCTTGTTTAATAAGTAAATTCTGCTCTTTTAAAATATCTATTATTTTTGCTCGAGCTGCTTTAATTTTTAATCCGTCTATACCAATATCATTAGGGAAGTCTATCGTACCTTTTTTGGTTATAATAGTTTTTAAAGGCAGATTATGCATTTTCCACCAAGTAATATCTGTTTGATCACCAAATGTGCAGCACATAACTAACCCTGTACCTTTATTTTGTTGTACTAAAGGATCGGCAATCAGTGGCACTTTGTCTTTAAAAATTGGAGTTATAACAAATTTTTCTGCTAGATGCTTATAATGTCTATCATCAGGGTGATACAATACCGCTACACAAGCCGGTAATAACTCAGGTCTTGTAGTTGCTATAGTAAGTGGTTCTCCTTGCTCGGTTTTAAAGGTGATATAATTCATAAACGAGGTTTGTTCAGTGTCCTCAATATCAGCTTGAGCAAGAGCAGTACCGTCTACCGGATCCCATAATATAGGCTGATCATTGCGGTATACTTCGCCTCTCTTAACTAAATCAAGAAAAGACATTTGGGATATTTTGCGAGATAATGGACTAATAGTTTGGTACTCTAAACTCCAATCAACCGATAAGGCTATTTGGTTAAATAGACTTCTAAATTTTTCTTCTTCACATGTTACTACCTCTTCGCAAATTTTTATAAATTCGTCTCTTCCCATATTATAAGCTTTGATCTGCTTCTGTTTTTCAACGAGTCTCTCGGTTGGTAGTCCGTTATCGTCAAAACCCATAGGATAAAAGATATTTTTGCCTATCATACGCTGAAATCGTACAATAAAATCAGTTTGCGTATAGCTGTAAACATGGCCAATATGTAGCTGTCCTGAAACAGTCGGAGGCGGTGTGTCAACTATATAAGTTTCTTCTTTTGAAATATTTGGATCATAAGCATAAATTTGTTTTTCTTGCCAAATTCTTTGCCATTTTTTTTCAGTTTCTGTAAAATTATAATTTTTCTGAAATTCTTTCATAGATTTTGTAGTTGATTCAAGAATGTTGTTATATGTTGATTATGACAACAGAAATGTTACGTTTCTTTTCGAAGATATGGAGACTTATAATTTCTGCAAGAGATACTTGCACAAGTATTGTAGTTTTTAAGCTTATACAAAAAAATCACTTTTTACAATTGAACTAATGAAGATATCTTTAAGATCTGTAAGATCAGCGATAAAATAGAACCTTTGAATTCTTTAGAGAGCATTTTTATTCTCACCTTTAGTCTCTCCTACTTAATACCTTAGTTGTCTTCCTTGTATCAGAACCTGCTCTCATATGTTTTTCTGCATATTTTGTTCTATAGTTTTCATAACGCTATCCTTATAATTTATATTATATAATGTGGTAAATACTTGTAATAATTCCTGTTATTTCTGTTTTGATAATTTTATGTCGGTATACCATAAAAATGACCTAAGGTAAATATAATCTTTCTCTTTGTATAAAATTTTAATATGTTTAAACTATGTTAAAAATTTCTCACATAGTTTCATTCCGCATATGGATACATATACTCCAGTATGCCTAAATGCTTTTTCTTTACAATTTCATCATCTGATATAGCTTGCAAAGCATAATAGTTTATAGTCTGCTGTCATTAATTCCATCATGTTATCAGTAAATAAACGCTATAGATTTTTGTGAGTATTGCTTTTACCATTATAAATAATTCAATCATAAACTAGCGTCAATTTATTTCTGCCTTTCTTAATATCTTGCACATAATAATAACATATATTTTCATAACCGCAAAGTTGTCCACTAATCAACTTTGATTGAACTTATAATTAGTATATAAATAAATACTTCTTCTTTATTCTTAGCACTATATTTGATAACTATACCACTATATTTCTTATTTTAAAGATTCCTCTATTATAGCTTTCTTGCTTTATTACTATTTTTAACCAATCTACTAAGTTCTTAAGATCATCAGGCAAGTAATATTCTAGAAATGCTTTTACTGCTACCAGATTGGTCATTATTCTTTTTACTAAAGAATCGTATTTTTATTTTTCGACCATAAAAAATCTAGTAGCTTTATTTTGCAGCATAGCGTATTTTATCTTAGATTATATGCTATATTTATTTAAATTAAAGTTTAATATAGTAATGCTAAATAAACTTTTACTTATTTTAAAATTAATGCGGGCAGATAAGCCGGTAGCTTATTTGCTAGTTTTATTTCCTGCCTTATTTGGATTATTATTAGCAAATCCTTCTAACATAGAATTAGCTCAGTTATTACCGATATTTATTTTAGGCAGTATAACGACTAGAAGTAGTGGATGTATTATTAACGATATATTTGATCAGAAATTTGATAAGCATGTAGCAAGAACTAAAGATCGACCTTTAGCAAGTGGTGTTTTATCTGTTTCTTATGCTATTTTTATACTCTTTGTTCTTAGCATTATTTCGCTGTTTATTTTATTACTTTTAAGTAAAACAGCTATATATATGGGTTTTTTTGCAGTAATAATGATTAGCATATATCCGTTAATGAAACGTATTACCTACTTCCCACAAATATTTATGGGCTTTACCTTTAAGCTAGGAGCATTAATAGCTTATGCGGCAGTTCAGGATAAGCTTGATATGGCAGCAATTATTATGTATTTAGCATGCTGTTCTTGGGCAACCGGCTATGATACGATTTATGGCTTTATGGATATAAAAGATGATAAGAAAATAGGAGTAAAATCATTAAGCATATATTTAGAAAACAAGCATTATAAGTTTTGGATTTGTGTATGTTATATAGGTTTTATATTATTATTTCTTCTAGCAACAAAGATAGCTAATCATAATATCAACTATCTATCTATCTTAGCTGCTTTGATTTTATTGATATTACAAGTAGCAACTCTAGATATTCAAAGTCCTGCTAATTGTATGACAAGGTTCAGAGCTAATAATTATGTCGGTATATTATTGAGTTTGACTTTTTATTAATTGCTCACTCTTACAGCCCATAAGGTTATTGCAGAGATTACAGTTATATAAACAGCAATTGACAAAGAGCTACCTGTTACATGCCAAAGTATTAGGCAGGTAGACGGGATGAGACGCCCGATTAGTGAAGAGCCGATACTACTGCCAATACCGACTAGCATATATTTATCTGCGGTTTTAAATAAATCATTTAGCCAACAATTTAAAGGTGCTAGGAAACTAACGCCCAGTACTATAATCCAGATACGTACAAAATTAACATACCATATAGACGAGTGATTCAAGAATAACCATAGAGGAATTATACTTAAAATCATTATAATAAGAGTGCCGCTTAGTATTTTAAGATAATGTATTTTTTTAGTTAAATGCCCAATTATTGGAATCATAACCATATCGAAAATTAGAAATTCAGTATTAAACTTCATCATTGTTTCAAGTGTTATATTTGTTATAATAGGAATAAAACTATTCATAAATACAAAAGGCAATATATAGGTCATATATGAGAAGCCTAAGGCAAAACTAACCCGCAAAATACTTAGTTTATTGTTCCAAATTGTAACAAGACTCTGTAAAAATGTTATTCCCGCGAAAGCGGAAATCCAGAAACCTTTATTATCACCCTGTGGTTTGACCACGGGGGGTAGAAAATAACTTATAGTATTAGGGTTTTTATTGGATGCTGTGGTCAAGGCGCGGAATGACAGTAAAGTGTTTATTCTAATGAAATCACTCTTCCTTAAAAAATAACCTGCAAGAGCTGTAAACCCACCGAATATAAAACATAAACGCCAATATTTATTATAATCTACATTTAAAACTATAGTGCTGATAAATGAAGCAAGAATAATACCGACCATAGTAGAGGTTTGATAAAGATAAGAAGCTTTAAATGCTGTTGTTTCATTTTTATTTTCTAAAATATATAATTTAGCAATAGTACATTCACCCTCGGAATATACTCCTTGCAACGTTCTAAGCACAATTAATAATAGTGGTGCAAGCCAGCCTATTTGGGCATGAGAAGGTATGAGACCAATTAGAACAGTGCTTAAAGCAACTCCAATTAAAGAATGAGACAAAGCAAAAACCCCGCCGTATTTTTTAGCAGTAATACCAAAAAAATAAGCACCAAGTGGACGTGTAAATAAAGAGGTAGCAAGAACACTATAGGTAAGTATTAAGGCAATGACTTTATCATGATTTGGAAAGAAAATATCGGCAAGGAATGGTGCAAGAAACCCATAAAGTGCAGTATCGAAATGATCCATTGTATTACCGATTATGATAGAAAGATCCCGTTTGCTTAACGAATGGTTCATATGCTAATAATTTAAAATTTGAATGCATTATAAGTATATAATCTCCCTTGTAAATATTTTTTTAAGAGATATTATTGTTATAAAATGATGAGTTATTTCCCTATGTTGTTCCTGCTTATGCAGCAGGAATGAAATTGAACCGCTTTTTACTATCCACATTGGTAAGCTTTCCGCAGAAATAACACATCATTTATTAAGTTTTAAAAATGACTGAGATTAATGAATAATTTGAAACAAGGAAAGTTTATTACGTTTGAAGGAGGGGAGGGGGTCGGTAAATCGACCCAATCTCAAATGCTCTATGAATATTTAAAATCTCAAAATATTCCTGTTATTTTAACTCGTGAAGTTGGCGGTACTATCGTAGCCGAGAAAATACGTGAAATTCTGGTGCATGAAGAATTACTTCCAATGTCTGAGTTATTACAAGTTATGGCAGCACGTTATGATCATATGGTTCAGAAGATTATACCGGCTCTACAAAAGGGGTATATTGTAATATGTGATAGATTTCTTGACTCAACTGCATGTTATCAAGGATTAGAGTTAGAAAATGGCATAGATTTAGTATATAATCTGCACAAAACTTTAATGCCTCCTTTTATGCCAGATATTACCTTCTTTATTGACATAGAGCCCGATACTGCTATTAAGAGAGTAAATTTACGAAATATAAGTAATAAATTTGACAAAAGAGGTATAGATTTTTATAAAAAAATCTATGATTGTTTTAAAGAATTAAGTAATAGATTTCCAGCGAGAATAAAGACAATTAAAGCTTCAGATTTAAGTCTGCTTGAAGTACATGAGTTAATAAAAAAGCATTTATGAAGAATACTTACTATATCACGACCCCTATATATTACGTTAACGATGTTCCCCATATCGGTCATGCTTATACCAGCGTTGCTAGTGATGTAATTGCCCGTTTCATGCGCCTTTGCGGCTTCGATGTAATATTCCTAACAGGTACCGATGAGCATGGGCAGAAAGTGGAAAAAGCAGCTATTAATAACAATATCGATCCTCAACAATTTACTGATCAGACCTACAAGAGTTTTTGTCATCTCATGACCTCTATGCATATTTCTAATGATGATTTTATTAGAACAACGGAAAATAGGCATAAAGAAGCTGTAGCTGTTTTTTGGCAGAAATTACTAGATAACGGTGCTATTTATGAGGGTTTTTATGAAGGGTGGTATGCAGTACGGGATGAAGCTTTTTATGATGAGTGGGAACTTACTAGTGATGGCTTAGCACCGACGGGAGCTTCAGTTGAATGGGTTAAAGAGCCTAGCTACTTCTTTAATCTTTCAAAATGGCAAGATAAATTACTGGACCTTTATGAGCTAAACCCTGAGTTTATTAGACCTATATCAAGGCGTAACGAAGTAGTTAGCTTTGTTAAATCGGGCTTAAAAGATTTATCAATATCACGTACTACTTTTAATTGGGGAATAAAAGTCCCAAATAATGAAAAACACGTAATTTATGTTTGGCTTGATGCCCTTGTTAATTATATTTCGGCGCTCGGGTATCCTGATGCACAAAGTAATTACGGTAAATTTTGGCCAGCGGATTTACATGTAGTCGGTAAAGATATATTACGTTTTCATGCCATTTATTGGCCTGCTTTCTTAATGGCTGCTGAAATTCCTCTGCCGAAAACAATTATGGCTCATGGTTGGTGGACAAATGAGGGACAAAAAATTTCTAAATCTCTTGGTAATACCATTGATCCGATTAAGTTTATTGATGAATTTGGTGTTGATCAGGTTAGGTATTTTTTGATGCGTGAAGTCACTTTTGGTGCAGATGGTAATTTTGCCCGTAGTAATCTAATTACTCGAATCAATAGTGAGTTATCAAATAAAATTGGTAATTTATTACAGCGTACTATGACTTTTGTTTATAAAAATAATAATGGCAAAGTGCCGCTACTTATGCAAAGCGTTATAGATAAAATATATGAGCTACCAATTTTAAAAGCTGCAAGTAAATTTGCTAAGCAGAATATTTTATTGATGGAAAAAATTGAAATTAATAAGGTGCTTGAAAATATTATTAATTTGGCTGAAGAGGCAAATATCTATATTGATAATGAAGCTCCTTGGAATTTGAAAAGAACCGATCACGATAAGATGTTAGAGGTGTTATATGCTTTACTAGAGGTTTTACGCTATATTGCGATAATGCTTCAACCTTTTATGCCGACTTCAGCAAACAAAATGCTTGATCAGTTAGGGGTAAATAAAAAAGAGCGTCTATTTAGGCATTTAGTACGTGACTATGCTTTAACTGTAGGGGCTTCTATTTTAGAACCTACTATAATCTTTCCAAGAGTATAAGAGGTTTAAAGATTATATTAGGATTGTGTCAAGCTAAGGTATGATAGCAAATGCTTTTTTCAATCCAACCACAACAATGCATCTGTAGGTATGAGGTAGAGTACGCTTAACCTACATATATAAAGACTAGAAATATGAATAATAATATTTTGATAGATTCACATTGTCATCTTAATTTACTTACCAAAAATATAGATTTAGATTCTGTCATTCAAAGAGCGTTAGAAAATAATGTGCAGTATATGCAAACTATCTGCACTAAACTTGAAGATTTATCAATTATTTTAGAAATAGCCGAAAAATATGCAAATGTTTTTGCGAGTGTGGGGGTACATCCATGTGAGGTAAATGAAAGTAGCCAGCTCATTACTAATTCAGAAATAATAGAGTTGACCAAGCATCCGAAAATTATTGGAATCGGTGAAACAGGTATTGATTATTATCATGAACCTTACAATAAAAAATCACAAAAAGATTCGCTTGTAGCACATATACAAGCAGCATCTTCCACAAGCCTACCTGCCATTATTCATACAAGAGAAGCAGATGAAGACACTATTGATATTTTAACTTCAGAAATGCATAATAGCAAATTTTCTGGGCTGATTCACTGTTTTACCTCCTCAAAAAATCTAGCAACAAAGATGCTAGATATAGGCTTATATATTTCAATCTCCGGTATTGTTACTTTTAAGAATGCAACCGATTTGCAGGAAATAGTCAAATATGTACCACTTGATAGGTTATTAATCGAAACAGACTCACCTTATTTAGCACCAATCCCTATGCGTGGCAGACAAAACGAACCAGCGTTTGTGAGATATGTTGCTGAGAAAATTGCTGAACTCAAAAATATTACCTCTAAAGAAGTGGCAAATGTTACTAATCATAATTTCAAGACTTTATTTTCTAAATTTGAACAATATATAAAGTATACTTTATAGAATCATCAAGTTGATAACATGTATATTTTACAGTATTTCAATTATTAGTATATTTAATATGGCATTTTGGCATTTAATTGCATAAATGCCATTATTGGTTCTTTTAAAAGCATATGAATATCTGAAATTTACTCCTTATAAAATAGCTAAATGACTTGTAGAAAATTATCCTAAAAAAGCTAGATGTAAAGTAAACACAAGTCAAAATACGAAAATAATGAAAAAGCTCAAGAAGAAAAAATTAAGGAAGTTATAAAGGATTATATGGTTGAAATTAGTAGAGGTGTAGTTTGAGAGTGGCATTAAATCCTAATATTAGAATATAGTCAAGAACCTCAATTAAGGTTGTACTATAGTCGAAATCCTAATTATCAAATTAATAATGAACAAATAACAAGTCTTAAATAAATTAAGCAAGTCAAATAATATAACTGAAGAAGAAAAATGAGCGGTAATTGCATTATATTTTAATGAATTGGATATCTAATAATATGCAAATTCAACATAGTTTTCTACAAATAAATAAGCAGCAGGCAAGTAATATATGGTTAATCCAGATTGGGTAGATATAGTAGAAAATGTAGTATACTCATTAAAGATTATACTAAATAAATTATATAGGAAACAAGCAAGACTTTGGTCTTTTGAAGTAAAAAGGAAAATAAACTATAGTAACATAACAGAGTTTTTTAGGCTTTATCAAATTCATCATGGGCACATTATGATTATTTAGTTGCACCTATGCTAAAACTAGGTCTGATATCTAGGAATGCACTTGAAATGTTATGCACTAGGTATGAAATAGATGTTATTGTAATAAATATGTTATTCCCTGAAAATAGTGAAATATTAATCCCTGCTAGAGAAAATATGAGATAGATTGGAATATTGTTAATAGGTTGGCAGAAGAAAATAAGGATTTTGAAAATTATCTAAATTAAGGTTTATATTTTTTGTATAAAATCAACAGAAACAGTACATGGTATTATAATATTAACAAACATATATATGCCTAAGTAAAGCAAGAAGAAAAAATAAGAATATTTTATATGTATAGACTAAAATTTATAAACACTTAAACTATAAATCCTAAAATTAATGTATTGAGAGATTTTTAGTGTTAAACTAAACAATAAATGAAGAATCAATATTTTAGAATAGAATAAAACGTATAAATTAAGTTTGTGGATAAATTATGATTAACTGTGGTTTAAGTACTTAATTATACATGTTATATGTTAGAGGTTCTTAGAACATAAATTGCTCCAATTTATTTAGATATAAAAAAATTTTAAAAGAAGTATATGAACATGAATTATTAGAAGATAACAGTTTTGTAAGAATTATGCATACTTGTACACTTTAGTGAACGCATGACTAGAAAATTATAAGAAACCTAATTCTCGGAACAATTATTGATTATAGAACCTAATATTAATGAAAAAGTTATACTAAAAAGACCTTTTTGTAAATTAGGGCCTAAATTAGGTTTTAAAAAAGAATTACCTAAATATATAATAGTAGCTATCGTAGGGCATCACACTACTTATATTTAGATCAGCTGTATAGGAATTTCGTATACCAAGATCATTTATATTACGGATTGGACAGGCACTAATTGTATGTCACTTGAATCAGGGCATTTTGATATGGATGATTATATTGATTATGTATTTGTAGGATTAAATGTTCGCACTATGGCAGTTTGCTAACCTGCCATACCTCTGTTTGTCGCCATTAGTGTAATGTTAGACATTAATAGTCTAATGTTCCAAGCTCAGTGATTTTGATGTGGATCCTATAGATTCTAGCAAAACCCCACTGTAGTTAATGAATTTGTTCAAAGTACATACAAGTTAAAATAGTGTTACAAAATTGTTACAATGCAGATACCGTCTTGAAAAAAGAATACTCTTGATTTCTCCAACTTACCAGCTTTATAAATTTATTCCATTATATAGATTTACATTTTGCATTTTATGGCAAAGTTTATTAAATTCTGATTATAAAAAAGCTGACCATACTATTAAATTTTATTATGAGTATTTAATATGTATATGCCTGCAGAATTCTGTCTTCAAACTCTAGATGAAGTATTGCAACAATTTTCGTTAGAAGAGGTAAATTAGTTACTACTTGGTCTTGAAGGGTAATTAGACTGATATTGCAGCCGCGTGGAACAAACAAAAGCTGCTTTAAAATTCTCAATTAATGAAAAGGGATACTATTGACAAAAAGGGCAGGGCATTACAGGGTATGTAGCAGAAGTGAAGTACCTATTAATTAAAGATTTTATTTATGATTTTGAGAAAAACGGTTTCAAGCACTCTAGACTTAAATTAATATAAACATTAACTCTTTTTCGACACACTAGATAAAAAATTTGCTATGTCATCCTATAAGAATTGTATTACGTACTATATGCCCTGTTCCTCGCCTTGTAAATTCCTTGCTCTTTTTGAAATTGATCTTTGTATACTATTCTTCATCTCACTACTAGCTAGAATGACATTAAAACTATAAGACTGCAACTAAAGGAAGTAATTTTATTAGTTATTTTGAGTTTCTTGTTGTTGCTTGTATTTTTCTGCTTTTGCTTCTATGTAATTAAAAAAGAAATAAGTAAAAGTTAAAAACCCGGTCAAAATAATACCAAATGTTATTAGTATTGCTTTAAGTTGTTTACGTGCATCTTCTGCTTTTAATTTTTTTTCATCTTCATCTTCATCATTATCATTTTTGAACTCAGAGATTATTATTTGTTTTTCTGTAGTATTCCCCATATTGTGACTCACACTGTTATTAGTTATTAGTAACACAGAAGTTAATTTTATTATCAACTATAGTCAATTCAGGTAATTTGGGACTAGGCGTGAGGAGCAAGACCTATTAATGATAGGTGAGCGATAAGCAACAAGCATGCCCAGTTTATATCAATTGATTATAAAAAGAAAAATACTAAAATGAACCTCTTTATTACTAAGCTGCGCCTATAAATTTTATAGATCTTTTGAAGTTTATAAGATTAGCTATATTTTAATGATGAGGTTTAAGCCGCATCTCATTTAGGTAAAAATAGGATATATAAGCAATAATGTTATGTCAATAGCCTTGATATTAGCTGTATATGTTTTAAGCAAGGTTTATACATATCATTATAATTTGCGTCTTTTAATATTGAAGTCATTTAAAGGAGCCGTAGTAGTTGATAACAAATAGCATCATCAAAAATGATATTAGGCTGTCCTATTATAGTTTTGAATAAAATTGTTAACAGTAGGTTTTCAAAGTTTGTATATTTTGTAGCATATGAATAAACAAGCTTTGTAGATTCTGTATTGCCTAATTTACTTAGAAAAGCTTTTTCATATATTTCATAATGTGGTGATGAATCAGATTTCCTGTTAAGAAGAGCAGTAAATAGGATTTTAGTTTTTGTAGATCATGCATTTTACTATTTTGCTCATTACTAATTCTTTATATTACAGTCATTTTTGATTTATAGGCGACCAAAAGACTGTTCATAGTATTGATAATTATTACATGGTAATTATATTATTAGAAGTAATGCAAGAGTTGATAGTATTCCTTGTTGTTACGTTTCTCTCGCAATAATTATTATTTATATTTTAGTGTTTTGCTTGTAATAAGTAGTGCTAAGTACCAGATCGTTTCAAGTAAAATCGGCTTTTATCATAAACATCCCCGAGATATATCCCATTATGGTATTCTCTATCGAAATAGCTTCAATTTCATTATAAATATTACGATTTATTGTCATAGTATCTTAATTTGCTACAATAGACAATTAATCAGGTTGAAGATTAATTACTAGAAAAAAACTAATTTCATATATAAAAATTCTAGAATTCCAAAAATATTTTGTTGCTATACTATAATATAGGTTTTTTAATAAAATAATCTGTTTGATCAATATTTTCTGCAATTGGAAAGCCTATTTTTATATAGTTATATTCAGTATTTAGGGCATTTATATGCCTAGAATACCGCATTTACTAATATAGGATGATCTGCAGGGAGTAATACTACGATATCAAACACTTGTTCTTGGACAATAATGTTGTAATAATAGCACAATTGGTGGTATTTTTTTATAAGGGTTCAGCAATTAATTCTATTGCTATATCTAAATAATTAGACTTCTTGTTATTTAGCAATTGATTTATACTTTTTGGAAGTAATAATAGTAGGTTATCCTAAGAATTTATTGTGATTTAATGTTTGTTGTAGCCAAATATGGTTTCTAAATTGTTTTGGTGTCCCTGATGATACAGGTCATAATTCTTTTACCATTGCCATAATAACCAGCTTTATTAGACCCCTTGTAATAACCTTATGCTAAAGGTAATTTGTCATGTACTTTTTTGTATGCTGTGGTGCGAGTTGAAGTATTTCCTTCACATTCTTCTTTAAAGAGGGTTACTTATCATATATTTTATAGCTATTAATTGAATAAGTAATAAATAGCTTTATATGATATATCAAGTATATTGGCAAATTTTACAATAAAAAGTACTTCTTCCTGAGTGCTTTGTTTTGAGAATAGTACTGGAACAGTGAGGGCATTTTTGTCCTTCTCTACCATAAACCGTAAGTTGCTGACTAAAATAACCAGGTTTACTATTACCGTTTACAAAATCTTTTAGAGTAGTGCCGCCGGCAGTTATAGCTTTAGTTAACACTTCTCTAATCGATTTAATTAAATTTGCTATTTCATCATCCTTTAAATTGCTACCTAGTGTATTCGGATGGATTCTAGCTAAATGAAGACTTTCAGAAGCATAAATATTACCAACTCCGACTATAATTCTATTATCCATAATCAAGTTTTTTATAGGTATTTTTCGAGTAATTAATTTACTTTTTAAATATCCGAGTGTTAATACATCAGAAAGTGGCTCTATTCCTAGATTATGAAAAAATTCCTCTTCTAAGAAATTAGTTTTAAAGCTATAAACCATTCCGAAGCGTCTAGTATCGTTGAAAATTAACTTTTTGCAGTTATTTAAATTAAAAATCACGTGATCATGTTTTTGAATTTTATAATTAGCAGGTTGCACTGTAAACCTACCGCTCATACCTAGATGGATAACTAAAGAATGATAATTACCAAAATCGATAATTAAATATTTTGCACGACGCCTAACATTCAGTATATTAGTATTTGAGATTTCTGTAGCTAAAAGTGGAGATAACTTATAACGTAAATTATCTCTTTTAAACTCTACATTTTCTATAATAAGCCCGATTAGCTTATCTTTCAGAGAGTTTTTAAGAGTTTCTACTTCAGGAAGTTCCGGCATTTGATATTATATTAATTATACTAAATACTATGAACCAAACAAATTTTGGCTTTAAAAAAGTAGACTACACTGAAAAACAAGGGTTAGTAAATAATATTTTTTCTAATGTTGTGGATAAGTATGATTTAATGAACGATCTTATGAGCTTTGGATTGCATCGCTTGTGGAAAGATGAGTTTATTAGGCAAATTCCAAATCTTAACTCTCATATCTTAGATGTTGCTAGCGGTAGCGGTGATATTGCTTTAAAGCTTGCTAAAAAAGCAAGAGATAGAGGAAATAATGTCTCTTTAACTGTAAGTGACATAAATGAAGCAATGCTGAGACATGCTAAAAAGAAATCAATAGATCTTAATCTATTTCAAAACCTTAAATTTATTGTAGCCAGTGCTGAAGAATTGCCTTTTGCAGATAATAGTTTTGATTATTATACTATAGCATTCGGTATTAGAAACGTACCTGACATTAATAAGGCTTTAAAAGACGCTTATCGAGTGCTAAAACCAATGGGTAAGTTTATATGTCTTGAGTTTTCAAAAGTAAAAGAGGGAATCTTAAAAGATTTTTATAAATTTTACTCATTTAATATTATACCTCAAATTGGTCACATGGTAGTAGGTAGTAAAGAGGCATATAAATATTTGGTCGAAAGTATAGAGTTATTTCCCTCACAGGATGACTTTAGAATAATGATTAAAGAAGCCGGTTTTGAAGAGGTACATTATAAAAATTTAAGTAACGGTATAGTAGCGGTACATAGTGCATATAAGATATGATAAGTAATTTTTTAGATTTAATACGTATTTTGCGTATCATCAGTAAAAAACAAATCCTAATTGATTCTAGAGTTCCTAAAAATTTTAGGTTTATCGGTTATATATTAGCTTTATTTTTTGCTCCGATATCATTAATAAAAAAATCAAGTGAAGATTACGGCAAACGCTTAATAGATTGTTTAATTAACCTTGGACCTATTTATATAAAATTCGGACAAACACTTTCTACAAGAGCTGATTTAGTAGGAGTAGAAATAGCAGAGCATTTAAGATTATTGCAAGATAAGCTAACTCCGTTTGATAGTGGGGTGGCTAGAAAAATTATAGAGAGGGAGTTTTGTAAGCATAATGTCATGCTGTGGCTTGACTATGGAATCCATAACAGCAACTGGATACTGAGATCGAGGCGTGGTATGACAATATCACACTTCAATGACACCCCGGTCGCTGCCGCTTCAATCTCGCAAGTGCATAAGGCGCGGCTGGCAACCGGTGAGTATGTTGCGGTAAAAATATTACGTCCCGATATTCATAAAAAATATAACCGAGATATTAAGCTGCTATATTTTCTAGCAAGAATCGTATCAAAATTTTCTAAAGCAAAGAGGCTAAAACCGATTAAAGTAGTTGATAAATTTCATGAAACTATGAAATTTGAGATTGATTTAAGGCTAGAAGCAGCTGCTGCTTCCGAGCTTATGCATAATATGCGAAATGATAGTAATGTAATAATTCCTAAAATATATTGGGATTTAACATCGGAAAATATACTCACTACTGAGTGGCTAGAAGGAACTTCTATATATGATACTTCGCTGCTAAAACAAATGGGATTAGAACCAAAAAAAATAGCTCTGGGTTTTGCCTTAATGTTTTTTTATCAAGCCTATAGAGACGGATTTTTTCATGCTGATTTACATGCAGGAAATATTTTAGTAAACAAGCAAGGTAAGATAATCCTGCTTGATTTTGGCATTATGGGCAGACTTAATGAGAAAGACCGATTAGCCGTTGCCGAAAGCCTATTCGGTTTTTTTAAGCGTGATTATAAATTAGTGGCTAAAGTACATTTAAAAGCAGGTTATATCCCTTCAAATACCAATTTAGATTTGTTTGCTCAAAGTTGTAGAGCGGTTATCGAGCCTATAGTAGGTATACCTACAAAAAATATTTCCATAGGTAAGTTGCTTGCAGATTTATTTAAAATTACTGAAGATTTTGGTATGGAAATACAACCGGAATTATTGTTATTACAAAAGACTCTGATAATGGTTGAAGGGATAGGTAGGCAGTTAGATAATAATGTTAATATGTGGCAACTAGCTGAACCTTGGATTAAAAAATGGGCAGTGAAAAATTTAAGTCCGGAAGCAAAATTATTGCGATTAATTAAGCATTATTTAACTACCTTAGAGGATATTATTTGAAATATAAAAAACTTATTAATGTGAAACTAAAAGATTTATTGATTAAATTTAAAAATCCTTTCCTAGTTGAGTGTAAAAATGATAAATTAGTATTTTCTTTGTATAAAGAACAAAAATATAAAAGTGACCTAGAAGATACAATAGGAGAGTAAAAATTAACAGCTTTAGCTAGAATTGTTCAATATCCTTAAAACTTAGACAATATAGCTTTAGTAAGTATAGAAAAGTATCCAGATATGCCACTTATGGTAGCAGAATTGCTTGATTATGCAAAACGTGAATATTATAAAATCTTTATAGATCCCTCAGATAATGGAGAATATTGTTTCATTTTGTAGAGAGAGATGGATTTAGGCGCTGTGAATGAAGAAGTATAGTAAAAAACTATTGTAAGATAATTTTTAAAATTAACAAAAATAAAAATTCAACCACTATTTTGGCTAAGAGTTGATAGCTTGAGATAGTAGTACTAGTATTTGTAGTGCTGTAAAGCGAGGCTAATCTAATATTAGAAATTTAAGATTGCTGATGAGCTTCAGTTATTTATGTACTCTTTAAATGTGTGATTTATAGATATACAACTAGATTGTTTGTTTAATTCGTAACTAATGATACACGATTATATCTTTATATTTTCCCCAAGGAGCGTTTCCAACAAGAGAGTCAGTCCCTATTATGATTATAATAATGCTCCCAATTTTATAATTGCTTTTGTAGTGTAAAATTCAACTAAATTAGTCCTTTGTGACCTTTCTACTTTACCATAGATAGGGTGATAATGGTTTGATCGGACAGAATTTAAGTTTGTATTCTTTTTAGATAATATTGTACAATATAAGCAAAAAATTCTTGTCCTATATCAGTTTGAATGTGCGTTATATTGGAAATGGCATAGGCTTCTACTAATACTTGATCTAAAAGATACAAGTATTTATTGTGGCACGTTATATAAAGTTAATACCTTATATCTAGTACAATAATCTATGGAAGTATATTGATATAAATTACTAACAATCTTACACATATCAATTTGTATTCTTGTCCCTCCTGGAACTTTAGCACCATAATGTTTTGCTTGCTTACGGTAGGTAATGGTGCTTTAAGCTTAACCTCCTGGGATTATTGCAATATTTTATGTATAGTAGTCATAGAAAACGAAATGCTATGTGGACATTTTAGTTTGTTCTGAATACATCTCTTATACTGCTAGCTTTCTTTCTTTTCTTAAAACTAGTATTGTTGATCTGCTGCTATATCAGTTCCTTTCTAAAAAGGAAATGTATGTAGTTTTCTGCTTAAATTATGTAATCCATCTACACCTTTATACCATTTGTGTAAAGTGAATCTCGAAATACTATAAGTGTAGCCACAACTTTCCCTGTATTACCTACCTCTTTATATAAATTAACCCAATTTAAACGTAATCTTAGGATCAATACTGGCATTTTTATAACTAGATCACTGCTAATCTTACATTATTATTGTAATTAGTCATAATACTACAAAATAGTAATACTATATATGTATAATTATGTTAAATAGAAAATCACCGTTAAATCTACCTAAAGAAAAAAGTTTCTATTGACTATATAATAAATGTTTTATTTTATAAAAGTAATTTTAATTTATATATTATTTCATTTATAAGTATTTTATTTAATGTTAAAATTTTATTTGTTTTATGTGCGGTGAAGTCCATTGGATTTAACTTGATCACATAATACCGCTCCCTTTATTTGCTGACAATCTATTACCACTGCACATGGAGATTTTTTATTTGATTTTGCATAATAATATACTTGTTTATTGTATAAACAAGTATATAAGTAAAATAAACTATACATACGGGTTTTTAATTTTGACGTAAGTGAATCTGATAGGAATACCTGGCATGTTAAAAGTTTCACGCATATTATTTATTAAATATCTAGTATAACTATCAGTAATTTTTTCTGGATTATTGGAAAATAACTTGAAAGTAGGGGGACGAGTTTTTGTTTGAGTCATATATTTTATACGTACTCTTTTGCCGCCTTTTTTTAGAGGTAGTGGATGTGCTTCCGTAGTAAAATTTAGCCATTCATTTAATTTGCTAGTAGTTATTTTCTTATTCCAAATTTTATAAATTTTAAGACAAGCATCTAAAACTTGTTCAATATTTTGTTTATTTATCGCTGAAATGAATAGCACAGAGACGCCTTTAACCTGAGGTAAATGAGTATCTATCTGATAATAAAATTCTTCCTGAAACGCTTCTTTTTCAGATTCTTTAACTAAATCCCATTTATTCACTACTATAATGATACTTCTGCCCTCATTTGCTACATAGCTTGCAATGTTTAAATCTTGCTGTTTTAGAGGAGATAAAGCATCAATCATTAGAATTACGGTATTAGCAAATTTAATACTGTTAATAGCATCTGATGCTGATAATTTTTCTAAAGATTCTATAATAGCAGATTTTTTACGGAGTCCTGCTGTATCAATCAATTTAATATGATTGTTTTTATATTGCCAATCAATTTCAATCGATTCGCGAGTAATACCTGCTTCAGGACCAGTTAATAATCTTTCGTCATTAATAAGAGCGTTTATAAAAGTAGATTTTCCAGCATTAGGTCTGCCGCTAATTACTATTTGTACACAATCTCCTTTAATTGGATCCACTATATTTGTGTCGATTGATTCTTCTTCAGGTAACTTGGCAATAATCTCGTCATATAAATCAATTAAGCCTGTGCCATGCTCGGCAGAAATAGCTACCATACTATTAAAGCCTAATTGGTAGTATTCTTTATCAAAACCAAAAGCTTTTTCGCATTTATTAACTACCAGTATTGCAGGTTTATTATATTTTCTAATAAAACTACTAAGTGACTTATCATCAGGCAATATTCCGCTTCTACCGTCAACCATAAAGCAAATTAAATCTGCCTCTAAAATTGCTTTAGTGGTCTGCTCCATTAGTCGTACACTCATACTACCAGTATTCTCTTCAAGTCCTGGAGTATCAATTAACAAAAATTCAAAAGCCCCGATTTTGCCGTCTGTATATTTTCTATCTCTAGTGACTCCGGGTAGATCATGAACAATAGCTTTTTTACGTATGCTTAATCTATTAAAAAGCGTTGATTTGCCGACATTAGGTCTTCCTACCAAAGTAATGATTTGTTTATTCATTATATTTAATACATTAGGATAGTTATTGTTAATGTCCCGATAAAACCTACTTATATTTGCTATTATAATAGGTATGTTTTTTATTAAAATAACATAATATAAGCTAGATACAAAGAGCAATAGCACTTAAAAAGCAAACATGGAAATAGAAGCCAAAGATTTGTAAATGAAAATCTTATGAGCTTGTACAAAAAATTTGCTGATTATACCAACAATTATCATGTATTTTTCATAAAATTTTGAATTCATATTTATACCTTAAAGCTAGCAATGACCGGTATATGATCTGAAGGTTTTTCTTGTGTCCTTAAATTATAATCCATATAGCAATTTTCTAAATAGTCAATTGTATTATTACAACCAAGGATCATATCGATTCTCATACCTTTATTTTGTTCAAAACATCCAGCTCTATAATCCCACCATGAAAACTCTTGTTTACTCGGATGTATTAATCTGTATAAATCCTCAAATCCAGAATTTAGAATAGTTCGTAATTTTTTTTGTTCAACCTTAGTAAAACAAGTAGTTTCAGCTAATGCTTTAGGTGAATATACGTCTATATCAAACGGTGCAATATTGAAATCACCGCCAATGATAGTTTTTTCATCAAAAGATTTTTTAGTTGATAGATAATTGATAAGCGCTTCATAAAATGCTAGTTTTGCTATAAATTTATTGCTACCGACAAATGATCCGTTAGGAGCATAGAGCGAGATTATATTACAAAACCCTATAGGTAGTGATAATTTTATTTCTAAGAACCTTGCTTGATCACTGCAGTAATTATCTGGAAAATCCTTAATTAGTTCATCGGCAGGAAATTTTGAGATTATAGCAACACCGTTATATGTTTTTTGTCCGTGAACGTAAAAATTATAAGGTAAATCGGATAATTCATCAAACGGGAATTTTTCAGTTTCACACTTTATTTCTTGTAATAATACAATATCTAGATTTTCCTTAGACAAAAAATTACGCAATAAATTAATTCTTGTTTTTATGGAATTAATATTCCAAGTAGCTATCTTCATGTTTGTTTTTATGCTCTGGAAATTTTGTTAATTTAGATTACTGCCATATCTCATAATATGTTAAATGCTATGCCCTATAACATAAGTTATTTCAATACTCACTCCTCTTGGTATCCTCTTAATTGAATTTTCTTTCATAATAAATATCTCGTAATATCGTACCGCAATTAGCTGTAATAAAAGCAAAAACGGTCGTCCACTAAAAACTTAAAGGCTCAATTTAACTTCTATAATTATAAAAGTTGCGTCCCAATGAATCGCAAATTGCTACTATATTATTTAATGATTGTTCTAAATAATTATCTTCAGTAATTTATTTATTATAATAGCTGAATAATTTAATAATAGTAAAACCACGCAAAACTACTACAAATATATAATAGAAATAAGAAAGAGTAAAGTATAGGTTTAAATTTCTGGTATCATTGGTTACTAATTAAGTCGAGTATTATACAGCTACTAGAACAGTAATATCCGTAAATGTAACGAATATAAGTACTATTTTTTCTGTTATTCAAAATAATTTCTGAAAAAGCAAAAGCGAGTAGCCAATTAAGCCTATAATAAATATGATATATATCTTAATGATTTTTTGTACTTCTTAACTTGCACGAAAATCATCTATAACAAAATTAAATTGCTCAACGCTATTTAAAGATACTTGTTGTTCATTTGCACCTATGCCTAAGCATAAAAATTTTTAGAAATGAGCAGTATATAAATAAAATAAATGTTATCATATGCTTTGACATTTTTAGTTACGAACTACTTTAATTTCGCCGTCATAAAATTTAATATTAAAAATTTTTTCATCCGCAGCAGTAATTTTAGAAGATAAAAAATTACCCATTTCTCCTTTAACTATAGCAAAGCCTCGTTTTAATACATTATGATAATCAAGGCTTGCAAGTAATGTACTATTTAATTCTAATTTATACCCAAAGTTTTTCAAAGTATTATTTGCCGATTTTGATAGATAAGCTATTTGATGTGATAATTCTAATGTTTTGTAATTGATTATTTTAGCAGGGTTAATTCTTTCTTTAGAAAAAGATTTAAGCTTTGTTTTTTGTAGTTCAATAAAGCATGGTAAAGCATCTAGTAAATTAAAACTGGTTTCATCCAGTAATTGCTGTCTATTATTTATATAGTGAGCGAGATATCTGTGTATTTTATTATAATTTACTATATTTTGTTCGTGATACTTAATTAATTGTCTAATATTATTTAATAATACTTTTTCATAAGATTGTATGGTATGATTTAAAATAGATCGTACTGGTACAGCAAATTCTGCGGCAGCAGTAGGAGTTGGAGCTCTTTTGTCAGCTGCTAAATCTATTAAAGTATAATCCACTTCATGACCTACTGCAGAAATAATAGGAATTTTTGAATTATAAGCGGCACGTACTAATATCTCATCGTTAAATGACCAAAGATCTTCTATAGAGCCGCCGCCTCTAGCAACAATTATAACACTTGGTTTCTTTTCCTCTTCTAATTTGTTAAATCCTTCAATTGCTGAGGCAATTTCATTACCGGAATTTTCTCCTTGTACGCTAACCGGCCATATTATTATATGAGTCGGAAAACGTTCACGAATACGATGAATAATATCTTTAATAACAGCGCCGGTTATTGAGGTGATAACTCCTATTCTAGTAGGTAAAAAAGGTATAGGAATACGTCTCTTATTAAATAGACCCTCTTTCTCTAAACGTCCTTTACGCTCGTTTAGAATTTGCAGTATAGCTCCAAGTCCTGCGGGTTGTAAATTATCTACTGATAATTGATAGCGTGAATTACCTGAATAACTTGAGAGTTTACCGCTAATCACTACTTCCATGCCGTCATTTAAAGGAAATGTGATTTTAGCAAGAATAGGACGCCAGCAAGTACAGGCTAAAATAGCAGTATTTTCTTTTAAGTTAAAATAAGCATGCCCTGAGCTTGCTATTTTAAAACCTGAAATTTCTCCTTTGACCTTAATATAGCCAAAATTATGTTCTAATAATTCTTTAATTTTATTAGAAATCTCACTAACTGAAAATTCTTTAGTTGCTTGATTCGCAATGAAATTGTCTAACATTTTATCATGACTCTTATATTATTTCCGCAGAGATTAGTTTTATTACTCTCATCCCGCTGCTTGATCACACGGTAATCCAGTCTTTTTAATTTTTTAATGAATACTGTGGTCAAGCAACGGTAGGACAAGGTGGTTTACCAAAGTCATGCAGGAATCAAAAAAATTATATAACATACATTCTCAATAGAATAACCGTGCACTGCAAAAGAGCAAGTAAAACTTTTATTATTTGATATATTACTAATAGCTTGATATTATTTCTTACTATTAAAATATAGTTATTAATATAAATGCTACTGCGAATAATATGCTTGTTTATTATTATAATATCTCCTCTGATAAATTTTGCTGATAATTTTAAGAAGGGCCACAATATTAAGATAAGCAATATGATAGCTGATTTTGTAGAGTATAACGGAATTCAGGGTTTGATATATGCTAAAGGTAATATACAAATTATCACAGATGAGTATTTATTAAAGGCAGATAATTTACTTTATGATATAAAAAAGGATATTTTATGGGCAGAAGGTAATATCCGCATTAAGGATAAACAAAATAGAATAATAGAGGGTTCTCAATTAGTTTTAAAAGATGAATTTAAAAAGGGTGTCATATCAGAATTCATTTTGCTTTCAGGTTATAATAATCTTTTAATTGCTAAACTTGCTGAAAGAATAGATGAAAATAATCTTAAGTTGCACCATGCTGAATTTACGCCTTGTGTTGTTACTTGTAATAGAAATCCTATTTGGCAAATTGCTGCTAAGGATACTTATATTCACTTTGAAGAGCATAGAATAGTTTATAAAAATGTGTTTTTTGAAGTATATAGAGTACCAATTTTTTTCTTGCCATATTTTTCCCATCCGACTCCTACAGCTCCTGCAACTTCCGGGTTATTAGTGCCAGACATAAAAAACAAAGGACTTGGTATACCTCTATATCTATATGCAAAACCTAATATGGATTTTACCCTCACTCCGCGCATTTTTAGTAAATATCAAACTTTTGAATTAGAAGCACGTTATCGCCCGAATAATACTGATAATATGAATTTTCAAGGTAGTTACGGTAAATTACCCTATTTTCTAGAAAAAGATGGAAGTATAGTAAAAAATCAAAAAGTTTCTTCTTATCATTATATAGCAAGTGGCAGTTTTATTAGTAACGATAAAGTTTATGATTACGGTTTTAGGATAGAACGTACATCGGATAAAGCTTATTTAAAAAATTATTATAATAGCTATGCTTCATATCTAACTTCTAAAATATTCTTAAATAAAATTCATGAGGCTAATTATTTTTCGTTGGAAGGATTAAGTTTTCAAGACTTAGTTAGTAATGATAGTAAGTATACTGATTCGCTAGTATTCCCAAAAATCAATACAAAAAACGTGATAAATTTAAATGATAATAGTTTTATTGTTGTTGAAAATAATACGTTAATGTACAAAGAAAGGATAGGAACACAACTTGCTAGAACTTCTTTACAATTTTCGATTCTTCATTATTTTATAACTTCCTCAGGACAAATTTTTGATTTTGCTGCTAAGGATAGAGGTGATTTTTACCTTGCAAGACGAGTCTATTTAGATAAAACGAGAGACACTAAATCATTCCAACGAAATATACCGGAATTACAAATTTTGTGGCGTTATCCGTTAGTAGGTAATATAACAAGAATGATAAATTTACTTATTGAGCCGGTAGTGTCTTTTACTATGGGACATAAATTATCTAAGAAAGACAAAAAATTTGTTATAATTGATCCTGCTCAATATGAATTATCTGAAAAAAATATCTTTTTATCCAATCGTTATAGCGGTATTGATTGCCATGATTTCGGTAATAGATTAAGTTATGGTGTAAATACTAGTATTGCTAAAGAAGGAAATTATTTAAAATTATTTTTAGGGCAGTCCCGTAACACACGATATAGTATAGATTTACCCGCTGATGATACGGAAAATGTCGGTCAAATCTTAGTTAATATTTCTAATAATTTAGAATTGTTTTATAGTTTCCGGCAAGATAAACATTTTAGGCCTATCAGATATGAAGTAGGAGGAAATTTTAACTATAATAAAATTAACTGTTTAGGTAGTTTTATTCAGCTTGCAAAGCTTAAAAAATATTATTCTGTAGAAAATACAAGGGTTGCAAATAATAGAGTGCAGCAATTTTATGGAGACATAAATTATCAACTAGCGGACAATTGGATTGTAGGCTTTGGTGGACGTATTGATCTCTCTAAACGATCCCCAAATTTACTTACTCGAACTATTAGGGTGACATATGCTAAAGATTGTGTTAGAATTACTGCAAAGATTTATTCCGATTATTTAGCTGACGGAAGTAGAGGAATCAAAAAGACTACTTCTTCACCTACTCTTTCTATCGGTTTAAAAGTATTAAACATGTAAGTTTCAAATGGCTAGAAAAAGTGCCATATGTTATTTCCTCCTAGGTGGAATCTAGAAAATGTATTACAGTCTTGATTTTTTTCTAGATACTGTGTTCAAGCCACAGTATGATCTTGGAAAGAGAGAGCTGGATTCTTGCTTTCGCAGGAATGAAATCGATCCATACAATAAAGTCGCTTGATTATCTAACCTTTTATCGATAGTCAGGATAAAAATTGTTCTAACTATTGCGTTATGTGAGTCTGAAAAATATGAAAAAATTATTACTTATAGTTGGTATTGTTTTTACTTTTAATGTAGTACAAGCTTCACTACCAAATATAATAGCATCTGTAAATGATGAACCTATTACTCTTAATGAGTTTCGTGCTAGAAAAAAAATGATTATAGCGCTAAATAATTTTGAGAGTCTAACGCCTGCTCAAGATAAACAGCTCAGTAACTTGGTAATCAAGAGTTTAATTGACGAATCTTTGCTTTTTCAATATGCTAGAGATAGAGAAATCCCGCAAGAAGAAATAGATAATGCTATTAAATCTATTGAAGATCGTAATAAAATGCCTAATGGTTCTCTTCTTCAGTATCTAAAAAGTAGATCAGTCAATCCTAATAGTTTTATTGCTCAAATTAAATCTGAGTTGATTAAAATGAATATTTTGTCAACCTTATCAAGGTCGGTGCAAGTAAGTAATAAAGAAATAGATGTTGCAATTTTATCTAGTGATCAAAAAGACGTAGAAATTTCAATGCAAGTATTTACATCTAAAGATATTGGCAATAAAGCATTTACACAGATGAATAATTTAAAAAATCGATTAAAAAAATGTGCCGACGTCAAAAAATCGCTTTATGATAATTTTGCTACTATGCAAATTATTACCGATAAACTTAGTAAAATAGACGATGTACAACAAACTATTGTAAAGGATTTAACTCCTGATAAAGCAAGTAATGTTTTTAAAGTAAATAACAAATTTGAAATAATATTAGTGTGCAGCAAAAAAATCTTAAATGTTAATGAAGATGAAAATAATTATGTAGTAAACTTCTTAACCAATAAAAAGATTTCACAAAAAGCGCGAAAAATGTTTGAAAATATGCGTAAAAAGGCATCTATAAAAATAATGTTGCCGTCTTAATTGTTTATATGGTCAGTATCATTCCTGCTTTCGTAGGGATGATACCAGTAGCATTTTCTGATCAATGCAAAAACTCTACTTTTTAGAACAACATTAATCTATGCTCCCTTCAATTGCAAAACATGTAGCCTTACATCAAATTTATCCTCTTAAAAAACACGGACAAAATTTTATTTTTGATAGTAGTTTATGTGATAAAATCGTACGTGTGAGTAATCTTGAAGAAAATAGCCGAGTATTAGAAATAGGTCCTGGTAGCGGAGGGTTAACTAGATCGATATTACAGAAAAATCCTAAATCCTTAACTGTTATAGAAACAGATGAGAGATGTATTCCATTACTCAATGAGATTAAAGAATATTATCCTAATCTAAGTATTATTAAGCAGGATGCTCTTAAAATAAATTTGACTGATTTAGGTTATGATAAAGTAACTATAATTTCTAATTTACCGTATCATATAGGTACGGAATTAGTCATTAGATGGCTGAAAGAAGCTAGGCTAATTACTAGTATGACACTAATGTTGCAAAAGGAAGTAGTAGAACGTATTTGTGCTATGCCTTCAACTAAAGCATATAGCAGGTTATCAGTAATATGTCAGTTAATAGCTAAAGTGGAAAAATGTTTTGACGTAGCGCCGACTGCTTTCTATCCACCTCCTAAAGTATATTCTGCTATAGTTAAATTAATACCTTTAGAAACTCTGCCGTCTATTGTTGTGATAAATAAAGTTGAGCAAATAACAAAACTTGCTTTTGCAGGGCGACGTAAAATGATCAAATCGTCGTTGAAGAATTTTGCACCTGCTCAAAATGCATTACTAACTCAGCTGAAAATCAATGATAATGATCGTGCTGAAAATCTTACTCCTCAAGATTATTTGAGGATTGCTACTTGTGAAATATTATAACTTGAATTTAGTAAATTTGTATTTATAAGCTCACGTCTTATTTTATATTTAGCTTTATCTAATTTTTTTGGCTTCTGCTTCTTGTTGTAATTTATACTCTACTGCTTTTTCTTCTATTATGATAGAAATCTTATGGTTTTGAACTTGAAATATAATTTAATCATTTCAAGAGCTTATATCTTCTTCCATAAAAGTTATTTCTTATTTTTGTTAATAATAGTTGATTATAATTAAAGCAAAAGTTGTAATAACAAATATTTTTTAACTTTTACTATATTAGTAGCTTATATTAATGAAGCTTTGGAGAAATATTTTTGTTAGATACATAACAGGGAGTTATTTTTTGCTGTTTTTATAGCAAGAGGATAGGTAGTAAAAATATCTAAAGAAGCACATTAAAATTATTTTATCGCAAAGGAAATCCAAGTTTTGATAATACTGGTTCTTTATTCAATGCTTTAGCATTACAGTTGAAAGTAGAGACTTGTGCATTTAATTTTAATGGTACCCGCGGCCGGACTTGAACCGGCAAGAGCTTACGCTCCACGGATTTTAAGTCCGTTATGTCTACCATTCCATCACGCGGGCAGCTGTGGATATTGAGGTTGCACTTGCTAAGTGGGTGTAGATTAATAAAAAAAATGAAAAAAAGCAAGTATTTTTATTAGGTTCTGCACATGAAATATAAATTATTTTTTAGTGAAAATTAATCAGTATTGTGTAGGAATAGCTATTCCTATTTTGAAAAAACTTATAATTTGCAGTAAAATTAAATCTTGTTAAATCTAAATTATATAGCACTAAATAATAAATATTATGATACTAATATAAATATGAAACTTAAAGCATCAGCTTATTTTTATTTGTTAGATAATTAACTTAAATAGTGACAAAATAGTAATAATATGATAGACTCACTGCAGAAGGTAATACTTTCTTTTGCATGTTATTGACATGTTTATTGACAAATGCCGTAAGGTAAGGTAGCATTTACGTAATGAATTTTCGGCTCTTTATATAGAGGTAAGGCTTAAATAAGTTTTAGTTTTATAAGTGTGATTTAAGTTCAAATAAGTAATTTCTATCTAATAAAGGTTTTTATGGCTACAAATATAGCAGGTAAAGTTAAGTGGTATAATGCTACGAAGAATTTTGGTTTTATTGAACAGGAAAATGGTGGCAAAGATGTGTTTGTACACAAATCAGCTGTAGATGCAGCAGGTTTACATAGCCTTAAGGAAGGACAAGGTGTAATTTTTGATCTTGACGAAAAGCAAGGGAAAGCCTATGCTATTAACCTCAGAATTAAATAAATATATTATAATACCAAAAACCAAAAGCATCTATCCAAAATTTTTTATAATTTAGTTACCTGGTCATCTTTATCAAAATAGTAAATGTTTTGTTTTTGTCTTAATAATAACCTATATACTTTATTAAGTATAATAAATTGAGGGGAGGGTATGAAAATGTCCAAATCTAATAGTATTATTCTGGCTTGAATAAAATTTTAAAATAGTTTCATCCGTTCTTATCGTTTTCTATATTTAGTTGGTGTTTTGTAATCTAGTGAAGCATGTTTTTTGATTCAGGGTAATTATTATATATTAAGTAGTTATTTTAATTTAACTTATTTTTTATACAATAGAAATCTTGCATAACTTAATATCTTAATAATGGGAATACGATGCTTCTATTATACGCAGTGTACAGTGTACACTGGTTAAGTGTGTGAGGATGAGAGGGCAGAGTTAATGTCTTAATTATCTTTAGCAATGGGTTGTGTAACAGGTCTAATCAATAATGTGCATATTTTGATTTAAAACTATATTGGATTATATAATGAAAAACTTTAATTTATCTGAAGAATTAATTATTGCTCTTGAGACAATGAATATCACTGAGCCGACTGAAATACAAAAGCAATCGATTCCGATTGCAATGATAGGTTCGGATATACTTGCTTCTAGTCAGACAGGTTCAGGAAAAACACTTGCTTACTTATTGCCAGTAATTGATTCATTTATTAAAAATAAAACTACTACTTTAATTCTTGTTCCGACTAGAGAATTAGCAACGCAAATATACAGTACTTTCAACAAAGTCACTACATCCTATAAAATGAATAGTGCAGTTTTGATAGGCGGTGAACCGATATTTAAACAATGTATCCAATTAAAAAGGAATCCAAAAGTGATTATAGGTACCCCGGGGCGTATTATTGATCACTTAAATAGGGGAAGTCTAAAAATTGATCGCATAGGCATAACCGTGCTTGATGAAATGGATAGAATGCTTGATATGGGGATGAAAGCACAGTTAGAAGAAATCAATAAATTTTTACCGGAAAAAAGACAAGTTTTAATGTTTTCTGCTACTATGCCAAAGCATATTATGGATCTTTCTCAAAAATATCTCAATAATCCGGTGCGTATTACGGTAGGTGCTACTAATAAAGCAGCTGCAGAAATAAAACAGGAATCAATACATATTGCTGATAAAGAGAAATTTAGTGAATTAACTAAACAACTTGATAATAGGGAAGGGTCGGTAATTATTTTCGTGAAGACTAAACGCTCTGCTGCTCAATTAGCTAAGATGTTAAAATATGAGAATCATAAAGCAGAAGCTATACACGGTGATTTAAGTCAACGTCAACGTGAAAGAGTAATTTTATCGTTTCGTAAGTCAAACCATAGAATAATGGTGGCAACTGATGTAGCTGCTAGAGGGCTTGATATTCCTCATACACAGCATGTTATTAATTATGATTTACCTATGTGTCCTGAAGATTATTTACATAGAATAGGTAGGACAGGTAGAGCAGGGGCTATTGGACATGCGTTATCTTTTATTTCTCCTGAGGATGTTATTAGATGGCGTGCAATTGATCGTTTAGTGAATAAAGGAGAATCTACCCCACACAGTGAGTTTAGAAATAAAAATAATCGTAAAAGATTATTTAGTAAAAGGACCGGTGGTGATAGTAAAGAGTTTAATTCATTTAATAATAACCGAAGAAGAACTTTTGATGGTAACAGTTACAGTAATAAAAGACAGAAAGTATCGTAGTTTGTAGGACGTCTTTTTATGGCTCTGATGTCATTCCTGCGAAAGCAGAAATGACATAGATTTTACAAGAATGTCATCAAATCCTTTTATATACTGAGGAAAAATTTATAAATTTGAATTTTTTACGATTTCAATATATAACATTTGCTTTATATTAATAATTTCTTTGCCCAGAGGTTTAATTTACTACCGGTTCAACTCTTTCGTTTGGGCTTCAAGCATCCGGTTTTGATTAAATAACTATAGGTCTTTTTAGTTTAGTTAATTTTGTTCATATATTTAAATGTTTAGGGGGCCCTTTACTTGAAAAAAAGTAAGTTTTGCTCCTTTAAGTAAGCAAGGATATAAATATTGTTTAATTCTTGCTTTGGTTAGTTGCATTTTTTCTATCAATTAAACTATTATAGCTCTATTATATTGTATAATCCAAATTTTGCTTTAATTACATTGTTTATATTAGTACTATAATGCTTTATAGTATTTTTTGGGTTATGCAGCTACTTATTTAGGTTGGATTTATTTTTTTTTGTTGTAGCAGGTTTTTTTATACCGGCTTATTATTAATTTAGATATTTACCTAAATCATAATATTACTCTATTATATTATAATAGTTAAAAATTTTTAATGTGCTTTAATTATGTTTATTCAGACTGAAGATACTCCAAATCCTGATGCAATAAAATTTTTCCCTGGACAGGAAGTAAGTAGCGCAGGGCCTATATTTTTTAGTGACCTTGCTGAAGTAAAAGGAAAAAGTAAACTTGCAGAATTACTCTTTCATATTAATAATGTAAAATCAGTGTTTTTCGGTAGGGATTTTATAACAGTAACTAAACAAGCTGAAAGTAATTGGCAAATTATAAAGCCTGAAATTTTAATGGTTATTATGGATCATTTTGTTTCAGGATTTCCGGTATTTGAAGAAAGCACAAAGGCAGATAATGTAAAGCATAACCTTGATGGGTTTTCAGAAATAGAGAAACAAATCATAGAAATTATTGAAACTAGGGTGCGTCCTTCTGTTGCTCAAGATGGTGGTGACATAATATATAAAGGCTTTGAAAGCGGTATAGTGAAATTAGCTCTTCGCGGTGCATGCCTTGGATGTCCAAGCTCTACTATAACCTTAAAAAACGGTATTGAGTCTATGCTTAAACATTTTGTGCCGGAAGTGCAAGAAGTGGAAGCTGTAGAGGAAGATTTTTAATAAGTTGTTATTATTGCTAACTATAAGAATTGAACAGTTATTGTGAAGAAATTTATACTGATAAATTGACTAAGCAACCCAGTAAAAATTCTGATTTACAGAATTTTTTATTATTTTTTCTTGATTGTTACACTTTGTTCAGTCGCTTAAGCTCGGCTATATCTATACTTAATTAGTAATGCCATATAGGAGATTAAATTTTTTCTGAAGAATAGTATTTGTATACTATTCTTCATTTGCAGAATTAATTGTTTTATATCGATTCCAAATAACGTAACGCAATTTAATATCTTTTGGAGCATATACTATTTTTGGTATAAAATATACTTACCAGTTGCATTGCTGCCTTAACTTTTGGGTATGCCATATTGTATTAGCAGGCTGATCAATTACATAATAATTATATCCACATCCTTCTGAGGTTTTTATTTCTACCAGCGTACTACCGAACCAAACATTGTTATAAATCTTTCATTACGTTTTTTGTTGCTTGCAATTCTACTTTTTGCGTTTTTTCATTGGACTCGGTAAGTAAATGAATTATATATCGCTTTTGATTATCTGCGTAGAGGAGGGAGTAGTATCTTATCAGTATTAGCTAGTCAATGAGTATTTAAAAATATAATATAAGAAATAATATAGTTTTCTGAGCATATGGTTATTTTTTAATTAAAATCCATCTCACCTAAAGGAAGTTTATAAGAAAAATTTATTTTGCCACCGGCTATATCACAGCACTAAGGCATTCACGTAGTTAACACATTTTCTTTTAATATAGGTTGATTTTTTTAACTAAAAACTTTTATAGCAAACATTTCATTATTTGGTAATCTAAAATATACTTTGATCCTTTATTAGATTCAAAAAAATTACGTTTGCACCAATATAATAATACATTTATAGTAACTTGTTCTTTAAGGTTGATCCTTTTGGGAAATAATATTTAATTGTTGTGATTATTTTGTATATTTGAAATTAAGAATACTTTGAGAGACATTATAGTTGATTTTCCAAATATATTCACAAAATTATTTTGTTTTAATTCTATAAATGCCAGTACAGTCTTATAATATTTTTATTCGTCACTAATACCAGAAGTTAATGTTTCTATCAAATTAAGATAAGCTCAAGAGAGCTTGCGCTGTTTTATCTATATTGTTTAATAGTGCTGTAATATCTGCGGGAGAATTTCCAGTTATTTTTAGTAATTCTTTTTTATGTTGTTCTGAAATTATATAGGTATTCTAATCTAATTTCGTTTCTTTCGTAAAAAAGCTGGTATGTCATGAATATCAGACTCTTTATTATCTTGATCTAGCGTACTCACGACATTTTTACGTTCTAAAGTGTAATTATTTGAAGCACGCAGAGAACCCCATATTTTCCCTAAAAATGATGGTTTTGGTGATTCTTCTTCAGATTTGTTGAAAGTGTTTATCTGTAATTCTACATCTTCATTTCCAATAAAATTTTGATTCATTGGAGAATCGGTAATTTCGATATTTTCAGTACTATAGCTGTTAAAATCAGGAATTTCTTCTATTTGAGTAGGTTGTGCTATAACTTCATTATAGGCTTCTTCAGGCACTGTATTGGTAGTTTTAGCTATTGAGTGTGTATATGTTGTGACTTTATCGGCATCAATGCCGGTAGCAACTACCGATACTCTAATAATCCCTTTTAGTTCCGGGTTAAATGTTGAACCGAAAATAATATTAGCATCAGGATTATCGACTTCTTCTCTAATTCTATTAGCGGCATTGTCGACTTCAAATAAGGTCATATCAGCACCACCGGTAATATTAATTAATACTCCTCTTGCACCACACATTGAGCTATGATCCAGTAAAGGATTTGAAATTGCAGATTCTGCTGCTTTAATTGCTCTATCTTCGCCGTTACCTTCACCTGTACCCATCATTGCTTTGCCCATTTCACTCATTACTGCTTTAATATCAGCAAAATCAAGATTAATAAGTCCGGGCATAATCATTAAATCTGTTACGCCTCTAACTCCTGCATGTAATACATCATCTGCCATTTTAAACGCATCGGTAAATGTTGTTTGTTCGTTGGCAATACGAAATAGATTTTGGTTCGGTATTACAATTAAAGTGTCAACAAATTGCTGTAACTCAATAAGCCCTGTATCGGCAGTTTTCATACGATGACCACCTTCAAAGTGGAAAGGTTTAGTTACTACTCCGACAGTAAGAATTCCTAGTTCTTTAGCAATGCGTGCAATAACCGGTGCAGAACCGGTACCTGTACCACCTCCCATACCTGCTGTAATAAATACCATATTGCTATTTTCAAGGTAACTACGGATTTCGTTCTCCGATTCTTGTGCAGCGAGTGCTCCGACCTCAGGAGAAGCTCCTGCCCCAAGACCTCTAGTTGTAGAAACACCAAGTTGTATTTTGTTGGTGCATAAAGAATGTTCTAGTGATTGTGCATCGGTATTAGCTACTACGAAATTAGCACCTTGCAGATTAGCATTAATCATATTATTTACCGCATTACTACCTGCGCCTCCAACGCCGAAAACCATAATAGTTGGCTTTAATATTATATTTTCAGGAGCTTTTATATTTAGAACCATGATAATTTTTTATTTATATAATTATGTTTAAGTATAATAAAAGATTTTAAAATTTCCATAGTCTTTTATGAAAAATGCAGATTATTTTCTTTTAATAACGGAATGCAGTTATTATGACATTGATTAATGCTTTATCGTTAATAGCTATAGGAAGTTTTTCATGCATATTGCAGTTAATAAATAGGTTAATATCATATGTAGTAAGATTGTTGCTTCTTGCAGCTTGTGTGATTTCATGTATGGACAAATTAAAATTTGATATGTTCATAGGTAAAGAATTATATAAATCTATAAGCTTAACAGTATCTGCTATATAATCTATTATGTTTTTCTGATACTAAATAGTATATTGGTTGTTTCATGTCTCCAAATATTATGTAGCTCCATGATTCATACGACACATTTTGAATATTAGTTATTTTTATCTTCAACACACTATGTTATAGCTACAGTCTAAATATAAGAGAATGGTTATTCATCTGCTACCCTTGCCCTTCTTCATCCTAAGCTCTTAAAAAGAGTAAAAGATCTAATGTCTTGCCTTTAAATTCAGCAAATTTTTTCACAATATTTTCTATTTTAGGTCTTGCTGTTATAGGTATCAGCTTGGTGCCCCGCGTATTATGCTTACAGATAGTAATTTTATACACATTGTATAAGGCTTGAGGCATAGATTTTTGCTTTAAATCAATTGATTTAGTTAGGTAGATGTTGTTTCTATAGATAATATCTAGTTGAACTTAAAACATTGACTATATTGTCTTTAAGTCCTTAGATGCTCACGTATTTAGTATACGCTGCGCTCTTTAGTTTAAAGACTCCTTGCTCTTTTCTAAGTTGAACTTCGTATTCCCAACTATTCATGTCACAGGAGTACACACAAAACAGACTAGTGTAATACTATAATATAAGTAAAGAGAATTTAATATTGTCCAACCATTTTTTCAGGAACTACTATTTTGTCAAATTCTTCTTCCGATAAAAAATTGAGTTTTTTAGCAGCTTCTTTTAAAGTGATTCCATGTTTATATGCTTCTTTAGCTATTTTTGTAGCATTATCATAGCCGATATGTGGATTAAGAGCTGTAACAAGCATTAGAGATTGATCACGTAAATCATTGATATGTGCGATGTTAGGCTCTAAACCTTTAATACAGTGAGTAACAAAGCTATTTATGCTATCAGATAGTAGCTCAATAGATTGTAGGATATTATATATTATTACGGGTTTAAATACGTTAAGTTCAAGGTGCCCATTTGAGCCGGCAATAGTAACCGTAACATGATTCCCCATAACCTGACTGCATACCATTGCTAAAGCTTCGACTTGCGTAGGATTTACTTTACCTGGCATGATTGAAGAACCTGGCTCATTTTCAGGTAAATGCAGCTCACCAAGACCGCATCTTGGACCCGAACCAAGCAGTCTTATATCATTTGCTATTTTCATTAAGCTAACTGCTATAGTATTAAGAGTGCCCGAAAATTCTACTAGTGCGTCGTGGGCAGCTAGGCTTTCAAATTTATTAGGAGCTGTTTTAAAAGGTTGTTTGGTAAACTCTGCTACTTTCTCAGCAAATTTTATATCAAATCCTATCCTTGAGTTAATACCTGTACCGACTGCCGTGCCTCCTTGAGCAAGTAGATAAACTTTTTTTAATGCATCTTCTATGCGTTCTAAAGCATATTCTATTTGTGTAATATATCCGGAGAATTCTTGTTTAAGAGTTAAAGGAGTCGCATCCTGCAAGTGGGTACGTCCTATTTTTATAATTTTATCCCAATCTTTGGACTTATCTTGTAAAGAGGTAAGTAAATTATTTAAAGCCGGTATAAGTTGTTGCTTAGTTGCAAGTACGGTTGCTATATGCATACCGGTGGGAAAAGAGTCGTTGGATGATTGTCCTTTATTAACATGATCGTTAGGATGTACTGGAGATTTGCCCCCTTTTTTACCTGTTAATTCTTCGTTGGCAATAGAGGCAATAACCTCGTTCATATTCATGTTTGTTTGTGTACCTGAACCTGTTTGCCACACTACTAAAGGAAAATTATTATCAAACTCCCCGCTGAGAATTCTAGTCGTAGCTTTATCAATACTTGTAGCTATTTTAGTTTCTAAATCACCAAACTCATGATTCACCTGTGCTGCACATTTTTTTAAAATAGCAAGAGCACGAATTAAAATTTCGGGCATTTTTTGCCTGCCTATTTTAAAATTTTCTAAAGATCTTTGAGTTTGAGCCCCCCAATAAAATTTTTCTTCTATTTGAATTTCTCCAAAAGAATCGCTTTCAGTTCTGTAATTTTTCATAAATTGTTAAATATTATATTAATCATCTATTTTTTTCATAAAATGATTACTTACTGCCATTTAAATCTTATTTCTTGGCTAATTTAGCAAAGCTATGATGTAATTTATTTTTTAAAGAAGTTTTTCTTAGATTCTTGGCAATAAATACTAATGTGTTTTCTATCATAATATTACAATAAAAACTATAAAATTTTTTCTAATGTTCTTTAATATTTAGGTTCAGAAGAGTTGATATAATTATTTATTGCTTTACCTATGATATACTAAAATATAGTATTATTAATTTTGCATTTTTGTAATTGTTGTAACCTCTGTAAATTTGTTTCAAAACTCTCAATTAATTTGTTTATTTGGTCACCTTTTTATAACGTTTCTCTCAAATTAATTGGTATAACTAAGCTATGATTTAAAATTTAGGTTCTTTCTTGCATATGGTATAATTAATCTATTGTTGCTCTTTTTGGTTACATTATTAAGATTTTTTGAAATAGCAATAACTATTATAGAAATAATTTTTCCACAGAACTTAGTTACTTAAGTAGACTAAATATTTATTTATATCAAAGTAAACAAAAAACAATATTTGATTTATTAAAAATTTTTTAGATGTAATCTCTAATATAATAAGTGAAAAATTATAGAGGCGGCATTGGATACGTTAAGACTCTCCACTCTTTTAGACATAGGGATTTTGGCTAAATAATCGCAGGTTTTTTCGACTAATCTTCGTATGCCTTTATCTTCCGCACCAAATACTATTGCTATTTTATTGGCAATTAATTTATCGGTAAAGTAATCATTTGCAGAACCTGTTAGACCTATAATCCAAAAGCCATGTTTTTTAAGATAATTCATACATGAGCGTAAGTTAGTAACTTTAATGATAGGTATTAATTCTAAAGTACCGCAAGCCGCTTTAGCAATGCCACCGTTTTCGTTTGGAGAATTATCTTGAGGTAATAGTATAGCATTTATATCAAAAGCAGCAGCGCTGCGAATAATTGCTCCAATATTTTGTGTGTCTGTTATTTGATCAAGAATTGTAACTTTACATTTTGGGTTTTTTATATCTATGTCCTCTAGATTGTAAGAAAAAATTGGCCTCACTTTTGCAGCTATTCCTTGATGTGTTTGATTTTCTAGTAATTTAGATAAAATATTGTTATTAACAATTTCATAAGATCTAGTAGCTATTAATTTTCTGTTTTCATCAAAAATTTCCCTAGTGCATAAAATATTTTCAATTTGACGTTTTGGATTATTTAGAGCAGAAAATACAGGATGTTTCCCGTACATATAATAACAATTTTTAGAATCAAGTTTTTTATTTTGCATCTTATTGAACACCATTAGTAATTTGTTCTTGACAGAAACTACTATTTATTATAGAAAGTTACAACTAAATAAATGTGCAAGCTGCTATTTGTTTATTTGATGATTCGGCAATGAAGTTTTATTAAGTCCTAATACTAATTAGTATATTGTATTTTACAGTGAATTAGTCTATTTAATACAGTAAAGTTCTTTAGGAGGGATGGCCGAGTGGTCAATGGCAGCAGACTGTAAATCTGCCCGCGTAAGCGTTCGAAGGTTCGAATCCTTCTCCCTCCACCACTTAAATGGGTCAGGGAAGCATATCATTTTATTTTAAAAAATTTCAAGTATATATTTTTTATTTAAAAATAAAACATAATTGTATATATTTATAAATCTGAATAAAGTTGATATAGCACTGCACTCTTAACAAAATAGTTTTAATAATTATTTTGCTAACAGTGCCACAATGCGGGTGTAGCTCAATGGTAGAGTTCCAGCCTTCCAAGCTGGCTATGTGGGTTCAATTCCCATCACCCGCTCCAGAAATTAGTGGTAATAAATAAATTTAGCAAAAAAATGCACTTATAAAAAATTAACTTGTATTAAACCTAGAAAATTGTAGAGAGTAATAATATGGCAAAAGCAAAATTTGAACGAACTAAACCGCACGTTAATATAGGTACGATTGGTCACGTAGATCATGGTAAAACTTCCTTAACAGCAGCAATAACTATAGTGCTTGCTAAGACAGGTGGAGCAAAGGCTACAGCGTATGATCAAATTGATGCTGCTCCTGAAGAAAAAGAAAGAGGTATAACTATTTCTACTGCACACGTAGAATATGAGACTCAAAATAGACACTATGCACACGTAGACTGTCCGGGACACGCTGACTATGTAAAGAACATGATCACAGGTGCTGCTCAAATGGATGGTGCAATATTAGTAGTGTCTGCTGCTGATGGTCCTATGCCTCAAACAAGAGAACATATATTACTCGCAAAACAGGTAGGTGTACCTGCTATGGTAGTATTCTTGAATAAAGTAGATATGGTGGATGATCCTGATCTATTAGAACTAGTAGAGATGGAAGTAAGGGAATTATTATCAAAATATGGTTTCCCGGGTGATGAAATACCTATTATTAAAGGTTCTGCACTTCAAGCTTTAGAAGGAAAGTTTGAAGGTGAAAAAGCTATTAATGAGTTAATGGAGGCAGTGGATAGCTATATACCACAACCTGTAAGAGCTACAGATAAGCCTTTCTTAATGCCGATAGAAGATGTATTCTCTATTTCAGGAAGAGGTACTGTTGTAACCGGTAGAGTAGAGTCAGGAATAATTAAGGTAGGTGAGGAAATTGAAATAGTTGGTCTAAAAGATACGCAAAAAACTACCTGTACCGGTGTAGAAATGTTCAGAAAGTTACTTGATGAAGGGCAAGCCGGAGATAATGTTGGTATATTACTACGCGGTACAAAAAGAGAAGAAGTTGAAAGAGGACAAGTTCTTGCAAAACCAGGTAGTATAAAACCGCATGATAAGTTTGAGGCTGAAGTATATGTGCTTAGTAAAGAAGAAGGTGGACGTCATACCCCGTTTACTAATGATTATCGTCCGCAATTCTATTTTAGAACAACAGACGTTACCGGTACAATAAAATTGCCTGCTGATAAGCAGATGGTTATGCCTGGCGATAATGCTAGTTTTACAGTGGAATTAATTAAACCAATTGCTATGCAGGAAGGGTTAAAATTCTCTATACGTGAAGGTGGTAGAACAGTGGGTGCTGGTGTAGTAACTAAAATAAATAATTAATTGATTTTATAAATACCTATTATTAAAAAATAATAGGTATTTATATTTTAGGGTGTCTATTAAAACATCTTGCTGTTTAAAACATAGGTTTGCTAAATGAAAAATAAAATTAAAATTCGTTTAAAATCATTTGATCATCGTAGTCTTGATCAAGCTACAAAAGAAATAGTTAGTGCTATTAAAAGAACGTTTGCTAACATTAATGGTCCTATTCCTTTACCTAGAAAAATTGAAAGATTTACTGTAAATAGGTCTCCTCATGTACATAAGAAGTCAAGAGAACAATTTGAAATTAGAAAGCATAAAAGATTATTAGTTATAGATGACCCGAATCCAGCGGTTGTTGATGCTTTAAGTAAAGTTGATTTAGCAGCAGGTGTTGATGTAGTGATTGAATTAGAGAGTGGGGAATAAATGAGAACCGGTATAATTGCTCAAAAAATAGGGATGACTAGTGTTTTTAATGATAAAGGAGAAAGAATTTCTTTAACATTAGTAAAAGTTGATGATTGTCAAGTAGTAGGGCATAAAACTCTAGAAAAACATGGATATAATGCTTTAGTTATCGGTGTAAAAGATAAAAAAATATCTAGAGTAACCAAACCTATGAAACAGGTTTTTGCTAATGCTAAAATATCTCCTAAAACTAAATTAAAAGAATTTAGAATTTCTGAAGAGAATTTTATTGATATAGCAGTAAGTCTAGAAGTAGACCATTTTATGGCAGGACAGTTTGTAGATATAACAGCGACTACTATAGGTAAAGGATTTGCCGGTAGTATGAAAAGACATAATTTTAGAGGTCTTGAGGCTTCTCACGGTGTGTCGATATCTCATCGTTCGCACGGTTCTACAGGCCAAAGACAAGATCCAGGAAAGGTTTTTAAAGGTAAAAAAATGGCTGGTCATATGGGATGCAACCAAGTCACTATTCAAAATTTAAAAATATTTGCTATTGATAAAGAGCGTAAGCTTATTATGATTCAGGGTAGTATACCTGGTCACAAAAATTCGTATCTTTCAATAAAAGATGCAATAAAAAAGGTGTCAATAACTTTATAATAGATATTTAGACATGTTTGTTGAGATTCAAAGATTATCAAGTTAATAAAATAATGCCATGCAATAATTTTATAAAAATTTTATATAAGGCTGTATTAAGGTTAAATAAAGATGAAAACTAAAATATTAAGTCTTGCTAATGAAGAAGTTGGTGAGATTAGCTTAAATGAAGATATATTTGCTGTTAAATTTATTAGAGGTGATATAATAAAGCAGGTTATTGATTGGCAGAGAGCTAAAACAATGTCTGGTAACCACAAAACTAAAACAGTATCGGAAGTATCAGGAACCACAAAAAAGCCTTTTAAGCAGAAAGGTACAGGTAATGCAAGACAAGGTTCACTTAGATCGGTACAAATGCGTGGTGGTGGTGTCGCTCACGGACCTAGAGTACGTAGTCATGCAATAAAATTGCCTAAAAAAGTACGAAAACTTGGTTTAATTCATGCTTTATCCGAGAAATTCGCTGAAGGAAAATTATTGGTCATAGATTCTTTAAAGCTAGATAAGCCTAAAACTTCTAGTCTTGTAAAGATATTAAGCAAATTTCAAGGGAAAAGTTTCTTTGTAATAGATGGAAACGAGGTAGATATTAATTTTGTTTTGGCTGCAAAAAATATTTATAATACTGTGATTGTTCCACAGCTAGGAGCAAATGTTTATGATATAATACGCCATGAATATGTCCTATTATCACAAGAAGCAGTAAGTGTTTTAGAAGAGAGGTTAAGATGAGTTCTTATAAATATTACGATTTAATTAGAAAACCTATTATTACAGAAAAAACTACGACTCTTTCAGAACAAAATAAATACACTTTTTATGTAGATAAATGCGCTGAAAAACTGACTGTTAAAAAGGCTATAGAAGAAATATTTAAAGTAAGAGTAAAAAAGGTCAATATTTTAAACGTTAAAGGTAAGAAGAAAAGATTTAAAGGAATTATAGGGACTCAAATCAATAGAAAGAAAGCTATTGTTACATTAGAAAAAGACAATAATATCGATTTTACCGGAGGAATTAAATAAAATGGCTTTAAAAAATTTTAATCCAATTACTCCTTCTCTTAGAGAGCTAGTGCAAGTTGACAAAGCTAGTTTATGGAAAGGTAGACCTTTAAAATCTTTGACCAAAGGTATATCTAAAACCGGTGGACGCAATAATCAGGGTAGAATTACTTCTTGGCATAGAGGGGGAGGACATAAAAAATTATATCGTATTATTGATTTTAAAAGAAATAAAATAGATATTGCTGCTATTGTCGAAAGAATAGAGTATGATCCTAATAGAACTGCTTTTATTGCTTTAATAAAATATGAAGATGGGGAATATTCATATATTTTAGCACCGCAAAAATTATCTGTAGGTGATAGAGTAATATCAAGTCAAGGTGCTGATATCCAAATAGGAAATTGTTTACCTTTAAAGTTTATTCCTATCGGTACTACTTTGCATAATGTTGAAATGAAAGTCGGTAAAGGAGGTCAAATTGCAAGATCTGCAGGTACTTCAGTAGATTTAGTAGGTAAAGATTCAGGGTATGCTCAGATTAAATTACGATCAGGTGAATTTAGGTTGGTACCTTTAGACTGTAAAGCTACTATAGGTAGTATATCTAACCCCGATCAAAAAAATATTAATTTAGGTAAGGCAGGTAGAAATAGATGGCTTGGTTGGAGACCGCATGTTAGAGGTGTAGCAATGAACCCTGTAGATCACCCTCATGGTGGTGGTGAAGGTAAAACTTCAGGGGGACGCCATCCTGTTACTCCTTGGGGATTCCCAACAAAGGGTAAGAAGACACGTAAAAATAAACGTACTTCAAAATTTATCGTAAAGAAAAGAAAATAGATTTTAAATTAATTAGGTATTAGCATGGCGCGTTCAATATGGAAAGGGCCCTTTGTAGATGGTTATTTAATAAAGAAAGTTCAAAAATTAATGGAATCAGGTAAATCTGAAATGATTAAAACTTGGTCTAGAAGATCAACAATTTTACCTATTTTTGTAGGGTTTACCTTTTCTGTTCATAATGGCAATAAATTTATTCCGGTTTCTGTAAATGAGGAAATGGTTGGAAGAAAATTAGGTGAATTTGCTCCTACGAGAACATTTTATGGTCATGGAGCAGATAAAAAAGTCAAAAGAAAATAAAAATTTATATGGTACAGGAAAACAAAAATTTTGCTACGGCAAAAGCTAAATCTATTAGAGTAAGCCCAAGAAAGTTAAATTTAGTTGTGGCTTTTATTAGAAATATGAAAGTATCTGAAGCATTAGTGCAGTTGGCTTTCTCTCCTAAAAGAATTTCAAAGGTTGTAAAAACTTGCTTACAATCTGCTATTGCAAATGCTGAAAATAACTTAGGTCTAGATATAGATAGGTTGGTTATTACTAAAGCAACGGTAGGTAAAGCTTTAGTAATGAAAAGAGTTATGCCGAGAGCAAAAGGAAGAGCTACTAGAATAAATAAGTTTCTTAGTAATCTTTATATAACTGTTACAGAAAAAGAGGATAATTAGAATGGGGCAGAAAGTTTGTGCACATGGTTTTAGAGTGGGGCCGACTTTAATTAAAGGTTGGGATTCTGTATTATATGCAGAAAAACATTATAAAACTCTTTTTATACAAGATTTAAAAATTAGAGATTTAATAAATAAGGGGTCTAATCAAGCTCAGATTAGCAGAGTTTTAATTGAACGTCCTTCTAACAAAAGTATTATAATTAATATTAATGCCAAAAAACCAAATATAATTATTGGTAGAAACGGTAGTGAAATTGATAAGCTAAAAAAAGCTATAGAGAAAATAACTTCTTTAAAGGAAGTTTATATCAATATTCATGAAGTGAGAAAGTTTAATGTAGATGCTGCTATAGTAGCTCAAACTGTAGCGTTACAGCTTGAAAAAAGAGTTTCTTTTAGAAAGGCCATGAAAACAGCAATTCAGGCTTCATTTAAACAAGGTGGACAAGGTATAAGAGTGAGTTGTTCAGGACGGCTTGGAGGTGCTGAAATTGCTAGAACTGAGTGGTATATAGAAGGAAGGATGCCGTTACATACTTTAAGAGCTGATATTGATTATTCGACAGCTGAGGCTATAACTACTTATGGAGTTATAGGGGTTAAAGTATGGATTTATAAAGGTGAATATATAGAAAATAAAATTAAGTATTAAAAATGTTAGCTCCGAAAAAACAAAAATTTAGAAAAGCTCATAAGGGTAGAGTTGCTTCAAAAGCAAAAGCAGGTACGATGCTTGCTTTTGGATCATTTGGTCTAAAATCTGTAGATGGTTGGCGTGTTACTGCAAGACAAATAGAAGCAGGAAGGAAAGCTGCGACTAGATTTATGAAAAGGCAAGGAAGATTATGGATTCGCATTTTTCCAGATATTCCTGTTTCTAAAAAGCCTGCAGAAGTAAGAATGGGTAAAGGTAAAGGTTCTCCTGAATTTTTTGCAGTTAGAGTTTCGCCTGGAAGAATTATGTTTGAAATTGAAGGGGTAGAAGAAAATGTTGCGCTTAGAGCTTTGGAACTCGCAAGTGCGAAATTACCTGTTAAAACAAGGATAGTGAGACGTTATGAATGATTTGAAATTATTAAGAAGTAAGTTCTCTACTGAAACAATAGAGGAGCTGTATAAACACCTTAATCTGTTAAAGAAAGAATTATTTAATTTAAGATTTCAGCAAGCTTTAGGTGAGTTAAAAAATACTAGTAGGTTTTCGTTAGTCAAAAAGTCTATAGCACGTATTAAAACTGAATTAACAAAAAGATCTAATGGTGAGGGATATTAAAATGCCGAAAAGAGTGTTACAAGGCGTAGTTGTAAGTTCAAAAGCTGATAAGACAGTGAAAGTAAAAGTAGAAAGAAAATTTAAGCATCCTATTTATAAAAAATTCGTGAAAGTATCTAAAAAATATGCTGCTCATGATTTAGAAAATAGATATCAAGAAGGAGATAAAGTTAGTATAATTGAAAGTCGTCCTATATCAAAAACCAAAACATGGATAGTGGTAAATGGAGAATAAAGTTTTTTAATCTTTGACTTTTAAGGTAGATTGTTTATTTTACCTCTCGTGTGTAAAAAATTGGAAGTAGTTTATGATTCAAATGCAGAGCATCTTGGAAGTTGCAGATAATTCCGGTGCTAAAAAAGTTATGTGTATTAAAGTTTTAGGTGGTTCTCACCATATGGTAGCAAAGCTAGGTGATGTTATAGTTGTATCTGTTAAAGAAGCTATACCTGGCGGTAAGGTGAAAAAGGGTGATGTTTATAAAGGTGTGATAGTTCGTACAAAGACTGGAGTAGTAAGACCTGACGGTAGTACAATAAAATTTGATAAAAACGCATTAGTGCTTTTGAGTAAACAAGACGAACCTATCGGTACTAGAGTTTTTGGTCCTGTTACAAGAGAACTTAGAGCAAAAAAATATGTTAGAATAATGTCGCTTGCAGAGGAAGTGTTATAAATGATTAAATTAAAAGTAAAGAAAGGTGATGAAGTTATTATTATTGCCGGAAAGCACAAGGGAAAAAAAGGTAAAATCTTAAGAGTGTTTCCTAAAGATAGTAAGGTAATTGTTGCTGGAGTAAATTTAGTAAAAAAGCATACTAAGCCTAATCAAATGAGCGAAGGCGGAATAATAACTAAAGAATTACCTATACATATCTCAAATATTGCACACATCGATCCAAAAACTGGTAGACCTACCAAAGTAGTTTTTAAATTCTTAGAAGATGGTTCTAAGGTTAGAGTAGCAAAGAAATCAGGGGAAATTATCGGTAAAGAAGGTAAGTAATGTTAAGGTTTAAAGAATTATATCAGCACAAAATTATTGAAAGCTTACAAAAAGAATTTTCTTATAAAAATAAACACGCAATACCGCAAATTAAGAAAATTGTTATAAATATGGGGGTAGGGGAAGCAATAGCCGATTCCAAAGTGATTAATAATGCAGTAAATGATCTTACCTTGATTTCTGGCCAGAAGCCAGTTGTAACGTTAGCAAGAAAATCTATTGCAACCTTTAAGTTACGTGAAAATATGAAAATAGGCTGTAAGGTTACGTTACGTAAAGATAGAATGTATGATTTTTTAGAAAGGCTAGTAATTGTTGCATTACCTCGTGTTAAGGAATTTCGTGGTTTTTCTTATAAAAGCTTTGACGGAAAAGGAAATTTTACTTTTGGATTAAAAGAGCAGATAGTCTTTCCTGAAATTAATTACGATAAAATCGATACAATAAGGGGTATGGATATTACAATCGTTACATCTGCTAAAACGGATAAAGAAAGTAAATTTTTATTATCAGGGTTTAATTTACCTTTTTATAATTAATTTTTAGGATATATACAATGGCAAAAGTAAGTTCGATAAAAAAAAATGAAAGTAGGAAAAAAAAATCACAAAGTTTGCATAATAAACGTTTAGCACTAAAAAGTAAAATTTATGATAAAAGTATTTCATTAGAAGAGCGCTTTTCTTTGGTAATGTTGCTTGCACAATTACCTAGAAATTCATCACCTACTAGAATAAGAAATAGATGTGAGCTTACAGGTAGACCAAGAGGTGTGACAAGAAAATTTGGGATATCGAGGAATAAGCTTAGGGAATTAATAGGTAGAGGCTTGGTTCCTGGTGTAGTTAAGTCAAGTTGGTAAAAGTTGATAGGTAAAGAATATGTCAATGACGGATAATGTAGCAGATATGTTAACTAGAATTAGAAATGCTTATAAAAGTAAATTGATAAATGTTTCTTTTCCTAGTTCTAAAATTAAAACTTCAATTTTAGATGTCTTGCAAAAAGAAGGTTATATAAAGGATTATGTAATTACTCAAAAAAATAATATTAGTTATACTGAGGTAACTTTAAAATACTCTGTTAATGGTAATGCGTCTATATGTGAAATTCATAGAGTATCAAAGCCTGGAAAAAGAGTATATTCTGCTATTAAAGATTTGAAAGGATATTATAATAATATGGGTATCTATATACTTTCTACTCCTTACGGTGTTATGTCTGATAGAGAAGCTCATATTAAAAATGTTGGCGGTGAAGTAATTTGTAAAGTATTTTAGGTAAAAAAATGTCACGTGTTGGAAAATTGCCGATTACTATACCTGAAGGTGTAAAAGTTGGTTTAAATGATTTAGAAGTAAAAATATCTGGACCTAAAGGTGAATTATCAAAAACTTTTAAAGGTAATATAGTAATTTTATTGGCAGAAAATAAGCTTTTAGTAAAACCTTTAGCAGCAAGTAAAAATGCACGTGCTATGTGGGGTACTGCAAGAAGTATAATATCGAATATGGTTACCGGAGTTAAAGAAGGGTTTAAACTTAAACTCGAAATTAACGGAGTCGGTTATAGGGCAATGGTAAAAGGTAAGTATTTAAATTTAATGCTTGCTAAAAGCCATAATACAAAAATTGAAATACCTTCAGATATTAAAATAGATGTGCCTAAGCAAAATATTATTATTCTTGAGGGGACAGATAAAGAAAAGTTAGGACAATTTGCTTCAATTATTATAAAACAGAGACCGCCTGAGCCTTATAAAGGAAAAGGAATTAAATTTGAAAATCAATTTATACCGCGTAAAGAAGGTAAGAAAAATTAAACTTAAGAGTTAAATATGCGTAGTGCTAAGCTAAAATTTGAAAAAAGAAGAAATAGAATAAGACATAAAATATCTAAAATATCTAATAGGTTTAGATTATCAATATTTAAGTCAGGTAGACATATATATGCGCAAATTATAGATGATTCTAAGTCTATAACGATTGCCTCCGCTTCAACTTTAGATGCTAAAATTAAAAAAATAAAAAAATCTCATTGTAATGTTGAAAATGCTATCAAAGTAGGTGAAGAAATAGCAACAAAAGCTGATTCTGTAGGAATAAAAGAAGTAGTATTTGATAGAGGCGGATATAAGTATCACGGTGTTGTAAAAGCTCTAGCTGATGCAGCTAGAGAGAAAATAAAATTTTAGGTTATAAGGTTATAGTAATGTCTAAAGTTAAAAAAAATGAAGAGGCTTTAAGCGAAGTTTTAGTTGATGTGAATAGAATTACAAAAGTAGTAAAAGGCGGTAGAAGATTTGCTTTTTCTGCTTATGTAGTTGTTGGTGATAAAGCCGGCAGAGTTGGAGCGGGACATGGAAAAGCTAAAGAAGTAAACGAAGCTCGTGGAAAGGCAAAACAAGCTGCTAAAAAGAGGATGATGAAAGTGCCTTTATATCAAAATAGAACTATTCACCATGATGTTGTTGGTAAAAGTGGGGCTGCTAAAGTGATTTTAAGAAGAGCTAAAGCAGGTACCGGTGTTATAGCTGGAGGGTCTATGAGAGCAATTTTTGATTCTTTAGGTGTTCATGATATTGTTGCTAAATCAATAGGTTCAACTAATGTTTATGCAATGATTTCTGCAACATTTGATGCATTAAATAAACTTGCATCACCAAAATCGATTGCTATGAGAAGAGATAAAAAAGTAAATGAAATATCTGTAAAATCTTCTGATATTCAGTTGATGCATAATCTTGTGAAGTAAGGTGAAGTTATGAATAATAAAATCAATAATATAAAAGTTACCCAAGTTAAAAGTGCTATAGGTCGTAAATATGATCAAAGACTGACATTAGTGGGGCTTGGTTTAAACAAAATTAATAAGACTGTTATTCTTGAAAATACTAATTCAATCAAAGGAATGGTTAAAAAAGTAAAGCATTTGTTAAAAATAGAAAATATGTAGTTAGAGTTTGTAAATGAAATTAAATGAATTATATAATAATATAGGTGCTAAAAAAAATAAGAAAAGAATAGCACGTGGTATTGGTAGTGGTAAAGGAAAAACCGGTGGTAGAGGGGTTAAAGGTCAAAGATCTAGATCCGGCGTTGCAATAAAAGGTTTTGAAGGTGGTCAAACACCTATAATAAAAAGACTGCCTAAAAGAGGATTTAATTGTATTTCAACTAAAAAATACAATATAATAAATATTTACAATATTGAGGCAGCATTAGCCGATGGGCGTTTAAGTATTACTGATACCATTACTAAGGCAAAGTTAATAGAAGCTGGAGTAGTAAATAATAAAAACAATAAAAAATTGGTGAAATTATTATCTCTGTGTAGTGGTGATTTTAATTCTCCTCTATCATTAAAATTAGATGCATATTCTTCAAAAGCTAAGGATTTCATTGAGAAAGCAGGTGGAAAGTTGTTATAATATATGCGTCAAAATTTTTCTAAAAAGTCTGGTAATGATTTAGTTAGCCGCATTGTTTTTACTATTCTCATTCTTGTAGTATGTAGATTTGGGTCTTTTATACCTATACCTGGTATAGATTCAATTGTTTTAAGTAGTATAGCTGAAAAGAATCAATCCGGAATACTCGGAATGTTTAATATGCTATCTGGAGGATCACTAGGTAGAATGTCTATTTTTGCTTTAGCAATTATGCCGTATATTACCGCCTCAATTATTATTCAATTAATGTCAGTAGCATATAAACCTTTGGAAAATTTAAAAAAAGAAGGGGAAGTCGGTAAAAGGAAAGTAAATCAGTTATCGAGATATTTAACAGTTCTCCTCGCTTCTTTTCAGGCCTACGGAGTTGCTATAAGTTTAGAGTCAATTGTAACAAATACTGGTCCTGTAGTAATTTTAGCAGGTTTGTTCTTTAGAGTTACAACTGTAATTACTTTGGTTGTAGGTACCATGCTGTTAATGTGGTTAGGAGAACAAATTACGCAACGTGGAATAGGTAACGGTACATCTTTAATTATATTTATAGGTATAATTTCGGGAGTACCTAGTGCTATTATTAGTATGTTTGAATTATCAAGAAAAGGAGTACTATCACCTTTAATAGCGATCACTGTTTGTATTGGAGTAGTTATATTAATAGCTATAATTATATTTTTTGAAAAAGCCCAAAGAAAATTATTGGTTCAATATCCTAAAAGGCAAATAGGCAATAAAATTTATGGGGGAGAAGCAACGCATATGCCTCTTAAATTAAATACTTCGGGTGTAATACCTCCAATATTTGCTAGTTCAATCTTACTATTTCCTGCTACGCTTGCTAATTTTTCTAGTAGTAATTCAGAAACTATGGGCATGCTTACTTATTATTTAGGGCATGGCAAACCTGTATATATTTTATTGTATGTAGCGTTAATTATGTTTTTTAGTTTTTTTTATACTGCAATAGTATTTAATTCTGAAGATACTGCTAATAATTTAAGAAAATATGGCGCTTATATTCCCGGTAAAAGACCAGGGAAAAATACATCTGATTATTTTGATTATATACTTACAAGACTTACGGTTATAGGGGGGGGGTATTTAAGTGTAATATGTGTAATTCCGGAGCTATTAATGAATAAGTATGTAATCTCTCTTTCTTTAGGAGGTACAAGTTTTTTAATTGTAGTGAATGTGGTACTTGATACTATGACTCAGATTCAAACTTACTTATTTAGTAGTAAGTATGAAGGTTTAATGAAGAAAGTAAAATTGAAAAATTAAAAATGAGCTTAAGTAGTGATAGTAATTTTTTTAGGTCCTCCAGGAGCTGGAAAGGGAACACAAGGAAAAAAGATAGCTAAAAAAATTGATTTACCACATATAGCAATCGGTGATATATTTAGAACAATTATAAAAACATCAACTAGTGAAGCAGAATTAATTAATAATTATGTTAGGCAAGGGGAGCTTATACCTAATGAAATAGTTAATCAAGTAATCAAAAGTTTTTTATTATCTCCTGAATATAAAAACGGTTATATATTAGATGGATATCCGCGTAATTTAGAGCAAGCAAAATTCTTTGAGTCATTTATTACAGAAAACATTAAAATAATATATTTTAATGTTTTAGATGAATTGTTAATTAAGAGAGTTGTAGGGAGATATAGTTGTAAAAATTGCGGTAAAATATATAATAGTTACTTCTTACAGCCTAAAACTAACAATGTATGTGATGTTTGTGGTTCAAGTATGTTTGATTATAGGAAAGACGATACTGAAGAAGTAATACAAAAAAGAATTGAAGTATATAAAACAGAAACATATCCGTTAATAGATTATTATAAAAATAGTGGTAATTTTTATATAGTTAATGGAAGTAAAAATGAACAAGAAATAGAAATTGATATACAGAAAATACTAAAAATAAGTTGACTTTATTAAAGATTTTTATATTATTTTCTAGTTACTATAGTAAATTTGGAGATTATTTGTGGCAAGAATTGCAAGTGTTAATATTCCCGATAATAAACGTTTAGTTGTGAGTTTAACTTACATTTATGGTCTTGGGCCTGTTATGGCAGCAGAGATTTGTAGCAAAGCAAAAGTATCGAAAGATAAAAAAGTTAAAGAACTTACGGATCAAGAGTTAATAAGTTTACGTAATATTATTGAAAGTGAATATAAAGTCGAAGGTGATTTAAGACGAGAGGTGACACTTAATATTAAGAAGAAGAAAGATATAAGATGTTATAAAGGGCTTAGACATATACGTAAATTGCCGGTGAGAGGGCAGAACACGCATTCTAATGCTCGAACTAGAAAAGGCAAAGCTATTGCAATAGCCGGCAAGAAAAAAGCTGTTAAATAATAGTTTAAGTATAGAGTATAAATAATGAATCAGACGGTTAAAGTTAAGAAAAAGAAAAAAACTATCACTCTTGGTGTTGTGCATATCCGAGCATCGTTTAATAATACTATAGTAACATTTACTGATATTCAAGGTAATACTATCTCTTCTGCATCAGCAGGAGGTAATGGGTTTAAAGGGGCAAGAAAAGCAACACCTTATGCGGCTCAAGTAACAATTGATAGAGCATCAGAAAAAGCAAAAGAATATGGTCTAAAAACTATTTCTATTAGGATTGGAGGACCTGGGGCTCAGCGTGAATCAGCAATGAGAGCTTTATTCGGGCAAAATTTTGTAGTTACATCAATTTTAGATGTATCGTCAATTGCTCATAATGGAGTAAGACCGCCAAAAAGAAGAAGAGTATAAGAGGTCATAGGTATTAAATGTTATCGTTAAGTAAAAATTGGAATGCTTTAATAAAGCCGAATAAAGTCGCTTATGAAAATTTTGCGGAAAACAATAATAAAGCTAAAGTTGTAGTCGAACCTTTAGAAAGAGGTTTTGGTTTAACTTTAGGTAATGCTATGAGAAGGGTGTTACTTTCTTCTTTACAAGGGGCGGCCATCACTTCTATAAAAATTCCTGCTATAGAACATGAATTTTCTTCTATACCTGGTGTAAAAGAAGATGTATCGGAGATGATCTTAAATATTAAAGGTATTGAAGTAAAGATGCATGTTGCGGAAAAACGTATCATGAAGTTAAAAGCAACAGGACCTTGTGTTGTAACGGCCGGTATGATTGAAACAGGGCATGATGTAGAAATACTGAATCCGAGTCATGTAATTTGTAATCTTGCTAAAAATAAGCAGCTTGAAATGGAATTAACTTGTAAGGTTGGTAAAGGATACGTACTTAGCACAAATAGTTATGAGGATAATTTACCTATTGGTGAAATAGCTGTAGATGCTTTATTTAATCCAGTAAAGAGTGTTACTTATAAGGTAGAAAATACTAGAGTAGGTCAGGTTACCGACTATGATAAGTTAATTATGTTTGTAGAAACTAACGGTGATTTGTTACCTGAAATGGCTGTAGGGTTAGCTGCACGTATCTTACAAGAACAATTACAATTCTTTATTTCTTTTGAAGAACAGGAAGAAGATAAGCAGGTTAAAACTGATGTTTTACCGTTTTCACCGTATTTACTTAAAAGAGTTGATGAATTAGAATTATCGGTTAGATCAGCAAATTGTTTGAAAAATGATAATATAATATATATAGGTGATCTAGTAAAGAGAACAGAATCTGATATGCTGAGAACTCCAAATTTTGGTAGAAAATCTTTAAATGAGATTAAAGAAATATTAGCAAAATTTAATTTAAGGTTTGGTATGGATATACCGGATTGGCCACCAGAAAATATTCAGGAATTATCTAAACGTTATGAAGATTCTGATAATTAAGGACTAATAAAAATGCGACATAAAATTAAAGGTAGAAAGTTAAATGTAACAAGTAGTCATAGGCAAGCAATGCTTGCTAATATGGCTGTAGCACTTGTAATCCATGAACAAATTAAAACTACTCTACCAAAAGCTAAGGAATTAAGACCTTACATTGAAACTCTAATCACTAAAGCTAAAAAAGCTGACTTAGCGGTTAGAAGAAGCGTTTTATCAAAAATAAAAGATAAAAAAGCAGTAGAAAAGCTTATAAGTATTTTAGGTACTAGATATAAAGATAGACCTGGTGGTTATACTAGAATAATAAAAGCCGGGTTTCGTTATGGTGATTTAGCACCGATAGCATATATTGAATTTGTAGATAGAGATGTTAATGCTAAAGGAAATATACAGCAGGATGTTAATGAAAATATTAAAAATTAAATATAAAGGACTCGGTAATGGCTAATCATTCTTCAGCAAAAAAAGCTGCTAGACAAACAGTAAAAAGAACGCTAATCAATAAAAAAAGATCTAGTGCAATAAAAACTTTTATCAAAAAAGTTGTACATGAAATCAGTCTTGGTAATAAAGAAAATGCTAACTTAGCGTTAGCTGTTGCTCAATCTAAGGTGATGCAAGGTGTAAAAAAAAATATAATTAAATTAAATACTGCCTCAAGAAAAATCAGTAGATTATCAAGACAAATAAAAAGTATGGGTGAAAGTAAATAACACTCTATAGATAATTTAAAAGCAAAAACTAATAAAATTTTACTAAAGTCTTTATACATCTTCTGGTTATTATTATAATAATGTTGTTTTACTAATTAATAAAAAATATGGGCGATTAGCTCAGCTGGTAGAGTATCTCGTTTACACCGAGAATGTCGGGAGTTCGAATCTCTCATCGCCCACCAATGAAAAGGTTTTAGCATTATTTTTTTTAATAAGTAAATATTATAGGGTATACAATTAAAAATATAATTGTTCTAGCTTTTAATAGTGTACTAGAATAACTTTTTTTGTTAATACAATTCATGTAGTCATTAAAATTAGTTAAGCAGGAGTATCTGGAAAGCAAAGCTTATTAAGTAATACTGCCATATGAACATATAGCAAAAATTACTCTACAAAAGTACCTATAGATAATAGACCTATGGCACATTTTTATTATCTATTTAAACTTTTTTGTTCTTTTTTATATCCCAGCACAATTTTTTCTAAATATTGGTAAAAGTTAAAGTCAAGGAAAGAGTTACAATATTATATGACTATTTAACACTTCTTTAACTAATGAAGTGGTGATTTTTCTTTTGGAAGTTAAAGCAAATTGATTTATATTCTCTAATATTTCTATGATTTTAGCATGTTCCCTAGGTAAATTTACTAAAAGAAAATTTATTGTTTGCCTGGATATTATTACTGAAGAAATAGAAAAATGTTTAAATATTAGCACTTTGATTAATTCATCATCAGGGGAGTTTAATAATATACTAAGCACTGATTTAATACGTGAAGATAAATCAGGTAAAGCAAAATTTCTGTTTTTATCAAATGAGGTAAGTAAAAGATATTTTTGTTTTTCGTTAATAATATTAAATATATGAAGTAATGCCAGTTCTTGCCAGTTTTCAATATCTTCAATAATAAAAGCATTGTATCTTTCTAAAATTTCTTCATTAAAAAAGATATCTTTAATAATATAGGCATTGCTTAAATTTTGCCATATTTTGGTTAAATAAGTTTTGCCTGAAGAAGAAGGACCTTTAATTAATAAAGTAAATTTATAAGGATTAACGCCAAAGCTGTGTTGCCAATTTTGTATAATATTATAAGCTTGATTGTTAGAACTAGAAACAATAAATTCATCAGGATGATATTTATTAGGAGTATTAAATCGAAATATATATTGCTGCATTATTAATCCTTAGCAGCGTTGTTGGTTGAGGGTGTTATTCTCACGAAAGCAGGAATCCAGAAAAATAACTTTAATACCACCAGTAGCATTACATATTAATTGACAAAATAAACCTAACAACACAAGGTTTTTATAGGTTTTACTGGATGCCCACTTTAGTGGGAATGATATTGATCGCTTTTTAAAAATCATACAACAATACTATACTTATCCCTCTCATAGGTAGAACTTACTAAATTTATACAATTTTATTAGATTCAAGAGTAAAATTTTAGTAATACCGGCAATTGGTATGGCAAAAAATATTCCAATCATTCCAAATAGACTACCGCAAGCAAAAATTGAGAATATAATCCAAAGCGGATGCAAACCTATTTTATCACCGATAATTTTAGGTGTTAAAATATAAGATTCACAAATATTCCCGACTAAATAAATTATCATTATATATAATAATTTTATATTCATGCCAAAAGTGAAATAACCGATAATTAGGGTTAAGAGAAATAATATAAAAGTACCAATAAAAGGAATAATAACTAAAAACCCTGTTAAAATACCAAGTAAAAGAGCAAGATCAATACCTAGTATGGTGAATGCAATACTATAATAAGTAGATAATAATAAGCAAATATTTAACTGTCCTCTTATATAGGCAGATAACAAATTATTAATTGCCGATAATATTTCAAGGATTTTTTTTCTGCTTTTGATAGGTAATAATGATTTCATATTTTCAATAATATTAGTCCAATCACGTAGGAAATAAAATAATATTATAGGTATAAGTAAAAATAAAACAAATATGTTAAGAGTGATAATAGTATAATGCCAAAAGTTATGAGCAATACTACCAAGTATAGTAAATATACTATTTATAAAATTGCTTAAAGAATTTTTGATTTTATAGGCAATATCCGGTTCTATCGAATAAATTTTTATCATTATATGCGGCAATACTTCGCCTTGAAAATAATTTTTATATTTCGGAATATTTTTTATAAAAGTAAAAATTTGTCCATAAATTATCGGTACTAAAATAGTTATGCTTAAGAAAAATATGCTCAAAAATATTAGATAAATTATGTTCGATGCAAATTTGTTTGATATTTTAAATTTTGATGCAATAAAATCGATAGCAGGTTGTAGTAAGTAAGATATTATAAATGCAATAAAAAATGGTTTTACTGCATCTGAGATTAACATCAAGCCGCTTATAAAAAGTCCTGAAAAAACTAGCCAAAATATAGCAGTTTTATTCATATTATTCTTCTTGCTTAGGTTTTTTAGTAACTTGCACGGTAGCAGGGCGAAGCAGTCTATCTTTAATTTTATATCCTGATTGCATTAAAGTAATAACGCTATTCGGTTCATACTCCGTATTATCTACTTGTGAAATTGCGTTATGTAGATTATAGTCAAACATTGATCCTATTTCCGGCTTTATTTCTTCAATATGATGTTTATGAAAGATTTTATCCAGCTCATCTTTAGTCATCTGAACGCCTTCAATAATATTTGTAACTTCAACATCAAGATTTGTCGGTTTATGTGCTAATGCTCTTGAAAGATTATCACTAACATTTAGTAGCTCTTTAGCAAATGTAGTAATCGCATAATCTTTTGCTTCGTCACGTGCTTTCTCTAAACGCTTTCTTGTATTGTCTATTTCAGCAGTAGTTCTTATTAGTTTATCTTTTAGCTCTTCAATTTGTGCTTTTAACTCTGTTATTTCCTCATTATTGTTAGCACTTAGTTCTTCTTCTTTATTTTCTATATTATTATCCGTCATATTATCTACTTTTTATTTTTAGATTAATAAGATATAATAAAAAATCTAAAATTTTCAATATATATTATAGTATTATGAGACAGTCAGGAAGAAAAAGTAACCAATTACGTCCTATTTTATTAGAATTATCACCGCTTGTTAATGCAGAAGCTTCATGTCTTATTAAAATAGGTAATACGCATGTCATGTGTAGTGCTACTTGCGAAACTACTGTGCCGCCGTTTTTACGTGGGCAGAATCAAGGTTGGGTTACTGCTGAGTACGGTATGCTTCCAAGCTCTGCATCACAGCGTATAAAAAGAGAAGCGGCACTCGGAAAACAAGGTGGAAGAACGCAAGAGATACAGCGTTTGATAGGTAGGGCGATGCGATGTGTAATTGACCTAAAAGCACTTGGTGAAAGACAAATTATTATAGATTGTGACGTTATTAATGCTGATGGCGGTACTAGAACGGCAGCAATAACAGGGAGCTACATAGCATTGCACCTAGCTATTAGATTATTGATGAAAAAGAGAATTTTGAAAGTAAACCCGTTAATAAACCAAGTTGCAGCTATTTCTTGTGGTATATATAAAGGTGAGGCGATACTAGATTTGGATTATTTAGAAGATAGTGATGCTGACGTGGATAGTAATTTTGTGTTTGCAGGTAATGGTAATTTAATAGAAGTACAAGGCACGGCAGAGAAAAATCCTTTTTCCGAAGAGCAATTTTTAGCAATGTTAAACCTTGCTAAAGGTGGTGTCACAGAATTGTTTAAACTACAAAATCAGGTACTGCGTGGGTCTTAATATATGGCTCTAAAGAAGTCCTAGATGCCATACCGTGGCTTGACCCTATATTATACGAATGACATTAATCAACCTAAGTAAGCTTTCCATAAGCGTGAAATTAAGAAATCTCGTATATTATTTCAGTTAAAAATTTTTTGAGCTCATTACTCAATTTATAATTATTTTTTTATATACAAGCCTGTGTAGTGAAAGAGGTATTTTATATATGAAGATGTTTATCGTAATAAAATCATTGTTATAAGCGATCAAGAAATATTATAATGTTTTTTGTTGTGTGTATAGCACAATATTGATGTATTGGCTGTTTTTATTCCATGTTACTAATAAGTGATTTTTTGCACAATTTTTTGAAATCTTTAACAATAAGAGCATTGCCTTCAGTATGGTTACATGGCTCTTTTAATATCATTTTATTAGTGAAAGCATTGTTGTATAGATTAAAAAATACGTTTGGTGTCATTTCTGAATAGGTTGAAATCTAGTAAAACCTATAAAAATTTGTTTTTAGGTTTATTTTGTCAATTAATTTGTAATGTTTATACCGATATTAAAGTTATTTTTTTGGTTCCTGCCTACTTAGGGAATGACATAGAGAGGAGTACAGGAATAATTATTAGATGTAATTTCTCCTATAGTCTTCAAAACATTATAATCATTGCATGGATGATGGAGTGAGTAGTATCTATGATTATAAGCAGAAACCAAAAATTGCTCAAAATGAGGAAAAACTGTGTCGATTTATACGATTTTAGTCCCGTTATATAAAGAATTAAGTACGCTAAGATAAATAATAAAAAATATTTCATTAATTAATTATCTAAAAGATAAGTTAGATGTAATTATCGAAGATGATGATCACTTAATAAGAGCTTTATATAATTTACTCTTACTCTCATATGGTATTTGTTCTAAAAAGTGTACCTAGAACTAAACCGCAAGTACTTAATGATGCTCTAAAATATTTAGTGACTTACGATGCTGAAGATAAACCTGAAGCTGATTAATTGCTTAAGGTTTTAGCAATATTTATAAATTTGTCGTCCGAATGTGCTTTTAAGCTATGCTTAATTTTTATAATAACAATGAAAATCCAAAATGTTTAACATAAAATATTAGTTTGTAGTTTGAATATATTTTGAAAGAATTATAAAATTTCCTACACTCTTGATAAAACAGATATATTACATAAGCTTGACTGGTGGATGTTTATAACGTAACGGAAGATGCTGAGTTTAGTATAAGAACCTACTCCCGGAATTATAAAGTAGATATTCTTGATTCCTATACTAAAGAATGCTTTGAAAAGTAGTAAAATTTTAAGCTATAGTAGCTTTGATCTTATGTGCTAGTTATTTTATATTACATACTGTAGCTTCATATAAAACAGTATTTGAAATAATTTTTTGTCCTTTCAAATGGAGTAAAACTCAACATAGAATTAGTTGAGAGGATTTTAATAAAGAATAGCCCTTTTTCCTAACTTTCTTCAAATTCTTCTTGATAAGATAGATTATATAAAAGGTATAATAAAAAATTTTTGCTCTTTCCCCTTGAACTGACAAAAATAAAATATATATACTATATACATTTAAAGATTTAATAATTGGAGGTTAAAATGTCTTTTAAACCATTACATGATAGAATTGCGATCAAGCCTATCGAACAGGAAGAAAAAACTAAAGGTGGCATTATTATTCCTGATACTGCTAAAGAAAAACCTATGCAAGGTGTTGTCACAGCTGTAGGCGCAGGTACTCGTAATGAAAAAGGTGAAATTTATCCTTTAGAGTTAAAAGTGGGTGACAAAGTTTTATACGGTAAGTGGGCAGGTACCGAAATTGAAATTAAAGGTGAAAAACTGATCGTTATGAAAGAAAACGACGTTCTTGGTATAATTAATTAATTTGTTTATTTGTAAAAGGAGAAATTAAATATGGCAATAAAACTTATTAAACACGGTTCAGAAGGACGTGCAGAAATGCTAAAAGGTGTTGATATACTTGCAAATGCAGTAAAGGTTACTTTAGGTCCAAAAGGAAGAAACGTACTTATCGAGCAATCATTTGGTGCACCGAAAATTACTAAAGATGGTGTTACGGTTGCAAAATCGATTGAGTTAAAAGATAAAATTCGAAATGCAGGAGCTCAGTTATTAAAATCAGCCGCCACTAAAGCTGCGGAAGTAGCAGGTGACGGTACTACTACGGCTACAGTACTTGCTAGAGCTTTAGCTCGTGAGGGTAATAAGCTAGTAGCTGCTGGTTATAATCCTATGGACTTAAAGCGTGGTATGGATTTAGCGGTAGACGCAGTAGTAGAAGAAATTAAAAAATCTAGTAAAAAGATTAATAGTCAAGAGGAAATTGCACAGGTCGGTACTATATCTTCAAATGGCGATAAGGAAATCGGCGAGAAAATTGCTAAGGCAATGGAGGAAGTTGGTAAAGAAGGTGTGATAACCGTTGAAGAAGCAAAGAATTTTAGCTTTGATGTTGAGGTAGTTAAAGGTATGATGTTTGATAGAGGTTATCTATCACCGTATTTTGTAACAAATTCTGAGAAGATGGTTGCTGAGCTTGAAAACCCTTTCATCTTATTATTTGAGAAAAAATTATCAAATTTACAACCGATGTTACCTATACTTGAATCTGTAGTGCAATCGCAGCGTCCACTATTAATTATTGCTGAGGATGTTGAAGGCGAAGCACTTGCAACGCTTGTAGTCAATAGATTACGTGGTGGTTTAAAAGTTGCAGCAGTAAAAGCTCCTGGTTTTGGTGATAGAAGAAAAGCAATGATGGAAGATATCGCTATCTTAACTAAAGGTGAGCTTATTACTGAAGATTTAGGTATGAAGCTTGAAAATGTTAACATTAAGAGTCTAGGGACTGCAAAAAGAGTAACTATTTCAAAAGAAAATACCGTAATTGTTGATGGTAGCGGTGATAAGAAAAATATTGAAGATAGAGTGTTACAAATTAAATCTCAAATAGCTGAAACTACTTCTGATTATGATAAAGAAAAACTACAAGAGCGTTTAGCTAAACTTTCTGGTGGTGTGGCCGTATTAAAGGTTGGTGGTGCTACGGAAGTTGAAGTGAAAGAGCGTAAAGACCGTGTTGAAGATGCGCTTGCTGCTACAAGAGCTGCAGTTGAGGAAGGTGTTGTTGCCGGCGGCGGTGTAACATTACTTCATGCATCACAAACTTTAACAAAGCTTAAAGTAGAGAATAAGGATCAACAAGCAGGTATTGAAATAGTAATAGAAGCTTTAAAGGATCCGCTAAAACAGATTGTTGAAAATGCCGGTGAAAATGGTGGTGTAGTAGTGGGTAAATTACTAGAACACAATGATAAAAATTTCGGCTTTAATGCTCAAGATATGCAATATGTCGATATGATCCAAGCAGGAATTATTGATCCTGCTAAAGTAGTACGTACTGCTCTACAAGATGCGGCTTCCGTTGCTTCATTAATTATTACTACAGAAACTTTGATTGTTGATGAACCTTCTAATAAGGAAGAACCAATGCCAATGCGTGGTGGTGGTATGGGAGGCATGGGCGGTATGGACTTTTAAGTCTATATCTCTATAAGATGAGTTATGCGATAAGTTTAAGTCTTGTTGTATGGATTCATCCTCTTGAATATGTGTATTGAAAAATGTACTCTATGTCATATCGTGGTCAAGTCCGCGGTATGACACTGCAAGCTGATTTATACAACAAGCGTAAAAGTTGTACAAATGGCTTTGAAAACACTTCTTTCCTTGATTTGAAATAAATTCTTTAATAACACTCTCTCATGATAGGTTTTTTGTAATTATTTCAATAAATGATTGCAAATGTTTTTTACTATTGCACTGTTAACAAAATAGCTTTTATAGAAAAATTACTATTCTTATTTTAAAAAATCTTATAATTTATACAGATTAAGCAAGACTAAAATAATAAAATAAGATAATTTAAATTTTATGTTTAGAACTTAAAAAATTATAGTTCTAAAAAAGTCTAAAATAATAATGTGCATTTAGGATAAAAGATAAAATAATAGGATAGTGTGGTGGAGCCTTGCCATAATTTTTCTAAAAATAGCACATCAATTAGCAGTGTTAACAGAACTTAATACATTTATTGCTTTAATTAGTGTGTAGTTATTGTAAAGTATAACTATTAACTGAATTAGTATAAATTAAGGAGGTAGTTTTGCTCCAAAGGGTTATTAAAAATTTACATCATAATTTATCTAAACGTGATATTATTGCTCAAATAACAGGTAGGATTAAACATCCAATATCAATTTTATATAAATTATATCGTAAGGGTATAAAGTTAGAAGAATTAACAGATATTTTTGCGATAAGAATAGTGGTAATAGATGAAGCAAAATGTTATAAAGCTTTAAAAGTAGTTCATAATCTTTATGAGTATGAAAAGGATAAATTCAAAAATTATATTCTTAATCCTAAACCAAATGGCTATCAGTCTTTGCATACTATTATTATAACTGAGGATAATTATAAAATAGAGGTACAAATACGTGATTATAAGATGCATTGTAATGCAGAGAGTGGTGAAGCTGCACACTGGAAATATAAAAATAGTTTTTAGCTAATATACATAAAAGCTGAATTTTGATTTTGTATTATTTTAAAGTTTTAAAAAGACATTGCATAAGATGACTTTTTGAAATATCTCTTTTTGTTCTGAAGGGAAATGTTGCTTGATAAAATAGTGAAAACATTTAATAGTTGTTGGTTCTATGATGCGTATTTAAATAAGCTGCTATAAATAAAAGCAACAAGTGTTCTGTAGTCTATGTACTTTTTCTCAAGCCTTTTCGAGAGATTTAGCACATTTATAGTTTATAAATTATGTAGATGATTAAATACTTTAATAAGTGTGATATCACATTTTTGTTCTTGAATTAATAAATTTAACATTTTACCTGAGCTAATTTTACAGCTCAATTTCTTGTTAAACATTCTATGCTATTGACAATATTCTTATTAAACATTTTACTGATATCAGCATATGTAAGTAATTGTATCTCCTCTCGTATCATGATATGATTTATAAAGTTTAGGAGCTTCAAGAGGTATAAAATCTACAAGCATGATTGTAACTTTCTATAGGGTGAAAATAATACCCCTGATTAACGCATTTGAGAGGCGTGATATTTAAAGACTTTTTGCAATTTTTGTTGTAGTTGGTCTACTATGGTATTCAAATATTTAATTCGATCAATTAATTTTGTACTAATGATTACAAATCTCAAATTTTTTCTGCCAAATATCAATATTTTCCATAAACCTACTAATTTTTTAAATTAAATGTATATATGTTTAATTTAAAAAATTGGCTAAAATGAAGAATGATTTTGTATTTATTTTCAAAAATTTTTCAATTTTATTTATAACTTTTTGTAAAATATCAAAAGTTTAACAAGCATTAATTGTAAAGATTTTATTCAATCTATTTTTATATTAAATATAATTTCGATATTGGTAATGGTTTATGGAGATCTGGTGTTAATAGAGGACGTTGGCAGAATAATGAGATGGAAGGAGAAACAATCCTTTCCTGGTGATATTGATTTTCCTGATGATACCTGTAATTGTACCGGTCATTAAATAGTAACACCTTCTTAGTGGTGGAAAAGCAGATGCGGGGGATTGCATTTATTATATCAATGCAGCAATGAAACAATTTTGATCTGACAAAATGCAATCACTGATCATATTACTGATTTTTTGCAAAGACTAGCTTTTGACAGGCTTAAGACATTTTATCAAAATATAAGTCAAGATAAACCATTTTAGAACCATACATTACCTGCTTCTACAGATCAATAAGAAGCAGGATTGCATGTTCTACTATTTGATACCCGCATGGCATTTCATCAATCATGAGTTCTTGAATATGAAGCAAGTTTAGGTAGTGCAGTCCTCTGGACATGGACACCATCATCGCGATGCTTAATTAAGATTTAAGTCAACTTAATAGCAAATCGCATGAGTAAGCGATTCAAGGCTTTTTGTTGTGTGGATACTAAGTCGTTATTGTAAGCAGCCATTTGCAGCAATCCATAAAAAAATGAAAATGCTTAAGATGAGTATTTTGTAACTGGATTACTTCGTCACAACTTACAGTTTCTTCTCACAATGACGATGAAGAACAGTACACGAAATTACCAAATTATTATCTACTTAAAGCTTGTAGTCCTTCCTTTAAGCCATCTTTTATCAATGAAATTTTCGCTTGTTTACCTTCTGCAGTGATTAGCTCTACATAATTGTTATTTGATAAAATCATATCTAGGTCATTTTGCGTAATAGTAGCTAGAGCCTGACAACCATTTACCGTACAATTTACATATTTTCCAGCTGCTATTCGTTTATCACCACTCTTAATAACTGTACCTGCCGGAATTTGAACATTTGGTGGGACTATTTCGATTATCTTGAGTTCCTGTTTTTCTTGTTCTTGATTAAAGTATCCTATATGATAAATGGCTAATATTTCCTTTTCTTTATCTTTCTCTAGATTATTAATTTGTTGTGATAAAAAGCAAAGTTGTTTTTTCTCAGTATTAAGAGTACAGTTTAAAGTCCAAGCTCCATACTTTTTTGGTGTCGTTGATGCATAGATGTTTTCTATTCTAGATAAAACAAAAGTGCCGGTTATTATAAATAACCCACTAAAAACAAAAGTAATTTTCTTTACATAATCTTTCATATAATTTTTAATCTCTTTAAAATATTTTCTTTTCCTAAAATTTCTGCAATCTCAAATACGCTAGGTGAAGCTGTCATGCCAGTTATTAAGGCTCTAACCGGTTTCATAAGCTCATTTAGTTTTAAGCCATTATGAGTTGCTATTTCTTTAAATTTATTCTGTACGGATTCCTTATCAAACTGCTCAAGCTTGTTTAAATGTTCTATAATTTGCTTAATTAAATCTTTATCACAATTTTCTATAATTTCTTTTGCATCTTGTTTGTAGATGATAGGTGTATCTACTAGATAAATTTTTGCAAGTCGTGCTAGATCTAGCAACGTTTCACTTCTTAATAACAAACTCTGTATGGCTTGATTTATATAAATTACCTCCTGCTTGCTAACATTATAATTTTGTCTCAATCTCTCTACAGTCTTTGAAGTTAAACTATCATTATCAAGTAGTCGTAAATAATGGACGTTAAGGTTATTCATTTTAGCAAAATCAAGCTTAGCTGGTGATTTACCGATGGAATCAAGATTAAACCATTTTATAGCCTGATCCATTGAAATAATTTCATCATTGCTGTGGCTCCAACCAAGACGCAATAAATAATTACACAAACTTTCCGGTAAATATCCCATATCTTTATAAGCTCCAATACCTAAGGCCCCATGCCTTTTTGATAATTTTGTCCCATCTGCTCCATGAATTAGTGGTATATGAGTCATGCTTGGCACTGCATAGCCGCAAGCCTGATAAATAGCGATTTGTCTTGCTGCATTGGTTAAATGATCATCACCTCTAATAATATGAGTTATACCCATATCATGATCGTCTACTACAACGGCTAGCATGTAAGTAGCAGTGCCATCACTACGCAGTAACACCATATCGTCAATATGAGAATTGTCTATTACAACATCGCCTTGCACAGTATCACGAATTACTATATTACCTTCTCTTGCGGTTTTTAGACGTATTACCGGCTTAATATCAGTAGGGTGGGCAGTTGGATCTTTATCACGCCACTCGCTATTAAAAATAAAATGCTGTTTATTTTCTAAAGCTTTTTGTCGCTGTTTTTCTATTTCTTCCTGGCTAGTAAAACAATAATATGCTTTACCTGCTTGCAGTAATTTTATTGCAGTTGCTTTGTAAAGATCATTACGTTTTGACTGAAATATAACTTCACCGTCCCAATCAAGTCCTAGCCATTTTAGACCTGAGAATATAGCTTCTACAGCTTCGTTTGTTGATCTTAATTTATCAGTGTCTTCAATGCGAAGCAAAAACTTACCGTTATGATGTCTTGCAAATAAATAGTTAAACAAAGCGGTTCTTGCCGAACCTATATGTAAAAACCCTGTCGGTGATGGAGCAAACCTAGTAATTACGTTAGTCATTTATTATATCCTCCTTGTCATTCCACGACTTGATCACGGGATCCAGTCTTTTTAAATTTTTTTCTGGATATCGTGGTTAAGCCACGGTTCTAATGCATTTTTCTTTCTAAACACATAAAATAATTTACTTCTATATTGTCACTTAACTTCCATTCATTTTTAGCTATATCATATACCAAACCTTTCAGCTCCTTAATTTCAACGCCGGTGTCCGTAAGCATTTCATAAATTTCCGAGGGTTTTAAAAATTTACTATAATTATGAGTGTTTTTTGGCACCCATCCTAAAATATATTCAGCAACTATTATTCCAAGTACATAAGCTTTTTTAATGCGGTTAATTGTAGAAATTATTGCTATACCGTTTGGCTTAATATGCTTCACCAAATTTAGTATAAATTGTTGTATGTTTTCTACATGCTCAATAACTTCAAGACAAATGACCACATCATATAGTTTGTCGCTCTTTAACTCTTCTATAGTAGATTGTAAATAATTTATCTTTACACCCTTTTCCTTAGCATAAGCAGTTGCCGTTTCAATGTTACTGTGCAGTGCATCAATGGCCGTAACGTTAAAATCTTGAAGTGCTAGAGGCGTTGCAATTAATCCTCCCCCGCAACCAACGTCTAATATTTCTAATTTAGAAATAGAGTTGTAATGTGAGGTTATTTTCTCTATTATATACTCAAGACGAATAGGGTTTATATGGTGTAAGATACCAAACTCTCCGTCCTTATTCCACCAATTATGGGAAATTTTCTCAAATTTTTCTAATTCTTTTTTATCAATTGATGACATAATCTTATAGATATAGGTATATTATATGATGCTTTCCAATGTCATACCATGGCTTGCCACGATATCCAGAAACAACTTTATAGTACTAACAATTTTAGCATTTTTCTTGGATTCCTGCTTTCGTGGGAATGACATGAATATTACCCCACTGTGTAACAAACATATATAACATACTTAGATGATTTTAATAATACTAGCCTTAATTTTAATTAGCTGTATATTTGCCCCCCTTGGCTGCATTGCATTATGGAAGAAATATATTTATTTCAGTGACGGGCTTGCTCATAGCAGTTTTTTAGCAGCTAGCATAAGTATTATGATACATTGTCCATTAATATATTCAGGCATAATAGTTGCGATTCTTTTTTCATTTCTTGTGTTCATTTTTAAAAATAATTCTGAAAAAAATTCGGTTATTAACTTAATTTCTAGCTTTATGTTAGCTATAGCGTTAGTTATTAATTATTTTACTTCTTTGCAGAATAATATAGTACATTTGTTGTTTGGGGATATTTTATCTGTATCTTTTAATGATTTGATTATACTTGCAATAGTGCTAATAACTATTATAGGCTTTATAATATATTTTTATAATCAAATTCTTCTTATAATTATCAATAGAGATATTGCAGTCATAAAAGGCTTAAAGGTCAATATTATTGAGCTAATATTTTTACTTCTGCTCTCATTATCGGTATTTTCTGCTATAAAGATTGTTGGGGTACTTATGGTGACTGCTATTTTACTTATTCCTGTTATGATTGCACGGTTTGTGGCGTATAGTCCATCTCAGATGATTATAATATCAATTCTTATCTCTTTATTTATTAATTTTTGTGCGGCACTTAGCTCTTTCTATTTTAACCTACCTTTAACTCCAATATTTATCATAATAGGTGTGTTTATTTATGGTTTGCTATATTTAAAGCAATTATTTGTGGATTAACACGTAGTGTACAAATGTTCAGAATTTTATTCTCCCACCTACGCGGGAATAATATTGGATGTATTTTTCAAGTTATGTAACAACTGTCGATCAAGTCGAGGGATGATGCTGGAGAAGCTAATTTATAAACAATGCCTACTTTCAAACTACCCAATAGTTAAAATAATATTACGTTACTTATATGTAGGATATTTCCTTATTGTCTGTTCAGTTTTTATACGTTCTTCAAAGGCTTGTATAATGCTTATATGGTTCCAATTTTTTATGTCTTCTTTAATTTTTCCTATTGGTGTATTTGTAAATTCAATAGTCATCAGTATCTTCTTGTGTTATAAAATCTAAATATAGCATTTTAAAATATGTTATAATGTCGTATGTTGCAGAGTTACCTTCTTAATTTTCCTAATCCAAAATTTGGTATTACCACCAAAAAGTATTTCTATGGTTTCATAAAATTTTACAGTAGTGATCTTATAGTGCTGTTAAGCTCTTAGTAAACTTATGAGATATTCGCTCGTTATCTATTATGTACTGACATATATTTTCCTTAAAATTTATTGTATATACCTATCCACATTTTTCATCATTTCAAGATAGTCAATCTTACCGTTTACAAGCAGAGGTATTTCTGAATCGGTAATAATTACTGCTGGTAAATGTAGTGAAGAAATTTGCGTTTTAGATACGACATCTGTAAAGTTTACTCTATTTATAATAGAGCCAGTAGTAAATAAAATAATCTTTTCTTTGTGTGTTTTATCTGGGACAGAAATAGCGGCATGCAGAGAGTTAGGATCAAGTTCACTTGCAAGTTCTTCAATTTTTGTAAGAGATATCATTTCCCCTGCTATTTTAGTAAAATGCTTAACACGTCCTAAAATTGTTATATAGCCCTCAGAATCTATTTTAGCTATATCGCTGGTGTCATACCATTCTCTGTAAGTATGGTTATTTTCTAAGTCTAAGTAACCAAGCATTATATTAGGTCCCCTGATGAATAAACGTCCCCCTTCATTTATTCCTTCTACTTTCTCAATTTTATAATCAATTTTGGGTAATAATCTTCCGACCGTGCCTGCTTTATTGTGCATAGGAGTATTGCAAGCTATAATAGGCGCGGCTTCTGTAATCCCATATCCTTCAAAAATACGTATGCCGTATTTATTAAGCCAAAATTGTCTTGTAGGTTCTTTTAATTTTTCGCTACCAGCAAATATATAGCGTAATGAGTAAAAATCATATGGGTGAGCGTAATTAGCATAACCGTTTAAAAAAGTATCAGTAGAAATTAATATAGTTGCTCCGACATCGTATATCACTTCAGGAATTATACTATAATTTAGCGGAGAAGGATATAAAAATAGCTTAATACCATTTAAAGTTGTAATAATTGCACCTCCAAGACCAAAACAATGAAATAAAGGTAATGAGTTAAATACTATATCTTCAGGGCTAAAAGGTATTTTAGCAGTTATTTGATATCTATTAGTTTGTAAATTTCTGTGAGATAGTAATACGGCTTTAGGTTCGCCTTCAGTACCTGAAGTAAAAATTATTACTGCTGGTTTTTCGTCATCACGATTACGACAAAAATAATTGTAATAAGTTTGTGCAAAATAACTTCCTATTTTGGCTTTTAGTTTTAGAGCGATACTAATCTGATTTTTAAAATCTTCTAAATATATTATTTTAATACCGAAATCTAATAAGTTAGTTATCAATTCATATAAATTTGCTTTCTCGATAAATTGTTTTGAAGTGTATACCACTTTAATTTGTGCAAGTTTACAGGAGTTAATAATAGTACTGATGCTGCTGCTCCAATTAATTATAGCAGGAACATAATCGCTAGATTGCATAGCATAAAAAGCAATTAACATATTCGTGGTATTAGGTAACATTAAGCCTAAATTTCTACCAAAGATGTTGTTTGTTTTGATTAAATCACCGAGTATAAAAGATTTTAATATTAAATCTCGATAAGTAACTGCATTATTTTCAAAATCATCAACTATTTTTTTCTTAAATCCATGAATTTTAGCAGCTTCTATAAGAGACGAAAATAAAGTATTTTTATAGTCTGAACTCTCAAACATCATGTCGGCCATTATATCATAAAGAGTCCTGGCTATATAACTGCGTCGTTCTTGATTACTTGCAGCATTCATATTAGCAAATTTTACCGGTGGTAAAACCGTTATAGTAATTTTAGGGAATATTTTTCTTTTTAATATGTTTTTTAATTTTGATAAGTGAGTAAATTGAGTTCCGTCTATTCTAACCGGTAAAATGGTAGCGCCGGCTTTATCAGCGATCATGCCCGGACCTTCATAAATTTTCATTAAAGAGCCGGTAACGCTTATTCTACCTTCCGGAAATATTGCTACTTTTTGATCTTTTTGTACTTCTTTTACTAAGGTCTTTATTGCCATTGGATTACTTGGATCAACCGGTAAAGTTTTGGCCATACGTAAAAATGGTTTAATCCACCATATTTTTTGTATATCCGGACTAATTGCAAAAGTCATTTCTTCTCGTAAGTAAGTAGCAATTAGCGGCGGATCAAGATATGAAATATGATTAGCCACTACTACTACTTTTTTACCTGCTTTTTGAAAATTTTCAAATCCTTTTACTTCAACCTTATAAATAATATCAAAACAGATTTGAAATATTCTCCGCAATAGTTTATACGGAATAATTTTAACTTCAGGTATTAATCGGTAAATATATATAGTAACGATTATATTAGCGAGGCTAATAAATAATATAATCCAGGGTATAGTAAAATTTAGGTAAAATAATAAAGATAAAATAATTATTGATCCTACCATGAAAATGGAATTGACAAGATTGTTAATGGCAATAATTCTGCTACGATGAGCAGGGTTTGCATAATGTTGTAATGTCGCAAACAGTGGGACAATATATAGACCGCCTATTGTTGCTAAGAAAAATAAATCGATAACTATACGCCAATTATGTCTTTTCGATAAAAATATTAAAGTACTTTTTAGTTGAGTAGGTTCGTAGTTAACTGAACTAATTCTACTTGCAAAGAATAAATCAGTACCGAAAATACTGATACCTAGTGCTGTAATAAATAGATATTTAACAGTAATTTCATCTTCAAATATTTTGCTACATAAAAACGCACCGACCCCAACACCAAGCGAGAAAACCGCTAACAATAAGTTAGCAACATTCTCATCGGCTTTAAAAGTTATCTTAGCAAGTAAAGGTATTTGAGAAATTATAGCAGCTCCAATAAACCAAAACCATGAAATGCCGAGTATAGCTAGATATATCTGTTTTTTTGCTTTAGCATATTTAATCATATTTATGCTTTCATCTATAATATTAAAATTTATTTTAATATTATGATTTGCGTTACCCGATTTTGGTGCAAAAAGGCTTGTAATAAAGCTGAGAAAGGCAATGGTAATTAAGGAATAAATTATAAAATTATTGCTAATTGTATAATAACTACCGATTATAGTACCAATAAAAATACTGATAAAAGTGCTGGCTTCAACAAAACCATTAGCTCCAAGTAATTCGTCTTTATTGAGGTGATCAGGTAATACGCTATATTTGATTGGACCGAAAAAAGTAGAGTGTATACCCATTAAGCAAGTAGAACAAAACAGAATTAGCAGATTATTATGGTGAAATCCATAAATTGTAAGGGCAATTATACCGATTTCACAAATCTTAATTATTTTAATAAGGTTAGCACGTTCATATTTATCAGCAATTTGTCCTGCTATGCTTGCGAATATTATAAAGGGTAGTACAAAAGTAGCATTAGCAATTAAAACAAGTAGATTAGTATATTTACTTAAAGCTCCTGAAATACTGTAAGTAATAAGAATTACAAGAGTATTTTTTAATATATTATCATTAAGACAACCAAATAATTGTATTATAAAATTCGGTAAAAATCGTCTATCTTTGAAAAGATATAATTTGTTTGTGTCCATAATATTAAAATACTAATGCCATTTATATTAATATGTCAAATCGGGTTTATTGCCGATATTATTCTTTTCTTTGTGGATTTTTTTCCTTCTTTGTAAATTCTTCTTTAAGGCAGTTGATAAGTTATTAAATTTAGCCGTTAATTTGGCTCTTTTTAGTTTTTCTTTTGTATCTTCGGTAGATGACATAAATAATTATCTTTTCAGGGTAACATTATTATATTATACTATCGATATTTTGGAAAATAAAACTATAAAATATTTATGAATCAAAGTAATATAATATCTCCTGAGTTATTGGATGAGAGAAAAAATATTGCAAGGCAAGGGGGGGGGGAAGCTAGAATCAATGCACAACATCACAAAGGTAAGTTAACTGCACGTGAGCGGATAGAAGTATTATTAGATCCAAATAGCTTTACCGAAACAGGTATGTTTGTAGCACATAGATGCGATAATTTCGGGATGCAGGATAAAAAGTTTTTAGGTGACGGTGTTGTAACGGGACATGGTACGATAAATGGTAGGTTAGTATTTATTTATAGCCAAGATTTTACTGTACTTGGTGGTTCACTCGGTGAATATCATGCTAAGAAAATCTGCGACATTATAGATCAAGCTATAGCAACCGCTGCTCCCGTGATTGGTATTAACGATTCAGGAGGAGCAAGAATTCAAGAAGGTGTAGATGCTCTTGCCGGATACGGTGAATTATTTCAGCGTAATGTTTTAGCTTCTGGTGTTATTCCACAAATTACCTTAATTATGGGACCTTGTGCCGGCGGTGCGGTATACTCTCCTGCCTTAACTGATTTTATATTTATGGTTAAGAATAGTTCTTATATGTTCGTAACCGGTCCTGATGTAGTAAAAACTGTTACAGGTGAAGAAGTGAGTCAAGAAAAGCTCGGCGGTGCTAAGATGCATACCACTAAAAGTGGTGTTGCCGATCTTGCATTTAACAATGATATAGAAGCATTGCTTGAAATTCGTAGGTTCTTTAATTTCCTGCCGTCATCCAATCGTAGTCCTCTTCCTGTTCGTTCAACTGTTGATCCTGCTGATAGAGTTGATATGTCTCTTAGCACATTAATACCTAATACTCCTAATAAGCCTTATGATATGAAAGAGCTTGTTGAGCGTATCGTTGATGAGGGAGAATTTTTTGAACTACAACCTGATTTTGCTAAGAATATCATTATTGGTTTTGGTTATATGGAGGGTTATCCGGTAGGTTTTGTTGCTAATCAACCATTACATTTGGCTGGATGTTTAGATATAAATGCTTCAAGAAAAGCAGCAAGATTTATTAGATTTTGTGATGCTTTTAATATTCCGATAGTGAGTCTTGTGGATGTGCCAGGATTTTTGCCCGGTACATCTCAGGAGCATGACGGCATTATTAAACACGGTGCTAAACTTTTATATGCTTATGCAGAAGCTACAGTGCCGAAGATTACCGTAATTACCCGTAAAGCCTATGGAGGTGCCTATATAGTTATGAACTCTAAGCATCTTAGAGGCGATATAAACTATGCTTGGTTTAATTCTGAAATTGCTGTTATGGGTGCAGAGGGAGCAGCCGAGATAATATTTAAGGAAGAATGTAAAGTACCTGAAGCTAAAAAACAAAAAATCGATGAATATAGAAAAGTAGTAACTTCACCTTTTGTTGCAGCATCTAGGGGATATTTAGATGATATTATAAGACCACAAAATACTAGGTGGCGAATATGTAAGGCATTAAATTTCTTACGTACTAAAAAAGTAGAATTACCTTGGAAAAAGCATGATAATTTGCCATTATAAATGTCATTCCTGTGTAGGTGGAAATCGAAAAACAAGTAATAAAAAATCTTAAAAATTAGTATTTTTAATTGGATTGTTTAGTCTATTACTATGTCATTTCCTCGCAATGACAAAAAAAATCGATCTATTCGGGAATGACATCGAGCACCACGCAACAAAGCTTGCTTGATATGTAGTATGACAGTAATTAAAAGATTTGAATATAAATATTGGATAGTTAATATGAAAACAACTCCTACTCCTAAAGATCAAAATATTAATAATTCTAGTGACTGCATATGCATGCAGTCACTAGAATTATTAGAAATATTAAAGAAATTAAGGATACATCTACAGTCTCTATGAATTCAGTCACTCCTGCTACTCCGCATACGCCCAACTTTAGAGCACAAAGGTTATTATGTGGAAAGTAAAAATTATTTATATCATACGAAGTATAAACTTATTAGATCTATTAAACTTAGCACCAACAGAAGTGCCACCGGTTTATACCTGTGAAAGTTCAAGATGTATGTATATTCGACGATGTTAGAAGAAATATATGCTATACCTGAAAGAAAATAGTAATTATAAATTAATAATACATATGGAATGTATTACATTAATAACTATGTTGTTTAATTATTTAGATTATTACTAAGTTAAGAATAAAGCTTATTTTATAATAAAAAACTATGAATAAACCATTATTTGATAAAATTTTAATTGCTAATCGTAGCGAGATTGCAGTTAGGATAATACGTACCTTAAAAAAGATGGGTATAAAGTCGGTTGCAGTATATTCTGAAGCAGATACAAACTCAATGTATGTGCAGCATGCGGATGAGGCTTATTATATAGGTGATTCTCCTGCAACAGAAAGTTATTTATCTATTAAAAATATTATTTCGGCGATTCGTGAAAGTGGGGCAAGTGCAGTACATCCAGGTTACGGTTTTCTATCGGAAAATTCAAATTTTGCCAATATTCTCAAAAGAGAAGGAGTAGTTTTAATAGGTCCTAGTGCTACAACCATTAAAAAAATGGGCGATAAAATCGAAGCAAAGAAAATTGCAATAGAGGCGGGTGTTAGTACCGTTCCTGGTTATATGGGGACTATAAAAGATGTTAAACAGGCAGTAGATATTGCCAAAGAAATAGGTTTTCCGGTAATAGTAAAAGCGGCTGCCGGTGGAGGCGGGCGTGGTATGAGAGTGGTGAATAACCCTGCTGAAATGGCAAATGCTTTTGAGTCGGCAAAACTTGAAGCAGCCAATAGTTTTAGTGATGATAGATTATTTATTGAGAAGTTAATTCAAACTCCACGTCATATCGAAATTCAGTTACTGGCCGATCAATACGGTAATAGTGTATGTCTTGGAGAGCGTGAATGTTCAATACAGCGTCACCATCAAAAAGTAATTGAAGAAGCACCAAGCTCTTTTATTACCGAAGATGTAAGACAAGAAATGTATAGACAGGTAATATCTTTATCTCAAAAAGTTGGATATTATTCGGCAGGTACTGTTGAGTTCATAGTAGATAGCAATAAAAATTTCTATTTTTTAGAAATGAATACTAGGTTGCAAGTGGAGCATCCTGTTACTGAGCTAATTACCAGTATAGATATTGTTGAAGAAATGATACAAATTGCTGCTGGTAGAAAATTATCTTTTACGCAAGATGACGTAAAATTAAAAGGTTGGGCATTTGAATCCCGAATTTGTGCTGAAAATCCAAGCCGAGGTTTTTTACCTTCTAGCGGTAGGATTATAGCTTATTCCGAACCTGCAAAGAGTCCTAATATCCGTATAGATACAGGGATCGGGCTTGGTAGTGAAGTAAGTATGTTTTATGATTCGATGATTGCAAAATTATGTACTTACGGTGAAACAAGAGATCAAGCAATTGAGGTAATGCGTTCGGCTTTGAGTTCTTATATAATTAACGGTATTGCTCATAATATCAGTTTTTTAGAAGCAGTAATGCTACATCCGCGTTTTGTTAGCGGCGATATTTCTACTGCCTTTATTCAAGAAGAATATCCTGACGGTTTTTCAGGAGCTAGTCTAACCTCAGAAGTAACAACAGTATTTCTAGCAACAGCTATTTTCATTTATATATCTGAACAAAGACGTGCTTCTTTAATTTCCGGCAATATTAATAATCAAGCTAATAAAATAGGTACTAGATGGGTGGTAACTATTGATGATAAACTATTCCCTGTATTAATTACACCTGTTGAAAATGGCTATAATATACGTCACGAAAGTGACCGAATATATATTCGTAGTAACTGGAATTTAGGTAATGAACTTTTTACAGCTATAATTAACGGTAAAAAGACAAATGTGAGGATTGAGAATATCAGGACCGGTTATGTATTATCACATGCCGGTATTAGTGTAAAAGCATTTGTTCGCTCTCCTCGTATATCAGAACTTGAAGCGTTGATGGTCTCAAAAGTAGTAGTAGAAGAAAGTACTGAATTACAAGCTCCTCTAAGTGGTCAGATTGCATCAATAAAAGTTATGGAAGGGCAGCAAGTAATAGCAGGACAAGAAATTATGGTTTTAACTGCTATGAAAATGGAAAACCTGATTCTTGCTGAAAGTGACGGTAAAATAGCTAAAATTTATGTTAATGAAAAGGATAATGTTGTAAGAGGACAGATATTATTGGAATTTGCTTGATATACTCGTTTAATTTGCAAAATTATTACAGCATATTTTAGAAAGACTTGATACAATCAGATTTTGGAGAATTCGCCTTTGCTCATTTATTGTACTACGCTCTGCACTGCAGGGTCACCTTTAAATTTATCTTGTTGAAAGTAACACTCTACTATATAAATATAGAGCATAAGAATAATACTTTTATCTATTGTGCTATAAGCTTCTAGAGCTTTTTTGTATTTATGTTCTTAAAATGATTATTTCCTTCTGTAGTTATATGGATTTAGATTTATTTATAAAAAAGCGTATAGTACCATGAAATGTGATAATCATGGTACTATATTTGGAAATCTTAGTTAGCTGAATTAATAGTAACAATACATCGCGATGTCAATTTTCTTTTCCCCATCCTCTAACATTATAGTTCCCTGTGTTCAAGTAAATATTTTACTACTGTGGCACGTCCATGTTCTGATGTTAAGGATGATGGATCTTCATTATCGTTAATTTTTGCCTCTGCATTTAATAATGTTTTGACCTCTTGTAGTCATCTAAATTAGCATTTTTAGTAAAAGATATTTTAAACATTTTTACTGTTTTTTCATTAATTGCGGTACTTAATGGTGTGTAAGATGGTATTTAGCCTTATATCAAAACCATATGTTTAAACAAAATTTTTAATTACTTCAAGTTTTTTCGTTTATTGCTTTAAAGAAGGTTTGCTTATAAAGATTGTTGATATTTTGTATTTTGTTCTATTCCTTCTAATGTTCTATTGATTCTTAAATTAAATTATTAAAAGTTAAGCTATAACATAGGGTTATTTGAACTAAATAATATATAAAATGCATTACCTTCTTCAGGATAGATTGCATTAATGTATTTATCTAGATATTCGTTAGTTATTATATTTGGGCTTCTGATTTTGGTTTAGTAGTGTTTGGCTAATTAATTTTAATCTAAAAACCTTTTCCCCTCAGAGTTATGTAGGAGTTTTGCAACATAATTTACCTAAATTAATTTAACGTACTATTAATATAACCTAATTAAATTATTAAGATCTTAATTGATAATAAGATATATTTACTATCTTTTGATCTTAAGTTGTATTTTATGGTTTCCTAATTCTATTTCATTGACATAATCTGGGGTAAAGTCTTTAGCAAACTCGCTTAAAGTTTGTTCTTTAATATAATCTCCATAAATATTGATTATTTTAGATAAGTTAGGCTCGCTTATTATCTCAATTAAAATCCTTTCAGTTATAGAGAAATCAGCATCTTTACGAGCTTGTTGTATGAAGCGTACAATATCTCGAGCTATTCCTTCTTCTATTAATTCAGGCGTTAGCTCTAAATCAAGTATTAACAAACTACTATTATTCGCAAAACTTGCTGCTCCTTTAATATGTGGGTAAGGCTCTAAAACTAGCTTATATTCTTCACTATTTAAGGTTTCACCGCATATAGCTAAATTACTTGCAGTAGCTTCCCACTCGCCTTTTTTAGAAGCAGCTATAATCTCTTTCATTTTATAAGGTAAACGTTTGCCGAGCATAGGAAAATTAATCGATAATTTTTTAGTTGCATGATTCTCTAGATCATCACGATAAATTATCGCCTTAACATTAATTTCATCTTTAATTAAATCTTCAAAATTTTTAAGTTTATCATTATGTTTACTGATTATAGTTATACTAGCAAGTGGTTGTCTTACTCGTACATTTGCATTACTTCTAATAAATAGACTATTACTGCAAATATCAAGCACAGTATCCATAGTAGCCACTAGCTCATGATTTACCTCAAAGTTTGAGAGATCGGGATAGTTACATAGGTGGACGGATAAGTTGTCATGCCCGCATCCTTTTATGTTATCCTGTGACTTGATTACGGGATCTAGTATCCTACTAGGTTTATCTTCTGAGATCTGGGAGTCAAGCCACGGGATGACAATATTGCGTAACCCCAAATATATTGCTTCGGAAAGTATAGGCACTAGTGCTGACATCGCAATGGCCATGGTCTCTAAACATGAATATAGAGTATTATAAGCATTTTGTTTGTCTGCATCTTTTTCACTTTTCCAAAATCTTACTCGGCTGCGTCTTATATACCAATTGTTTAAAACTTCAAAAAACTCTGATACTTTATGATAAGCCATTTGTGTATCAAAATTATCTAAACTTTCTTCAATTTTTTGTACAGCTATTTTAAGCTTAGATAATATATAAATATCAAGCACATTTTCAGAAGTAAAATCAAACTTGCCTTTAAGTGAATCGGCATTAGCATACATCGTAAAGAAATGGTAGGCATTCCAAATAGGTTTGATGAATAAACGCAGAGTATCGAATACCATCTTACCCTCTTTATCAATTAACAGCTCCTGACCCTTAACAACGTTTGAAGATAGCATAGTAACTCTTAAAGCATCAGAGCCATATTTATCAAATAACTCTAGCGGATCAGCGTAGTTATTAAGACGCTTTGAAAGTTTTTGACCAGTAGAGTCTAAAATCACACCATGGCATATACAATTTAAAAACGGTGGACTATCAAATAAAGCGGTAGATAGTACCATTAAAGTATAGAACCAGCCACGTGTTTGTGCTGAATACTCAACTATAAAATCAGCGGGAAAATGATCCTCAAACCACTTTTTATTTTCAAAAGGGTAGTGAGCTTGCGAATAAGGCATTGAGCCGCTTTCAAACCAGCAATCAAACACGTCTTCTATTCTACGCATTGTTGATTTACCGGTTGGATCATCAGGATTTGCCCGAGTAAGTGCATCGATAAACGGACGATGTAAATCAGTAACTTTAACGCCAAAATCTTTCTCTAATTCCTCTATAGAGCCGTAAACATCTATGCGTGGATATTTTGGATTATCGGACTTCCATACAGGCAAGGGGGTGCCCCAAAATCTATTACGACTTATCGACCAATCACGAGCATTTTCAAGCCACTTACCAAATAAATGATCTTTAACGTGGAAAGGTATCCAGTTAATTTGCTGATTTAACTCTACCATTTTATCTTTAAAGTTTGTCACTTTTACGTACCATGATGGAACAGCCTTATATATAAGAGGTGTATCGGTACGCCAGCAATGAGGATAATTATGAATATACTGCTCGGTTTTTAGCCAATTTCCTTGCTCTTTAAGTTTGATTATTATTTTGTCATTTGCATCAAATACTTGCAAGCCTTCTAAATCAGGAATTTCTTTAGTGAACCTACCTCTATTATCAATAGGACAAACTAGTTTGATACCTTTTGATTCACAAAGTATTTGGTCATCTTCACCAAATCCTGGAGCCATATGAACAACACCTGTGCCTTCACCTTCAACGACAAAATCGCTAGCAAATATCTTAAAGCTATTTGGATGATTCTCGAAATAGTTGAATAAAGGCTTGTAGCTTAATCCTTGCAGCTCTGAGCCTTTAATAATAGTAAATTGCTCATCACCTTTTAATTCTAATTCTTTAGCATATTTAGAAACTGATGAAGCAGCTATAATATAACAAATATCATTGTTAGGGGCTAATAATGCATAATCTATATCACTACCAACTGCAAGGGCTAGATTTGAAGGAAGAGTCCAAGGTGTTGTGGTCCAAGCAAATATACGATATTCTTTATATTTACCATGTGGTAGTTTGTCTCTTAACACGAAACTCACTGTTACTGCTTTATCAACTCTCTCACGATAAGAATTATCAAGCCTTGTTTCAAAATTAGAAAGTGGTGTTTCGCATGCCCAAGAATAAGGCATTACCCGCATAGATTCGTACAATAACCCCTTATTATATAGCTCCTTAAAAGCCCAAAGGACAGATTCCATAAAATTCTTATCCATCGTTTTATAAGAATTTTTAAAATCTACCCATCTTGCTTGACGAGTGACATATTGCTCCCACTCACCGGCGTATTTCATTACCGAAGCTCTACAATGACTATTAAACTTCTCTATACCAAAGTTAGTTATTGCAAGACGTCCTGAAATGCCAAGCTCTTTTTCTGATTGCATTTCTGCAGGAAGACCATGACAGTCCCAGCCAAAACGACGCTCGACTTTCTTACCTTTTATGGTTTGGTATCTAGCATATACGTCTTTAATAAAGCCGGTAAGCAAGTGACCGTAATGCGGTAAACCGTTTGCAAAAGGCGGACCGTCATAAAAGATAAAAGCGACCTCTTTAGTTCTATTATCAATAGATTTTTGGAATATATTATTGTCTTGCCACAATTTTAGTATTGCTCGTTCTATAGCTGCAAAATCAGCATTTGAACTAACTTCAGTATAATATTTAGTATTTGTCATTATTTTAGAAATTATTATAATAGCTTGGTTTATAATAATAGATAATGATAAAGAGATAAATACATAAATTTGTACTAAACTATTTAATTTTAGGAGACAAATGAAAACCACAAAACTTTCTAAAATTAATATTCTTAATAAGAAGAAAATTAATAACGATAACCAAGCTGTGTTCTCTCCTATTCCTGATATAGGAGAAATATTTTCAAAATATAAGAAAAATAATTAACTTTCTTTTGAAGAAATAAGATACAAGGATTGGAGAGAAAATCTTGAAGATAATTATTGAACAAAAGCATCAACAAATATTGAATAACCAACACAGTGGTTATCATTAAAAGAATCAGAAAAGTTTCTTAAATAAAGTGTTGAAGACCTTTAAAATATTTCTTGATAAAAATTAGCGAATCAAAACAATACTACAACTTTTAAATTACAAGCTAGCTCAAGCTTTGTCTGCTGTATATACCAGATAATTTTTTGATAGTGTAAGTGCAAGGTAGGATTATCACCAAGTGATAATCCATAGTTGTTTAGTTTACTTCTTAGCTTAAAAAAGCATGCTCCTAATCAAACGGGAATAAGATTTTGTATAGCTTATGTATTTGCTCCTTTCAATTTATCTATTAAGAATTTACCATTGCTGTAATATTTATAGTACTCAATCTATAGTGTATGGTAGCAGGTAGCACGTTAATTTTTTCTTGTCCTTTTTCTCCAGCAAGTACAATTATCAAAGAAGTAGAATCAAGAACCGCAGATTTATCATGATAAGAAGACATTATTTTACCACAAATTAAAACTTAGCATTTGCTTCTTAATATTTTTGTTTTAAAAGTTTATCAACAAATAATCCTTGACCTTATTTTTATGCTTTGTAAAGAGTTACTAAATAATAATTAACTTTGATTTATAATGAAAGAATAGCTAGCTTAAAGTTGCATAGCATTTCTAATTTGATACGGTAATAATCGACAGTTTTTTATTAATGCTACTAGGTAAAGCTTTCATTACTATACAACTTAATAAATTCTAAAATACAAATCACCATACACTGATTTCAAACCTACCAGGTAATTATTTTACACAAAAATATATTTAAGTAAAGATCCTAACTATGGGAATATTTGAAGGGGCGAGTAGTTTTTTCATTTGTGAGCAAGTTTTTACTATATTTTCTACAGAATTCGCAATAAATTTATCAGTATCAATATAATTTTCTGATTCGTCTTGAATATAAAAAAGAATAGACGAGACATAAATCGAGAGTAATAAGCTTCTTTTAGTATAGTAATTAAAATCATAAGATTTATCGCCGGCATAACGCCAAATAGCATCACAGCTACGGAATGCAACCTGAGTACCTTGTATTGGGTTTAATGCAAAATAAGCAGCGTTTTTACTATGAATAATAGGTAGTACCGATTTAACTCTGATCTTTATAGCTAAAGATATTTTCTCTCTTATTTTTGTTGGTTCTTCTATTATGCTTAAGTTTTCTAATAAAATTTTATCTAAATAGTTCTCAAAGAATTCTACTATTTCAGATAATCCTTCCGGAAAAAGTATTAAGCTATAGGCTTTGGCAAAGCTACACTTTTCTTCTGCTTCTTCAAGGAGCTTATTATTCCATTCATTAAAAGGTAATAATTCTAATAAAGATTGTATGAAGCTTAATTTTTTGATATAATGTTCTTCCTGGGTGGTCATATTTTTTAACCTTGACATGTAACTTATTATAGTTCAATATAATTCAAACCACAATATCTTTATAAGGAGAGTAATTTAGTGATACTAGTGAATGTTCACGCCGGTAATTGTGATAACACGCTTAAGAATTTTAAGAAAAAGCTACAAAGGGAGCTTTATTTTCGTAAGATGAAAGAACAGCGCTATTATGAAACGCCTTCAGCAAAGCGTGTCCGTAAAGCACAAGAAGCAGCGAGAAGACAAAGAAAATTTGCTCGTAAAAAAATGTTTGATGAATAGAATTTAAACTTATTTTTATACTAAATCTAAAGCTAGAAGTATTAATGTTTCTAGCTTTTTTGTTATATAGATTATTCTAGTACAAAAGTTATCCTAATATCATATCTGCGGAGGCTGAAATCTAGCAAAACATATAAAAACTTGTTTTGTCAAATATGTTATATTAAGTTTTTTCTAGGTTTCCGCTTTTGCTGGAATGAAATAGAACAGTTTTATAAATACGTGAGACAGTGTCTACTCTTGTTCGTGTGTAGTAGTATGTTCAACAACTAAACTAATATAGAATTTTTGCTCTAAAACCATAGAGCATTGGTTTTAAGGAATGCCAAAGGCTTACATAGTCTGGCTATTCTCTTTCTGATCCAATACTTCCTTATTTAGTGTAGTATTGTTAAGTATAGAGAACATTTATTACTATCTCATGTGTTTTACAAGATAATTTTACTTTAAATAAACTTGTACTGCTTAATAAGTTTATCATATCTTTATGCCCCTTAATAATGTTATATCTAAAGGAGTTTGATTATTTTTATTTGTAAGATTTATAGGAGATTTTATTTCTATAAGAAATTTAAATTATATCGGGATTGTGTTATATTTAAAGGAATATGTTCACCATAGTCTTTATATTGTTATATTAACTGAATACCGTATTCAATAAGTATTTTTACCCTCTCTTTATTATTAACTGTTTATACATAAGGAGTGTCACAATTGCTGCGTCTAATATCTAAAATAATTTTATGTTCTTTTAAAAGACTTGTTAGTGTTTCTATATTTTCTTCTTCAACTGTAGTGAAAAAATAGTTGGTTCTATCTCTGTTACTTGAATGTCATATTTTTCACTATTCTTTTCAAGAAATTCTTTCATTTGCGTATTTATATTATCAAACTTTAGGATGTGCATGTTAAATGTAAGCGGTTTCACATAAATCTATTATTAGTAATATTAGGATCCGCCCCTTTATCTAGTTAATAATTGAGTCATTTGGAAATTGTTGTTCATAGTGGAATAATGAAAGGCTATATTTCCTGTACACTCTTGAAAAATTAATAGCCCCGTTCTCTAAAAGCGCTATAACTTGCTATATATTACCATCTTTACGGCTTCTATAAATTCCTCATTTATTGAATTTAGTTTTTTATTAATCAGAAAACAATCCTTAATTTGTTAATATTTAATACATATTTAGATTTGATTAGTCAACCCGATAAATTAAGAATTTTACCGGCATTATAAGATAAAGATTGATATTATTGCGAGCAACTGTAAGGAGAATGATATTCAAAATTAAAAATAGCATTTTTATTGAATTGCTTCGTAATTTTACAATGACTTAGACTTTTTAAGTCTTCAATAATTGTTGAGTAATGCCATTTTACTATAAAACTTGAAATGTTTCCAATTAACTTATCTTTATGTTATAAAGAACTGTTATAGTTATATAAACAGTATCTATGCTTAGTTATCTTAAACAA